>CANIRZ010000004.1 GCA_947470185.1 Sphingomonadales bacterium | reverse complement strand
TGAAGAAAGGAGACGCAAGCAAGACAAAATGCTGTGTCCAAGTTTTTCGATGAACGGTTCCGATTTGCACGAAAAACCCCGCCGGAATCGCTTCCGACGGGGCTTCTAAAGCTTAACTAATGTTAAGATTTACATGCCGCCATGGGCCAATGCTGCCAATAGAAGCAAGGCCACGATGTTCGTGATCTTGATCATTGGGTTGACAGCAGGTCCAGCGGTGTCCTTGTAAGGGTCACCGACGGTATCGCCGGTTACGGCTGCTTTATGGGCCTCCGAACCTTTGCCGCCATGGTGGCCATCTTCGATATATTTCTTGGCATTATCCCATGCGCCGCCTCCCGATGTCATCGAGATAGCAACGAACAGTCCACCGACGATCACACCAAGCAGAAGCGCGCCAAGAGCCGCGAAGCCCTGTGCCGAGCCAGCGACCCAGCTGATCACGAAATACACGACGATTGGTGCCAGTACCGGCAGCAACGAAGGAATGATCATTTCGCGGATCGCCGCCTTGGTCACCAAATCAACGGTGCGGGCATAATCGGGCTTAGACGTGCCATCCATGATCCCGGGGTTGCTGGCGAATTGGTCACGAACGTCCTTCACGACTTCACCGGCTGCCTTGCCGACTGCAGTCATGCCCATTGCTCCGAAGAGATATGGCAACAACGCACCCAGCAGCAGACCGACGATGACGTAAGGGTTCATGAGGGTGAAATCGACGCCGCCTTCTGCAAGGCCGAGCTTCTCCGAGTAGAACGCCAAGTCAGCGGTGTAGGCACCAAACAGAACGAGTGCCGCCAGAGCCGCTGAACCGATGGCATAGCCCTTAGTCACGGCCTTGGTAGTATTACCCACTGCGTCGAGCGCATCGGTCTTTTCACGGACTGATTTATCCATTTCCGACATTTCAGCGATACCGCCTGCGTTATCGGTGACCGGCCCATAAGCGTCGAGCGCGACGACCATACCGGCCAAAGCCAACATCGAGGTTGCGGCGAACGCAATACCGATAATGCCCGCCAACTGGAACGAGACGACGATGCCAACACAGATAACCAAAGTCGGCAATGCTGTTGATTCAAGGCTGATCGCCAGTCCCTGAATGACGTTAGTGCCGTGACCGGTTTCCGATGCCTTGGCAATCGAACGGACCGGACGGTAGTTGGTGCTGGTGTAATATTCGGTGATCCAGACCAGAAGCCCGGTGACGGCCAAGCCAACCATCATGGCATAGAACAAGGTCCAGCCAGTGAAACCGCCGGTGCTGTAGGTCACTACGGCATTCATATCGCCGCCGAGCGTCTGATATGTGACATAACCAATCGCCGGAATAGAAGTGACTGCGGTGACCAGAAAGCCCTTGTACATCGCACCCATGATGTTGGTACCACCGCCCAAACGGACGAAAAAGGTTCCCAAGATCGAGGTCAGAATGCAGATACCGCCAACAACCAGTGGCAACGACATCAGGTTCAACAGTACAGCTGCTGGCATCGTAGCTGGCATCAACAAGGCAAGCAAAACCATCGTTGCGCCAATGGTCACAACATAGGTTTCAAACAAGTCGGCCGCCATACCAGCACAATCGCCAACGTTATCGCCGACATTGTCAGCGATCGTCGCAGGGTTGCGGGGGTCATCCTCAGGAATATTTGCTTCGACCTTACCGACGAGGTCGGCGCCGACATCCGCAGCCTTGGTAAAGATACCACCGCCCAGACGCGCAAAGATCGAAATTAGCGATGCGCCGAACGCCAATGCCAGCAAACCGTCGATCACCGGACGGCTGTTCGGCAGGTTCATCGCGACTTCGGTCAGGTAATAGAAGAAACCAGCAATCGCGAGCAACGCGAGGCCAGCCACGAGCATACCGGTGATCGCACCGGCATTAAACGCCATCGTCAGGCCTTTTTGAAGGCTTTCGCTAGCAGCCTGCGCAGTGCGGACGTTGGCGCGAACCGAGATGTTCATCCCGATAAAGCCGGTCGCACCAGACAACACAGCGCCAAGGACGAAACCGACCGCAGACAGCGGCCCGAGGAACACACCGACCAAAACAGCAACGATCACGCCAACAATGGCGATAGTGCGATATTGGCGGGCCAGATAGGCGCCAGCGCCTTCCTGAATAGCGGCTGCAATTTCCTGCATCCGCGGTGTACCGGCTGATGCAGCAAGCACCGAGCGGCTTGTTATAATTCCATAAAGCACGGCAACAAGCCCGCACAATATAGCCATAATTGACAAAGACATAAACTGTCCCTTCCCCGTTTTTCTTTGTTAGAAACTCTCTTCCAGTGTACCCAGAAAGGCACACAAGCGGGTGCGGTATAGGGTGGCTTTATAGTATGACGCAACCCATAAAAACGGCCTTGTGGGCCGGTTTGGCTTATTAATGTTGATAACCGAGCATCGGGGGCAATTTTACCGGAGTCGCGCCGTCTTTTAAGGTGAGACCGCCGCCGGATAAAACACGGCCAATGGCGGTTGCGTACACGGGCAGCGTCACGTCTAGCTGTGCTGTGAACAACAATTGGTAATCATCACCCCAGCTTGCGGCCTGCAACCGGCTTTCGAGGCTGTTGGTGCGGCAACTTATATATAAGGGCGACAAAGGCACGCAGGCGAGGTCGATTTGTATGCCAACTTGGCTAGCGGCAGCCATGCGTTCGCTATCCAGCAGCAAGCCGTCTGAGACGTCCATCATGGCGGTTACAAATGGCGCCAGCGCCTGACCATCGGACAACCGCGCCTGAGGCCTGTTAAACGCATCGGCAAGCGGCCCAATTTCGTCAAAGCCGGCTTCCATGAGCTCAAATCCAGCCAAGGCATCGCCCAGCGTCCCTGTCACATATAGTATATCGCCTATTTGCGCGCTGGATCGCGATGGCACGGGGCGATGCGTTGCCATGCCAAGGGCAGTCAGCCCAAGCGCGCGCTTGTCACCGCGATTGGCGACAGTGTCCCCGCCAAGCAAAGCGACGTTATAATGCGCTAGCGCCTTTTCCAGCCCCATGGCAAAGGACCTGTCCCACGCATCATCACCAAGCATAAAGCCAAGCAGCACACCAACGGGAGCCGCTCCCTTTGCGGCAAGATCAGACAGATTGGACGCAACCAGCTTCCAAGCGACATCCGCAGGATTTGCATTTGAGCGGAAATGCACCCCCTCCGCCATCATATCGTGCGTGATGATTAACGACGCGTCACCCATGTCGATCACCGCCACATCATCCAACAAACCGCGCGCAGCAGGATCAGTGGCAAAGCTGCGCAAGAGATTGATGAACTTGGATTCGGTGGTCATAGCGCCACGTTAACGTATCGCATGGGCAATCAGAACCTTTATCGGAAAAAGGCGCTCAGCGGGGGCGTACGTCCTTCGCAACGGCATCCAGCAAGCCATTCACGAACTTGGCGTCCTTCTTGTCGAAAAACGCATGTGCGACATCCAGATATTCGTCGATGACCGTCGCCGTTGGCACATCGGGCCGCGCGATCAATTCATAGGTGCCACAGCGCAGAAGCTGCAGCATCGTTTTGTCCAGACGATCCATCTTCCATTTTTCGCCAAGTTTGCCATCAACCAGCACATCGATTTCCGCGCGACGGGCATCAACGCCCGACACAACATCATCGAAGAAATCGGGGTCGGCGTCTGCATATTGCGCATCTTCGATTTCCTGCCCCAGACGGTGCGAGTGGAATTCGTTCAACAGACGGGCGATGCCAATATCTTCCATATCCATTTGATACAATGCCTGCACAGATGCAAGACGCGCAGCCGAACGGGATTTGGATTTGGCACTCGCGTTATGCGCACTCATAATCTTTTCCTGACACTCGCCGCATGGGCGGGTAAACCTTCGGCATCAGCCAGCGTTGCTGCTGCTGGGCCAATTATATTGATGGCGTTTCTGTCGAGCGCAATGAAACTCGTCCGCTTCATGAAGTCGAGCACGGACAAACCAGACGCAAAGCGTGCGCGCCGACCGGTGGGTAATACATGGTTTGGTCCGGCAACATAATCGCCAATCGCCTCGGGCGTCATACGGCCCAAGAAAACCGACCCTGCATGGCGGACAAGGTCGAACAAGCGTTCTGCGCGGTCATCGTCCACAGCCAGTTCAAGATGCTCGGCCGCAAGCCGATTAACCAGAGGCATTGCGCCTTCCAAATCATCAACCACGATAATCGCGCCGAAATCAGTCCAACTGGCCCGCGCAACCGCGCCCGTTGAAAGCGCCGTAAGCTGCACATCAACTGCGGCTGAAACTTGGTCTGCGAAATCGGCATTGTCCGTTAACAGGATCGACTGGCTCGTCGGGTCATGCTCGGCCTGACTTAACAAATCGACGGCAATCCAATCGGGGTCATTTTGGGCATCGGCAACCACGACAATTTCGGAAGGTCCCGCCACCATGTCGATGCCGACAACACCATAAAGCTGACGCTTGGCCTCCGCGACCCACGCATTTCCCGGGCCAGTGATGACATCGACTGGCCGAATGCGCTCCGTTCCATACGCGAGCGCCGCAATCGCTTGCGCGCCGCCCACGCGCCAGATTTCATCAACGCCCGCCAAATGCGCGGCAGCCATCACGGTCTGGTTGGTTTCCCCGCCCGGGGTTGGGGTAACCATGACAATACGCGCGACACCTGCCACCTTGGCCGGAATAATGTTCATCAACACCGAGGAAGGATAGGCCGCACGGCCGCCGGGCACATAGACTCCTGCCGCATCGACCGCGGACCAGCGCGCGCCAAGCCGGACATTGTCACTGTCGCGATAGTCCCGATTTTCGGGCAGCTGCGCCTGATGATAAGCCTCAATACGTTTCGCTGCGAGCGTCAACGCATCCCGCAAGCCTGCATCCAGCCCTTCATAAGCCGCCTTGCACTGCGCAGCGTCAATCTGCCAACCGGCATCATTAAGGTCGAACCCGTCAAAACGCTGAGTCATTTCCACCAGCGTTGCGTCTCCGTGCGCCCGCACATCGTGGATAGTCTGCACGACATCTCTCGATACGTCAGCATCCGCCTCACGCCGGCCATTTACCAACGCGTCAAATGCGTCGGCAAAGCCAGCATCGGAGGCGTTAAGCCGCTGCACGTGATCCCGTCAGCTCTCGAAAGCGTTGCACCATGGCCGGAATAGTCCCGCTCATCATCTTATATGCCGCACGATTGACAATAAGGCGTGCGGACACTTGGGAAATGATCGCCGTTTCGACGAGCCCGTTTTCGGCTAGTGTCTTGCCCGAAGACACCAAGTCAACAATGCGGCCCGAAAGCCCGAGCGAAGGCGCAAGTTCCATCGCGCCGTTCAACTTCACACATTCGGCCTGAATTCCGCGCGCATGATAATAACGGCTCGTTGTAGTGGGATATTTGGTGGCGACGCGGATATGCCCGCCATTAACGTCGTCCGTTGCGCCTTTCGGCATCGCAACCGATATACGGCAGCGGCCAATGCCAAGGTCAACGGGCGCATACAGCTCCGAATAGTCAAATTCGTCGATAACGTCGGAGCCGACGATACCAATATGCGCCGCACCGTGGGCCACAAAGGTCGCCACGTCGAATGCGCGCACGCGAATGATGCTGACCGCAGGGTCATTGGTCGCAAACAGAAGCGCGCGGCTAGCCTCGTCAAAAAACGCCGGCTCAGGCTGTATGCCCGCCGCGTGCATCAACGGCAAAGCCTCGTCGAGGATCCGTCCCTTGGGGATTGCAAAGATAATTGGTTCAATCACAATGGCCGCGCTTTAGGGCGCGCGGGCGGAAAGGGCAATATCGCAGTGCCTATGGTGCAATGTGATTTTAGCATCAGCGCACGCGTATCCTATACACTCCACGATTAGCGTAAGAATTGCTCCATTGCCGCGTTCACCGCATCGGGTCGTTCCCAAATGACAAAATGTCCGCAATTCTCGACCGGGGCGATTGTCACGTCGGGAACCAATTCTTCGATGCCATCGATGTTACTTGGCGGCAAAGCGAGGTCGTCCATAGCCCAGACAACTAAGGTCGGGATCATCAGCTGCGGAAACGCACCAGCGGCAAAGGCCGGGATTTCGGCATCTTCATCCATCGTTGGCACATATAGCGCAGAGGCGCGGTACCAGTTGAGCATGCCGAAACAGGCATCGCGATCCGCCCAATCGGCCAGCAAAGCAGTGCGTTCCTCAGGCTCCATCGCGCTCGGCTTATCCCATTTAACGGTCTTGAGCATTAAACCGGTCAGCCCCTGATCCTGCACAAGCGCATCATTTGATGTATCGCGAAAATCAATCATATATTGGCTGGATGCCCGCTGATTCATATCGGTAATCAACAGGCGTTGAAAAAGATATGGATGCGGCGCGTTGGCAATAACGGCGCGCGGTACGCGGCCTGCCCATGCAGGGTTGGGGGCATCGGGTTGACCATTTAACGCAACGCTCCATGCAATTGCGCCACCCCAGTCATGGCCAACGATCACAAATTGCTGCACATTAAGCGCATCGGCCAATGCGAAGATATCGGCGGTCAATTTGTCGGCTGTATACGCCTCTACCTCTTTGGGCTTTGATGTACCCCGGTAGCCGCGTTGGTCGGGCGCAATGCAGTAAAAGCGGTCAGCAAAATGCGCCATCTGGTGCCGCCAAGTGCGGTGTGATTCGGGAAAACCATGTAGAAATATGATCGCGGGATGTGCGGAGTTTCCAGCGGTAAACACATCCATATCGATGCCCGTCGACAGCGACAGGCGGTGCGGGGAAAGTTCAATCATATTATTCTGCCCTAAAAAAGCGCTGATGTTTCAATTCACCCGTTTGACGCGGATGCCCGTGCTGTTCGTCACAAGCATGAAGCTACCCAAAGCGGCCCGTTTGATTTTGAACTTTTTGCCGTTTTTCAGGAATGTCGAAGTTCCCTGCGTTGTCTGCCAAGTCCCTGCGTCCTCGACAGTAAACTGGTATTTTCCATAAGGCAGGGCCTGAACATTGGCCAACTCGCCTTCAATTTCTTTAAATTCATTTGCCTGTTCCTCCGCGCTTTCCCCGAAGAACGGAATGTTGGGTAAAGCGAACCCAAACAGTGACTTTTTCGTCTTTTGCACTTCGCCTTGGTCCAACATCACAACCTGCTTATTTTGGGTTGCGGTTTCCAGCGCCTGTGTTGCGGCGTCAAAGCATTGAAGCCTTGCGACCCCATCGATTATGGATCGGCATGCTACAATATCGGTATAGACTTTCGGACCGGCAGCTTGCTTTTCGGCGGCATAAGCGGATGGCGCACAGATTGCAGCGAGCAAAATAGCATAGGTCAGCTTAGTCATAGGTTCGTCTCCGCTTTGGACCGATTGTCTGGGCCCGTGGAATAGCTAAACTTCGCCCGGCGCACTAGCTTTGATTGCCAACGCATGAACCCGCGTTCCAGGAATATCGCCCAGCGCCTTGTTCACCATACGCTGCCGCGTCAAGCGAGATATGCCTGTAAATGCAGCGCTTTCGATCTCAATCGTAAAGTGGGATTCGCCAGACCCATCATCGCCGCTGTGGCCGTGATGTTTTGCGCTATCGTTAATAACGGCAAGACGGCTTGGTGCGAATGCTGCTTCAAGCAACATTTCCATTTCTATGTGGGCAGGACCTTTTTTCATCCGCCGCTCTTCCCATACGGCAGGTTTTTCGCCAAGGAAAATCATGGCCGCCGACCGTTCCACTGACCGATTTCATGGCCGCATTCGCGGGGCGGCTCGGCAATGCGCATATCCGCGCTGCTACGAAGCGGGTGAGTTTCGCGCGCCCGATCCGCACGGTCAAGCAGCATCGGCCAATGGTCCTGGCGACTATCAGTATCTCTGCCTCGACCATGTCCGCGCGTTTAACGCCGGTTACAACTGGTTTGCTGGCATGACGGCAGACGAGATTTCCATGGCGCAAAGCCCCATTTATGCGTGGCCAAGCGAAGCGCGTGCCTTTCGCGCGAACGGCAATGTTGATTCGCCGCCCAAATGGGCGGACTTCAAAGACCCGCTGGATGCCATTTCCACGCGGTTCCGTTCGCGCATGCCACAGGAACGGGCCGACGGCCATTTTCTTTCGCCTGAGGACCGTACCGCGTTAAAGACGCTAGGGCTTGGCGAGGATGCGGACCGGCGGGCATTGCGCAGCGCCTATTCCGCAAAGGTGCGCGCCTATCATCCGGATAAAAATGGCGGCAACAGGTCTCATGAAAAGGCTTTGCAAGACGTGATTGCTGCTTATACGCATTTAAAAAAGCAGAGTGCGTTCGCGTAACGAACAACCTCCCCTTCCCGTTCGCGTCCGGCATATTCCCCACGAACGGCACAGGGACATCAAAACTGAACCGAGAAGAGACGACATGACCGACATTCCAAATATCCAAGCCGACAGCCGCGATACGACGATCCTCGCTGCACCTGACAAAATGGTCAGCGTGCGTGAAGTGTTCGGTATTGATGTCGATATGGAATGCCCTGCTTTCTCGATAGCTGACGAACGGGTGCCAGACACCGACGACAGCTATGTCTTTGACCCCGACACCACATTGGCGATCCTCGCTGGCTTTGCCTTTAACCGCCGTGTGATGGTTCAGGGTTATCACGGCACCGGAAAATCGACGCATATCGAACAGGTTGCCGCGCGCCTGAAATGGCCATGCATCCGCATCAACCTTGATGCGCATATCAGCCGTATCGACCTCATCGGGCGTGACGCCATTGTCTTACGCGATGGCCAGCAAGTGACCGAGTTCCGCGAGGGTCTATTGCCTTGGGCGCTGCAGACGCCAACCGCATTGGTGTTCGACGAATATGATGCTGGCCGCCCCGATGTGATGTTCGTGATCCAGCGCGTGCTTGAAACCGAAGGCAAGCTGACGCTGCTCGACCAAAACCGCGTCATTCGGCCTAATCCCTATTTCCGCCTCTTTGCCACGGCCAACACCGTTGGTCTGGGTGACACCAGCGGTCTGTATCACGGCACGCAAGCTATTAACCAAGGCCAGATGGACCGTTGGAACATCGTTGTTGGCTTGAACTATCTGCCTGCGCAGGTCGAAAGCGAAATCGTTTTGGCCAAGGCATCGGGCACGGACGCCGCGACGGTCACAAATATGGTGAAGGTCGCCGAGATGACGCGTCAGGGTTTCATCAATGGCGACATTTCGACCGTTATGAGCCCGCGTACAGTTATCACATGGGCACAAAACACCGCGATCTTCAAAAATGTAGGCTTTGCGTTCCGCTTGTCGTTCCTGAACAAATGTGACGATGCAGAACGCGCTTTGGTCGCCGAATATTATCAGCGCGTTTTTGGGCAAGACCTGCCTGAAAGCGTTGTTGGCAAAACAAAGTAACTAACGGCTATCTCGCCGTTCCAAGTTGAAAGGACGCTTTATGCAACGCATCGCACTGGCACTTGCGCTTCTGCTCTCCACCTCGCCGGCATTTGCCGCGCTGAAAGCGGGAACCCGCGCAACCGACTTTACTACGCAAGCCGTTCTGGCTGGCAAGGCTGACACCTTCAACCTTAATAAGGCGCTGAAGCGGGGCCCCGTTGTGCTGTATTTCTATCCCAAGGCATTCACGTCGGGCTGCACCGTTGAGGCGCATGAATTTTCCGAAGCTGCGGACGACTTTGCCGCGTATGGCGCATCGCTTGTGGGCATGTCAGCAGACAATATCGATACGCTGAAGCGTTTTTCGGTTGAAGCATGCCGCAACAAATTCGCCGTTGGCATCGCGACCAAGCCAATGATCAAAGATTACAAGGTCAGCTTGCCTATGGCCGGCATCACTAACCGGACGACCTATGTGATCGCGCCTGATGGTAAAGTGCTGTTTGCCTATTCCGACCTTGGCGTAAAGGGCCATGTATCTGGCGCCTTGAACGCGGTAAAAGCTTGGCGGGCGGCCAATCCCAAAGGGTAATGATGCGTAAAACGCCTCTCTTGCATTTGTCCCTGCTGCGCGCGGGCTGCACCACGGCTGTCGAATATGGCGACATCCCGCACAGCACGCTCGCGCAAAACCCGCGCTATAAATCTGTGCAGAGCGATAGCGCAGCGGTTGCAGGTAGGGACTACCTGCCTAATTTCCGCCGCCGCGTGCAAAAGACTGCGTGACTAATGTCGCATGAATCCCCCCTTGAGCAGTTTAAGCAGGTTCTGACCGGCACGGCCCGCGCACTTGCGCATGAGCCGGAAGTCGAATTGGCCTTCACCGCCGATGCGCCAAGCCAGGCTGGCAAAAATTTCAAAGTTCCGATGCCGGGTCGCTTGCTTCCCCCCGATCAGGTGGCCGAAGCACGGGGATTTGCCGACAGCTTTGCACTGAAGCTGAAACATCATGATGCTGCGCGCCATGCCGCCTTGCGACCGTCCGAAGTCATCGCTGGCGCGGCCTTTGACGCCGCGGAAAACGCGCGGGTCGAGGCGCTGGGCTCGCGCAACATGGCAGGGATCGCGGCAAACCTTGGCCATGCGCTTGAGCTAAAACTGCGCACTGACCCCATCAGCCGCGCACAGGCCGCAGACGAAGTGCCTATCTCCACAGCGTTGTCGTTGATCGTGCGCGAGCGCCTCACAGGCTTGCCCGTCCCCGCCGGTGCAGCCGCTGGGGTCGACATGCTGCGTGGTTGGATTGAGGAAAATGCCGGCAGCGACCTTGATGCACTTGCGCTTGCATTGGATGATCAACGGGCCTTTGCCGCGCTGACGCAATCGATGTTGGAGCATCTAAACCTCACCGAAGGCGATATTGACCCGTCAGACGCCGACGAAGGTGGGGACGATGCCGAGGACAGCCAAGACCAAGACGGCGACAGCGAAGACGAGGGCGAAGGCGAATCTGGCCAAGCCGAAGCCCGCGCCGAGCCGCAGCAGGGCGAAGGCGAAGAGACCGAAGCCGATTATGACGGCGAAGACATGGACGACCAAGATGGCGCCGATGGCGAAATGGGCGATGACGGCATGCAGCCCGTCACGCCGCAGCGCCGCAATTGGGACCATCTGCCGCAAAGCGATTACAAAATCTGGTCAACCAAATATGACGAGACAATAACCGCACTCGAACTGGCCGACGAAGAAGAACTCAACCGCCTTCGCGCCTATCTCGACCAGCAATTGTCGAACCTGCAATCGGTGGTAACAAAACTCGCCAACCGCCTGCAACGCCGCCTAATGGCTCAGCAAAACCGCAGTTGGGATTTCGACCAAGAAGAAGGCATGCTTGATGCCGCGCGCCTTGCCCGCGTGATTGTTTCCCCGGGCAGCTCACTGTCCTACAAAATCGAACGCGAGACCCAATTTCGCGATACGGTTGTGACGTTGTTAATCGACAACAGCGGGTCCATGCGCGGACGCCCGATCAGCATTGCCGCGATCAGCGCCGATATCATGGCGCGCACCCTGGAGCGTTGCGGGGTAAAAACGGAAATATTGGGCTTCACCACCCGAGCGTGGAAGGGTGGGCAGGCACGTGAAGATTGGCTTGCCGCTGGACGCCAGCCCATGCCCGGCCGCCTGAATGACCTGCGCCATATCATCTACAAAAAGGCCGACGAGCCGTGGCGTCATGCCAAGCGTAATCTTGGCCTGATGATGCGCGAGGGGTTGCTGAAGGAAAATATCGATGGCGAGGCCTTGCTCTGGGCGCATAACCGCCTGATCGCCCGCGCCGAAGACCGCCGCATCCTAATGGTCATTTCGGATGGCGCTCCCGTTGATGACAGCACCTTATCCGTGAACCATGGCGGTTATCTGGAACAGCATTTGCGCAAGGTCATCGAAATGATCGAAACGCGCTCCCCTGTTCAACTAGTCGCTATCGGCATCGGCCATGACGTGACGCGTTATTATAAACGCGCGGTGACGATCATGGACGTCGAACAGCTTGGCGGGACAATGATTGAGCAACTCGCTGGGTTGTTTGACGAGGAATAGGCTTGCCTTTCACTCCCCGCACAATATGCGTTAATCAGCCGATTAAATTTTGTGGGGATTATACATGAACGTTACCGACGCCGTTGCCTCACGGCGCTCTGTCCGGCAATTTCTGGATAAGCCCGTTGACCAAGCCACCCTCGCGCGCGTTATGGCCAAGGCGCAGCGGTCACCATCGGGCGGCAATACGCAGCCGTGGAACGCCGTCATCCTCACCGGACAGCCGCTGGCTGACCTGACCGCCAAGATTAAGGCCAAGGCCGCCACTGCCCCGATGGGTGATGGCCATGAATATGACATTTACCCCAAAGGCCTTGATGGCCGATACGAAGACCAGCGCCGCGGCGTGGGCAAGGCGATGTTCGATGCGCTTGGGCTCACCCGTGAAGACGGCGCTGGCCGCATCGCGCAGATGATGAAAAACTGGGACAGTTTCGGGGCACCGGTACAATTATTTACATATACCCGCAAATATATGGGCCCGCCGCAATGGTCGGACATGGGCATGTGGCTGCAAACGGTTATGCTGTTGTTGCGCGAAGAAGGCCTCGACAGTTGCGCGCAGGAAATTTGGGCCATGTACGGCACAACGATGCGCGAACTGCTGAACATAGATGATGCGCATATCTTCTTCTGCGGTATGGCGATTGGCTATCGTGATGCAGACGCAGCGGTGAACAATTTTGCTGTCCCGCGTGTGGAGATTGATCAAGCGGTCCGCTGGGACGGGTTTTGAAACGTTGACGCTACTTAGATAAGCTGATTAATTGAACACAATGTCCTTCGTTAAATCCCTCTTCTTTTTCGGTCCGTTTTTCTTTGGCATCGCGTTCCTTGCGCCCTTGGTTGCGCAAGTGATGCTCAAGCTCGAATGGCAGGCACCTTTTGCGTTGTCGCCGCTGGTATTCGGCCTGATCATCGGGACCGTGCTGGGGTTGATTGCGACGTATCGGGGCAAATGGATATGACCAGCCAAAGCCTTCGCGCGCACGAAAAGGCAATTGCGGACCAGTTTACCGGGGGAATCCCCTGGCTCATGGTGTTTTGGGGCATCACGAATACCGCCATATGGCTGGCATTATGGCCACTCGTTTTTACCGGCGTTGTGCCGTTATGGCTCGGTTTCATCATCGCCTCGATCAATATCACGATGAGCTATCTGCCGTCCCATGATGCGCAGCATTATATCATCGCGCCAAAGGGATCGAAGCTGGAATGGTTTAACGAGCTTGTGGGGCACTGGTCGTTAATCCCGTTAACCCTGCCGCTGCGCACGGCGCGGATCACGCATATGGAACATCATAAGCACGCCAATGATCCGCTTCTGGATCCCGATTATTCAACCCACGCAACGGGCCCATTGCACGCACTTTGGAAAACGGTCGTCAATCGCCAACCAAGGGCAACAGGCGGGTTTAACCGTTATGGCGAGATGCTGCAGCAATGGGACAGCCCGGCGGCGAAAGCCGCGCTGAATGATGCGATTATCAGCAAAACCCTGTTCTTTGGCATCCTCGCGGCATTGGCATTGAGCGGTTATGCCATAGAAGCCGCGTTGCTGTGGTGGCTGCCGCGCCATGTGGCGCTGACCTATATTTCTTTCTACCTCAGCTGGGCGCCGCATCACCCCGCCGATGGAAAAGGACGTTATAAGGATACAAGAGCATTCAAAAGCAGGATGGGGAATGTCTGGTCATCCGGGATGCAATATCACATCGTTCATCATCTTTACCCCACGATCCCGCTGAACAAGACGCCTGCTGCCTATCGCGCGCTGCGCCCGATATTGGCCGAACGCGGGTGTAATCTCGACAAGATGTAGGCCGAACGGCATTTACGGCGTAGCCTTGGGCATGTTCACCCCGCGGTGACTTGACCTCCGCCCCCAATTCCAGCATCGCCAATTTATGTCCGAGCTTAAACTCTTCAACAGCCTCACCCGGCAATTGGAAACCTTCACCCCTGTGCATGCCGGTGAAGCGCGGGTGTATACCTGCGGGCCGACTGTTTATAATTATCCGCATATCGGCAATATGCGCGCTTATGTCTTTGCCGACACGCTGGGGCGGGTGCTGTCTTATAAGGGCTATAAGCTCACGCACGTCATTAACATCACCGATGTCGGCCATCTGACCGACGATGCCGATGCGGGCGAAGACAAGATGGAGAAGATGGCGGCCGAAAAGGCTCAATCCATCTGGGATATCGCGCGCCATTATACCGAGGCCTATTGGGCCGATATCAAGGCGCTGAACATCCGTCAGCCTGCCCATTGGTCGATTGCAACGGATTATGTGCCTGCAATGATTGCCTATGCCACCAGCATCGCCGACAAGCATTGCTACGAACTCGACAGCGGCCTGTATTTCGACACGTCAACCGTCGCCCATTACGGCGCGCTGGCCCGCGCCAAGACCGAAGACGGAGAGGGCCGGATTGAACAGGTAGATGGCAAACGCAACGCAGCCGACTTTGCCATCTGGCGCAAGACGCCAAAGGGTGAAACGCGGCAGATGGAATGGGACAGTCCATGGGGCAAAGGCGCGCCGGGCTGGCATCTCGAATGCTCGGTGATGTCAGAGGCGTTGCTTGGCTTGCCGTTCGACATCCACACCGGCGGCATTGATCATCGCGAGATCCATCACCCCAATGAAATCGCGCAAAATCAGGCGCGCTGCGGCAGCGACCACAGCGGGGCGCATTTCTGGATGCACAACAATTTCCTGATCGAACGGTCGGGCAAGATGAGTAAATCATCGGGCGAGTTCCTGCGCGTGCAATTGCTCATCGACAAAGGCTTTCACCCCCTCGCCTACCGCTTGATGTGCCTGCAGGCCCATTATCGCAGTGAGCTGGAGTTCAGCTGGGAGGGTTTGCAAGCGGCATTTGTGCGGTTGAAGCGGATGGTTATGGGGGTCTCCAACCTTAAGGTCCGTCATGCTGAACTTGCTTCACCTCCTGTGACCGACGTTCAGGGTGACGTTGCCCCGGCTATTGTGGCGACGCTACGTGACTTTGGTGCGGCAGTCGAAGACGACCTCAACACCGCCATCGCGCTCACGTCGCTGGAAACGCTCTTGGGCCAAAAAAAGGTCGATGTCGCACAGCAACTAGCTGCCATTGCAGAGATGGACGCTGTGCTGGGTATCAACCTTATGGCTCTCTCGCGCACCGACCTGCGCACCCGGCCCAAAAACGCCATCATCACGGAAGACGAAATTGAAACCGCCCTCGCCGCCCGCAAAGAGGCCCGCGCAGCAAAGGATTTTGCCAAGTCCGACATCATCCGTGACGACCTCATAGCCAAGGGCGTCGAAGTGATGGACGGCGATCCGCTTGGCTGGGATTGGAGATTAGATGTATGACGAAAACCAAACTTGTAATGTCGGGGCTTGTGCGTCCGCTTATTGAACCGCGTTTGCCCGACTGGATCGAGCCGCATTTCTTCATGTCCAAGGAAGAGGCATTGACGCTCGCGCCGCAGGCGGAGATTGGCTGGTTCGACATGTATGACAAGGGCGATATGGCAACCGTCATTAATGCCGCCACCAACATGAAATGGCTCAACAGCATTTATGCAGGCGTCGACGGCATGCCGCTGGCGCAGTTGAAGGCGCAGGGCTGCGTTGTCACCAATGGCGCAGGTATCAACGCCGTCACCATCGCTGAATATGTCGTGATGTCCATGTTAACGGTGGCGAAGAACTACCGCGAAGTTGTCCGCGCGCAAGAACGTCGCGAATGGCTGCTGGACTCACCGGGTAAGGTTGAACTGTTTGGATCAAAGGCATTGCTGCTTGGCTATGGCGCAATCGGGAAGCTGATTGAGGAACGTCTAAAGCCCTTTGGCGTCGATGTAACGGTCGTTCGCCGCTCGGCAGGACCCAACACGCTCACGCCAGACCAATGGCGCGCGGTATTGGGCGATTTTGACTGGGTCATCCTCGCCGTGCCCGCCACGGCAGAGACCGACGACATGATTGGCGCTGCCGAGCTTGCGGCGATGAAGCCCAGCGCAACGCTCATCAACATTGCGCGTGGATCGGTTGTCGATCAGGAGGCGTTGGTGACAGCGCTTCAGACCAAGCAAATCGCTTCAGCGTTCTTGGACGTGACCACGCCGGAGCCGCTTCCTGCCGACCATATATTGTGGACGCTCGATAATGCGCATATCTCGATGCATTTGTCCGGCCGGGCGCAGGACAAGATGTTTGTTCGCTCGGCTACGCGTTTCTTTGAAAATCTGGAACGCTATCGCAAGAGCGAAGCGCTCGCGCCAATGGTTAACCTCGATCTGGGATATTGATCATGCCAAACCCCGCTGAAATCTGGCACACAGTCGCCTTGTCACGCGATGTAGATGCCATCGCCGCGATCCTGCATGACGACTGTGTCTTCGAAAGCCCCGTCGTCCATACACCGCAACGGGGCAAGGCGATCACCGCCAAATATCTCGCGGCGGCGGGCCATACTTTGGGCAATGCGGAATTCAAATATGTCGGCGAATGGCACCGTGAGAATAGTGCAATCCTAGAGTTCCAGACCGTTATCGACGGCGTTGCCATTAACGGCGTTGATATGATCACTTGCGACGATGACGGCCTCATCACCCATTTCAAAGTCATGGTTCGCCCATTGAAGGGCATGAACATGTTGCACCAGAAAATGGGCGAAATGCTTCAGCAAATGGGCCAAGCAAACTAGTCTCGCATCGGCCGATCATATTGCGGCCTTCCCCACTAAACCCATCGCCGAACAACAGGGTGTAAAGCCCCATGCGTTCGGCGATTGCTCTTTAATTAGATGACCACCTGCCCGCCCAAGGCGACAATCCTGTTGGATGGAATACCGAAAAACTCGGCGGGGTTGTAGGCGTTGCGTTGCAAAAAGATCAGGATGATATCCTGCCAAAGCGGAAGCCCTTCATCCTTTGACGCGGACAGGACGCTTTTGCCCATGAAGTAGCTCGTCATCATAACGTTCAGCGGCGCATCTTTTGCG
Source organism: Sphingomonadales bacterium (assembly GCA_947470185.1). Lineage (GTDB taxonomy): Bacteria > Pseudomonadota > Alphaproteobacteria > Sphingomonadales > Sphingomonadaceae > Sphingorhabdus_B. The sequence goes on along the minus strand of CANIRZ010000004.1, from coordinate 79,418 downwards.
GGGATCGCTTGCGCTAAGTCCTTTGGCACGTCCGGCGTCTCCATAAAGCCATAATGCAATGTGACCCGCGCGAAATTCTCGTCCACTTTGACATAGGTGTACCGATCTTCATTGGGTACATGCGGAACGCTGGCGGTGCGAATAGACAGCACGATATTGCGGGCGTGCAACACGCGGTTGTGTTTGAGATTGTGCAATATCGTTCCGGGCACGCCCTCAGGATTGGCGGTCAGATACACCGCGGTGCCGTCCACGCGCGCAACCTTGCTTTTGGCCAATGATTTGCCCAGTTCCGCGAGCGTCATTGCACCTTCATTTTCCCTGGTGTCGATGAGCCGCTTTCCGCGGACCCATATCCAGATAATCAGACAGATCAGCGCGCCAACCGCCAACGGCACCCAACCACCATCAACCACACGCAAGATATTGGCGCCGAAGAAGATGAGGTCGATGCACAGAAACGGAAGGATAACCAGCAAGGACTTCGCAAGGCTCCATTTCCATAGCTTGTGCACGACAACAAACGCGAGACAGGTTGTCACCACCATAGTACCGGTCACCGCAATGCCATAAGCCGAAGCCATTGCGGACGAATTGCGGAATTGGACAACCAATAACCAGACACCAAATAGCAGCATCCAGTTAACTGCGGGAATGTAGATTTGCCCTGCACTGCCCGGGGACGTTTGCACAATCCGCATGCGGGGCAGCAGACCGAGCTGGATGGCTTGTTGGGTCAGCGAAAAAGCGCCGGTGATGACCGCTTGGCTGGCGATAATCGTCGCAAGGCCAGCCAATATGATCATCGGGATACGAAGCGGTTCAGGTGACATCAGGAAGAACCAATCCTGCGTTTCCAATGGAACGCCCGCCGCGCGTGCCGTTTCAAGCGCAGCCATGGCAAACGCACCTTGGCCCAGATAATTCAGACATAGCGCCGGAAATACCAACAAGAACCAACCCAAGCGTATCGGGAAGCGACCGAAATGGCCCATGTCCGCCGTCAATGCTTCGGCTCCGGTGACCGTCAAAAATACGGAACCCAGCACGATCAAACCGACCATGCCGTTGCTCGCCAGAAACGATACCGCATAATGCGGCGACAGCGCGCCAAAGATGCTGGGATAATCCGATATATGCAGGAGGCCAAGAGCCCCAATGGCAAGAAACCAGATCACGCAGATCGGCCCAAACAGTTTTGATACCAAAGCCGTCCCGCGAGACTGGATCGCGAACAACCCAACCATGACAAGCAGGGTAATGTAGATGATCGTCTGCTGAGAAATGTTCTCGCCTATGCCGGGGATAGTTTTCGCCCCTTCCACAGCGGACAGCACGGACAGTGCAGGCGTGATGATCGCATCGCCATAGAATAGCGCCGCGCCTAACGCGCCGAGGACCAGCACAACGCCTTTTCGGCCACCGATGCCGCGTCCGGCCAAAGCAAGCAGTGCTAACACACCGCCCTCACCGTCATTATCGGCGCGCATCAGGAAGATGACATATTTGACGGTTACGACCAGTATCAGCGACCAAAGCGCAAGACTGAGTACGCCAAATATCGCCGCTTCCTGTATCCCGCCGGTTGGTGCGCTGTGATGCAGCGCCTCGCGAAAGGCATAAAGCGGGCTGGTGCCGATGTCGCCGAAGACGACGCCGATCGCGCCAATGGTGAGCGCGGCGAGTGAATGTTTATGGATAGACTGGGAGTTAACTGAACCCGAATGCGTATCTTGCATGACCGGAAATCTCTGCTGTGGGGCGGATGCACCTACGCTCCTTATTTTGCAGTGCAACAGATATTTCAAAAGCTATAAAAATCATTATATTTCAATATTTAACATACCTTATTTTATGAACGAGCAGGATTGAGAAAATTTCTCTTTCGCATGTGCACCCAAACGACTCAGGTGCGCACAGCAAAAAGGCCGGAAGGTTTCCCCTCCGGCCCGTTTTTGTTTCAGCTTGAGCTGAGGGTTTGGACTTAGAAGTCCATACCGCCCATGCCGCCCATGCCGCCCATGCCGCCTGGCATGCCGCCAGCGCCACCGGCCTTGTCTTCTGGTGCGTCTGAAATTGCTGCTTCAGTGGTGATCAAAAGACCAGCAACCGATGCCGCATCTTGCAACGCGGTACGTACAACCTTGGTTGGATCGATAACGCCCGACGCCACGAGGTTTTCATACACATCGGTTGATGCGTTGAAGCCCATGGTCTCGTCATTTTCGCGCAACAAATTGCCCGAAACAACCGCACCATCATATCCGGCGTTGGCCGCGATCTGACGCAATGGAGCAACAATCGCCTTGCGGATGATGTCGATACCACGTGTCTGGTCGTCATTGACGCCCTTGAGGCCTTCGAGAGCCTTTGTTGCGTAGAGAAGTGCAGTGCCGCCGCCTGGGACGATGCCTTCTTCAACAGCTGCGCGGGTTGCGTGCAGCGCATCGTCGACGCGGTCCTTGCGTTCTTTCACTTCTACTTCGGTCGAACCACCGACCTTGATAACGGCAACACCGCCGGCGAGTTTCGCCAAACGTTCTTGCAGCTTTTCCTTGTCGTAATCCGACGTAGTGTTTTCGATCTGCGCACGGATCGCTTCAACGCGGCCCTTGATCGCATCGGTTTCGCCAGCACCGTCGACGATGATGGTGTTGTCCTTGTCGATGGTGACGCGCTTGGCTTGGCCAAGCATGCCCAAGGTAACGGTTTCAAGCTTGATGCCGAGATCTTCGCTGATCATTTCACCCTTGGTGAGGATCGCGATATCTTCCAGCATCGCCTTGCGACGATCGCCAAAGCCTGGTGCCTTTACAGCAGCAATCTTCAGGCCGCCACGCAGCTTGTTGACGACCAGAGTAGCAAGCGCTTCGCCTTCAACGTCTTCAGCGATGATGAGCAATGGACGGCCCGACTGCACCACAGCTTCGAGGATTGGCAACATGGCTTGCAAATTGCCGAGCTTCTTTTCGTGGATCAGGATGTACGGATTGTCCAACTCGACCGACATTTTTTCGGTGTTGGTAATGAAATATGGCGACAAATAACCGCGGTCAAACTGCATACCCTCGACAACTTCGAGCTCGCTTTCACGGCCCTTAGCTTCTTCGACGGTGATAACGCCTTCCTTGCCGACCTTCTCCATGGCGTCTGCAATCATCTTACCGATTTCAGCTTCACCATTTGCAGAGATCGTACCAACCTGTGCGATTTCCGAAGAACCCGCAACTGGCTTCGAACGCTTAACGAGGTCAGCAACAACAGCGTTAACCGCTGTGTCGATGCCGCGCTTCAGGTCCATTGGGTTCATGCCCGCTGCAACCGACTTCATGCCTTCGCGAACAATCGCTTGTGCAAGAACGGTGGCAGTGGTCGTGCCGTCACCGGCAATATCGTTGGTCTTCGAAGCAACTTCGCGGACCATCTGCGCGCCCATATTTTCGAACTTGTCTTTCAGTTCGATTTCCTTGGCGACGGTAACGCCGTCCTTGGTGATCCGGGGTGCGCCAAAGCTTTTGTCGATGACAACATTACGGCCTTTTGGACCAAGTGTTACTTTTACAGCGTCAGCAAGAATGTCTACGCCGCGCAGGATGCGTTCACGCGCATCGCGGCCGAATTTCACGTCTTTAGCAGCCATGATATTTTTCCTTTAATTGTGTGCCCCAGCGAAAGCTGGGTGATTCAAACCATTCGTCGCTTAGGAAACGATTCCCAAGATGTCCGATTCCTTCATGATCAGCAGGTCTTCGCCGTCGATCTTGACTTCGGTGCCCGACCATTTGCCGAACAGAATTTTGTCGCCAGCCTTGACATCAAGCGGCGTCACAGTGCCGTCTTCTGCCTTGGAACCTGCGCCAACGGAGACGACTTCGCCTTCCTGTGGCTTTTCCTGAGCTGTATCAGGGATGATGATCCCGCCAGCGGTTTTTGCTTCGGCCTCGACCCGACGGACGAGAACGCGATCATGCAATGGACGAAATGCCATATGTTGAACCTTCCTTTAATTGTTCGCCATCCCGCCACCGGCCAAAGCCCGGCGTGACGGCAATGAATGAGCGTTGGCACTCTTTTAGTGTGAGTGCTAACAAGGCCCAGATAGGGAGTTTTCATTACAGGTCAAGGACTCGGGAAACGAATTTTTTTGCCGAGGTTTCAGACCCGCGCCTGCAACCCTGCCGATCGCAACGCCGCATGCGCATCGGATATGCTATATTGGCCGAAATGGAATATCGACGCCGCCAGAACCGCGCTGGCATGGCCTTCACGCACACCTGCGACCAGATGCTCCAAATTGCCTACGCCGCCGCTGGCCACAACAGGTATGTGCACTGCGTCGGCAATAGCGCGCGTGAGTGCAAGGTCATAGCCGTCGCGTGTACCATCACGGTCCATGCTCGTGACAAGCAATTCACCTGCACCGAGTTCGGCGAGCTTCACCGCATGCTCCAGCGCGTCGATGCCCGTGGGATTACGTCCGCCATGGGTGAAGATTTCCCATCTGTTGCCCATCCGCCGCGCATCAACTGAGGCAACCACGCATTGGCTCCCGAAGCGCGCAGCGATATCAGCAACGACTTCGGGTCGCGCGACTGCCGCACTGTTGACCGCGACCTTGTCTGCGCCCGCCAGCAACAACGCCCGCGCGTCCTCTGCGCTGCGCACGCCGCCGCCGACGGTCAGTGGCATGAAGCACACTTCTGCCGTGCGCCGCACGACGTCAATAATCGTCCCGCGCCCTTCATGGCTTGCGCCAATATCGAGAAAACAAAGCTCGTCCGCACCCGCCGCATCATAGGCTTGCGCTTGTTCGACGGGATCGCCCGCGTCGCGCAGGTCGACAAAGTTTACGCCCTTGACCACACGGCCATTGGAGACGTCGAGGCAGGGGATGACGCGGACGCGGACGGTCATGTCCGCCCCGCCACCTTAATCGCCGTTGCAAGGTCTAACCGCCCATCATAGATCGCGCGGCCCGTAATCACGCCCTCAATGCCGTCCTTCGCATGCAGCGCGAGCATGTGAATGTCATCAATGCCCTTCACCCCGCCGCTGGCGATCACCGGAATATTCACGCGCCGAGCCAGATCAACCGTTGCGTCGATATTGCATCCGGTCAGCATCCCGTCGCGCCCGACATCGGTGAACAGGATCGAGGCTACACCCGCATCTTCGAACCGGCGGGCAAGGTCGATGACAGGCATGTCGGATTTTTCAGCCCAGCCCTCGGTCGCGATCATGCCATCGCGGGCGTCGACAGCAACGACGATGCCGTCTTCAAACTCGCGCGCCATGTCTTTTACGAACTGCGGGTCTTTAAGCGCCGCTGTTCCAATCACGAGCCGAGCAACGCCCATGTCGAACCAACGCTCGACGGTCTGCGGGTTGCGGATGCCGCCGCCCAATTGGATATAACCGGGGAAATTTTCGATAATGCCCTCAACCGCTTCGGCATTTTCGGGGCGTCCGGCAAAGGCGCCGTCCAAATCGACTACATGCAGAAATTCCGCACCTTGTTCCGCAAATAACATCGCCTGCGCTGCGGGGTCATCGGCATAAACGGTAGCGCGGTTCATATCGCCCTCAGCCAAGCGCACAACTTCGCCGCCCTTGAGGTCAATCGCGGGAAAAACAATCACGGCTTCCACTCCAAAAAGCGTTTGAGGAAATTGATGCCATAGGCCTGGCTTTTTTCAGGATGAAACTGCACACCCATGATGTTGTCACGGCCCACCGCAGCAACAAGCGCACCGCCATGGTCGGTAGTCGCCAGAACATCCGTCGCGTCGGCGGCGTCAAAATGATAGCCATGCAGGAAATAGGCTTCACCGCGCTCCACAAGCGGCGCGCCGTCGCTTGGCACGACATCATTCCAGCCCATATGCGGGATTTTTAGATCCGTGGCGGGCGCAATCGCGCGCACGGTGCCGGGAATCCAGCCAAGCCCGCGCGTGCTTTTATGTTCCACACCTTCATCGGCAAGCAACTGCATGCCGACGCAGATTCCCAAAAATGGTATTCCCTGAACCCGAACGCGCTGCTCCATCGCGGCGATCATGCCGTCAATGCCGGACAAGGCGGCCATACAATGCGCAAAAGCACCAACACCGGGCAAGACAATCCGGTCGGCGTGCGCAACAATGTCGGGATCAGCCGTGATACGCACATCAGCCGCGGCCGCAGCCTTCAACGCATTATGCACCGAATGCAGATTACCTGCGCCATAATCAATCAGCGCAAGGGTCACGGTCTAGAGCGTCCCCTTGGTCGATGGAATGGCATCTGCCTTGCGCGGATCAATTTCGACTGCTTGGCGCAACGCACGGGCCAAGGCCTTAAAGCAGCTTTCGACAATATGGTGGTTGTTTGCGCCGTAGAGGTTTTCAACATGCAGCGTGATACCGGCGCTGGTCGCAAAGCTGTGGAACCAATGTTCAATCAGCTCAGTATCCCATTCGCCAAGGCGCGGCATGCCGAGCGAAACTTTCCACACAAAATAGGGCCGCCCCGAAATATCGAGCGCGCAGCGGGTCAGCGTCTCATCCATCGGCGCATAAGCCGTACCATAACGCGTGATGCCACGTTTATCGCCAAGCGCCTGCAAAACGGCCTCGCCAATCGCGATGCCCGTGTCTTCGGTGGTATGGTGCTGATCAATATGTAAATCGCCCACCGCTTTGACCTTGAGATCAATGAGCGAATGTCGCGACAATTGCTCAAGCATATGGTCGAGAAAACCGATGCCTGTGGACACTTCATATACACCAGTGCCGTCAAGGTTCACCTCAACATCAATGGACGTTTCGTTCGTCTTGCGACTGATAGAGCCTGTACGCATGGCCGCCGATATAGCTGCGCTAGCGCATTTGGCAAGTTGGCTTACACCAACAAGCATCTTGATTTCGAGCGCTCGGCGGTCCACCTAGCAAGGATGACCGATGAGCATGTTGATAGCCTGATTCCTTATGACGACGTTGTGCAGGAGGCATTGCGCGCTGTTGTTGGCCGCGTGCTCGGCGATGTTGCGCGTGATGGCCTGCCGGGCGACCATCATTTCTACATCACTTTCAAAACTCAAGCCCCAGGCGTTGCCATTCCGCAGCATCTGCACGAACGCTTCCCCGATGAAATGACCATTGTGCTTCAGCATAAATATTGGGACTTGAAGGTTGAGGCCGAGCATTTCGAAGTCGGCCTGTCGTTCAGCCAGATCCCTTCGCATCTGTTCATTCCTTATTCCGCGATTACCGCCTTCGTTGACCCTGCCGTTGACTTCGCGTTGCAATTCCATGTCGACGCTGGCGAAGGAACGCCTGAGCCGCATGAAGAGGCTGGCAATGACAGCCCACCGGTGGCGATAGAAGATGGCTCTAACGTCGTCAGCGTGGACTTCGGACGGAAGAAGTGACGGGGGAAACCCGCACGGAAACTGACAGTTTTGGACCGATAGAAGTCCCCGCAGACGCGTATTGGGGCGCACAGACGCAGCGCAGCATCGTAAACTTCCCCTTCCCTGCACATGAACGCATGCCGATGGGCATTATCTATGGCCTTACGCATGTGAAGCGCGCCGCAGCGTTGACGCATAGGGCTTCTGGCGCGTTGCCAGCCAACATCGCCAATGCCATCATTACCGCAGCCGACGCCATATTAAGCGGCGAATATGACGCGCAATTCCCACTCGTCATCTGGCAGACGGGCAGCGGCACGCAATCGAACATGAATGTGAACGAAGTTGTCGCAGGCATCGCCAATGAGGCGCTGACGGGCACACGCGGCGGCAAAGCACCGGTGCATCCCAATGACCATGTCAACATGGGCCAATCGTCGAATGACAGCTTCCCCACCGCATTGCACGTTGCGACGGCGCTGGCGGTGCGCAATGACCTCTTGCCAGCGCTTGGTCGCTTGACCGATGCGCTTGCAACAAAAAGCGCCGAATGGCGGGACATCGTTAAAATAGGTCGCACCCATTTGCAGGACGCAACGCCGCTGACTTTAGGACAGGAATTTTCCGCCTTTGTCGCGCAACTCTCGGCATGCCGTGACAGCATAGAACATGCCGTCACGCATAATATCCAGAAACTGGCACAGGGCGGCACGGCGGTCGGCACTGGCCTAAATGCACCCAAAGGCTTTGACTTAGCCATCTCGAACGAGATTTCTGCCGCAACCGGCATCGCGTTTGAGCCAGCCAGCAATAAATTCGAAGCGCTGGCCTCTAACGATGCTTTGGTACTGCTGTCGGGCACGCTCAATACGCTCGCGGTTGCGCTCACCAAAATCGCCAATGACATCCGCTTGCTGGGCTCTGGCCCGCGCTCGGGCCTTGGCGAACTGCATTTGCCGGAAAATGAACCCGGCAGCTCAATCATGCCGGGCAAGGTCAACCCGACGCAATGCGAGATGCTGACGATGGTCGCGGCGCAAGTCATCGGCAATCATCAGGCAGTGACAGTCGGCGGGCTTCAGGGGCATTTGCAGTTGAATGTGTTCAAGCCCATGATCGGCGCAAATGTCCTGCGGTCGATTGATCTGCTTGCCATCGGCATGGACAGCTTTGCGCTCCATTGCGTCGCGGGTCTTGAGCCTGACCGAACGCGGATAGCCGATTTGGTGGAACGATCGCTTATGCTCGTGACCGCACTTGCTCCGATTATCGGCTATGACCATGCGGCCAACATCGCCAAACGGGCACTGCGCGAGGGAACCACATTGCGCCAAGCCGCGTTAGCGTCCGGACTGGTTGACGAAGCCACTTTCGATACCCATGTGAGAGCCGAAGACATGGTTTGAGTGACAATATGTTGGTGTGCTGCGTGGGAGACGACAAATGCTAAAAACAATCGCAGGTGCCGTTATCGGCGAAGTTATCGGACGCAAAAGCGGCAATGGCTTGCTTGGCGCGGGGCTTGGCATTGTCGCCACGCGCCTTGCAACCCGCTCTATTCCGGGCTTGCTGCTCGTTGGCGGCGCATTTGCGGCCAAAAGCATGTATGACAAACGCAAGGAACGCCAGCGTAGCTGATCCGCTTTCGTCGATCACAACCGCGCTTCCCTCTTGACGCGCGCCTAAGCTTTCGCGCAGTAGCGGCTATGGCCCATACCGACACCCACAAGCCGCATGAATTGGAACGCCGCGGACTGCTGTTCGTTCTCTCATCCCCATCGGGTGCAGGTAAATCGACGCTTTCGCGGATGCTTTTGGATGCCGACGCAAAAATCGCATTGTCGGTTTCATACACCACACGCGAACCGCGTCCCGGCGAGATAGAGGGTGTTCATTATCATTTCACCGATACGGCTACATTCAAGAAAATGGCTGCTGATGGTGAATTTCTGGAATGGGCGCATGTTTTCGGGCATCGCTATGGTACGCCAAAAGGGCCGGTAGAGGAAAAGCTCGCCGCTGGCTGCGACGTTTTGTTCGATATCGATTGGCAGGGCGCGCAGCAATTATATCAAGAGGCTGGACCAGACGTCGTACGCGTCTTCATTTTGCCACCATCGATCGACGAGCTGGAACGCCGCTTACACAGCCGTGCGCAAGACAGCGACGCCGTCATTGCAGACCGTATGAGCCGTGCAAAGGCAGAAATCGGGCATTGGGACGGTTATGATTATGTGCTCATCAACGACGATGTGCAGGCCTGCTTTGAAAAGATTCAGCAAATTCTTGCGGCCGAGAGGATGAAACGGCGGCGGCAAAAGGGCTTGATCGGCTTCGTCCGCGACCTCGCGGCGACTTAGGGTCAGGACCTAAGCGAAAGCCGCCAAAAACAGGGTTATTCCGCCCAGGCCAATCGATAAATGCCAACGCAGCTTCATCCAGCCGGGTGGTAAGGCGCAGCGCGACGACAACCATCGATCCGCCAAGGGCGATAGCATTAAGAAAATCCCAAGCCATGCCAGCGAGGGGCCGGGCCATTCCCACCCCCAGATCCATGGCAAATAGGTTGCAAGCGACAATAAGCTTGGCGCCACAGCGAGCGCAAACATTCCGTTGGCCGCCGCATCGTTGTTGCGCGTGGTAACAGCAAGGCCCCACCACATGCCGCCCAAGAAGCTGAATATAAATGCAGCATAGCCATAGGCCGCTGCCAGCCCTGTCCAGCGATACTCCATCCCGGACAACACCATCGCAGCGGCAATGACCTGCGGAAGCAATCCTCCATAGCCTGCAACAAACGCCGCCTTTGGAATCGGTCGTAAGGTGAATGTCGCGTTGTCTGTCATTGGCCTTTTCCTTGATTATAGAACCCGATTACCCGCCCTGCCCTTAACCAGCGAGGCGGGTTTTCACCTAGGTTCGGGGTACAAGCAAATCCAGAAAACGCACTGCAGCCATGAACTCGCCTTCACGATCGCTCCGGTTTTTCTGCGCCCAATGGTCTGCGCCCCACAATTCTTCCTGCCAAATCTCATCCAGACAGGCGGCGTTCCAAATATCTTCCGCGGTGCCTGCGCGTTCGATGATGGCCAATGTTGCGACAAGCGATCCTGACAAATGCCCAAGTTTTGCCATAGCGGCCAGTTCAAATGCCCCGCGTGCAGCGACTGCGCTACGCAAAGTCTCAAGCGTCGCCGGAGGCTGGGGTTGGTGCATGATACCTTCGACAATGAGGAAATCGATATCATAATGCCCTTTGGCCCAGTCCAGCCACGGATCCCAAATCTGCGCCTGCCGGTCGGCCAATGCCTCACCAGCCACAGCGCGATAACAAAAATTGTCCGTCTCGCCATAGGCCGCAATGGCGGCGGCAAAACCATCATGGTCCGGCGCGATCCGGTCAATGGCGGCATTGGCAAATCCCGTATTGGGCATCAGCACGGGGTTCACGTTTTTTTCGACAGCCTCCCATTCGGCCACAACGGCGTCCGCCATTTTTTGCGAGGGCAGCGCCAGCAGATTGCCTGTTGGTGTCTTTACCGGACGGCCATCAAGCCGAACAGCGAGCCCATAATCACTGGGTTCAAGCGTAACTGCTTTCCAAAATCGCCTCATATATCAGGTGTACTTTTCCATCTTTTCGACAGCAGGACGGGCACCAGCATAAAGCCTATCATGCCGACCAGAAACAAGCCGTAGCCAAGCGCCTTGGGTAGTCCAAATGCCTCCCGTGCTATGACGGCCAAGCCGACAACTAACATGATCGCACCCGTGATCCGGCAAAGGTTGATAATCAGAAACCGGTATTGCGCGCGTGTTTCTGCGCGTGATTTATCGTCTGTGGGTGTCATGCAAAATCCATGAGATAGGTTTTAAGGTCGTCCATGCTTTCGGCGATATAGTCTGCACCTGCTTCGCGCAGGTCCTCCACGCTATGATAGCCCCAGTTCACCCCCACGGTCCGCGTGCCTGCCGCACGGCCCATGTGAATGTCATACACCGTATCGCCAATGACCACTGCGTTGCGTGCATCGGTTCCAGCATCGGCCAGCGCTTGATATACCATTGACGGATGCGGTTTGGACGGATGGCGATCGGCGGTTTGCAGCGTAACGAACAAACCCGTGATGGCATGATGGTCAAGGCAGCGGATCAGACCGCGATCGGACTTGCCCGTCGCAACGCCCAACAGCCATCCGCCCGCATCCATTTCCGATAACAACGATGCCATCCCGTCATAGAGCGGTTCATCGACCAAGCCATTGTTGCGCAATGTAAGGAACGCAGTCCGGTAATGTTCGGCCATGTCCTGATGGCATTTATCCTCTGCATCCGGCAGCAACACGCGCATGGATTCTACTAACGATAACCCAACCACCCGCCGGATATCATGCCGCCGCGGCGGGGTCAGCCCAGCGCCCTCAAACGCATGCTCCATGGCCATGCAGATGTTGGCTTGGCTGTCGACCAACGTCCCGTCACAGTCGAATATGGCAAGGCGATGCGTCATTCAGGGAGGTTACGCATCGCGTTGGCAATTGCAATATTGCCGGCCGCCGCCGCGCCATTTGCCGCTGCCTCCCGCATAGCTTCGCTTTTGTTTTGCCCTAGCTTCAGGGTGCTTCGCCATGTGGTGACGTGCATTTCAAACCCGTAAATGCCGCGCAGCATTTTTTCGAACAGGCCATCCGTCATTTTGGCGCGTGTCCAAACGGGTTTGGGCGTCAATTTCAATTCTTGGGAATAAGACAAAGCATCAGATTGAGCGATCAACTCCGCCTCGTCCATTTTACGAGCAGACCCCACCAACTCGACCGCCACATAATTCCATGTAGGAACCTGATCAGGGGCGCCATACCAATCTGGACTGATGTAGCCATCAGGCCCGTTTATAACGAACAGCGCCTCTGCCCCATCAAGATATCGGGCAATCGCGTTGCCGCGCGCCATGTGAAAACCGATACGGTCCTCGCCAAGAAAAACAAATGGTAGATGCGCCACATGCGGCCCGTCTTGGGTATTGAGGAATAGCATGCCAAAGCCGACTTCCTGCGCAAAAGCGCGCATAGCGGCGCGGTCTTCCCACCGAAACGCAGCATTAGGATGCATTAAGTCCTCCCCTTGGGTGCAACCTTTTTCGCCGCAGGTTTTTTGGCAGGCGCCTTGCCCGTCACAGCCTTTTTAATCACAGGCTTCTTCGCGGCGATTTTTTTGCCAGCTGCCATTTGGCTGCGTTTGTTGTCCTTTGGCTTGTCGCTTGTTGATCCGCGTGAGCGGCGTTCGCCCTTGCGTTCTTTGCGCGCGGATTTTGCGATGTTAGCAGCGACGCGTTTCCTGCCTTCGGCGGTGTCGCTGAACTTGGGCGCGTCCAGTACCAGGGCATCGCCCAGTTCAATGTCAAAACCCAAATCGTCAAAGCTTGCCTTCATATGCGGGGGCATATCGGCGCGGACGTCAATCTGATGCCCAGACGGATGGTCAATGCGGATACGGCGGGCGTGGAGATGCATTTTACGGCTGATCGTCCCTGTCAAAAATGCGTCCTTGCCGCCATATTTGCCGTCACCGACAATCGGATGGCCAATCGCGGCCATATGCACGCGTAACTGGTGCGTCCGGCCCGTATAGGGTTGCAGCTCAACCCAAGCCGTGGCGTTGCCCGCGCGTTCGACGATGCGGTAGCGTGTGCGTGCGGACTGCCCCTCTTTTTCATCCACATGCATTTTTTCGCCGCCGCTGCCCGGCTGTTTGCCGATGGGCAGGTCGATGAAACCATCGGCAATGTCCGGTACGCCGACAACCAGTGCCCAATAGACCTTACGCGCGGTGCGGGACGAAAATGCCTTTGCAAAATGCCCCGCCGACCGCGACGTGCGCGCCAGCAACAATGCGCCCGACGTGTCCTTGTCCAACCGGTGGACAAGCTTTGGCCGGTTATCCAATTCAAAGCCCAAGGCGTCCAGCAAGCCATCAACATGATTTTCGGTCTTGGTCCCGCCCTGCGTTGCCAAACCCGCTGGCTTATTGATCACCAACGCAGCGTCATCCTTGTGGATCACCATGCTCAGCGCGAATTCCATCTCGTCGTTCGTCAGCTCGCGGCGAATGCGTGTTGGCCGCGCGCTTGAGGATGCAGACGCATCAGCAAGCGGCACGCGCAGGGTTTGCCCCGCAAGCAATCGATCACCCGGCGTGGCGCGCTTGCCATCGACGCGCAATTGCCCGGTACGCGCCCAACGCGATACTATGTTGAACGAAGCATCGGGCAAATGCCGTTTGAACCAACGGTCCAGCCTTATGCCGTCATCATCGGGGGCAACGACAAATTGCCTGATGCCTTTTTCGTCGTTTTTACTCATACCCAAATTGCCTTTGTTATCGCCATTCCGGCGAAAATCGCGCCAAGCGCCAATATGACCGACATAATGGCATACATTGCCGCCATGCCCATCTGCCCGCGCTGAACCATTTGCGCCATTTCAAGTGAGAAGGCGCTGAAAGTCGTAAACCCACCCAGCACGCCAACGCCCAGAAATAGGCGCAACGGCTCTGCCGAATTGTCGCCGCGCATCACCCACATTGCCAGCACACCCATGCATAGACCGCCTAAGACATTTGCCGCAAAGGTTGGCCATGGCCAACCTGCCGCGCTAATCGGCAGCGCGCGGGACAGGCCGTAACGCAATGCTGCGCCAATGGCTCCGCCCGACATGACAAGGATGATGGGGTTCATATCCGCGCTTTAGCGGCGCTTGCTGCCAAAAGCCAGCCAAAGCAATGCACGGGCCAGACGACATCGCCGCGCCACGACAACGGCCACGCCACCGCCCCTATGCGGGAGATCTCCCACCTCGCTCAACTATGGAAATCCGGGTTAGATCTCCGCTGCAAGGGTTATAGCCGATAGCAGCATGGCCTTATCGCGCGGTCCTTGCTCACCAGATCGCCCAAAACCGTTACTTAACTGCACCGCGATAGCTAATATTGCGCTTAGCACCCGGTGCGATGGCGTCCGCAAAAACCCAGCGGACATGTGTGACATCCTGCGCCGTCGCTGCGCGCTCACCGTCTGGCGTTCTGTCGACACCCTTGGTCTGTACCTTCAAGTCGGCCAGCTTACCCCAATGCACGCCATTATCGACCGACACCTCGGCCCAATCTTCGGCAACGGATTCAAAGCGGACAGCCGCTGGCACAGGGTTGGAGGCCGTGAAACCAACCGCTGGTTGCGCGCTGCTATTATGGACGAACAATGTGAACACCACAACGTCACCGGGCACCACAGCCACATCCTTCGGCGCAAATAAGATTGTTTTTTCAATGCCTTTTGCGTCGCGTTCAATACGTTCAATCTGCACGTTGCTGCGTAATGTAACTGCCGAAGGCGCGCCGCTTTGCGTCTGCGCCTGTGCGGGGCTGCCCCAGCCCCCAATGATAGGCGCCGCTGCCAATAATATGACGAACGCCGTCATTGTAAAATTCCGTTTCATGATCAATTGTGCCTCATCTGGTCCAAACACAATCTGCCGAAGGCGACTGTCCGCTGCATTATGGCGTGAGGATAGTTAACAGTCTGTAAATCTTCAAGATTACAACACGCTAGAGCCAACGCAGCTGGAAAAGCAGAAAAACCCATAGCATTGCCAGCATCCGCGCAGACCCGGACCGATGACGTCTCGCGGTATGACATTAGCCGTGCTAGGCCCCAAATTCGCCCGTGCGGCGGCCTGTTGGCAGCATATTTGCATTAAAAGGAACGCTTATGATCCCCTTCGTCACCATGACCGATACCCGTGGCCAGAAAATTTCTGTCAATCCGGAAATCGTCCAATTCGTCCGCACCGCCGACAATGCGCATGACGAATGCTTGATTGTATTTGGCAAAGACCAATTGTTGCGCGTGCGTGGCAGTCTTGAGGAAGTAACGGACAGTTTGCGGAACGGATAAATTATCCTGCCCCTCATTCCCGCAACTAAACCAGAAGCAACAAGTTCAGGATGACGGTGCGGAGCAAATGCCTCACGCTATGGGGTCGATAGGGTCACAGTCGTATCTTGCACCCCCACCCCATAAGCGCTAAGGCGCGGCCAGCAAACGAATCTCCCGCTTTTACGCTGGTTTGACGCGCGTTCAGTGGCCGCAGATAGCGGTGACCGTGTTGTCTTCCCCATCCGGCCAAAAGCCCAAATTTTAAGGGATAGTGATAAAATGACCGCAATCGGATTAGACAGCCTGCAAACCCGTTCCACCTTGACCGCTGGCGGCAAGACGGTGGATTATTTCTCGATCAAAAAGGTCTCGGAGAAATTGGGCGATGTGTCGCGTCTGCCGTTTTCGATGAAGGTATTGCTCGAAAATCTGCTGCGCTTTGAAGATGGCGGTTTCACGGTTTCGGTGCAGGATGTGCAGGCGTTGATCGATTGGCAGAAGGACGCCAAGTCGGACCGCGAAATTCAATATCGCCCTGCCCGCGTTTTGTTGCAGGATTTTACCGGCGTTCCTTGCGTTGTCGACTTGGCCGCGATGCGCGACGCGATGACCGCGTTGAAGGCGGATCCGTCGAAGATCAATCCGCTCGTCCCCGTGCATCTGGTCATTGACCATAGCGTCATGGTCGACGAATTCGGCCACCCCAAGGCAGCCGAACAGAATGTCGAAATCGAATATCAACGCAATGCCGAACGCTATGACTTTTTGAAATGGGGTTCAAAATCGCTGAACAATTTTAAGGCGGTTCCTCCGGGCACTGGCATTTGCCATCAGGTCAATCTGGAGCATATCGCGCAGGCGGTATGGACGAGCGTTGGCGAAGATGGCGCGACAATCGCCTACCCCGACACCTGCGTCGGCACAGACAGCCACACGACGATGATCAACGGTCTTGGCGTGTTGGGTTGGGGCGTTGGCGGGATTGAGGCCGAGGCCGCAATGCTTGGCCAGCCGGTATCGATGTTGATCCCCGAAGTCGTTGGCTTCAAACTGACCGGCGCGTTGGCCGAGGGCGTAACCGCGACCGACCTTGTGTTGACCGCAACGCAAATGCTGCGTGCAAAGGGGGTTGTTGGCCGCTTTGTGGAATATTATGGCCCCGGTCTTGCGTCCTTGTCGCTTGCCGACCGTGCGACGCTTGCCAACATGGCGCCTGAATATGGTGCGACCTGTGGTTTCTTTGGCATTGATGAAAAGACCATCGAATATCTGCGCCTGACCGGCCGTGATGAAGACCAGATTGCGCTCGTTGAGGCTTATGCCAAAGAACAAGGCCTGTGGGCTTATGCCGATATGGCGGACCCGATTTTCACCGACACGCTTTCGCTCGACATGGGCAGCGTGGTTCCATCGCTAGCAGGGCCAAAGCGTCCGCAGGACAAGGTGATCCTCACGCAAGTCGACAATGTGTTCAACGACGATCTCCTCAACGTCTACAAGCATGACAGCGCAAAGCGCGTCGCGGTTGAGGGCAAGACGCATGACATTGGCGATGGCGACGTTGTGATTGCGGCGATTACAAGCTGCACCAACACCTCGAACCCAAGCGTGCTCGTTGCCGCTGGGCTGGTTGCGCGCAAGGCCAATGCCTTTGGCTTGCGCCCCAAGCCATGGGTAAAAACATCACTTGCGCCGGGGTCACAGGTTGTGACCGATTATCTCGATCGTGCGGGCCTAACCGCGGATTTGGACGCGGTTGGCTTTAACTTGGTCGGCTATGGCTGCACGACCTGCATCGGGAACTCTGGCCCATTGGCGGAACCGATTTCGGCGGCGATTAATGGCCATGATATTGTTGCCGCCTCCGTCATTTCGGGTAACCGCAACTTTGAAGGCCGCGTGTCGCCCGATGTGCGCGCCAACTTCCTTGCGTCGCCGCCCTTGGTTGTCGCCTACGCGCTTAAGGGCACAGTGACCGAAGACTTCACAACCACGCCCATTGGTCAGGCAACAGACGGCAGCGATGTATATCTGCGCGATATCTGGCCCACCAATCAAGAAGTGCATGATGTCATGACCGCAAACATCGACCGTTCGATGTTCACCGCGCGCTATGCAAAGGTCTATGAAGGCGACGCGCATTGGCAGAAGATACAGGTCGAAGGTTCGGACACCTATCAATGGCGCGCTGGGTCGACTTATGTCGCAAATCCGCCCTATTTTGAGGGGATGAGCATGACGCCAGCGCCCGTAATGGACATTATCGAGGCAAGGCCACTGGCGATTTTGGGTGACTCGATTACCACCGACCACATATCTCCTGCTGGCAGCATCAAAGCGGACAGCCCGGCAGGAAAATTCCTTTTAGAGCATCAGGTTAGCAAAGCTGACTTCAACTCCTATGGCGCGCGGCGCGGGCATCATGATGTCATGATGCGCGGAACCTTTGCCAACATCCGGATCAAAAACGAAATGGTCCCCGGCATCGAAGGCGGCATGAGCAGCTATAAAGGCGAAGTCATGGCAATTTATGATGCCGCCATGAAGCATAAAGCCGACGGCACACCCTTAGTTGTCATCGCAGGCAAGGAATATGGCACAGGTTCGTCACGAGATTGGGCCGCCAAGGGCACCAACCTTCTGGGCGTCCGCGCGGTGATCGTCGAAAGCTTCGAACGTATCCACCGTTCCAACCTTGTTGGCATGGGCGTATTGCCGCTGCAGTTCCTAGAAGGCGAAAGCCGGACAACGCTTGGCCTGACTGCCGATGACAGCTTTACAATCACCAGCGTAGGAATGCTTCAGCCGCGCCAGACGGTAACCGTGATGGTTACGCGCAAGGATGGCTCGACGTTCAATTTCGACACTTTGTGCCGCATCGATACCGCGAACGAAGTCGAATATTTCATGAACGGCGGAATTCTACATTATGTGCTGAGGAAATTGGCTGCTTAAGCCCTTGCGAGGATCGATAGCGCCGCTTTCAAATGCGGCGCATCGATCATTTTACCATCCATTTGCAGCACCCCTGCGCCGGGGTTGGCAGCGAAGGCGTCTACAACTGATTGCGCATGCGCAAGCTGTTCGGCGGAAGGCGTAAAGCCTGCGTTGATTGCGGCCACCTGCGACGGGTGAATGGCGAGCATACCACTGAAACCGTCCCGCGCGGCGCGGCCGACATAAGCGGTAAGGCCGGCCTCGTCTTTTATGTTCGGAAACACCGTGTCGATTGCCGCAACCCCCGCGGCATGCGCGGCAAAAAGCGTAAGCGACCGCACCAATTCATATGGCGCTGTGTAACGGCCATCCGCTTCGCGCGCGGTTGCGGCCCCTATCGCGGCGGGCAGGTCCTCTGCGCCCCAGCTTACGCCAACCAGATAATGGGCGACCTCACGCAAGGTGCCAAGGTCAAATACTGCTCCGGGGGTTTCAGTCGCTATCGGCAAAATCGGCGGGGCTTCGCCATCCTGACTGTCCGCCACCGCCGCGGCCTCCGCGCGCAGCCAGTTGACTGAGCGCGCGCCCTCTGCCTTGGGCAAGACAATGCCATCGGGCATGTAGGGCAACACTGACGCGAGATCGTCATGTGTTAGATGGCTATCCTGCGGGTTGACGCGCACGAACACTGGAATGGGGCGGTCGCCCGACAGATACTCGGCCGTCGCCTCGCGCGCTTCAATCTTCCGATTGGCAGCAACCGAGTCTTCAAGATCAATGATGATCGCATCAGCACCGCTGGCAGCGGCCTTTGCAAAACGGTCAGGCCGGTCACCCGGGACGAAAAGGAGCGAGCGTAGTTTCATGCCGCCTTTATGGCCTTCGTCCATTCTGAACGCAATCTAAGCCTTCTTCAGCAATGCTGCGCGCTCGGACTGGCATACAATTTCGTCGCGCTGGTTGATGCAGCGGTGAAGGAAAGTCACAACGCCGGCATCTGGCCGCGACTTGCTTTCCTTGAGCGCAATGACCTCGGTTTCCGCGCGCAGCGTATCACCAATAAATACAGGTTTGGGCATCACCAACTTGTCATAACCAAGGTTCGCAACCAACGTGCCCAGCGTGGTGTCGCCCACCGAAAGCCCGACCATCAGGGCAAAGGTGAAGGTGCCATTGACGAGGATTTGCCCAAACTCACTGGCCTTCGCCGCCTCCGCGTCGATATGCAGCGGCTGCGGATTGTGGGTCATGACCGAAAAAAGCAGATTATCCGTCTCGGTTACCGTGCGGCGAATTTCATGAATGATGCTGTCGCCGATTTGCCATTGGTTGAAATATTTGCCTGCCATTACACTTCCACTACCTCTATCCGCACCAACAACGCCTCAACCTGCACTTGGGCACCAACCTCGGCATTCAGCTCCGCCACTGTCCCATCGAACGGCGCGGTGAGGCTGTGCTCCATCTTCATCGCTTCGAGCGTCACAAGCTTTTGCCCTTTGGTGACGCTATCACCCGCCGCTACCTCGACCGCGATGATGCGGCCAGGCATCGGGGACAAGATAGCCCCATCACTGGCGGCACTGTGCCCAGACCCACGCGGTTCATCCAGAACATAGCGACGCGCAAAACCATCGGCAAAGGCCAGCACGTCGGCCGTGGGTTCGTCGGCCTCAACTTCATCGAACGCGACGACATGGATATTGCCGGCATCGTCCAAGAGGCGTGCCTCAGCCCGCGACGGTGCATTCAAACGAAAACCTAGCATTGCACTGACTGGCCCGTCGCCGGGGCTGGCGCACAACAATGCCGCAGCTTCAGCAAGCTCTTCAGGCTCCGGTTCGGATGGATGGACAAGATCATCGACTTCGCGCGCAATCAGGCCGGTATCGACGTCCCCTAGCCCAAATTCATCGAGATCAAGCAACCGACCCAGGAATCCGGCGTTCGTTTTCACGGGCCAGACTTCGGTGCCATCAATTCCGTCACGCAAAAGGTCAATCGCCTCGTCTCGGGCTTCGCCCCAAGCGATGAGCTTGGCGATCATGGGATCGTAGAAGGGCGAAACTTCGCCGCCTTGTTCGACGCCTGTGTCGATGCGCAGTTCGTCTGGAAACTCCAGATGATCGAGCGTCCCGATGCTCGGCAGAAAACCCGTCGCAGGATTTTCTGCATACAACCGCGCTTCGATGGCCCAGCCGTCAATCTTAAGTTCGTCCTGCCGCTTCGGCAACGCTTCCCCGCTCGCCACGCGCAGTTGCCACTCCACCAGATCGACCCCAGTGATTTCCTCGGTGACGGGATGTTCGACCTGCAACCGCGTGTTCATTTCCATGAACCAGATGCGGTCGGCGCGCAGACCTTCGGAGGCGTCGGCGATGAACTCGATCGTGCCTGCGCCGACATAGTCGACCGCCTTTGCCGCCTTCACCGCCGTGGCGCAGAGTATCTCGCGCGTTGCCGCGTCCATGCCCGGTGCGGGGGCTTCCTCGATTACCTTTTGGTGGCGGCGTTGCAGTGAGCAATCGCGTTCAAACAAATGAACGATGTTGCCATGGGTGTCGCCAAAAACCTGCACCTCAATGTGGCGCGGGCGCTGAATATATTTCTCGATCAACACATGCGCATTGCCGAATGAGGCGCTGGCCTCACGCTGGCAAGAGGCGAGCGCATCGGCAAAGTCGGCCGCGTCGTCAACCTTTCGCATGCCTTTGCCGCCGCCGCCCGCGACCGCCTTGATGAGCACGGGATAGCCGATCTCTGCGGCACGTTCGCCAAGGAACGCAGAGTCTTGGTTCTCGCCCATATAGCCCGGGGTAACGGGCACGCCGGCTTCGGCCATCAGCTTCTTGGCCGCATCTTTCAGGCCCATTGCCGAAATGCTCGCAGGTGTTGGCCCGACCCAGATGAGGCCGGCGTCAATCACCGCCTGCGCAAATTCCGCGTTTTCGGAGAGGAAGCCATAGCCGGGATGGATTGCTTCTGCGCCCGTGGCTTTGGCAGCAGCGATAATCTTATCCCCCACCAAATAACTCTCACGCGCCGGCGACGCCCCGATATGCACCGCCTCATCGGCTTCCTGTACATGCAGCGCCGTGGCATCGGCATCCGAATAGACCGCAACCGTGCGAATGCCCATGTCGCGCGCGGTACGGATAATCCGGCAAGCAATCTCGCCGCGATTGGCAATGAGGAGAGATTGGATCATCTGGGTCACATTCGGAACACCCCAAAGCGGGGTGCCTCCTCGACGGGTGCGTTTAGTGCGGCCGCAAACGCCAATCCAAGAACATCCCTCGTCTGCGCCGGGTCAATGATACCATCATCCCAAAGCCGCGAGGTCGCGTAATAGGGGTTGCCTTCATCCTCATATTTCTGACGGATTGGGGACTTGAAGGCTTCGGCTTCCTCCGGCGTCCATTTTTCCGCATCGCGGTGGACGGTGGCGAGCACCGAGGCCGCTTGTTCTCCACCCATCACCGAAATGCGCGCATTGGGCCAAGTGAAAAGAAAACGTGGGGAATAAGCCCGCCCACACATGCCGTAATTGCCCGCGCCAAAGCTGCCGCCGATGAGGACTGTGATCTTGGGTACGCTCGCGGTGGCGACGGCGGTGACGAGTTTCGCGCCATGCTTGGCGATACCCTCCGCCTCATATTTGCCGCCCACCATAAAGCCGCTGATATTCTGGAGGAACAAGAGCGGTATCCGCCGCTGGCAAGCAAGCTCGATGAAATGCGCGCCTTTGACCGCGCTTTCCGAAAACAGCACGCCATTGTTGGCAAGGATCGCGACCGGCATCCCCCAGATATGTGCAAAGCCGCAGACTAAGGTCGTGCCATACAGCGCCTTAAATTCGTGAAATTCGCTGCCATCGACCAGCCGCGCGATAACTTCATGAACATCATAGGGCGCACGCACATCGTCGGGGATGACGCCGTAAAGCTCTTCGGTGTCAAACTTTGGCGGGCGAGGCTCTTTTAAGTCAATGTCCGGTTTGTAGATTGGACCTAAATGCGAGATGATATCACGCACAATGGTCAACGCATGTTCGTCATTTTCGGCCACATGATCGACCACGCCCGATTTGCGACCATGCAAGTCGCCGCCGCCCAAATCCTCGGCGCTAATCTCTTCACCCGTTGCGGCCTTTACTAGGGGCGGGCCTGCCAAGAAGATCGTACCCTGATTGCGGACAATGATGCTCTCGTCTGACATGGCGGGCACATAAGCGCCGCCCGCGGTGCAGCTTCCCATGACACAGGCGATTTGCGGGATGCCCTTGGCGCTCATATTTGCTTGATTGAAAAAGATCCGCCCAAAATGGTCGCGGTCAGGAAAGACCTCGTCCTGATGCGGCAGGTTGGCGCCGCCGCTGTCGACCAGATAGATGCACGGCAACCGGTTGGCCTCAGCAATTTCTTGCGCACGTAAATGCTTTTTGACGGTCATCGGGTAATAAGTGCCACCCTTTACCGTCGCGTCATTACAAACAATCATGCACTGACGACCCGAAACGCGGCCAATACCCGTGATCAAGCCTGCACCGGGAATTTCGCTATCATACAGGTCGCACGCTGCAAGCTGGCCGATTTCTAGGAAAGGAGATCCGGGATCAAGCAGGCGTTCGACGCGCTCACGCGGCAGCAATTTTCCACGCGAAGCATGGCGCTCACGCGACTTCTCATTACCACCTAACGCGGCTTCGGCGACTTTCGCCCAAAGGTCGTCACGCAGCGCCCGATTATGGGCACTGCGCGCCTTAAACTCTTCGGCTTCGGGGTTGATCTGGCTCGATAAGGTTGGTGCGCTCATCTTTTCAGTTGAAACGATTTTGCAGATTTAGCAAGGCCATCGCAGCAACAGCAGCCTCGCCGCCCTTATCTTTCTGCTTAGGATCAGCGCGCACAATCGCCTGCTCTTCGTTTTCGACGGTCAATATGCCGTTACCGATTGCGATGCCATCCATCGTCAAGGCCATGATACCCCGCGCGCTTTCACCTGCAACAATCTCAAAATGGTAGGTTTCACCGCGAATAACAACACCAATGGCGACAAATCCGTCATATATTTGCGCTTCTGCAGCCATGGCAATAGTGCCTGGTATTTCAAGCGCGCCGGGCACAGTGATAACCTCAACCTCATGACCCTTGGCCTTTAACGCGGCCTTAGCGCCTGAAACGAGCATGTCGTTCAGATGGTCATAAAATCGTGCTTCAACTATAAGGAACTTTGCCATTATTCGCCTCCGGTGCCGGGAATAGGCCGCTCGCCTACAATGGAAAGGCCGTAGCCTTCAAGCCCGACCAGCGTGTGATGTGTGTTGGTCAGCAATATCATGTCCTGCACACCAAGTTCGGTCAGGATTTGCGCGCCGCCGCCATAGTCGCGCAGCTCTTCTATCTCTGGCGCGCCGGCTTGCTTGCCTTCCGCGCGCAACTGCATGAAGCGCGAGACAACGCCCTTCATCGGCTTGTTGATGACCACGATCACGCCAGTGCCTTCGGCGGCTATTGCGTCCATCGACCGTGACAGCAAACCCGATCGTTCGTTTTCTTCGCCAAATACATCAACGAACATGGACATGGTGTGCATACGAACCAATGTCGGTTTTTCAGGATCAATGCGTCCCTTGACCAATGCGATGGTCTCGTCGCCGGTGGCCTTATTGTAGAAGGTCATGGCCGTCCAATCGCCACCCCAGCGACTGTTGAATTTCATCTCCGCCCGCTTTTCGACCAAATGATCATGCTTACGGCGATAGGCGATTAGGTCCCGGATTGTTCCCATTTTCAGGTTGTGCATGCGGGCGAAGGCGACAAGGTCGTCCATCCGCGCCATCGTCCCATCATCCTTCATGATCTCGCAGATCACGCCGGAAGGATTGAGTCCTGCAAGCCGGCTAATGTCGACCGCAGCCTCCGTATGGCCTGCACGCACCAGAACGCCACCATCGCGTGCGGTGAGCGGGAAGACATGACCGGGCGAAACAATGTCGTCAGGCCCCATGGACGCATCCACAGCGACAGAAATGGTGCGTGCGCGGTCACCGGCGCTGATGCCGGTCGTAACGCCCTCACGGGCTTCTATGGACACCGTGAACGCGGTCTGCATGCTTTCGCGGTTTTCCCGCGCCATAGGCGTTAGGCCAAGCTGCTCGCATCGAGCCTTGGTCATGGAAAGACAGATTAAGCCTCGACCATGTGTTGCCATAAAATTAATCGCATCTGGCGTCGCCATTTGCGCCGGAATGATCAAGTCCCCTTCATTCTCTCGATCTTCATCATCGACAAGAATATACATCCGTCCGTTGCGCGCCTCTTCAATGATCTCCTCAATCGACACCAGCGCAGGCGTGTCATCATTGGAAAATAAGTAGCTTTCCAGCTTACGAAGCGTTTCCGCAGTCGGGTTCCAGCCCGGCTCATCCAAATCACGCAAAGTGTTGGCATGAAGGCCCGCCGCGCGTGCAAGGCCGGACCGTGAAAGGCCGCCGTCGTTGACGAGGCTGCGAAGTTTAGTGATCAGTTGAATGCTCATGATTCGCCTATTTTCACATCCTGATGTGATTGTCAAAGATACAAATCACATCGGAGCGCGCAAGCGATGATAAAGTCCGCCATTGAAAGCGCATAGGCACGCGGTTAAGCCCTAGTCTGGAGGATCAATCATGGCATCGACTATCTGGGTACATAAACAGGCTTTGACGCAAACGCATGTTAATGAGGCGCCAATGCCCATGTTAAGCGAGGGCGCTGTCCGTTTGCGAATCGAAAGTTTCTCCGTCACTGCAAACAATATAACGTACGCCGTCATTGGCGACGTGTTCGGTTATTGGAATTTCTTTCCTGCGGAAGGTGATTTTGGCGTTGTGCCGATGTGGGGGCACGCGATTGTCGAAGAATCGCGCCACCCGGATATCGCAGTCGGCGAGCGCGTCTATGGCTATCTGCCTATGGGGACGCATCTTGATGTTTTACCCGGTAAAGTGAACCAAAGTGGCTTTACGGACATGGCCGCGCACCGGCAACCGATGAGCCCCATATACAATCAATATAGCCGCCTTGCCGCAGACCCCGAACATGACCCAGCCAAAGAGGCAGAGCGGATGCTTTTCGGACCTTTGTTCAAAACCGGTTTCCTTATTGAAGCGATGCTCCGCCGTGAACGCTGGTTCGGCGCGCAAAACATGGTCATTACGAGCGCGTCATCAAAAACCGCAATGGGGCTTGCGAGCGTAGCGAGAGACCTGTCGCCCGATATCAAGCGTATTGGCCTGACGTCGAAAGGCAATTTAGGTTTCGTGAAGGGCACTGGACTATATGATGACGTCATGGCCTATGACGACGTCAGTGCCCTGCCCCAAAGCGCGTCTGTTTGCGTCGACTTCGCCGGCAACTCTTCACTGCTGCGCTCGATCCATTACACTCTAGCAGGCAACCTAGCGTATAGCTGCCTTGTAGGGGCCACCCATGTTGACGCGCGTGGTCCAAATAGTGCGGGTGCAAGCGGCGAGACCATGCCGGGGCCAAAACCCGTTCTGTTCTTCGCCCCCGACCACGCGGTCGCTACGATCCAAGAATTAGGACCAAAAGGTTTTGGCGAAGCTGTCGGCCGCAGCTGGAAAAGTTTCCTTGCCGCGGCGCACGGCATTGTCGAGGTAGAAGAACACAAAGGCCTTCAATCGGCTACGACGGCCTTTATTGAGACACTTCAAGGCAAAACGGATCCGCAAAAAGGGATCATCATTCGGCCTTGAAGACCCGCCCATCCTTCATGACAAAACGTACGGATTTTAAGGTTGTGATATCCACGATTGGGTCACCCGCGACTGCTATCAAGTCAGCAGCTTTGCCGGGCTCCAGCGAGCCGACCTGTTTATCGACGCCTAAAAGCGTTGCAGCGTTCATCGTTGCAGCTTGAATGGCGGCGCTGGCGGGCATACCGTATTTGACCATCAGTTCAAATTCATCGGCATTTTTGCCGTGCTTCGAAACGCCTGCGTCGGTTCCAAAGGCAATCTTCACGCCAGCTGGATAGGCTTTAGCAAGGCTTTTGCCCGTAACGCCAATCCGCCATTTTACTTTGGCAAGCACATCGGGTGGATAGGCATTGGGGTTCGCCGCAAGCCTCTCAATGTAGCCGTTCACCGTCGACAGTGTTGGGACATAATATGCGCCTGCCGCTTTGAACAATTTGATACTTTCATCGGTCAGCATGGTGCCATGCTCAATCGAGTCTGCGCCCACCGCAAGCGCGGCGTTGATGCCGTCGTCGCTATGCGCATGCACGGCAACTTTCTTGCCATAAAGATGCGCAGTGTCGACCAACGCCTTGACCTCATCATCGAATATCTGACGACCTAAGCCCGACCCGATACGACTGTTTACACCGCCCGTCGTCGCGATTTTGATGACGTCGACACCGCGTCGGATTTGCTTGCGCACCGCCTGACGGCAGCTTTCCACACCATCACACAGATTCTCCTGACCAATACTGCCATGAAGATCCTCCGAAACCGACAAGGTTGCGTCCATATGGCCGCTAGTGGTCGAAATAGAGCGACCGGCGTCAATGATGCGGGGGCCCGGCAATTCGCCGGCAGCGACGGCATCGCGCAATGCCAATGTCGCGCCACTACCGTCGCCCAAATTGCGGACGGTCGTAAAGCCAGCCATCAATGTCTTCTTGGCATTGCCAGCGGTGCGATAGGCTGCACGGGCCGGACTATCGGTGAACGATTCGATCAAGGCCGCATCGCCGCCTGCATCACTATCAAGGTGCACATGGCTATCGATAAGGCCCGGGAGAACAAACTTGTCCTTAAGGTCGATGAGCGTCGCGCCTGTTGGGCCGGGTTGATAGCCAGACAAGACTTCGACAATCTTGCCATTGCGGATGATCACGGTGGATGGACCGTTCGGTGCACTGCCGGGCTTATCGAGCAACCTTCCTGCATGAACCACCGTGACTTGATCAACAGTTTGCGCCGCCAGAGGCGTACCCGCAAGCAAAAGCGCGCTGATCGAAATGAAAACGATTTTCTTCATGATCTTTAAACTCCCTTATCGGCGCGATGCCGTGCGCCTTGTTCTGGCGGGTCCTGTGGTGGCCCTGCGAAGCATTGTGCTACTGACATCCACTGATGCGCGACTTCGCCAGTGACTTCAAGTGAAGTGTCGGCGACGTGGCGGCATTGCGTCACGACCTGACAGAAGGCGGTCGCGTTCCCGGAAATCATCCCGCTGTCCGATGGCTCACCATATTCCCAAATCGCGCCAGACGGAGCGTTAAGGCGTAACTGCGGCATCGGGCCGGGCGGCTCCATGCGTCGGTTCTTCCACGTGAAGCCCCAGGTGATAACGCCCAGCCGAACAATATTGCCAATCCGGTCGGTATCTCGCCGCTCCACGCCAAGGGCATCATATATGGCCTGTGCATGTGCCCAAGTTTCCATCAGTCGCGCGGTAATTGAGCTCAACGCGCTCATTTCGGGGCCAACCCATTTGAGGCGAAGTTTCGGCTCGGCTGCCGCAAATGCCGCCGCAGTTACTGCGGCACGATCCATCCAAGCCTTACGCAATGCATGGCCGGAGAGACCATCCAGATAAGATGCTTCAAACTCCGGCAACTTACCGCCACGGACACCGGCCATCATAGCGGCAACAAACGCGCCAAAGGCTGCCTCGTCACACAAAGATAAATCGACCGCTATGTTCCATACGTGCAGGTGCCGCATAATGTTGTTGATCGTCCAACCCTTGAACTGGGTCGGCGTGTCAAAATCGTCCTCGGCCAAAGATGCAAGAAGCCCATCAAGAGCCATGCTTTCATCCAAAAAATCCGTTGCCTGCTGCATTAATTTACCCGTCCCAAAAAAGATTATCCCATGAACCCAAAAAGATGCCCCGCCACTTTGCGCATCTGGATTTCTTCAGCACCCTCGGTGATGCGATAGCGGCGATGGTGGCGATAAATATGTTCAAAAGGCTTGTGCCGCGAATAGCCAATGCCACCATGAACTTGCATTGCAAAATCTGCAGCGTTGCAAACCAACCGATTGGCTTTGTAGTTGCACATACTCACCTTATCGGAAAGACGCAGAGCCACCTCTGGTTTAGACATGCTGTCCATTTCGGCAGCGGTTTTGTAAATCAACAACCGCAACATTTCTGCATCCGTTTGAAGCTCGACCAATGGAAACTGGATTGCTTGGTTCACAGCAAGCGGTTTGCCAAAAGGCTTGCGCTCACGGGCATATTTCACCGCTTCGTCGATGCAATATTGCGCCGCGCCAAGTGAACTTGCGGCTTGCCGGATACGATTTTCGTGAACAAAATGCTGTGCGACGGCAAGGCCGTTATCGAGCGCCCCCAAAATCGCGCTTTCGGGCACCCAAACGTCGGTGTATTTCACCTTGGGATGGTCGGTGGGCATGTTGAATGTCCACATATATTCCCCGATTTCGAAACCGGGTGCGTCCGTTGGCACAACGAAACAGGTGATACCCCGCGCTTTGCCATTATCGCCGCTGGTGCGGGCAAAAGTCATCACATGGCTGGTGTACGGCAGGCCAGTCGTCCACATCTTGTTGCCGTTAATCCGGTATCCAGCGACACCATCTCGCGTTTCGGGGACCGCAGATGTGTCCATATGCGTGGCGTCCGAACCGTGATCTTCTTCGGTCAGGCCAAAGCTCCAGCCCATTTTGCCTTGCAGCATTGGTGGGATAAATTCTGCCTTTTGCTCAGCTGTGCCGAAATCACGCAACATCAACACCTGCACAAGGTTGCCAACGATGCTGCTTTCGTTCTGTAGGTCGTTATGCAACCCTAATCCCTTATGCGCCAAATGGTGGCGGATGACGGCCATGGCCAAATTCGAGCCGTCCTTACCGCCATATTCGGCCGGAATTGCAAAGCGGTAATGTCCAGCTTTGTCCGCCACCTGACGCATTTCGGCAAGCAGTGCCCACCAGTCTGCACGCGGGTGGCCGTCATTGTCCCAATCGGTACGCGCATGTTCGCGGCGGTGGTCGAAAAAGCGGATATTGTCATCGCGCGCTTCAATCGGCTTGATCTCGCGTTCAATGAATGCGTCAAGTTCGGCCAGATAGTCCAATATATCCGAGGGGATTTCAAACAGCATCAATGTATCCATTTCTGTTGGGCGACCGCCAGTGCGGAATATTTTGGTTGGTCTGCAGCCAGTTTTTGCAGCGACTGCGCTTTCAATTGCGCCAGCAAATTCGGCGTGGCGAGGGATTTGCGACCTGATAAGAGTTCTTCAGACAGCAGCTTGTCATGAATGGAAGTGCCACCTTCTGTTTCGCGTTTGAGTATGCCCAGCGCGTTGATTGCGACGGCAGCCATGAACCGGTCGCGACCTTTTGCGTGCGGTTTGATGTCCGTTTCAATCCAACTGGCTAAGGCGTTCAGGAGTTCGGCAGCAGACGTTTCGCCCACATAATGAGCTTCACTTTTCAGCATCCATGCCTGCATCTCAGCCGCAGGTGGTGGCTTGGAATAGGGTTCTGGAACGGCAGCCGCCAGAGGTGAGCGATGTTCAGGGTGGCGGTTTTGTTCGGCGATCGGCGCGTCTTCCTCAAGCAACATGAGCAAGTCGACCTCGGTTTCTGAAGCACGCCGACCGATGACTGCGCGTTCTAAACCAGAGTCTGCTCCGCTCCGCCAAATGTCGGTCATTTGGAGACAGCACACGCCCCACCATAATGTCGCATAAACCAGCCACCATTGAAAGCGCCCAGCATCGACATTATGACCGCTTTCGCGGGCATAAGCGGCGAAGAATGCGTCCATTTGCCCAATGCCAAATGCTGGCCGATCAATATATCCAAAGCGCCAGCTGTTGATGCACCCAAACGCCAAGTCCTGATGTCGGTCCCCCAGATGGGCCAGCTCCCAATCCAGCACGGCGGCAAGGCCATCGGTGTCGACCATGATATTGCCCATCCGAAAATCGCCGTGAAGCAGGACAGCGTCTACCGGTGCGGGCAAATGATCCTCCAGCCATCTGAACGCGAGGGCCATGACAGGGCGATTGCCGCCGAAGAGGAGAAAGCGTGCTTTGAGGTCCGTCAGCAAGCTCGCTGCCCCTGCCTCAGGCAAAGCTGGCAAAGTGTCCCGCGGCACGGCGTGAATGGCCGCCAATTCTCGTGCAAAATCATTGATCAATGACGACGGTGGACTAGCCAGTATCTTTGCCGGGTTAACCTCGGCCTCGACTCTGCGCATCATATATCCAGTGCCAAGATTATCTACTGCCTCGACCTCGGCGATAATTTCAGGTGCCTTTACGCCGGCCATAAACGCCGCACGCACAACCGCAGCTTCAATGTCATGGCCGTAAACGCGACCGGCCATCATCTCAGCCGAGGGGGAGCGACGAAGTACATAACCATGCCCTGCATAGTCGAATGACCAACTTTCCATATTGGCACCGCCAGTCAGCCGCATCAGGTTTTCAACCTCGGCGGACCCGCCAAATATCCGCCGTACAAACGCAGAAACCAAGGTGGTAAAGTCTGTCAAAATGGCCCTTCTTGCCAATATCCAAATACGGCGTCCTGTAACTTACGGATATGGGCGTGGGCTTGCGGCCCAATCCATTCACCTTGATAATCCGTCCGCCCGGTCCACCAACCCTGCCCGGGCAGGCCATCGCCTTCGCGCACCACGAGGACCGCAAGCGCAGGCCTGCCTTCTTCGAGCGTCCTCTGGTCAATTTTATCCAGCGTCTTGCACACCGCCCGCATTTTGGGCCGCGTAAAACGAAAACCAAGGTTCAACAAAAGCTCAGAATAGCTAATCGCGCGGCCTTCGCGGCCGCATTGCTCCAATATCCCTTTGATCCGCGCAACATCATGCAACGCCGAAACATCCGCCGCTGGATCGCTCAAAAAGGCTTCAAGGACAGGGTCCAAATCAGCTCCTAAAGATAACCGTGCCGCAAATCGTTCATGACAGCATAAAACTCGTCCATCACTTCGTCGATGATCTGCTTGGCGGGTTTTACTGTATCAATGCGTCCGGCAACTTGCCCCGAAAGCGCAATCGCCGCCTCCATGTCGCCGCCGAAATACAGATCGAGCACGCCGCGCATTTCACCCATGATATTGTCTGAAGGCTCCATGTCCAACTTCGTCGTCCGTTCCGTGCGCAATGCGCGCAATGCTGGACCGGGACCGTGGCGATTCAAGAACAGCGTGTCCGTTTCTTTCGCGTTGATGATGGCGTCTTTCCAGTTCTGATGCACCGGCGATTCCGCCGCGCTGACCATGCGTGTACCCATCTGCACCGCCTCTGCGCCGAGCGCGAAAGCCGCAGCCATTGTCCGTCCACAGACAATGCCGCCAGCGGCGACGATTGGCACATCGACTTTGCTTCGGATGAGCGGCAGCAAAACCATCAACGCCACATCCTTGGGATTTTTGAAACCGCCGCCTTCGCCGCCTTCAACAACAAGGCCATCTACGCCCGCGTCGATGGCTTTCAATGCGCCAGCAAGCGTTGGGACAACGTGGAATACGGTAAGCCCCGCGGCCTTTAGCGGACCGCAATATTTATTAGGATCGCCGGCTGAGGTGGTCACAAACTTTATGCCTTGGTCGACAACAAAATCCACAATGCCGGGGTCCCGCACAAAGGCTTGGGCGATGTTCACGCCGAAAGGTTTATCGGTCAGCTCACGCATCTTGATGATTTCGGCGCGCACTTCATCTAACTGCCCCGATGATGTTTCGATGATGCCAAGGCCGCCCGCGTTGGAAACGGCGGACGCAAGTTGCGCGCGCGCGATCCAACCCATGGGCGCCTGGATTATAGGATATTCGACACCAAGCAGCTCAGTCATGCGGTTGTTTATCGGTTTCATATTAGTTTCCAATCTGGCTGGTGCGGATGTTAAGTTGACCGGACAGCCCTGCTTTGCGATGGATTTCGATGGCCTGATATTCCGGTGAAGACACCATTTTCTGCATGGCAGCAAGTGATGGATATTCGACCAAAGCGACCATATCCCATAGCTCTTCAACATCTCCAATCATCAGTCCAGTGACTGGTCCGGCGTAAACCTGCCGGCCACCCACGGCCGCAAGGCAGGCCTGAATCCCCTTACCATAACGAGCATAAGCATCTGCGCCCGACAGGCCGGCATCACTGCCATCAGCATATTCCGCTTTGTCTTTGAATTTCAGCAAATTGGTCATGACAAACGGCCCATTTTCGGCGCCACCGAAAAATGATGTCGCCTGCTCCATTGTTGGAAACATTGCGTTTTCTATACGCATCAAAAGCTCTCCCCCTTAGATTTAATCGTATGCTTAAATCAGCATCAAGACATTGTAAAAGTGATTATGCTTGGAAGGGTGGGCAATACAAGGTTTGAACTTGTGGCCCCACCCGTATCAAGGATGTGGTCTACCACTAAGCTAATCACCCCTCGGTTAAGACAGATGCGGGCATGTGCCAGACAGCACAGAAATTGGCACAATTCACGAAACGATTTTGATATGCGGTTGGCCGGCGGTTCTCGGTACCGACATTTTGCGAAGCCCCGCAAAAATCGTATCTACAATTAATGCCAGCTTCTCAATTTTTAGCTTTGCCGTACCAATGTAAAAAAGTGCGTCTGGATTGGTGTAGCATTGAACCATTTGATTGATGATGGACACGGTCTCGTCGATCGAATGGCCTTCAAAGTAGCCTTGCTCCATTGCCTCTGCAACTATCAGCGACAGATAATGATCTCCAAGGTCAACATAGCCGCGTACCACTTCAAAATATTGCTGACCGATTTCAAGGTAGCTTTTCAGCAGGTCAGGCTCCGACTCATATTGTTCGACATTCGCCAGATAACGTCGTGCAAAATATTGGTACATTTTGTCGCGAACCGGCAAGTCGGATTCCGTAACTTCGACCATGATCCGTATTTTTTCAGCAAAGAAACGTTCGGCTACAGCCTCAAGCAAAGCTTCTTTGTTGTCGAAAAATCGATACAGGTTGGACGCGGACATGCCTGCAGCCGCGGCCAAATCTGTCATGGAGATGTCTACGGCGCCGCGCTTGCGGACCAAATCGTCTACCACCTCAAGCAACGCATTTCGTCCGGCTTCAATATCAGTATGGGGGCGGGCCATATCAGTTCCTGTATTACATGTGCATAACAGTTTTATGATATATGACAGATTATTTCAATTTTCAATCAATCAAATGTAAAGCGCCCTTGGGGTGTTTCATCAATGGCCGCATTGTTTTGGTCCACGAGTCCAGACAGCGTCAAGCCAAGCAGCCGGACCCCCATCTCAACTGGCAAAATCTGATCCAACAGCACATGGCCAAGCTGCGCAACAGCCCTGCGGTCCGCAATTAATTGGCCCGTGGTGCGCGACCGGGTCACTGTACGAAAGTCCGAGTAGCGCGCCTTAAGCACCAAAGTCCGGCCCTGCGCTTGGTGGCGATTGATGCGGTCCCAAACAATGTCGATAATTTCGTCCAACGCAGCACGAAGTTCGGCTTCACTGCGCTTATCTTCGGAATACGTACTTTCTGCACCGATGGATTTGCGCACCGCGTTTGCATTTACCGGGCGATGATCGACACCCCGCGCTGCCCAAAAGAGATAGCCGCCCCAACTGCCAAAATGCTGCGTCAGCCAAGCTTCATCCTTTTGCGCTAGGTCAGCGCCGCTGTTTACGCCAAGCTTTGCCATCTTCTCGGCGGTACGGGGACCGACACCATGGAAGCGGCGGACCGGCAAGCTGGCAACAAAGTCCGGGCCCTGGTCTGGCAGGATGACGCACATACCGTCTGGCTTATTCTGGTCGCTCGCCAGCTTGGCGATAAATTTGTTGTAACTTACCCCCGCACTCGCGGTTAGACCCGTTTCCTCGCGAATAGCCGCGCGAATAGCCTTGGCTACCTGCACTGCCGATCCAATGCCTTGCTTGTCATGGGTAACATCAAGATAAGCCTCATCAAGCGATAGCGGCTGAATTAGGTCCGTGTGCCGCGCAAATATGTCGCGGATTTGCTGCGAGACAGCTTTGTAAGCCTCAAACCTTGGTTTGACGAAAATAAGGTCGGGGCACTGTCGCTGCGCTGTCACCGAGGGCATGGCCGAGCGCACACCGAACGCCCGGGCCTCGTAACTCGCTGCGGCGACAACGCCACGTTTGGACGAGCCCCCTACAGCTACTGGCTTGCCGCGCAGGTCGGGGTTATCGCGCTGTTCCACACTGGCGTAAAACGCATCCATATCGACATGGATAATCTTACGGATGACAGCGGGATCGCTTTCCATCACCGCCGGACGCTTAAGACCCTAACGCCAACCGCAACGCCTTACGGTCAAGTTTACCGATCATCGTTTTTGGCAAATCATCCATGATAGTGACGCCTTGGACACGCTCATGCTTGCCAAGCTTCGGGTTGAGCCAAACGGTAAGCGCCGCGCCATCTTCGGTAGCACCGTCCTGCAAAGTAACGAACGCGCGCGGTATCTCGCCGAGATAGGCATCAGCGACGCCAATGACGAGGGCCTCCTTAACCGCAGGATGTTTGTAGAGAATGTCTTCGACCTGACTTGGGAATACCTTGAACCCGCCGACAGCAATCATATCCTTCAATCGGTCTACGATATGGATGAAGCCGTCATCGTCAATTGTCGCAACATCACCCGTGCGCAGAAACTTACCAAGAAACACCTCAGCGTCGGCATCAGGCCGGTTCCAATAACCGCACATGACCTGCGGACCCGAAAATGTAAGTTCGCCGGGTTCGCCTTTGGGTGCCGGCTTGCTTGGGTCTTCCTTATCGACAAGTTTGATATTGGTTCCGGGCACAGGTTGCCCGATACTGCCAATCTTGTTTCTGCCTTCATATGGATTGCAGGACACGACGCCAGAGCTTTCGGTCAAGCCATAGCCTTCAATAACTACAGCTCCGGTAAGCGTTTCAAATCGCTCTTTCAATTCAGCCGCCAATGGCGCGCCCCCGGATATGCAGGCGCGCAAACTCGTGAAGTCAGTTTTTCCTAGGTCAGGGCAATCCAGCAAAGCCTGATACATCGTTGGCACGCCCGGAAGTGATGTCACTTTGGTCCGCGTAATCGCCGCCAAAGCCGCTTTTGCCTCAAATCGGGGAAGCATCACAATTTCACCGCCGTTTTCAACCGTACGGTTCAAAACAGTAGCATTTGCGAAAACATGGAAAAAGGGCAGCACACCTAAGATACGGTCGTCCAATGGTTCGTTAGGCTGATTGTTTCGGCTATGGGGATCAAGCATGTTGATTTGCCGAGCGTTGGCGGTGATATTTTGATGGCTCAGCATGGCGCCTTTCGGCGTGCCCGTCGTTCCGCCTGTATATTGCAACTGTGCGATGTCTTTTTCGGGCATGCAAGGTTGAACCGCATAATCGCCAATGTTAGCTACCAATTCGGCATAGGACGAAACGCGGCTGTCCGAAGGAAGCGCGGCAATCTCGTTCCGTTTGAACAAACGGTATGCCCAGCCTTTGGCCTTTGGCAGGGCTTCAGATACGCTTCCGACAATAAGTTCTTTCAGGCTGCTATTGTCTAACACCTTCATGGCGGTAGGCAGCAAAGCAGCCGCCGATACCGTGATCAGGATCGACGTGCCGCTGTCGGCTACCTGATGCGCCAGTTCGTCAACTGTGTATAGCGGTGAGAAATTGACCACCGTCGCCCCTGCGGCCAGCGCCCCGTAATACGCCGCGATATACTGCGGCACATTGGGCAAGAAGAGGCCAATTTGGTCGCCCTTGCCAATGCCTTTGTCTTGCAGTCCGCGCGCAACCCGCCGGACAGTTGCTGCCATTTCAGCATAGCTATATTTGCGGCCCATGAAATCTGCCATCGCCGCACGGCCCATGCGTTCTGCCGATTGGAAAAACATATCGTGCAGCGCCAATGCGGGAAATTGCTGATCCCACTTGACGGGATGCAGGTAATTACGGTTCCAGATACTCTGCGTCATGCCCACATCATGCCGCGTGATACCAGCCAACGCCATCGCGAATTTCACATTTTATCCGTCCCGCAAAATGCAAATGCCGCAAATGTGCTTGCGCCTCGCCTGTCGCGAGTCCGTAAACAGTATCGTCAATTTCGCGTTCGAATAAGAGAGTGAACGTATCGACGGCACGCATTTCGGTTGTACGCAGTTCCAACTCAAGTCGGTCAAGTCGTTCGTGATGTCCAGATGCAAGCTTGTCCAATCGGACATGCACGCCCGTAAAAGGTTCCCCATGCGCTGGTAAAACGAGCATATCTGCAGGCAACGCCTCCCGGAATTTCGCAATCGATGCTAGCCATTCACCCAGCGGGTCGGCCTCCGGCTCGCTATCCATGACCGACACATTGGATGTAATGCGCGGCAAAATCTGGTCACCCGCGATGATCATATTGTTGGTAAAATCCACAAGGCTCGCATGTTCGGGCGTGTGCCCACCACCCGTCATTACCGTCCAATCGCGTTGACCGACCCGAATGACTTGCCCATCGTCCATGCGCACATGTCCAGTGGGCAGCCGCGACACTGCGCGCGCAAAACCGCCCCAGCCAGCTTGACGCATCGTGTCGATACGCTGTTCGTCATAGCCTGAGAATCGCCGGTTGCTGAGGACGTCTTCTGGAGGATGCTCTAGCTGTTCAGCGATCAACATCCGCGCCATCAACCATTCGGTCCGGTTCATCCAGATTGGAACCTTGAACTTGTTCGCCAACCAGCCAGCACAACCGACATGATCGGGATGAAAGTGCGTTACAAAGATTCGCTTTAGCTGTCGGTCAGCCAATGCGCCTGCAAACATCGCCTTCCACATTTCGATGGTTGGCGGCATGAACAAGCCGGTATCCGCAATGGCATATCCGCCATCGGCTTCATCGAGCAGCCATAAATTGATATGTGCTAAATTGCCCGGAACCGGCATACGCGTCCAGCCCATGTCGGGCGCAATCGGGTATATTTCACCATATTGCGGGGCATGCTCGCCCAAAGGATATGTAAGCCCTTTTAGCTCTTTTGCTTCAAATCCGTGGTCGGCTAGCGACGCGTCATACGCGGGGGGTGTGTTAGATGCCATCCCCCCGCCGTGCCTTAATCAAGCGATTAAGGCAATGATGGCGTGACGATTATTCGCCTGCTTTTTTGAATAATGTGTCGGCGGTCAATTCTGCCTTGCCCACATTTTCGTCTTCACCATTCAACGCAGCTTCGGCGCGACGCGCAGCCTCAGTACGCTCAGCGCGAAGTTCTTCGATCAACGCATCGCGATCTGTTCCAAGACGTGCATCATTAGCGGCAGTGTTATCGATACCAGCCTTCTTCGCGGCACGATTAACAATGGCGTCCAGCTCACGCTGCGAAGTCAGGCCAAGCGTGACAGGGTCCTTCGCCTGAATTTCTGCAATATTCCAGTGGCTCCGCTCACGAATGGCCGCAATTGTATTGCGCGTCGTACCGATCAACTTGCAGATAGCGCCATCCGAAATTTCGGGGTGGTTTCGCAGAAGCCACGCGATACCGTCTGGCTTGTCCTGACGCTTTGATACTGGCGTATAACGGGGACCTTTTGTGCGACGGACCTGATCCGGACCCTTCGACATTTTGAGAACATAATCCTCATCTGCCTGTCCCTTTTCGATTTCGTCCATCGCCAATTCACCGGCGTGCACGGGATCCCGACCCGTATATTTCGAGCCAGTCATGTCGTCGGCCATCGCCTGTACTTCAAGGATATGAATTCCACAAAAGTCAGCAATTTGTGAGAAGCTCAAACCTGTGTTGTCGACCAGCCAAGCTGCGGTCGCATGTGGCATCAAAGGGGTGGCCATGTCATTTGCTCCAATAATAAGGGCCGCCCCTTACGGAACGGCCTGAATGTGTTGGGAGCTTTGTTAGGCGAACTTTGCTGCATCGGCAAGCGGCAATGCGTATTGGGACTTGCGCGCTTACCGCCACATGTGCATTCCCGAGTAAGAGTTTTGGGGGAAGATATGAAACGTCTAATCAAATGGCTTGTTATCCTGTTGCTGGTTGCAGTCGCCGGGATCTTTGTCTGGGGCTATGCGCCCGACACAGATGCCGCGCAGATGGAAAGCAAATATAGCAGCGCTACGTCGCGCTTTGCGGAATTGGAGCCTGGCCTGCGTGTGCATTATCGCGATGAAGGCAAGGCCGATGGGCGCGTTCTCGTCCTCATTCACGGTTCAAATGCA
Source organism: Sphingomonadales bacterium (assembly GCA_947470185.1). Classification (GTDB taxonomy): domain Bacteria; phylum Pseudomonadota; class Alphaproteobacteria; order Sphingomonadales; family Sphingomonadaceae; genus Sphingorhabdus_B. The sequence continues at coordinate 40,902 of CANIRZ010000004.1, read as the reverse complement.
TCGTTGCACACATGGGAACCATGGGTCAAAATTCTCGGTAAGGATTATCGCGTAATTTCACTAGATCTTCCGGGCCACGGCCTTACCGGAAAGAACCCCGCAGGCGTTTATGATAATGCATCTTATGTTAGCGTGGTCGACCGCCTCTTGGTAAAACTGAAAATCAATAAAGCCGTCATCGGCGGTAACTCCATGGGCGGCGGCGTTACTTGGCTGTATACACTCAGGCATCCCGAAAAAGTTGATGCCATGTTGCTCGTCGATGCAAGCGGGCAACCTTATGCAAAATCCGGGAACACACCTCTTGGCTTTCGCCTGATGCGCATGCCAGTCCTTAAAGAAGCCGCACGTTTCATCGCTCCGCGAAGCGTTTTTGAATCAAGCGTCAAAACGTCCATGAGCGTGCAGTCCAAAATTGATGACAAGCTTATTGATCGATACTCGGAGCTCAACCGATACCCCGGCAACCGCGAAGCAACGATGCAACGGTTTGCCAACTTCAAGAGCATGACACCCGGTACAAAAGAGCGGCTCGCGGGAATCAAAGTGCCGGTTTTGATTTTATGGGGGGCTGAAGACAATTTGATCCCAGTAAGTGCTGCCCAGTGGTTTGCGGACGCCATGCCGCAAGCAAGGCTGATCATTTACCCTGCAGTTGGGCATATCCCGATGGAGGAGATTCCCGAGAAAAGCGCTGCTGATGTAGGGGCTTGGCTGGAAGGTTTGCCGGCGGACAAGCCAAAGTCGTAAGGCCCGTCCGTTCGACCGCTTCGGCTTAAACCGCCAGCATGATTTTCCCGACATGTGCACCTGATTCCATATAGCTATGCGCAGCAGCCGCCTCGGCTAGCGGGAAAATTTTGTCCATTTCCGGGCGAAGGGCGCCATCGCAAACCATTGGCCAGACCGTTGCTGATATTTCTTGCGCCAGCGATGCCTTGAACTCCGCCGTCCGCGGACGAAGCGTTGACCCCGTGAGCATCAAACGGCGGGACATGACATAGGCCATGTTGATTTCGGCGGTCATTCCGCCCTGCACCGCGATGGTCACGTGGCGCCCATCTTCACGCAAGCATTGCAAGTTACGCGATACATATCCGCCCGCGACCATATCAAGCACGAGGTGAACGCCCTCGCCATTAGTGATTGCTTTGACGCCCTCGACAAAATCCGAACTGTTGTAATTGATTGCGTGATCGGCACCGATTTTTATCGCAGCGGCACATTTATCGTCCGAACCACAGGTCACAATCACAGTTAGGCCGAACAGTTTACCAAGTTTTATGGCCATTGTGCCAATGCCGCTGGTGCCGCCGTGAATAAGTATGGCTTCTCCAGGAGCAGCGAAACCTCGCTCAAAGACATTATGCCACACTGTAAACAGGGTTTCGGGCAACGCCGCTGCTTCCACCATCTCCATACCCGCTGGCACCGGCAAACAGACGTCCATGCGGGCCAGACAATATTCCGCATATCCACCGCCCGATACTAAAGCGCAGTAACGCGAACCAATCACAGTCGGGTCAACATCGTCGCCAACCGCCACAACTGTGCCGGACACTTCAAGACCGGGTAGGTCGCTCGCGCCGGGGGGTGCAGGATAAAGCCCTTTTCGTTGGATTACGTCCGGCCGGTTTACTCCAGCATAGGCTACTTTCAACAGCACCTCTCCTGCGCGGGGCACTGGTAAAGGTCGATGCGATGCAATCAACACCTCGGGTCCGCCTGGCGTCGAAATTTCGATTGCAGTCATTAACTCTGGTAGCTTTGCCATGCGCAACATATCCCCGATGAATTTCGGTCCTTCTAAGGAAGCTTCATATTGACAGCAACTGCTGTTGGGTAAAATATGCGGCATGGATATCGATGATAATTTGCCGCTCCGCCGCGACGACCCTTTGGCCAATCTCGTCAAACAGGATATTGACGCCCTTTCCGTGGCGGAACTCGAAGCCCGCATCGCGGCACTGAGAGCCGAAATCGCCCGTTGCGAGGGCAAGATTGCGTTTGCAAGCAAGCACCGCAGTGTCGCTGACGCGTTGTTCAAGAAGTGAATTATAGCGCAGCGATGTTAAGAAAGCTGGGCACCGAACCGTTATCTAACTCAACACGCTTGAAAGCACTGAAGGCCGCCCCGATATAGAGAATAATCGATACAGCGACTCAATTCCAAGGAGACGAAAATATGCCATCATTTGCGGAGTCGCTGGAAGCAACCCTTCACAACGCGTTGAAACATGCTGGCGACCGCGCGCATGAATATGCGACGCTCGAGCATCTCCTTTTGGCGCTGATAGACGATGCCGATGCAGCCAAGGTTATGCAGGCCTGCGGTGTTGATGTGGGCGAGCTTTCGGACATCATTATCACTTACCTGGACACTGAACTGGAAAGCTTGCGTGTCGAAGGCAAGGTCGACCCGTCGCCGACAAGCGGGTTCCAACGTGTAGTCCAGCGCGCCATTCTTCATGTGCAAAGCTCGGGCAAGGATGTGGTTACTGGCGCAAATGTGCTGGTCGCATTGTTCTCTGAACGCGAGAGTTATGCCGTATATTTCCTGCAACAGCAGGATATGAGCCGGCTTGATGCCGTTTCTTTTATCAGTCACGGCATTGGCAAGGATGGCAAGCTGGCCGAGCCGCGCCCAGTCAGTGGCACCGAACCCAAGAGCGAAGAGCCTGAAGACACCAAGTCGAAAAAGGATAAGAAGGAAGGCGCGCTTGACCAGTTCACCGTCAACCTAAATGAAAAAGCGAAACAGGGTCGCATTGACCCGTTGATCGGGCGCACCGCCGAAGTTGACCGCACGGTTCAGATCCTGTGCCGGCGGTCTAAGAACAACCCGCTTTATGTTGGCGAACCGGGTGTTGGTAAGACTGCGATTGCAGAAGGTCTGGCCCGTCGCATCGTTGAAAATCAGGTTCCTGAGGTGTTACTGCCTGCTGTCATTTACTCGCTCGACATGGGTGCGTTGCTCGCGGGCACACGGTATCGTGGTGACTTCGAAGAACGGTTGAAAGCTGTCGTCTCCGAACTTGAGAAATTGCCAGATGCGATTTTGTTTATCGACGAAATTCACACTGTTATCGGCGCAGGTGCCACAAGCGGCGGGGCCATGGACGCGTCGAACTTGCTGAAGCCTGCATTGTCTGGCGGAACTATCCGTTGCATCGGGTCGACCACTTATAAGGAATTCCGCAATCATTTCGAAAAGGACCGCGCGTTGCTGCGCCGGTTCCAGAAGATTGATGTCAACGAACCAAGCATTGAGGACACGATCAAAATCCTTGCTGGTTTGCGCAGTGCATTTGAAGCGCATCATAAGGTGAAATACACCCCTGATGCTATCAAGGCCGCGGTGGAGCTATCCTCACGCTATATCAACGACCGTAAGCAGCCAGATAAGGCCATCGACGTGATTGATGAGGTTGGCGCCATGCAAATGCTTGTTGCGCCTTCAAAGCGGCGCAAGCTGATTACAGCGCGCGAGATCGAGGCAGTCATTGCCACTATCGCGCGAATCCCGCCAAAGCAGGTCTCGAGCGACGACAAGACTGCACTTGGCACGCTTGAGGCAGATCTTAAGCGCGTCGTGTTCGGGCAGGACAAGGCCATTGGCGTATTGGCGAGCGCCATAAAGCTTAGCCGTGCAGGTCTGCGTGACACCGAAAAGCCAATCGGCAGCTATCTGTTCAGCGGCCCAACAGGCGTCGGCAAGACCGAAGTCGCTCGGCAACTTGCATCCATCCTTGGCATTCCGCTGAAGCGGTTTGATATGTCGGAATATATGGAGCGCCACAGCGTCAGCCGCCTGATTGGTGCCCCCCCGGGATATGTCGGGTTTGACCAAGGCGGGCTTCTGACGGATGCCGTTGACCAAAGCCCGCACAGCGTGTTGTTGCTCGACGAAATCGAAAAAGCGCATCCTGACCTGTTCAACATATTGTTGCAGGTGATGGATAATGGCCGCCTAACCGACCATCACGGTAAGACTGTCGACTTCCGTAATGTCATATTGATCATGACCACCAATGCAGGTGCCAGCGATATGGCCAAAGACGGCATCGGTTTCGGCAACAACATCAGCAAGGAAGATGCCGGCGACGAAGCCGTCAAGAAGATGTTTGCGCCAGAATTCCGCAACCGTCTCGATGCAACAGTGCCATTTTCATATCTGCCACCAGAAGTTGTTGCGCGCGTTGTCGATAAGTTCATTCTGCAACTGGAACTGCAACTTGCTGACCAGAATGTGCACATCAAGCTCGATGACGAGGCGCGTGCATGGTTGACGGAACGTGGATATGACAGGCTATACGGCGCACGCCCCATGGGTAGGTTGATCCAAGAGAAGATTAAGCAGCCGCTTGCGGAAGAATTATTGTTTGGCAAGCTTGTGCATGGCGGCGAGGTGGCCGTGCGTATCAAGGACAATGAACCGGCGTTTGAGGTTACGCCTGCCGCACCCAAGACGGTTAAACCCAAACCGCCAAAGAAAAAGGCCGTAGCTAAAAAAGTTACCAAGGCTGGCTAGGACGATTAAGACCTAAGACGGCCCGATGGCAAGCAACTGAGCGGATGAACCGATGCCGTGAAACAATTCCGGCTCGGTTCCCGTCATCCAAACCTGAGCACCCGTAACTTCAAGCAACGCAAAAAGCGCGGTCCGTCTCGATGGGTCCAGATGTGCCGCTATTTCATCCAAAAGTAAGATTGGCGGTGCATCGCGTTGCGCAGACACAAGCGCTGCATGCGCCAATATAAGCGACAGCAGTAAAGCTTTCTGTTCGCCAGTGGAGCATTGCTCAGCGACCTGCCCTGACGCGCTGTGCACGACTTCCAAGTCGGCACGGTGCGGACCGGCCAAGGTGCGCCCAGCGGCGGCATCACGGCTGCGCCCTTTGCGCCACATGGAGGCAAGTTCGCCGTCCACGGCTGGAGCCTTATCGACCAAATTAATCCGCGGCATAGCGAATGGTCCGGATGGAGTGGCAAGCAGTTGTTCACTTAACGCTTGGACGACCCAAATGCGCGCAGCCTGAATAGCGCTCCCGCTCTCCGCCATTTGCGCTTCGAGGGCATCCAACCAAAGTGGATCGGCAGGCATAGCACCGGACAGCAGGCGGTTCCGCTGCTGCATTGCCTTTTCGTAGCGGCTGCTGTGTCGCGCATGGCCGGGGTTCAATGCGAGTACCAAACGGTCTAAAAACCTGCGCCTGGCAGCAGCACCATCTGCAAACAGTCGGTCCATAGTTGGCGTCAGCCAAATCACCGACAACCACTCGCCAAGGCTGTTAATTGCGGCATCGCTCTCATTAACGCGCACCTTGCGCCGTTCAGGCTGCTCAGCGGTGACCCCGGTACCAATCACATTACCAGCGACCTCTGCGACAATCGCAAAACCCCCGTCTCCAGCATTTCTAACCATATCAGACATGGCGGCACGGCGTAGCCCGCGACCTGGCACAAGAAGTGATATAGCCTCCAGAATATTCGTTTTGCCGGCTCCATTGGACCCATGAAGCGCGATAAATTGGGCCTGCGGACGAATTTCCAGCATGCCATGATTACGAAAATCACGCAAAGTAAGTCGGGACAAAGCCATAATCTGTGCCTGCTATAGCATGACTATTTTTGGTCAAGCCGGTAATGGATATCTACCCATCCCAATTATTGGTGTTATTTCCCAATAAGTGAAAATATTCTAATGCTTATTTGCAGCCAAAAATACCATAACATACGGTATTTGTGGGTTACGTCCATTTTGGCACGGTCCGTGCAAAGTACCTCGCATAGCCGGAGTGGTCCGGTGGCCCGAAAAGGAATTCAACATGACCCAATATGCACGCACACAAATTTTATCTACTTTTGCAGCCATAATCTGCGCTTTCATCGCCATCGGGATGAGCGTCGCACCCGCTGTTGCGCCTGTCGCAGCGATCACTGCTTAACGTTCTGCGCTTGAAACTTAGGGAGAAATTTAATGTCACGACTGGCACTTGATAAAACCAACAAGAAAATTCTTGGCGTATGTGCAGGACTTGCCAACTGGACAGGCATTGATGCCATGATAATACGCCTGATTTTCGCCGCCGCGACGGTTGTCGGCATTGGCTCGCCAATTTTGATTTATATCTTGCTGGCCATGATACTCGACTAAATCGCACAAAGCCCACGCCAGCGCGCTTGTAGGGCAAACAAGATAGACTTGAACAACCCATCATAAACCGGCTTGCGCAGAGAACTAGTAACTGACGTCAACTGGCGAGCGGGTTTACCTCGTAAACCCGCAGCCCAATGGATTAAGCCACTTTCCGCACAAATACCGAGCCCGCAGAATATCCCGCGCCGAACGAGCATATTAAGCCAACATCCCCCGCAGTAAGGTCTTCATTATGCTTGTGAAACGCAATGATTGACCCGGCACTTGAGGTATTGGCGTAGGTATCAAGCACGGTGGGGCTTTCGTCCTCACACGCTTCATGCCCCAATACTTTTTGGGCGATAAGCCGGTTCATACCCGTGTTCGCCTGATGCAACCACAGCCGGCGCAAATCTGAACCCGACAGCCCAAGGCTTTCAGCATGCTCCAGTATCATTTGGCCAACCATGGGCACAACTTCTTTGAAGACTTTTCGGCCTTCCTGGACAAACAACTTGTCGTTGCGCGGTCCGCTTTGGTCAACCGCCCCCTGTCCATGTGCGCGGTTGAGGAATCCGAAATTGTTCCGGATATTGTTCGAGAACTGCGTTTTCAAACGCGTGCCTAAAATTTCCCAATGTTGGGCCGGCGCCAACTCTTTCGCTTCCACCAAAATGGCAGTGGCAACATCACCGAAAATGAAGTGGCTGTCCCGATCCCGCCAGTTTAAATGTCCTGATGTGATTTCAGGGTTCACCACCAGAACCGAGCGCGCGTTTCCGCTGCGAATATAGTCTGCAGCAGTCTGAATACCGAAGGTAGCAGATGAGCACGCCACGTTAATGTCAAAGCCAAAGCCGCGCTGCATGCCCAATTCATGCTGGATTTCAACCGCCATAGCCGGGTAGGCCCGTTGCATGTTGGACGCTGCGCACAACACTGCGTCGACATCCTCAATGTCACGACCCGCACGCTCCAAGGCGTCTCGACAAGCAGCAACACCAATCTCGGCCATCAACGAAATCTGTTCATTGGGTCGCTCGGCATAACGAGGCTCCATGATGTCTGGGTCCACGATTGCGCGTTTATCCATGACGTGCCGCGACTTGATGCCACTCGCCTTCTCCACAAACTCAACTGAGCTATGCGTCAGTGGTTCTGCGTCAGGGTTGGCTGCATTGTATCGGTCGGCATAGGCATTAAAGCTTGCGACCAACTCTTCGTTGGTAATGACATCAGATGGCGTAAACAATCCCGTGGATGAGATGACTGGAGTGGCGCCGTGCCCATGTTGCGACATGTTATTTCCCGCGTTGGTTTTTGTTCAAGCGATTGCCTAGCGGTTGCGTATTTGCGAAACAAGCCGTTTGAAATGCATTACAACGGCGTTATGTGGAGATGGGGGAGGAAAATACTGATGTCGTTGACTGAACGCCAGCCTAGCTGGTTATCTCGGCTATTCAGGCGGGTGCTGGTCGGAATGTATAAGAGCGGCGGGTGGCGCGCGCATGGCGTGGTGCCAGAACCGCGCAAATTCGTCCTAATCGCAGCGCCGCACACCAGCAATTGGGACTTTGTCTATTTTCTTGGGCTAACGGATGATTTAGGTATCAAGCCGCATTTTATGGCAAAAACATCGCTTTTCCGCTGGCCGTTTACAAACTTCATGCTCGATATGGGCGGCGTTCCTGTGGACCGGACGTCGAACAAAAATTATGTGCAGCAGATGATCGAAGAATTCGGCCGCCGCGACGAATTTATGCTGACCATCGCGCCAGAGGGCACGCGTGGAACGGTCAAAGCTTGGAAGACAGGATTTTATCATATCGCGGTGGGCGCTGGCGTGCCCTTGGTCTTGGGCATGATGGATTATGGCTCAAAAACAGGTGGGCTTGGACCTGCCATCTGGCCGACCGGCGATTATAAAGCAGATATGGCGGAAGTTGCCAAAATATACGCTAAAGTGCAACCAAAGCACCCCGCAAAGGGCATGACAGAGATATTTGCAAGGGATGACGCATGACTGATCTCGGTTCGACTATACTTATAAACGCGGCTGCGCTGTTCGCCGTCATACTGGCGTTGTGGGCCTATTCAGTCAAAATAAGGGACGTGTCATTCATTGACGCATTTTGGGCATTTGGCATGGTGCTTCTGGCATGTGCTACATGGGCGCAATCTGCGTCCCCGGGCGCCCGGTCGCATTTACTGCTTGGATTGACGGCCTTTTGGGGGCTTCGCCTTACGCTACATCTATGGACGCGCTGGCGCGCACATGGCGAGGACCCGCGTTATGCAAAAATCATGGGCAGCGTGATGGAGAAAAAGGGTTGGAGTTGGAGCAAGACATCGCTTCTGTCGGTGTTTTTGACACAGGCCCCATTGCTGTTCATCACCTGCCTTCCTGCGCAGCTTGGTATCTGGGCAAGCGAAGGTGGCCGTAATGTGTTGGGTCCACTTGCCTTCCTTGGCGCGACCATCGCTATCATCGGCATATTGTTCGAAACCATCGGCGATGCGCAGCTCAATGCGTTTCGTGCTAACCCAGCTAATACAGGTAAGGTGCTTGATACTGGATTGTGGCGCTTCACCCGCCACCCAAATTATTTCGGCGACGCTTGCACGTGGTGGGGCATTTGGCTCATCGCCTGCGAAACCGGACTGCCGGGATGGATCAGCATCATTGGCCCGATCTTTCTGACTTTCACCCTTACGCGCTGGTCTGGCAAGCCGTTGCTGGAAAAAGGCATGAAGAAAACACGGCCCGAATATGCCGATTATGTTGCGCGGACTTCTGGTTTTTTCCCGTTACCGCCTAAAAGCAGATAGTTAGGAAACTACCCCAAACAGGTCGTGTTCGTCCGCATCTTCAATGGTGACCATGACGACATCACCGGCCTTTAAAGTAGGTGCAACATCGCGCAGATAGACATGGCCGTCGATTTCTGGCGCGTCGGCCTGCGACCGTCCGGTGGCGCCAATGCTGCTGTCTTCGTCAGCATCGCCGATTTCATCAATGATGACAGGCATGCTGCGCCCGACCTTGGCGGCAAGCTTCGCCGCGCTGATCGCCGCGGTTTTCGCCATGATACGTTGGAACCGCTCTTCTTTAACGTCTTCCGGCACTGGATTAGGCAAATTGTTGGCCTGCGCCCCGTCTACAGGTTCAAAGCGAAACGCCCCCACCCGATCAAGCTGCGCTTCATCAAGCCAATCGAGCAGATATTCAAAGTCAGCTTCGGTTTCACCGGGAAATCCAACCACAAAACTTGAACGGATCGCGATATCGGGCGCAATGCTGCGCCAGTTGCGGATTCGCTCAAGCACCTTGGCTTCGTTTGCGGGACGTTTCATCGCCTTCAGCACATTGGGCGCCGCATGCTGGAACGGAATGTCCAGATAGGGCGTCAAATACCCCTCTGCCATCAGCGGAATGACATTATCTACATGTGGATAAGGGTAGACATAATGCAGCCGAACCCAAGGTGCGATGCCATCGCTCGTTCGCAAACTACCGAGCTCGCGCGCCAAGTCGGTCATATGCGCACGCACCTCGCGGCCCTTCCACGCGCGCGGTTCATGCCGCGTGTCGACGCCATAAGCAGAGGTGTCTTGTGAGATCACCAGAAGCTCTTTGGTGCCCGCAGACACAAGCTTTTCCGCTTCACGCAATACGGCATCTATCCGGCGGCTCGCAAGCTTTCCCCGAAGCGACGGAATGATACAAAAAGCGCAGCTGTGGTTGCAGCCTTCGGAAATTTTGAGATAGCTGTAATGCCGCGGCGTGAGCTTTAATCCGCCTTCTGGGACCAAATCGACAAATGCACCGCGGGTCGGTGGCGCTGCTTCATGGACTGCGGATACAACGGCTTCATATTGATGCGCGCCAGTAATTGCCAGCACATCAGGAAAGCGCGCGCGAATAACATCAGCTTCATTTCCCATACAACCGGTAACGATCACGCGGCCATTTTCAGCGATAGCCTCACCAATTGCCTCCAGGCTCTCTTCCTTTGCAGAATCCAGAAAACCACAGGTGTTAACTAGGACAACGTCGGCGCCGGCATAATCCGGCGACAGACCATAGCCGTCAGCACGCAGCTTGGTGAGAATCCGTTCGCTATCGACCAGCGCCTTGGGGCAGCCAAGCGATACCATGCCGACCTTGGGCGCTGCTTTTATTACTGTTGCCATGATGACGGGCCGCATAGCGGGTTTCGGTGCGCTTGTCACGGCCAGTGAACAAGCGCATGGTTAGGGTGCGAAATGACAAAAGGGATATTGATGGCAAACGCAAATCTGTTGGCAATACTGGTTGCTGCCGCGACAGGCTTTTTGATTGGTGGCATCTGGTATGGGCCATTATTCGGCAAAGCGTGGATGGCGGAGCATGGATTTACCGAACAGCAATTGCGCAGCGGCAATATGCTCAAAATCTATGGCCTGACCTTTGCCTTTTCAGTGCTTTCGGCGGTGTTTCTTGGCCATTTGCTTGCGTTTTTTGACACCAGTGCTCGGGCCACCTTGATGATCTCGGTCGGTATTGCGCTGGGCTATATCATTCCTGCTATCGGCACCAATTATCTGTTCTCACGCAAGTCAGGCAAATTATTCGCCATTGACGCGGGATATTGGCTAACTTTCTATGCTGCGATGGGCTCGGTCTTCCTGTTGCTAGGGCATTAAGGCTTTTAAGACATGAACGGCACCAATAGCTCAGCCGTTAGACGGTTCCAGATAACTTAAAGGATTAACCGCCTGACGGTTTTTGCGCACTTGAAAATGAAGCTGTGGCTGACTGACATAGCCGGTTTCTCCGACGCCACCAATCTCTTGCCCGACTGACACGCGTGCACCTTGCGCAACATCCAGCCGGCTAAGATGGCCATACGCAGTGATCCAGCCTGCGCCATGGTCGATCAGAACAAGCCCGCCAAAAACGCCAATTTCATTGCCGCTATATACGACAACGCCTGGTGCGGCGGCGCGGACGGCATCGCCGTTTTGCCCAGCTATGTTCAAACCATCGTTTACCCTACCCCCGCCTTGTGGGCCGAACTTGCCGATAACATTTCCGCGCAGCGGCCAAGCAAAGCGACCAACAAAATTGGCAGCGGTTGCTGGCAGAACTGACGCAGTTCCAGCTGGGCTTCCGCCAGTCACAATATCATCGATGTTGATGTTAAACGCCTCCGCGCGCGCCTCTGGGGTCAGTGCACGCGAAGCATTCACTGTATTGGCATTAGATGGCAGCAACAAATTTTGCCCGACTTGCAGGATGTAAGGCGGTTTCAAGGCATTCAGCGCGACAATATTGGCCCAGACCAGCCGATACGCCCGCGCAATTGCAATACCTGTCTCTCCCGCGCCGACGCGGTGATACAGGCCGCCGGGGATTTGCATTCGGGTACCCGGACGCATTGCATAAGGCGGCGTCAGATTATTGGCTTGGGCGATCGCGGTTGCGCCAGCTCCCGTTTTGTTTGCGATCAACAGCAGGCTATCGCCGGCCTGCACAATATATACTGATGCAGAAATTTGCCGAGCTTTGCGCACGACATTTGCGGCGCTCCCACTGGGAGGTTCAATAACCAAATCCTGTTCTGCGACAATTTGCGGATTGCTCTGTGTGGTTGGCGCTGCCTTTGAAGTCACGGGATAATCAGTGCCAGCGCGGGGAACACAAGCGGCTAATACAAAGGTTGAACTTACTACAATCAGCCGTAACCGCATGATCGCTCCCCTAGCCGCTATATATTTGATTCAATGTGGCTAAAGATTCATGGTGCGTCAAATCAAGTTGCAATGGCGTGACGGCTATATAGCCATCCTCCAATACCTCGAGGTCCGTGTTATGTCCCGGCGTGTGCAACATGCCGTGCAGTCCAAACCAATAATAATCATAGCCGCGTGGATCAGTACCCTTAACAATTGACCCCCGACTGTAATCATGGAAACCCTGACGCGCTACTTTGATGCCTTTTACGTCTTGCGGCAGCAGCGGGGGGAAGTTGATATTGGTCAATGTGCGCGGCGTGTATGGCATATTGAGCAGCGGCCGCAGCACGCGTTCGCCCCATGCCTCCGCCGCGGAAAAGGGTACAGCATCCGCCATGCCTTCCTTACTATACACTTGGCTTAGCGCGATTGAGCGGATACCAGCCAGCGCCCCTTCCATCGCGGCAGATACCGTTCCCGAATAGGTGATGTCATCGCCCAAATTGGCGCCCCGGTTGACGCCGGATAAAATCAGGTCAGGCTTCATATCCTTCATGATGACGCCAATACCCAGCATGACGGAATCTGTGGGAGTGCCCGCGACCGAATAATGCTTATCCCCATGCTGGCGAATACGCACAGGCTTGGTCAGGGTCAGGGAATGGCCTGCACCCGAATTTTCCTCGGCAGGCGCAACAATCCAGACATCATCACTAATTGTGCGGGCAATCGCCTCTAACACCTTAAGACCCGGCGCATTCACGCCGTCATCATTGGTAAGCAATATACGCATTAGGCTGTTGCCTCCAATTTTGTGAGACCGCCCATATAAGGCAGCAAAGCATCCGGAATGATGACGCTGCCATCCGGCTGCTGATAATTTTCAAGAACTGCGACTAGCGTGCGGCCTACGGCTAGTCCCGAGCCGTTGAGCGTGTGGACGAACACATTGCTTTTGGTCTCAGCGGCCCGATATCGCGTATTCATGCGCCGCGCCTGCCAGTCGCCACAGTTTGAGCAGCTTGATATCTCGCGATAAAGACCTTGGCCGGGCAACCAGACCTCAAGATCGTATGTCCGACGCGCACTGGCGCCCATGTCACCAGTGCATAGCAGCATTTTACGATAGGGTAGCTGAAGCGCTTGCAATATGCCTTCGGCGCTTTCTACCATGCGTTCATGTTCAGCGGCGCTGTCCTCGGGCCGGACGATGGAGACCAGTTCAACTTTCTCAAACTGATGCTGGCGGATCAGGCCTTTGGTGTCGCGTCCCGCCGCGCCTGCCTCGGAACGGAAGCAGGGGGTCAGTGCGGTCAACCGGATCGGCAGTGCGCTCTCCTCCAAAATCTGTTCACGTACGCTATTGGTCAGCGATACTTCGGCAGTCGGAATGAGCCAGCGGCCATCAGTAGTCTGGAAATTGTCTTCCGCAAATTTTGGCAGCTGCCCTGTTCCAAATAGCGATTCCTGACGCACCAAATAAGGCGTTGCGCACTCTGTGTAGCCGCGCTGTGCTGTCTGGTAATCGAGCATGAATTGACCAAGCGCTCGGTTGAGACGGGCCATCTGTCCCCGCATGAATGTGAAACGCGCGCCAGAAATAGCAACGCCGGTTTCAAAATCGAGGCCAAGTGCGGGGCCGACATCGGCATGGTCGCGGGGCTCAAAGTCAAAGTTCCGCGGCGAACCCCAGCGTGCGATTTCGACATTGTCTGTTTCATCGGCGCCATCGGGCGTGTCTGCAGCGGGCAAATTCGGAAGCCCGGCAAGCAATGAGTCAAGCTCGGCACCAGCCGCGCGTTCGTGCTCTTCCAACGAAGGCAATGTATCTTTCAACCGCGCTACTTCTGCCTTCAACGCCTCGGCAGTAGCGGTGTCGCCTTTGCCCATGGCCGCGCCAATGGCTTTAGACGCTTCGTTTCTGCGGGCCTGCGCATTCTGCATTTCTGTCAGGATCGCGCGTCGGCTTTCATCCAAAGCCAGAATGGATGCAGCAACGGGGGCAGCGCCCCTACGGATCAAAGCAGCGTCAAAGTCTTGTGGATTTTCGCGGATATATTTCAGGTCATGCATGGCGCCACGCTATGCCGCGCAAGCCGCCGTTTCGCAATGAAAAAGGGCGAACGCGCACGCCTTGTTTGCACAACGCTTACGCCGGACCTCTTGCCTTGTCCTTCTCCCGCAACGAAACATATGTTCGGACCAACATTTACTGACCTAACGTATGCTGAGAACAGTGCAGACCGGTAACCGAAACGCAATGATATCAAGTGCTATCATTAACTTAATTCGAAAAATATCTCAATTTTTCAGACGCTAAATCATAAAAACCAATGCGTGGGAACTGTGTGAAAGATATCTACTGGTCGCATGTAATCGTTTCCACAGCTTTTGCAAAATTGAAGATTACCCCCAACATTTGGCCCTTGTGCCGCTTTTGGCCCAAGTCTATAGCGCCGGCGAGAGAGATTTAGACGCAGGTTACTTCATTTTGGAGGACCGGCCAGAGGTGGGGAAATTACTATGGGCCCAAGCGCCAAGCCTCAAGATGCGACCAGCGAAATGAGAACTTCTGACGTTGATTTGGATGAATCATATGTTCCGACTGTCGACGAACCATTTATGAACGAACGGCAGCTGCGCTTCTTTGAAAAGCAGCTTGTCGATTGGAAAAACAGCATATTGGTTGAGGCGCAGGGTACGCTGAATCAATTGCAGGACGGTCCGATGCGTGAACCAGATCTCAACGATCGCGCATCCAGCGAGACCGATTGGGGTATTGAGCTTCGTACTCGCGATCGCCAGCGCAAACTTATCGCAAAGATTGAGGCTGCGTTACGCCGCATCACCGAAGGCGAATATGGGTATTGCCAAGTTACAGGAGAGCCTATTTCTTTGGCCCGCCTGCGTGCCCGGCCGATTGCTACGATGACGCTTGAAGCCCAGGAGCGTCACGAGAGGCAGGAACGGGTTTCACGCGACGACTAATTATCCTATGCCTTTAATAACAAGTTAGAAAATAGTCATAAATCTGCAGCCATTAACCTATCGGCAATTTTTCCATGCCACGGATCAGCACTGCTCTAAAACTAACTTTGTGCTGGGTTTTGCAACATGGATGACTCAATTCGCGACGAAACATTCTCCCCTGCAAAGCGAAAAATGAATCGCGACAGTTTGTTACTTAAGGCCGTATTACGTTTTTCAAATGCACAAGAAGAACATGAAGTGCGAATCCGCAATCTGTCCGCAGGCGGGTTGATGGCTGAAGTGCCGAACCGCCTTTCGCGTGGTGATCGTATAGATGTTAAGATCCAGAACATTGGCTGGGTTGGCGGTCATGTGGCATGGGCGATCGACGGGCGCATCGGCGTTGCCTTTGATAAAGTCATAAATCCCAAAGACGCGCGTATACCAGTTCGGGTTTCCGAGTTGGACGTCCCGCCTTACCTCAAAAAACTTAACGAAAAAACGGCACCCGGCAAGCTACGCCGCGTTTAACTCAATCGTCGAGACAGTAAATGTCGACCGGCACGACGATTTTGTCGAGAACGCGGCCAACTGGATAAGCCGACTTACTTCCCTGCTCAATTGCCGCTTCAAGCACTTCGCGCTTCTGTGCGCCGTTGATTACCAATATGGCAGTCCGCGCCGCACCGATGGCGGTACCAGTTAGCGTTACGCGGTTAACGGGCGCCTCTGGCGGTAGCGGATCAGGTGCAACCCCGACAGCGCGCACATCTTTGCCTCCATCCATTGCCGATTCCAAATCAGGTCCAGGGAAAATCGATGCAGTATGACCATCGGTACCCATGCCAAGCCAAACCAAATCAGGCGGCCAATGCAAATCAGCCAATCTTGCATTTGCCGCGCTGCCGGCCAGCTTGTGGTCGGCCGCATCGCTTGCGATAGGCAAAACCCGTGCGCCCTTTGGGATAAAGATTTTGGCAATCATAGCAACGTTGGACAGAGGATTGTCGACCGGAACAAGGCGGTCATCGGTCGGAATAATCGTGACACTCTTCCAACGTATATTGGCTTGAGCGAGCTTTTCCAAAATCGGTTTTGGCGTTGAACCGCCGGGGAATGCAACAAGTGCCTGTCCACGGGCGTCAAGTGCGCTTTCAATGATAAAGCTGACATCGCCGACCACGGCGTCAATTAGATCTTCCGCAGCGTCAAAATCCCACCATTCGATTTCTTCAGCCATGTGCTCTCGTCTCCGTTAGTTTCGTAATGCCGATGCGGCACGCGCTGCCGATTCAATCGCGGCACCATCTGGAACGCCTTTACCAACAAGCCAGCTACCGCCAACACATAAAATTTCCGGAACTGTTAACCAATCCGCCGCCGTGTCCTGTTTTATGCCGCCTGTGGGGCAAAATTTGCATTGGCCAAAAGGCCCAATGAGCGATTTAAGTGCAGGGAGGCCGCCATTGGCCACCGCCGGGAAGAATTTGAAATGGGTAAGGCCGAGGTCAAGACCACGCATGATATCACCGGCGCTCGAAACGCCTGGCAAGAACGGAATATTTTTTGCAATAGCCGCCTTACCCAAATTGTCGGTCAGTCCTGGCGAGACGATGAATTCCGCGCCGGCCGCTATGGCGCTATCGAGTCCCGGCACGTCTACGACTGTGCCTGCGCCTACAATTGCACCGGCAACTCTCTTCATCTCTGCAATCGCATCTAAGGCAGCAGCGGTGCGCAGCGTAACCTCAAGCACTGGCAGTCCGCCTGCAACAAGCGCCTCGGCGATGGCCCGCGCGTGAACCGCATCCTCAATTACCAGCACCGGAATAACGGGCGCGGTTCGCATAATTGTCTCAACTGGGCTCATCTGGTTGCATCCTTAAACATATTGCTGGGCATAAGCCGCCGCTGCACCAAATAGGCCCGGCTGCGGGTGCGTGATCAGTTTTACGGGGATAGCGGACATCAGGCCTTCAAAGCGTCCCTTCGCCCTAAATCGTTCTGCAAAACCGGAACTGATCAGAATGTCCTTTATGCGCAAGCCGAGGCCACCGGCAATGACCACGCCCGCAAACCCGCCTTGCGCGAGCGTGATGTCCCCTGCCACGCTGCCAAGCGACAGGCAGAAACGGTATATTGCCGCGGCGGCAAGGCTGTCTTGGCCGGACATGCCCATTTGCCACAATGTCTTATCATCATATTGTTGGACCGCATGCCCCTCAATCGCGGCAAGCGTTTCGTAAAGATCGACTAGCCCCGGACCAGACACAACGCGTTCAATCGACACCCGGCGATACCGTTTGCGTAAACGCGCAAGAACGGCGTCTTCAATTGCATCCAGCGGCGCAAAATCAACATGTCCGCCTTGGGTGGCCTGCACATGATAATTACTGCCTTGGCGCCATAGGTGCGCAACACCAAGCCCGGTCCCCGGCCCAATGATGCTTATAGTGCCTTCCTGCGCAAAATCCTGCTCCGGCCCGGCCAGATATTGGAAATGCTCTGCCCCAGCGTGCGCAACTGCGTGCCCGACCGCGCCGAAATCATTCACAACAACAAAGCGGTCGACGTCCAATTTTTCGCACACCATCGACCGGTCGATAATCCAAGGATTGTTGGTAAGCTCTATAACATCGGCGTCTACTGGCCCAGCAATGGCAATCGCCACCGCACGGGGGAGCGACGCGCCGTTCAGGCGCTTAAACTCCTGCCACGCGGTCTGAAAACTTCCATATTCGGCAGTTTGGAGCGTAACGGCCTTACCCAAGTCAATCACGCGGCCGTCTTGAACTTCGGCAATTGCGAAACGGGCGTGGGTTCCACCGATATCGACAGCGACAATAGCAGTCATAGTCCAGCCGCCGCCAACATAGCCGACCCGCCCTTCTCCGCTTCGTCCGCACCCGCCCGCATTAATGCAAACAGCTCGCGTCCCGTGCCGACATGCTGCGCTGGTGTTGGCGCCGCTGCACGTGCAGACCAAATGTCGGCATCCACCAAGACCGACAGCGTGCCGGTGTTCGCGCACAAGCGAACGATGTCACCATCCTGAAGCTTGGCGATAGCGCCGCCCCGCGCACCCTCTGGACTCAAGTGAATGGCGGCAGGTACTTTGCCCGACGCGCCGGACATCCGTCCATCGGTGATAAGCGCCACGTTAAAGCCCTTGTCCTGCAACACGCCCAAGGGTGGGGTCAATTTGTGCAATTCAGGCATGCCATTCGCCGCTGGCCCCTGAAAACGGATGACCAAGATGACGTCGCACTCCAATTCGCCAGCCTTGAATGCGGCGAGGGCTTCATTCTGGTCGTCAAAAACCCGCACCGGCGCTTCTATCGTCCAGCGTGCGGGTTCGACGGCGCTCGTCTTAAACGTTGCACGACCCAGATTGCCGGATACCAGACGCATCCCACCATCGGGGCTGAAGGGGGCAGATGGCGGACGCAACATACTGTCGTCAGCGGTCACCGCTGGTGCATCACGCCACACAAGCGTGTCATTCTCCAACACCGGCTCACGGCCATAATCGGCCAAATCGTGACCAGCAACGGTCATTATATCGCGGTGTAGCAGGCCAGCTTGTATCAACTCCCGAATGACATAGCCAATGCCACCAGCAGCATGAAAATGGTTCACATCGCCCGATCCATTTGGATATACTCGGGCAATCAACGGCACGGCCGAAGATAATTGGTCCAAATCTTCCCAGTCGATTATAATCCCAGCCGCACGTGCAATGGCGGGAATATGTAACGCATGATTGGTTGAGCCCCCCGTCGCAAGCAAGCCCACACATGCGTTCACAATCGCTTTCTCATCAACACAAAGCCCCAAGGGCCGATAATCATCCCCATCCCAGCCGATCTTGCTCAAACGATGCACGGCGGCGCGTGTCAGTTCCGTGCGTAATTTCGTTCCGGGGTTGATGAAGGCAGATCCGGGAATATGCAGCCCCATGACTTCCATCATCATTTGGTTGGAATTTGCCGTTCCGTAAAATGTGCAGGTGCCCGCGCTATGGTAAGACGCGGCCTCCGCCTCGAGCAATTCGGCGCGGCCCACCTTACCCTCCGCATAAAGCTGGCGAACGCGTTGCTTTTCTTTGTTGGCAAGCCCCGATGGCATTGGGCCTGCTGGCACAAGGATGGTCGGCAAATGGCCAAAGCGAAGAGCACCAATCAGCAAGCCGGGAACAATCTTGTCACAAATGCCCAACATCGCAACGCTTTCGAACATGCCATGGCTTAAGCCAACCGCCGTTGCCATGGCGATGACATCGCGGCTGAACAAAGACAGCTCCATCGAATCCTGCCCCTGCGTCACGCCATCGCACATGGCGGGGGTTGAACCTGCGACTTGCGCAGTGGCGCCAACCTCGCGCGCGAAGATCTTCATTTGCTCGGGGTAGCGACCATAAGGCTGATGCGCGGACAGCATGTCATTATAGGCGCTGATGATGCCGATGTTCATCGCCTTACCGTCGCGGATAGATGCCTTATCCTCGCCGCTCGCAGCAAAGCCATGGGCAAGGTTGCCGCAGCTTAAGACAGGGCGGTTGACGCCAGCGTCGCGTTGTTTGGCGATCAGGTCGAGATAGGCCTGACGTCCGCGCTTAGACCGCTCGACAATACGCGCAGTGACGGCTTCAACTGTTGCGTGCATCTTACTCATGCCAGCTCACTCCATCACGTTCGGTAAGTGCAATCGCCGCATTGGGACCCCAATTTCCTGCGCCATAGGCTTTCGGTTTAAGTCCTGTAACGCCCCATAAGGCTCGTATAGCATCAACCCAACCCCATTGGGCCTCAACCTCATCCCGGCGCACAAATAGCGTCTGGTCGCCTTCTATGAGGTCCAGAAGCAATCGTTCATACGCAATCCGCCGACGCGATCCGGCAAAGGCTGCCGTGAGCGACAGGTCCAACGGCACTTCGCGTAAAGTAACACCACCACGATCCAGACCGGGTTTTTTCGCCATAACCAATAGCCTTACATATTCCTCAGGCTGTAAACGGATGATGAGGGTATTCGCCTCAAGCTTGCCGCCGCGATCCCTAAACACATTGTGGGGGACAGGTTTGAACTGGATAACAATCTCGCTGCGTCTTTCGGGGAGCCGCTTTCCGGTGCGCAGAAAGAAAGGCACGCCTTGCCAGCGCCAATTGTCGACATAGGCCTTGATAGCGACAAAGGTCTCGGTGTCCGACGGTTTACCAAGATCGCTTTCATAGCTTTTAACCGCATCGCCATTCACTGCGCCGTCGGAATATTTGCCGGTCACAACATCACCCTCAACCACCGGACGCAGCGCACGAAGGACTTTAACCTTTTCATCGCGAATGGCAGTCGCATCCAAACTTGCCGGCGGCTCCATCGCGATCAACGCAAGCAGTTGTAACATGTGGTTCTGGACCATGTCACGCAACGCGCCGGTATCGTCATAAAATCCAGCGCGTCCCTCGAGCCCGACAGTCTCACTGATAGTAATTTGCACATGCGCGATAGCATTGGCGTTCCACAGCGGCTCGAACAGCATATTGGCAAAGCGCAGCGCCATTAGGTTCTGGACGGTTTCCTTGCCCAGATAATGGTCGATACGGAAGGTGCGCTTTTCGGGGAATACCGCGTTGACGGCATCATTGATGTGACAGGAGGAGGCGAGATCAGTGCCCAACGGCTTTTCAAGGCCAATGCGGACATTCTCGCCCGATAACCCCGCGCAGTGCAGGCCCTTAATCGTTGCTTCAAAAAGTGACGGCGCGGTCGAAAGGAAGATGGACAACCCGCCCGATATGTCCCCAATCCGGGCAGCAAGTGCCGCAAAGCCATTAGGGTCTGATGCATCAAGCGGTACATAATGCAGGCGTTGCAGGAAAGCATCGATCAACCCTTCTGCCTTACGGTCATCTGGAAGGAATTCACACAACGCCGCGCGGGCCATGTCGCGGAAGGCGTCGTCCGTCAGCGCGCTGCGAGCGGTTCCAAATATGCGCAAGTCCGGGTCAATCAAACCATCAGCATGCAAGGCGTATAAGGACGGCAACAGCATGCGGCGCGAGAGATCTCCCGTCGCCCCAAACAGCAGCAAATTGGAACTATGGTCACGCATTCCATCAGTCTCCTGGCAAGGCAGCAGGCGTTCGCCTTGCAAAATCGCTTCTCCCTTTATCCTGAAGCGACCGAGCGTCTAGCGCTTATTCGTATGCACCATTGCGCTCTCGGCCCAGGCACGCTGATCAGCCATGCCCATGGATATCAATATAGGGGCATCCTGTTGCCGCGCTTGGAAGTCGGCTTTACCAGACAACCCGCGCCAACCAGAGGCAATCAGAGCCTGAATGGTTGGCGCACCTAATGATGTGCCGGGTCCCAACACTATGATTGTATCAGGCGCAAATTCAGCCGCCGCGACTTGAACCGCACGGGTGAAATCATAACTGTCGGTCAATTGCGCGCCAAAAGTATAGTCGTAAATCGCTTCGCGGCTGAACGCGCTGGGCGACCAGATACGCCCCTGCCCGTCGATTGCAGGAATATCGCCTCTGCCAAAGTCGCTGGCTTGATTTTCGGCGCGCGCTATCGGCACGATGTGGTTCAACAATGGACTGTGAAAAGCCGCATGGTGCATGAGGCGCAAAGGAAAGCGGTCGTCTTTGGGAAGGCGCTCCATAAGCCATTTCAGACCGGCTTCATCTGCTGCAAAAACAATCATGCCGCCAAGCCGGATAGACACATAGACTCTTATTTCAGAAATAGTTTTCGCTTGGGCCAGCAAGTTTTTGATAAATAATATTTTATTTTCCTGCATTCGCCAGTCATCATCAACAATGGACCAGACAATCTGACCGCCGTTGCCATGCTGATGCATTAACCCGCCCATATTGTTGACGAGTCGGGCTCCGCCAGCAAGGTCAAGAATTCCGGCACACGCCAGCGCCAGATACCATCCCATTGAGTTGCCTGTAACCGCAACAATATCAAATCGGTCACGGTCAATCGCGGCGAAGTCAGCCATCGCGCAGGCGTAAATCAAGGGAGATGCATTATCGCCAGTCATATGCACCGATGGCGTGTATTTGGCTGCACTATCAAGTTGCGAGATGGGGACTTGCCCCTTGGCCACGCGGACCGCATCCACGGTTGCTATCACATCCGAACGCGCCGCGTGATGCGTTTGCAGATACCCGAGTTCGGCCGCATTATATGTCCCGCGTCCGGGGCAAACGACCAAGGCCCGCTTTTTCATGCTACCGCCGCCCGCGCCGCTTCTATTATGGAGGCTTTGCTCGGTAAGACCAGTTCAGCCGCTGGCCCTAATGGGATGAAGCAATCTTCGGCGGTAATCCGGCTCGTAACATCCCCGCGACCCGCCTCGGTCAATATGGTCATCAGCTTCTCGCTTAGACTACCCGACCGACGGCATTCATCTACAATGAGGATATTCCGACAATCGGCAACAGCAGCCGCAATTGCGCCGGGTTCAAGGGGGTGCAACCAGCGCAGATCAATGATCCTTAAATCGATGCCCTCCGCCTCTAATTCGGATATGGCTTGGTGCGAAAGAAAATAACCATTTCCGTATGTTATAATCGCAAGTTCAGTTCCATTACCGAATTGACCCAGCGTACCCAGAGCTATCGCTGTATCCGCCTCAGGCGCCAGATAGGGCGCGGTCCACCCGCCATCGTCTGGCGCATGCAGGTCGCTGCTATGGTATAACGCAATCGGCTCGATAAAGACCACCACGCGCCCGTCTTCATGCGCCAAGCGAACGCACTCGCGCAGCATGGCAGGCGCATCGGCGGCGTTCGACGGACAGGCCACGATGATGCCGGGAATATCGGTGAGAACAGCCAGGCTATTGTCGTTATGGAAATGCCCGCCAAAACCCTTTTGATAGGGTAGTCCTGCAATGCGTATGACCATCGGGTTGCGATATTGCCGGTTTGAAAAGAAAGACAATGTTGCCGCTTCGCCGCGGATCTGGTCCTCCGCATTGTGCAGATAGGCCAGAAACTGAATTTCGGGGATCGGCACGAACCCATTATGCGCCATGCCAATGGCAAGCCCCAAAATCGTTTGTTCATCCAACAATGTGTCGAAAACGCGGGCCGCGCCGAACTTCTCCTGCAACCCTTGCGTCACGCCATAGACGCCGCCCTTGCGCGCGATATCCTCACCAAAAACGGCTACGTTGGGATATTGCAGCATAATGTCGGCGAGCGCAAAATTAATGCTTTTTGCCAATGTAACAGGCTTGGCCAAGTTACGCGCCTCCTTGGCGAACATAACATCGCGCCTAGTGGCATCTGGCAAGGGTGGCGACGGCTTCGCACCTTTCTCTGGTTCAATCGACGCCATTACCTCAGCAACGGTCACCAAACGCGGCTTGGCCAATGCATCAATCGCGACCCGCTCCACCCGTGCACGCATATCTTCATAGCGGGCGACTATCTCCAGGCCCGACATCCCAGCCTGTTCATGCAAAATGCGCGCGCTGTGCAGCAACGGGTCTTGCGCCTCGGCAGCTTCAATCTGCGCGATGGGGGCATAGCTTAATTCAACGTCGGCGCCGGCATGCCCCATTAAGCGGATGGTCTGCATATGCAGGAAAACGGGTTTACGCCGCGTACGGGCATATGTCACCGCCTCTTCACATCCGCGCAGCGCATCATTCAAATCGGCGCCGTCGCAACTGACATAATGCAGGGCAGGACGATGGGCGAAATTGGCCGCAATCCAACCGCCTGGGGTGCGCACAGAGATCCCGATGCCATTATCTTCGCACAGAAAGACGATCGGCATGGGCAAATGCTGATACGCGGCCCAGCATGCCGCGTTGAATGCACCCTGCGATGTAGAATGATTGGCAGACGCATCGCCGAACGAACATAGGATGATAGAGTCATGCGGCAGGACTGCATCGGCGAGTTGCAACCGCTGTGCCATTCCCAAAGAATGCGCCGCACCAACTGCCTTGGGCAGATGCGAGGCAATAGTGCTCGTCTGCGGCGGCACAAAAGTGTTTGCGCATCCCAATACCTTATGCCGCCCGCCCGATATGGGGTCATCTGCCGACGCGGCAAAGGACAAAGCCATGTCGTGCAGTGGCGTAAGCCCGCCCGCTTGCTTTTTGCGCTGAATCAGGAATGCGGCGTCGCGATAATGCAGAAACGCCATATCATTGGCACGTGTTGCTGCCGCCATGGCAGCCGTCCCCTCATGGCCAGAACTACCAATAGAATAAAATGTCTTACCCTTTGACCGCCGCGCCCAAAGATCGAGATGGCGGCTCATAATCTGGCTATCAAACAAATCGACCAGCACATGCGGGGCAAATGATTGGGATGCCGCGTTGTTGCGCGAATCTGGAAAATCATGCGCAGCGACGCGGCGGGAGAAAGCCTCGTCCAGTATCGTGGGGCGATCAAACATAGCGTCAGTTGATGAACGCCTAAGTGTGTAAAAGCCACAGCAAAGTGATATTTTCAATCGGACAATTAAATTGCTGGATTTGTCAAATTTCAGCGATAGGGTGGGGAGTGTTAAAGAGTTTCTTCTTGGATTTACCTAACCGAGAAGTATTAAAGCGCCGCCATCCCATGAAAAGCAGCAAATGCAGCGGGGGTGTCGGTTACAAGGAGGAGAGAGAAATGCGTCGTTTTAATCGTATAATTACCGCTGCTTTGTGCAGCACTATATGCAGCGCCATGCTGGTGCCCGCAGCTTACGCCCAGACAGCCGAAAGCAGCGACGACAGCGGTGATGAACCCATCATCGTGACGGCAACGTTGCGCGCAATGGACGTGCAAGACATTCCGCTTGCCGTGACAGCAGTCGCGCCTGAAGCTTTGGAGCGTCAGGGTGTCAACGACATCAAGAACCTGGCATCCATTTCGCCAAGCTTTAACATTCAGTCATCGCAGACCGAAACGCAGGGCACATCGATTAAAATCCGCGGCGTCGGCACCACCGGTAACAATACCGGACTTGAAAGCTCGGTTGGCGTATTCATCGACGGTGTATATCAATCACGTCCCGGTGTAGCATTGGGCGATCTTGTCGACCTGGAGCGTCTCGAAATCCTGCGTGGTCCGCAAGGTACATTGTTTGGCCGCAACACTTCGGCTGGCGCGCTGAACATCACGACAAAACGTCCTAACCTGTCTCAAGTCGAAGGCTTTGCAAATGCAAGCTACGGCAATTACAACTTCATGAACGTTCAAGGTGGCGTTAGCGTTCCGGTTGCCCAAGATGTTGCAGCCATTCGCCTTTCAGGCACATGGCGCAAGCGCGACGGCTACCTAAAAAGCTCAACTGGCGCCGAAAGCAATAACCGCGACCGCTACATGCTTCGTGGACAGCTATATGTTGAACCAAACGCCGATGTCAGCATCCGCATTGTCGGCGATTATTCTAAGGTTGACGAAAATTGCTGTGATGCAGTCATCGTTCGCGAAACAGAACTCGCTCCGTTCTCCGCATTCCATGGCTTGGCGAATGATGGCGTTGTCGAATCCGGCCAGTCGGCGCTTAAAAATCTGGCAACGAACAGCCAGACGTTTTTCAATGGTGCCAAACAATGGGGCGTTTCTGGTGAAGTAAAGTGGGATTTGGGTGGCGCAAAGCTGACGTACATCGGTTCCTATCGTGACTTTAAATCCAGTTCGACGGCTGAGTCCGATTTCACGAGCCTGAACATTTTCACAACAGGGGTCGGTGGTTCAATCCAAGCACCGGGCGTCTTGCCAAACGGTGACCGGATTAAAACCTTCACTCAAGAACTGCGGTTGCAAGGCACGGCTCTTAACGACACTCTGGATTGGTTGATCGGTGGTTTCTATTCGAAGGAAAAGATTGCAGCTCAGCAAACCATGTCCTTCGGTGCCGACTATCAAGCAGCAAATAGCGCATTTAACTTTGCCAACGCCGCAGGTGTTAACCCGCTATTTGCTCTGACTGCTCTGGGATCTGGGGGAACAGCAGCTGCTCCGACAATTGGTGCGCCGGTCAATTCGAACAATTCTTTTGGCAACAACCTGTTTTCCCAAGATGCCGAAAGCTATTCAATCTTCACCCACAATGTGTTCAACGTGACGGATAAGCTAAGCCTGACACTTGGTGCACGCTATGTATCCGAAACGAAGGATGCGGCATTCAACCAAATCAGCGCAAGCAACGCGGCATGCCAAGCCAGCGTCAACGGCGTACTGACCGGTCGCGTTCCTGGCGCACTTGCGTCAGGACTTGTGGGATTGAACTGCTTTCCATTTGCCGTTCCAGTTAATCTGACTGCACCAGCAGCAGCTGGTGGCGGTTTGGCGAGCTCGAAACTGCCTATGCCACGGCTTTGGTCGAACCAGTTCAAGGATGATGAGATCACCTACACCGGTCAGATTGGCTACAAAGCGAACGAAGATTTGCTGATCTATGCTGGATACAGCCATGGATTTAAGTCAGGCGGTTTCAACCTTGATCCGACTGCAGCAAACTTGATGAACTCCACCGCTGTTCTGACCACTGGTGCGGCCCCCGTCTACGCCGACCCACGGTTCAAATCCGAAAAGGTGAACCAGATCGAAGTTGGCGTGAAGGCAACCTTTGGCCCAATCAAGGCAAATCTTGCATTGTTTGACATGAAGATGAGCGACTTCCAGGTGCTTGAATTCACTGGCATCCAATTCTTGACCTTTAACGTCAATTCGGCGCGTTCAACCGGCGCAGAACTTGAATTGTTCGGTGACTTCGGTAACTATATGAGTGCTAATGTAGCCATGACGTACGCCGATGCACGTTACCCAAGCAATTGCGCAGACGGCGTTGCCGCAAGCGCTCTTGGCTCAGTAGTGCGTCTCTGCGGACAAGACCTTACCAACGCACCGAAGTTCACTGGTGTCATAGGTCTGACATATGATGGTCCGCTGAATAGCTCAGGTTGGGGTTTGTTGGTTAACGGCAACATGAATTACTCGGACAGCCGGACCACCCGGACGATTGACCTTGATACCAACAATCTTCCAATTCCGTTGGCACGTCAGGAAAACTACTTCAAGATGAACGCACGCATCGGGCTTACCACGCCGGATGACCGTTACACGTTCGAGCTTTGGGGTACGAACCTGACGAACGAAATCACACGCGGCATTACGGCCAACACGCCACTTCGCGGCGGTGCCGGAACTCGCTCATTGATCGGTTTCGTGGAAGAACCTCGCATGTACGGTATGACCGTCCGCGCTAAGTTCTAAGCCAACATTACAAACAAAAAGGGCGGTCTCCAAACCGGAGGCCGCCCTTTTTTTGTGCCTATTGCTCTAAGTTTAGGCGGCTGCTTTATACAAGGTCTCGCCCTTGTCAGCCATCTCGCGGAAGCTTTTGGGTGGCGCGAACCGGTTACCAAAACGCTGCGCCAGATTGTCAGCGGTGCGGACGAAATTCTCCAGCCCGACCGTGTCGATATAGCTCATTGGACCGCCGGTGTAAGGCGCGAAGCCCCAACCAAAGATCGCGCCCAAATCCGCGCTTTGCGGGTCCTTGACAACATCTTCCTCAAAGCATTGCGCCGTTGCAATCAACTGGATGTACAACAAACGTTGCTTCACCTCTTCAACCGAAGGCTGATCAGCGGCGAGCGGATAATGCTCCGCCATGCCTTGCCACAGACCAAGGCGCTCGCCCTTGGCATCATAATCGTAAAAGCCAGAGCCAAAACGACGTCCCTTGCGGCCCAGCTTGACTACCATCAACTCCATAAAGTCTTCGGTGCCGCTTGGCTGATACGCGTCGCCCAACTCCTTCTTGGTCGACTGCATCACGTCATACCCGAGTTGCAAGGTCGTTTCATCAAGCAACGCCAAAGGACCTATCGGCATACCTAGCGACTTGGCCGCATTTTCAATCAAAGCTGGCTTAACGCCCTCAGTAACCAACTTCATCGCCTCACCCATATAGGGCGGGAACACGCGATTGGTGAAGAAGCCGCGGACGTCCTTGACCACAATCGGCGTTTTCTTGATCTTGGCATTATAATCGAACGCTGCCGCCAAGGCACGTGGCCCCGTCAATTCGCCTGGAATGATTTCGAGCAAAGGCATTTTTTCAACGGGTGAGAAGAAATGAAGTCCAACGAACAATTCGGGACGTGTTGAATTTTTGGCAAGGCCAGTGATCGGCAATGTCGACGTGTTCGATGCGAACACGACATCAGGGCCAATTACGGCTTCGGCCTTCTTGATGACATCCGCCTTTACATCGGGGCGCTCAAAAACAGCCTCAATGATAAGGTCGACCTCCTTTAGGTCGTCATAATTGTCGGTCGGCGTGATGCGCGCCATGAAAGCATCGCCAGCTTCCTTGGTCATCTTGCCACGGCTAACGGCCTTGTCGATAATCTTGCGGCTGTAATCGACCGCCTTGTTGGCGTCTTCCAAGCTGCGGTCGAGAACGATAACGTCCATGCCGCCCTTAACAGTGACATGCGTAATGCCCGACCCCATGAGCCCGCCACCCAACACACCAACCTTTTTGATCTCAACCGGTGGCACGCCTGCAGGGCGGCCAGCGCCCTTTTCGGCAGCCTGTTTGTTGATGAACAAGGTGCGGATCATGTTCTTCGCTTGGCTACCCGAAAGCAGCTTTGTGAAATATTTGGATTCCACACGAAGCGCGGTGTCGAACGGCAGAATGGAACCTTCATATAAACAGGACAAAATGGCTTTAATCGCGTCAAAATTGCCTTTGCTTTCCTTGTGCGCCATCGCGTTCAGGCCAACGAACAATTGTACCGCACGAGGGTCCATTGCGCCAGCACCGCCGGGGAATTTGAAATCCTTCTTGTCCCAAGGCGCTGTCACCTTTGGATTAGCCTTCACCCATGCCTTGGCATTGGCAATCAGGTCAGCCGCAGGTGCAACTTCGTGCACCAACCCCTGCGCCTTCGCCGTTGCGGGATCCAGCGCCTTACCCTGAATGATCATCATCGCCGCGTTTTGTAGGCCGATGAGGCGGGGCGTCCGCTGCGTTCCGCCGCCACCGGGCAGCAATCCGATCATGACTTCGGGCATGCCAAGCTGGATCTTAGGATGATCTGCGACAACGCGATAATGGCATGCCAAGGCAAGCTCAAGACCACCGCCCAAGGCAAGGCCGTTGAGCGCGCAAGCAACCGGTTTTGCAGAAACCTTGCCCGCACTAAGGTCCTTGGCAGACTGACCGCCCGTTTCCATTTTGCGCAATAATGCGTTCAAGGCAAAAGCCTGATCAAAGGCTTCTTTCGTGCTGCCGGCTTTAGCACCGCCCAACATGGTGAGGTCTGCGCCCGCCAAGAAACCAGACTTCTTGCCCGAGGTGATGACCGCGCCTTTGACGGCTTCATTAGTAGTGAAATCGTCAACCCATTTGCCGAATTCTTCAATCAATGCACCATTCCACACATTCATCGAGGCATCGGGTAAATCAATCGTCAAAAGCGCAATACCATCGGCATCGATATCGACTGAGAAAGTTTTATAAGTCATATTTTCCGTCCCAATCAATTCACACGTTCGATGATAGTTGCGGTGCCCATGCCGGCGCCGATGCACAATGTGGTTAGCGCGGTCGACTTGCCTGACCGCTCCAACTCATCAAGCACAGTGCCAAGGATCATCGCGCCAGTTGCACCCAGCGGGTGGCCCATGGCGATAGCACCGCCGTTCACATTGATGTCCGAATGATCGATGTGCATCGCTTCCATGAAGCGCAGGACAACCGAAGCAAAGGCTTCGTTCAGTTCCCAAACGTCAATGTCGCTTTTCTCCATTCCAGCACGCGCCAACGCCTTTTGCGCGGCAAATTCTGGGCCCGTGAGCATGATTGATGGTTCAGACCCGATAGAGGCCATTGATACGATACGCGCGCGCGCCTTCAGCCCGTATTTCTCGCCGGCTTCCTTGGTACCAATAAGCACGGCCGCAGAACCATCAACAATACCCGAGCTGTTGCCCGCGTGATGCACGTGGTTGATTTTCTCGACCTCTGGATAGCGCATGATAGCGATATCGTCAAAACCGGGCATCATCGTGCCCATCATCTGGAACGCCGGGGCCAATGCGCCCAAAGACTGCATGTCGGTTTGCGGGCGCATCAATTCGTCATGGTCAAGCACGACTTCGCCAATGACGTCCCTAATTGTCAGGATCGAGCGCGCAAAACGCTTTTCGGCCCATGCGCGGCCAGCGCGCCTCTGGCTTTCGACGGCATAAGCATCAACATCGTCGCGGCTGTGACCATATTTTGTGGCGATAAGGTCCGCAGAAATGCCTTGCGGGATGAAGTAATTGGCAATTGCCGAGCGGGGGTCAATTGGCCATGCACCGCCGTCAGAGCCCATGGGCACGCGGCTCATCGATTCAATACCGCCGCCTACAGCCAAGTCACATTCGCCAGACTTCACCTTGGCAGCCGCGATGTTGGACGCCTCTAGGCCCGAACCGCAGAAACGGTTTACCTGAATGCCCGATGTCGTGTGCGGATAGCCTGCAGCGAGTATTGCCGTGCGCGTAATGACCGCGCCTTGTTCGCCCACCGGCGAGACACAGCCAAAGGCCACATCTTCAATTTCGGCGCCCGAAAGGCCATTGCGGTCGCGGATGGCCGCCAATACCTGCGATGCCAAATCGATGGGCGTAATTTCATGCAGCGCACCGTCAGGGCGCCCCTTGCCACGCGGGCTGCGCACCGCATCATAAATATAGGCTTCGGTCATATTTAGTCCTTCGTTACGACCACGGCGCCTGCCGCAATCAATTGGGAAATTTCGTCATCACCGAGTCCAGCCTCGGCCAATATAGCGGCGTAATCGCCGCCCTTTGTTGCAATCTCAAAATGGGTAGCCAAAGGCTGTGTTGCAAGCCGCGGTGCGACCTGTGGGTGCAACCAACGGCCGTCCTGCACAAATGCTTGCCGCGCCTCGTTGGCGGGATGCGACGCCGCCTCCACATAATCCAGCACAGGCGTTACGCAAGCATCAGTACCCGCAAAAATCACTTCCCATGCGTCGCGCGCCTTGGTGGCAAACACATCCTCAAGCATCTCATGCTGCTTCGCCCAAGCGGTTCGGTCGTGCTGACCTCCATAAGCATCTTTGTCGATGGGCAAGCGGTCCATCATTGCGGCAAAAAACTGCGGCTCAATGCACCCAACTGCCATGAACTTACCATCAGCAGTCATGTAGCAGCGGTAGAAAGGCATGGCCCCGTCCAGCAAGTTTGCCTCACGCTTCGTGCGCCATTGACCAAGGCCCGCCATACCATGGACAAAGCTCATCAGACTGTTGGTGCCATCGACAATGGCTGCATCAACTATATTACCTTTACCCGTCCGGCCGCGCTCGACCAGCGCCGCAAGGATACCGTTGACGAGAAACATCGACCCGCCGCCGAAATCACCCACCATATTGAGCGGCGGTACGGGGGGCTGCCCATCCTTGCCAATTGCGTTCAACACCCCGGTAATGCCAATATAATTGATATCATGCCCAGCCATTTGGCTCCAAGGGCCCGTCTGCCCCCAACCTGTCATCCGTCCATAAACAAGCCTTGGATTGATGGCGTGGCAGGCGTCTGGTCCAACCCCCATCCGCTCGGTCACACCGGGTCGAAGACCTTCGATTAGGACATCAGCGGTTTCAACAAGTTTTAACAATGCAGCGACGGCTTCAGGTTTTTTGAGGTCGAGAACCATCGACTTTTTGCCCCGCGCATCAATCGCTTTCGGTACAAGCGCGCCACCCGGCCTGTCGATCACGATAACATCCGCGCCCATATCCGCAAGCAGCTGGCCAGCGTAAGGGCCAGGCCCAATACCGGCGAGTTCAACAACTTTTATGCCGCTTAAGGGCCCATTTTGGGTCGGTAAATCAGTCATCGGGTCCTTCCACTACGATAACGCAGGATACGGGTTTAATCGTGCAATTAACGGAAATTCTTTAGTCGTTCCGGCAGGTTGACGCAAGCGTCAAGCATAGCAGATCTCTGTTGTTTCGTTCGACACCAAGGATACGGTCAACGGTTCTGCCGTCCCTCGATCAGTGCATCCACAACAGTAGGATCAGCCAAAGTTGAGGTATCACCCAAAGCGCTGAAATCATTTTCGGCAATCTTGCGCAATATTCGCCGCATAATCTTGCCACTGCGTGTCTTGGGCAGGGCTGGCGTGAAATGGATATGGTCAGGCGATGCAATTGGTCCGATTTCTGTACGCACTTGTAACCGAAGCTCTGCGTGCAGAGCATCCGACGGGTCAGCACCTGCGTTGAGCGTGACATAGCAATAAATGCCCTGCCCCTTGATATCGTGCGGGAACCCAACAACAGCCGCCTCAGCAACCAATTCGTGGAGTACCAAGGCGCTTTCAACCTCGGCCGTGCCCATGCGATGCCCTGAAACATTGATGACATCGTCGACCCGACCGGTAATCCAATAATAGCCATCCTCGTCCCGGCGGCAGCCGTCGCCAGTGAAATATTTGCCCTTATAGGTCGAAAAATACGTCTGCACGAAACGGTCGTGATCACCATATAGCGTCCGTGCCTGGCCCGGCCAACTGTGCGTGATGCACAAATTGCCGTTGGTCGCGCCGCCAATATGTTCATCGGCAAGAACATTGCCTTCGCCATCAACCAACTGCGGCTGAATGCCAAAATACGGACGGCCTGCGCTCCCGGGTTTCATGCCATGCGCGCCGGGTAAGGTTGTGATCATCACACCGCCAGTCTCGGTCTGCCACCATGTGTCGACAATCGGCAACTTCCCCTCACCTACCGTCGCATGGTACCAACGCCATGCTTCGGGGTTAATGGGCTCGCCCACTGTGCCAAGTAAGCGAAGCGACTTGCGCGACCGTGCCTGAACGGGCGCATCGCCATCGCGCATCAACGCCCGAAGCGCGGTGGGCGCGGTGTAAAAAATGTTCACCTGATGCCGGTCAATGATATCCCAAAAACGTCCGCTATCTGGGTAGCTAGGGATGCCTTCAAAGATCAGGCTCGTTCCACCATTTTGCAGTGGACCGTAAACGACATAGCTATGCCCGGTGACCCAGCCAATATCGGCAGAACAAAAGAAAACCTCCCCTGGCCGATAATCAAACACATAATGGAATGTGCTCGCGGTCCACACAGAGTAGCCGCCGACGGTGTGCAACACGCCCTTCGGGCTGCCAGTTGAACCAGACGTATACAAAATGAACAACGGGTCTTCAGCATGCATCGGTTCACAGGCGCATTCGCCCGAGACCGCAATCTCGTCAAAATAATGGTCGCGACCGCGCTCCATCGTGACAGGCGCACCTGTATGACGCACGACAAGGACTGCCTCGACCCCGCTTACTTTTTCAAGCGCGGCATCAATATTGGCTTTCAACGGCACGGATTTGCCCCCGCGCAGGCCACTGTCAGCGCAGATTACAAAGCGGCTGGAACAATCTTTAATCCGTCCCGCAATCGCTTCGGGCGAAAACCCTCCGAAGACAACGCTGTGCACGGCCCCGATGCGCGCGCAAGCGAGCATCGCAACCGCGCCCTCGACGCACATCGGCATGTAAATGGTCACACGGTCGCCCTTGCCAGCGCCAAGTTTCTTGAGCGCATTGGCCATGCGCGTCACTTCGGCAAGCAACTCCGAATAGCTGACACGCCGCGCAGGGTTGGCTGGGTCATCGGGCTCAAAGATAAAAGCAATCGCATCGCCCTTGCCCGCATTCACGTGACGATCGATGGCATTGTAGCAGAGGTTGAGAACACCGTCTTCATACCATTTGATATCGACGGGATCAAACGACCAATTGGCGATCTTCGTCGGCGGCGTTACCCAATCAATGCGTTCGGCTTGTTCTGCCCAAAAAGCGTCAGCATCGGAAATGCTTTGCGCATACATCCGGTCGTAATCGGCGGCGCTACACTGCGTGTTTGCCGCAGCGTTTGCGGGAATCGGGAACCAGTCTTGATGTTCAGTCATTTGCTTTCTCCCATAACGCCGCGTCTACTTAGCCCCTGCATAAGTGGAGTAGGTCGAGGGATTCAAGGCTAAAGCGTGCAAACGCTCTTCACACACCTCAAAAAATGCTGCAACTCTATCCACCCAATAGCGATTTACTGGCCGGCTCGTCGACGTTGCCGGGGATTGGAAAAACGAGCAAAAGCCTAATCTACATCATCAACCGAAACCGCCTCGCCGGTTACGCGTTGGGCCAATGCGGCGGCGATGAAGTTGTCTAGGTCGCCATCAAGAACGTCTCCAGGCGTGGGGGATGTGACGCCTGTACGTAAGTCTTTGACCATCTGATATGGCTGAAGCACGTAGGAACGGATCTGGTGACCCCAGCCGATTTCGGTCTTTGCCGCATATTCGCCACTCGCAACTTCTTCACGTTTGCGCAATTCGGCTTCATACAGTCGCGCCTTAAGCATGCCCATAGCAGTTGCGCGGTTCTTGTGCTGGCTGCGGTCATTCTGGCTGGCGACGACGATGCCCGAGGGCTTGTGGGTAATGCGCACGGCAGAGTCCGTAGTGTTAACATGCTGCCCACCAGCGCCTGACGCGCGGTAGGTATCGATCTTCAAATCGCCTTCGTTGATTTCAATGTCGATATTGTCATCGATAACTGGATAGACCCAGACGCTGGAAAAGCTGGTGTGGCGCTTTGCGGCACTGTCATATGGCGAAATACGCACTAGGCGATGAACACCGCTTTCGGTCTTGGCATAGCCATAGGCATTCTCGCCCTTTACCAACAAGGTAGCCGACTTAATGCCAGCCTGATCACCCGCCTGATAGTCGACCATCTCGACCTTATATCCGCGCTGTTCGGCCCAGCGATAATACATGCGCTGAAGCATTTCGGCCCAATCCTGGCTCTCGGTTCCGCCAGCGCCGGCATGAATTTCAATAAAAGTGTCGTTGCTATCGGCTTCGCCGGAAAGCAGAGCTGCAACCTTGTCGCGATCGGCACGGTCGGCCAGCGCTTTTAACGACGCAGCGCCTTCGTCACAAAGCTCGGCATCGCCTTCCATTTCCGCAAGCTCTATAAGTTCGACGGTGCCTGCCTTATCCGCATCAATTTCCCGTACAGTGCCAATGGCCGCGTCCAAACGGCGACGTTCGCGCATAACCTCTTCAGCGGCCTTAGGGTTGTCCCACAAGGTCGGGTCCTCAACCTTTGCGTTCAACTCGTCCAGACGGCGCAATGCACGGTCCCAATCAAGCGACATCTTGACGAGGTTCAGGGCGGCATCAATGCGGGCAACATAGCCTTCTGCGTCGGCGCGCATAAGAAACTCCAAGGGAATGAAAAGGTCAGCCGCGCCCTTTAGCGGATTGGACGCTCAAGTCAAAGGTAGCGATGCCAAAGTACGCACGCCGCCTTACAAAAAGTGGCTATCCGCAAATGCTAATAAATCCCGCCTTCTTGCTGGATAAACTCTCGATCGCGTTTTGTGCCGACACTTGCACTTGGCGCATTGACTGCGCCGGCCATGTTCGACTGAGTTTCAGCCTCTTTCTTTGGTTTCTCAGCGCCCGCCGCCAATTCTTCCTGACGGATAGAACGCTTAGGTTCAGTTTCTGCCTTGAACGCTTCCCAGATCACGTCGTTCTGAGGGTCGTTGCCCGGCCAAGCGCCATAAACGCGCTTACCGCTCTTACGGTCAACACGCACCAGTCGCGTTCCAGCAGGCGCAATGAAGGGCGTTTTTGGCATATCGGCCATCGCCGCACGCGCGAATTGTTTAAAGATCGGCGCAGCAACTGAACTACCCTGCGCATAGCCGCCCAAGTTGCGTGGCTGGTCAAAGCCCAAATACAGTCCAGCAACAAGATGCGGCGATCCGCCAATGAACCAAACATTTGTTGGCCCAGTGGTCGTCCCCGTCTTACCAAATAACGGCCGGTTTAGTTCACGCAACGTCACGGCTGTTCCGCGTTCAATGACACCTTCAAGCATGTGCACGACTTGATAGGCGGTGATGGGGTCCATCACCTGCTTACCAGCCGCGGCAAATCGCGGCATGGGCTTGCCATTCCAATCCGCCGAACGGCAACCCTTGCATGGGGCCCATTTGCTTGGCCAGATTACCTTGCCCTTTCGGTTTTGTGCAAAATCAATCAGCGTTGGCTTAAGCTCGCGACCTTGATTGACGAGCATTGAATAAGCATTGACCATTTTCAGCACAGTAGTGTCGCCTGCGCCAAGTGCATAAGCGAGATAGTCGGGATAATCGCCGATCGACATTGCGCGGAACGTGTCCGTGACATTGTCCATACCAGCTTCGGTAGCAGCACGCACCGTCATCAGGTTGCGTGATTGCTCAAGCCCCCAGCGCATGGTTTTTGGCCCTGCCCCGCCGCCGTCGAAATTGCGGAAGCATTTCTGGCCCAAATTGGCACCCTGCCATACGCAATACGGACCATCGACGATGATTGATGTGGGCGTCATGCCATTGTCCAGCGCGGCGGCGTAGACAAAGGGCTTGATCGTAGACCCAGGCTGACGCTGCGCCTGTGTCGCCCGGTTGAAGCTTGAAATACGGTTGTCGAAACCGCCTTGTATAGCAAGCACGCGGCCATTGTGCGGATTTTGCACAACCATGCCGCCGCCGACTTCAGGCACGCTGCGGACCGCAAAACTGTTTATGCCATTGGGCGCAACCGCAATGACATCGCCTGCTTTCATTGCGGCGGGTCCACCATCCAACTTGGCCACGGTGCCATCGGCAAACCCGACGCGACCTTTGCCAAGGGCAACGCCTGCGCGCCAGTTTGCATAATCGATCCCAATGTTGCTCGATGCAAAGCGTGCTGCCCAATTATCATCTTTGACGTCAATTTTACCAAGATTTGCCTTCCACGCCTTGCCGGCGTTGTAGCGCAACAACCCATCGCGCAACGCTTGGGTGGCAAGAAGTTGATATTCCGGGTTCATCGATGACCGGACCCAAAGACCACCGGAATAAACGCTGTAAGGACCAGCAGCATCGGTTTCACCAAATTTTTCGATGAGTTGGCGGCGCACCTCTTCTGCGAAATAACCGCCGACGTTTTTATATCCCGTGCCACGTTGCGTCACGAGGCCAAGGGGTTGAGCGCGCGCAGCCAAAAGCTGCCCCTCGGTAATCCATTCATTCGCGCGCATTTCACCAAGAACCCAGTTACGACGCGCTATCGCAGCAGCCGCATTTTTAGCACGTCCATAGCGCTCGGGCGCTTTGGGAAGAATGGCTAAAAATGCCATTTCATGTAATTGGAGTTGATTAACGCTTTTGCCGAAATAGGCCTGCGCTGCAGCTTCGACACCGAATGACTGACGTCCAAGCGCAATTTCGTTAAGGTATAGCGACAGGATTTGCTGTTTGGTGAGCGCGTTTTCGATCCGCTTTGCCAAAATCGCTTCTTTGACTTTGCGGGTGTAGCTATATTCATTCGTCAAAAGCAGGTTTTTCGCAACTTGCTGCGTGATCGTGGATGCACCACGCGATCGCTTACTGCTGAACATATTGTCGAAAATGGCCGACGCGATACCGGGATAATCAATCCCGCCATGGCTGAAGAATGTTTTGTCTTCGGCTGCAAGATACGCGTGCACCAAAGTCTTCGGAAAATCGGCATATTCCAACTGGACCCGGCGTTCTCGGGCGTAGCTGTGAAATGGTTCTCCGTTAACGTCACGTACCACGGTGGGCAAAGGCGACTCATATTCAACGAGCGCTTCCGCATCGGGAAGATTCCGCGCGAATAGCGCCCAGAATATAATGAAGAGGACCACAAGCGCGCCGACTGCATAGGTAGCCAAACGAAAGCGCTTGCTTTGCCACCAGCCCCGCCAACGCTCGATAAATTCTTCGGCGTTGCGTTTCAGCCTGTAACTGACCGTATCTGGCACTTCGGCAGGAGGGGGGACTATATCCATCGCGGGCACTATCTAGCCGATTTGCCGAACAGGTCCAGAAAGTTCATCAGTAAATTGACGCAAAAATGCTTCTACTACCCGTTAACGCAAAGCAATCCGCCGTGCAAAGTGGACTTGAATGGCATTGGCAAGCGCCCGCGCCACCTTGCCCTGCCCGCTTTGGGAAGCCAAGAAAGTGACATCGGCTTCGTTACTGAGGTAGCCCGTTTCAAAGAGCACCGAAGGGGTATCCGGTGCCTTTAAGACAATAAACGAAGCAAACCGATGCGAATTGCCGGGAATGCGCATATTGGGCGTTGCCTCCCGCAACAACAGTTTTGCAAAGTCCGCAGAGACATTCATTGTTTCGCGCTGGGTAAGGTCAATCAGGATCGACGAAACGTTGGCGTCGGCACCGCCTAGATTCACCCCGTTAATAATGTTGGCCTTGTTTTCACGCGCTGCAAGCCGCTGCGCCTCGCGGTCAGAAGCAACTTCCGACAGGGTGTACACCGTCCCTCCCGTTGCTTCTGGGCTTTCCGCGCTATCAGCATGGATCGATATAAACAGGTCGGCACGTAACTTACGCGCCATTTGGAAGCGATCTTGCAGCACTATAAACTTGTCCGTATCGCGCGTCAGGGCCACACGGACGCGTCCACTTTTTAGCATTTCGTCTCGGACCGACTTTGCAATGGAGAGCGTCACGTCCTTTTCCAACTGCCCGCCATGCGGACTGATAGCACCCGGGTCATGACCGCCATGGCCTGCATCTATAACCACCAATGGTAGGCTGTCGTCCGCCGGCCCACTCACCAGTGGCAGGCCCTTGCCAACATTTACACGAATGGGTGCAGTAACCTCATACCGACGCTTCGGCAGATCGGCGCGAAATGCGGCGGGAGGGATAATCTGGGTTTTACCGCGCGCGACGGTGCCAGAAAACTCGGCCAGCGGCACCGGCCGCAGGCTAAGGCGCAGGCTTTTTCCGTCGGCGGAAAAATTGCCGTTGGTGACAACAGCGGGTTCGGCGAGATCCAAGACGATCCGCGCTGTGTCGGCGCTAAATTGTCTCTGCCTAATGTTTTGAACCGAGCCCCCTGCAAATGCAGATTGACCTGCCGTCGCGCCAGATACGTCAATGGCAATGCGGTCAGGTGCCGCGAGAGTAAATACATCCGCCCTGTCGACAACACCGTCAAATTGCACGATCACAGCGCCGTCCTGCGCGGATATTTTCTGAACCGTCCCTCCCATCGCCGGAGACGCGCAAATAGGGAATGCAACGAAAAGCATGGCAGGAATCATGCCTCGCATATGTGACCTCGTAAAATTAGTCGTCCAGAAGTTTATTCGGTCCACACAGCGGCTCCATCCTCTTAACCCCAACCCACTTAGGTATCCGAGCGTAAGTCATGGTGAACAGAAATGGTTACTAATAGGTTAATCCTTTAAAAACCGACAACAATAGCCCTAATAAACAGCTAATTCGCGGGATGCTCTTGCCGATAACGGGCGGGAGTGCTAACCGTTGACCACTGGGATTTTTTCGAACGCCCCGACAGTCCGCCGAACAGCAATTTCCGTTCGGTATTTTAACAGGTTGACGCTACATGAGGCATGATATTTCCACCACCGCCGCCCACACTGGGCATGGCGCATCGGTTGGAAATCAAGCGCGCGCGATACACGCCCGCCATGCACAAGCAGCAGACGCAATTCTTTCATTTCCACCATATCGCTTTGCCGACAGGAACGCTGTGCGTCCTGCCTGGCAATGCATCAACAATGAAGCGAGCGGCCTTTGGCTGACAACCGGGCGCCAGCCTCGCTGGAGTAAATTACATGACAACGCGTATGCTTATCGACGCGCGTCACCGGGAGGAAACCCGGGTCGCAGTCGTAACAGGAAACCAGATTGAGGAATTTGATTTTGAATCGGCCGAGCACAAGCAGCTCAAAGGCAATATCTACCTCGCAAAAGTAACCAGGGTTGAACCGTCGCTTCAGGCGGCTTTCGTTGATTATGGCGGCAACCGTCATGGGTTCTTGGCTTTTGCCGAAATCCATCCTGATTATTACCAAATCCCTCGGGAAGACCGTGACCGGTTGTTGGCTGAGGAAGCCGAAGCTGCTGCGGAAGAAGCTGCTTTGCGTGAGCAGGAAGAAGAGGAAAGCGATGAGCCTTCCGATATCATGCAGGGCTCTGCCGAACGCGACGACGATGCAAACGATTTTATCGAAGTCGACAGCGACGACAGCGTCGACACCATAGACATGACAGAGGGTGAAGAACCCGACCTGAATAATAATGGTGATGATTTAGACGAAAACGAAGGTGGCGATAATGGCGGCGACAATGGTCGCAATAACCGCCGCCGCCGTGGGCGCGGAGGCCGCAACGGCGAAAGTCGCGCACCAAAGGCAAGCGACGAAGTGCGCGCAAAGCGCATGAACTTGCGCCGCCGTTACAAGATCCAGGACGTTATTCATCGCCGTCAGGTTTTGCTGGTTCAGGTTGTCAAAGAAGAACGCGGTAATAAGGGCGCTGCGCTCACAACCTATTTGAGTCTTGCAGGCCGCTATTGCGTATTGATGCCAAACACGTCGCATGGTGGTGGCATTAGCCGAAAAATCCACAGCGCAGCCGACCGTAAGCGTTTGAAGTCCATTATTTCGGACCTCACATTGCCCAATACTATGGGCTGTATCATCCGGACTGCCGGGCTTGCTCGGACGAAGCCTGAAATCAAGCGTGACTTTGATTATTTGGCGCGTCTTTGGGACGAAATACGGGAGCGTACGCTTCGCGGTGCAGCTCCAATGCTGATCCACACCGACAGCGACCTGATCAAACGCGCCATCCGCGATATCTATAACAAGGACATTGACGAAGTCTTTGTTGAAGGGCCCGATGGTTACAAGGCCGCGAAAGACTTCATGAGATTGCTGATGCCAAGCCACGCAAAGCGTGTGCAGCATTATGCCGATCCGGTGCCATTGTTCCAGCGCTACCATGTAGAGGATCAGCTGAATGCTATGTATCAGCCGATCGTCCAGCTGAAATCAGGTGGCTATATTGTCATCAACCCGACCGAAGCGTTGGTATCAATCGACATCAACTCAGGCCGTTCGACCAAAGAACATGGCAT
>CANIRZ010000003.1 GCA_947470185.1 Sphingomonadales bacterium | reverse complement strand
TTTATCGGCGCAGATTGCGCCGGTAATCATATAAACGGGCCGTCTATCCAACTGGATAGGCGGCCTTGTTCTATATACCGCCGCTGCTTATGTTATAGCTGAACGCGTTTCCTCCGAATCGCGCTAACCAAGATCGGGGTGACGTCATGAGCCGACTCGTATCCAGTTCGCAGCCACGCACATCGTTAGTGCGTTGGGCATTGTTCGTGATCCCTGTCATTATGCTTCTTGGCTCGCTTTCCGGGTTGGTTGCAGGCTCAACGACGCAAAATGCTTGGTATCAAACCTTAATTCAGCCAGCCGCACAGCCCCCGGGCTGGGTATTTGGCGTGGTTTGGCCAACGCTATTTTTCCTGATGGGGCTTGCATTGGCGATGGTGCTCCACGCGCGTGGATCGCGCTACCAGACGCCGTCAATTGCTCTGTTTGTGACGCAATTCCTGATAAATCTTACATGGTCGCCCGTTTTTTTCCATTACCACAAAGTCACCGCTGCTTTTTATATCATCTTGGTCATGCTGGTCATGGCAATCGCCACCACGGTAGCATTTGCACGGGTTCGCAAGGCTGCGGCATGGTTGATGGTGCCCTATTTGGTTTGGATAAGCTTCGCCGCAATCCTGAATTTTCAGATTGATAATTTAAATCCCGATGCGGAAAGCCTTTACGTTCCGGCGGTGACTTCCCAAATAGGTAATGGCGGTTAACCCCCCGACCGCAATGGAGTGAATGACATGCAAAGCGAAAAGCGCATTTTTGACGATTTGGCCAAAGTATTGAACGGTGTTGCCGGAACCGTTGCCGGGATGGGCCGTGAGGCCGAGGCGAGCATGCGCGAACGCGCGCGCGAGTGGGCTGGCGGTCTTGATCTTGTGTCACGCGAAGAATTTGATGCCGTCAAAACCCTCGCGGCAAATGCACGCGCCGAAGCAGATGCGCTTGGTAAGCGCGTTGCTGCCTTGGAAGCTGCCTTGCAGGCAAAAGGTAGCGCAGCACCTGCCAAGGCGAAGCCCACGACCAAGTCTGCGTAACGTCCAAATTAAACTTTTCCACAGCGGGCCCACAGCCTTGTGTTGCGCGTTGACGCAAGCCCCTTGCGTGCGAGTCAGTCAAGGGGCAGACCCGACGCAACTCGACAGGCGCAATCAACATGCACGATACCGACGAACAATATGAGCAATTCGAGCGCGACGAATCCGCGCCCGTAGATATGCTCGCGGCTTTGTTCGAAGCCCGCGGATGGTCGTTTGAACTTGATGGCGAAGACGAAATAACCGCTGAATATAAGGGCAGCTGGGCCAGCTATCAGATGCGTGCAATCTGGCGTGAGGAGGACAATGCGCTTCAACTCATCATATTGCCCGACATCACAGTGCCAAGCGATAAGCGCGCGAGCGTCTACACCGCCTTAGGCCTCATCAACGAACAATTGTGGCTTGGCCATTTCGACATGTGGTCCGCCAATGGCATATTATTGTTCCGCCACGGCAGCCTGATGGCGTCGAACGGATTGCTGGGTGTCGATCAGGCACAGACCATCATTGACGTCGCCATCGACGAATGCGAGCGCTTTTATCCCGTGTTCCAATTCATTATCTGGGGTGACAAAACCCCCGAAGAAGCCATCGCCAGCGCACTTATCGAGACGCATGGCGAGGCTTAAGCCCGCTTAAACCGGACGTTTTGCCTTAATGAGATAATGCATATAGCCCATGGCGATGGGCTTATCGCGGTCTTCCTGCCATGCCCGCGCCTCAACATTGGCCATCGTGCGGCCCAGGCGCGTCACTTCGCCAACAGCAAAAGTCATCTGGCTCATGCCACCGCGCATGAAATCCACGGTTACATTAACTTGCTTGATGGCGGCATCGCTGCCTTTTGCCCGCAGCGCTTGGTGAATAGCGGCGATGGCCGCAATCTCGAGCAGGCCGGAAATGGCCCCTCCATGCAGGAAGTTGGGACGCCCCTGAACGCGGTCAGTAAAGGGCATGCCGATGACTGGCGCGCCGTCCAGTTCGTCGACGATCGCCATGTCCAGCGCGCGCGCATAAGGCGGAAGGGGCAATGGCAATTGGGTCATTATACCCGGTCTCCGATGCGGATGAATGTGCCGCTGGCATGCGCCAATGGCTCGTCTGGATTACCATTATGGGCAAAGCCGCGCACAAAACCGATGCTGTTGGTCAAATGGTAGCAAATGCCACGGCCATAGACGCGTTCGCCTGATGGGGAAGGCCGCAGATAGTCAATCCGCAGGTCCATCGTGACCTGCGGTCTGAATTCGCCAAGTTTAGTCCAGATCGACATGCTGGTCGCATTATCTATCAGGCTTATGATGACGGCAGAGGCCAGTATGCCGGTTTCGGGGTCGGCCACAAGGTCCTCTCGCCAGTCGACGGAAAGCTCAACCCAATCATCGCCATGACCGACATATTCCATGTCAAGAAACCCGCTATGACCAAATTTGCCCATTATTTTGTTGACCAAAGCAGGGTCAAAGGCCGCGCCCTTTGGCATGATGCTGCCCAGATCAGGTTTCCCGAAGGCCATTTATTTACTCGCTATGGTTGCAGGAAATTGCGGCGTAACGCGCGCCTTGGAAAGCTGCTCATACGCAAAGCCGGCTTTCAGGACATTGTGGTCATGCCATTTCGGGCCAATGAAGCTCAGCCCTACAGGCAGCCCGGATGACAGTCCCATGGGTACAGTCAAATGCGGGAAGCCAGCAACGGCAGGCAACTGGCTGGCGCTTGGCCCCGAAAATGCATCACCCTTGCCCAAAGTCGATACCCATGCGGGGCCGTTGGTCTGGGCAATGATGACATCCACCTTGTTGTTGGCAAACAACTGGTTCAGCGCATTTGTGGCAAGCCCGCGTGACGTTGCTAACGCCTGCAGATAGGCTGGGTCATCAAGGCCTTTTTCCTTATCTGCCGTCTCGAACGTGTCCTGCCCAAAATATTGCAGTTCCTTGTCGGCATGGGCGGTGTTGAACGCGATCACGTCGGCCAATGTTTTGTGCGGGACAAGACCCTCAGGCAGGCCTTGTAAATAGGAGGCAAGGTCAGCCTTAAGCTCGGCGAGCAAAACCTTAAATTCGCCCTGTCCGATTTTTTGCCGATCAATCTTGCTGGCATCCAGAACGACAATCTCTGCGCCGCCGTCCTGCAACTTGGCAATCGCGGCGTCGAATAGCACCGCGTCGGCACTGGGTGCGCGGATCACACCAACGCGCATGCCTTTCAAAGCATCGACGGACAAGCCAGCG
The DNA here is from genome assembly GCA_947470185.1 of Sphingomonadales bacterium. Lineage (GTDB taxonomy): Bacteria > Pseudomonadota > Alphaproteobacteria > Sphingomonadales > Sphingomonadaceae > Sphingorhabdus_B. Next base: position 154,884 of record CANIRZ010000003.1, on the reverse strand, counting down.
GCGTAATTGCCGCGCCAGCGGTCGGCATCCACTGTCGCCGCGTCCTGCGGGTCGCTACCGGCCATCGCGGTCAGCATAATCGCCGCATCACGCACTGAGCGGGTAATGGGTCCGGCGGTGTCCTGACTATGGCTGATGGGCACAACATAACGGCGCGAGACAAGGCCAACGGTTGGTTTAAACCCAACAACGCCGTTTACGCCCGCAGGGCAGGTGATGGAGCCGTCGGTTTCGGTGCCAATGGTTCCCGCGGCAAGGGCTGCCGCTGCCGCGGATCCACTGCCGCTTGATGAGCCGCAGCTGTTGCGGTCGAGCGCATGCGGGTTCTTGGTCAAGCCGCCGACCGCGCTCCAGCCGCTGGTTGAATTGTCCGACCTGATATTGGCCCATTCACTCAAGTTGGTTTTGCCCAAGATCACTGCGCCTGCCGCACGCAAACGGGCGATGAGCGGCGCGTCACGGTTGGTGATATTGCCTGCAAGTGCAAGCGATCCCGCGGTTGTGGCAATGGGGCCAGCAACCTCGACATTGTCTTTCACCAGAATGGGAATGCCGTGCATCGGCCCACGATATGTACCGGCGCGCAATTCCGCATCCATCGCGCGTGCTTGGTCAAGTGCGTCGGGAAAGGTCGCAATGACCGCATTCAGCGTTGGCCCGCTATCGTCCACTGCGGCAATCCGCGCCAGATATGCGGCGGTGATGGCTTCGCTGTTTAGCGTGCCGTCTTCAATGCCGTCAGCAAGCTGGGAGAGATCGAAATTTTCAATGGATCCCTCTTTGCTAAGGTTGGCTGTCGCCTGCGCCGTGGAAGGCGATGTTGCCGCCAATACAGCTGCTGGCTGCGCTAAAGCACAGGTGAAGGCGAGCGCGATTTTTAATTTCATGTGATGTCTCCCTTTGCCAATTCTGTTCCGCGGTCGCGTGCTGCGCGCAGCGTCTGCGTCATCAATGCTTCCAAAGCGGCCTCTGCATCAAGCACGGCTAGGCCAGCGGCTGTGGTCCCGCCGGGGCTGGTCACGCGTGCCGCCAATGCATCTGGCGTTTGCGGCGATAACGCGGCAAGCATCGCTGCGCCCTCGGTCATAGACAGCGCCAATTGCGCGGCAATATTGCGCGGTAAACCTGCCGCTTCGCCACCCTTGGTCAACGCGTCGATGAAGCGGTAGACAAAGGCCGGCCCTGATCCGGCCAGCGCCGTGACAGCGTCCATTTGGCCCTCATCCTCAATCCAGATGACCGACCCCAAAGGCGCGAGCCAATGTGCTATATCCGCGCGTTCCGTTCCATCTGGCGCAAAGAGTGCAAGCGGCGACTTGCCGATGGCTGCCGCTAAATTGGGCATGAGCCGAACGATCTGCGCATCGGGAAAGGCGTTGCCCAGCGTGTGTGACGTTGTGCCAGCCAGTATCGAAATAACCAATGCCCCGGGGGCAAGCAATGCCGCAATGTCGGGTGCAAGCGATGGCAAAAGCTGCGGCTTGATTCCAAGCACCACGATGTCGAACTGCCGCCCAACGTCCTGTGCCGACCGTGATAGCGTGACGCCTGTGGGCAGGTTTTCGGCGACAGGGTCAACAATATGGAAGGCATCTGGCGCCACACCGGCGGCAAGCCAACCACGCAGCATCGCGCCGCCCATGTTGCCGCAGCCGTAGAAACAGATTTGAGAGGGGAAAACGGACAAAATGAAAACCTTGCGACTGTTTAGGCGAACGTCATGCCCTATCCATGCGCTAACGGCAACCGCAGGAACAGCGACAGACCCTCTGGCGCTGGTACGGGCGGCGCACCTGCATGGCGCACGGCATCTGCGCGTGCACGATTAAGGATCGCTGTTGGTACATCTGCGTCATGGAAAACATGGTCGGCCTCACCCAACAACCGCGCGGTACGCAGCGTCAGGTCGTCGGGGCTATCCGACAGCAAGGCGATTTCAATGATACGGTCGCCCTTGGGCTCTTGCGCCACGTCAAGCCAGTGTGCGACTGTGTCGGCTGTGTGGTTTCCGAACGGATCCAACAGGCCGCCCGCGGCAAAGCCTTGGTCCAATGCGCGGCGACGCTGGGGACCCTCGGGCCAGCGCACGCGGATTGCGACGCGCGCGTCGGCAATCGCATTGGCCAGCGGCCCTAAGGTTTCGGGCAGCAATGTCTCAATCCGCTGGCGAATGGCCTTTGCCATGCCCGCCGACGCCCCGCCCGTACCCACCGCCACCAGAACGGGCGTGCGGTCAACAATGGCAGGCGTAGTAAAATCGCAGATTTCGGGGCGGTCGACGACGTTGACGAGTAACCCGCGCGCCTTCAACGCATCGGCAGACACCCGCGCCGCATCCTCGTCGGCGATAGCGACAAAAGCAATGCGCGCGTCCCTGTCATCAGCATTGACGCAGATGCCGCCAGCGCGCTCAATCAAGCGCTGTTTGGCGTCCGCCATTTCACCTTCACCAACCAGAATGACGTTCCGGCCTCTCAGGTTCACAAATATCGGCAGCTGGTCCAACGCGGTTTTCCTATTTCAGCCAGTCGGGCACATGTTCCGCGGCTAAAATCGTCTCAGGCGAAATCCGTTCTGCGACGACTGCGAATTTGTCACCATCGACCAGCACTTCGGGCACAAGCCCACGGCTGTTATAAGTGCTCGCCATTGTCGCACCATAAGCGCCAGCGGTCCGGAAAATGGCAAGGTCATTGGCCGCAACCGGATCAATCTCACGCCCCATGGCAAAGGTATCGCCAGTTTCGCACACTGGCCCAACGATATTGGCCATCATCTTTTCGCCGTTGGGCGCAACTGCTTCAAAATCATGCCACGCGTCGTAAAGCGCCGGGCGTGCCAGATCATTCATGGCCGCATCGACGATCACGAACGGGGCATTGCCTGCGCCGGGCTTTACGCGAATGACGCGCGTCAACAATATGCCGGCATTGCCCGCGATAACGCGGCCGGGTTCGAACATCAGGCGGACGCCCCAATCCTTGGTCACGCGGGCGACCATTGCGCCATAAGCGGCTGGCTCCGGCGGATTGTCACCGTCACGATAGCGCACGCCAAGGCCACCACCCAAGTCCACATGGGTAACTTCATGCCCCTGGCTGCGCAATAACTGCACCAGCACGCCGACTTTCGTAAAGGCCGTCTCAAGCGGCTCCAAGCTGGTCAACTGGCTGCCAATGTGCAGCGCCAACCCGCGCATGTGCAAGTTTGGCAGCGCGCTCAACCGGGCGTAAATCTCGGCTGCGCGGTGAATACCAACGCCGAATTTATTGTCGGCCTTGCCGGTAGAAATCTTGCCATGCGTCCCTGCGTCGACATCAGGGTTAATGCGCAACACGGCATGTGCGGTAAGTTCTAAGGAAGTGGCAATGTCTGCAAGCTCGCGGCCTTCTTCTTCCGATTCGATGTTGAATTGGCCAATGCCTGCCTTCAACGCGCGGGTGATTTCTTCTGCGGTTTTGCCAACACCTGAGAACACGATATCCTCTGCTGCCATCCCGGCGGCAAGGGCGCGGTCCATTTCGCCGCCCGAGACAACATCGGCGCCATAACCCTGCCGCGCAAGAACCTTCAGCACCGCAAGATTGGGGTTCGATTTGACGGCAAAGGCAATGTGCGGGTTATCAAGGCCCGACAAAGCGTCGCGAAAGACCTGCGCATGGCGTTCAAATGTCGCGCGTGAATAGACATAGACCGGCGTGCCAACTGCATCCGCAATATCAGATAGCGCGACATCTTCGGCGTGCAGCACGCCATTGACGAGATTAAAATGGTTCATGGTTTATGACTTATTTTGGATTGGGTTTGGCGGATTGCGTCGGTTGTTCGGGGTTGAACGCTGTGGGTTCCTCCCCCGGTGGCACGTCAAAGGGGTCATCTTCGCGGCGGTCGGAACGTTTTAGCAATTCGTCCGTGCGACCAGGGCGTGCTTGCACCGATGCTGTCGACAAAATCGCTGCAGTTTGCGCTGTCATTTGGCCATTTGCCTTAGGTGGCAAGCTGTTGCCTGTGCGGGGTTCAAGGTCGCCGACCTTGCCGCAGGCAGTGGCGGTCATGGCGATTGCGATAATCAGCAGAATAGGTTGCGACTTCATGCCTCTAGCTCCTTGTGTGCAGCAGCGATGGCTTCTCTCACGCGCACTGGCGCTGTGCCGCCAGCGCTTGTCCGGCTGGCAACAGAGCCGTCAATCGACAGGTCAGGCAATATGCAACCGGCAAGCATTGGGTTGATGGCCGCAAGGTCATCCGCCGTAATGTCCGATAGGCCAATGCCACGCGCCTCGCACGCCTTCACAATGCTGCCAGTGACATGATGCGCCTCACGGAAGGGCATGGCAAATGCGCGGACGAGCCAGTCGGCCAAGTCGGTTGCGGTTGAAAATCCTGTGGCGGCGACTTCGCGCATGCGGGGGGCGTTGAATGCTACATTGGCGACCATGCCGGTCATTGCGGCAATGGATAAAGCCAGCAGGTCATAAGCTTCAAACACTGGCGGCTTGTCGTCCTGCATATCCTTTGAATAGGCCAATGGCAGACCCTTCATGGTGATCATAAGGCTGTTCATGCAGCCAATGATGCGCCCTGAATGCCCGCGCACCAATTCGGCGGCATCTGGGTTGCGCTTTTGCGGCATGATCGAGCTGCCCGTTGACCACGCATCGGGTAAGGTAATGAAACCGAAAGGCTGCGACGCCCATAAGATCATTTCTTCGGCCAGACGCGATAAATGCAAAGCGGTCTGTGCCGCGGCGGTTAGAAACTCAAGCGCGAAATCGCGGTCGGATACCGCATCAAGGCTATTGCCCATCGGCCCGTCAAAGCCAAGCGCAGCCGCAGTTGCGGCGCGATCAATCGGGAAAGATGTGCCGGCCAATGCAGCCGCCCCCAAAGGGGAGAGGTTCAAGCGACCGCGGCAATCGGCAAAGCGGCTGCGGTCGCGCTTGGCCATTTCGTAATACGCCATCAAATGGTGGCCAAGCGTCACGGGCTGCGCCACTTGTAAATGCGTAAAGCCCGGCATGATGCTTTCGGTATGTTCTTCGGCGCGGGCAACAAGCGCAGATTGAAAGGCGCGCAAGCCTGCATCGATTTCCTGTGTCGCGTTACGAACCCATAGCCGGAAATCTGTCGCCACCTGATCGTTGCGTGACCGCGCGGTGTGCAACCGTGCGGCAGGCTCGCCAACCAAATCGCGCAGCCGCGTTTCAGTCACCATATGGATGTCTTCAAGCGCCAGATCTTCGGGCACGCCATTGGCTTGATATTCCGCATAGATCGCGTCCAAACCCTGCTGAATAGCGGCATTGTCGGCGCTCGAAATGATGCCTGCCGACGCCAGCATATCGGCATGGGCTTTACTGCCCGCAATATCTTCCTGCCAAAGACGCTTGTCGAATGGGATTGAGGCATTTATCTCGCGCATAATGACCCCAGGGCCATCGCCAAACCGGCCGCCCCACATGCTATTGGAATTCGACATGCGCTTTGTAATTACCCTAATCCTTCTGGTGTTGGCTGGATGCGATAAAGAAAGCCAAGCGGGGGGGCAAGCGCAACCCGCATTGGGTGCAAATTCAGGTATGGGTGTCAAAGACGATATAGTATTGAAAAGCGCAAATGGCAGTCGCGCAGCGCTCAGTTACAAGAATGCAGGCCAGAAGGCGCCAACGGCGCCCTTCGCTGATGCCAATGGGCAGGATGTGACCTTGGCGGACTTTGCCGGCAAGCCATTATTGCTGAATATTTGGGCGACCTGGTGTGCGCCGTGTAAGGCCGAAATGCCGACCTTGGATGCGCTGGCAAAGCTTGAAAAGGACCGGATGAACGTTGTTGTGGTCTCTCAAGACTTGGAAGGCAGTGCGCCCGTCCTTGCGTTTTTCAAAGAGACGGGGGTGAAAAACCTTGTGCCGTATACCGATGCTGACAATGCAATCTTAGCTGCCTTCAACAACGCTATCGCGCTGCCGACGACCATTTTATACGACAGCAAAGGCCAGGAAGTTTGGCGGATTGTTGGCGGTGTCGAATGGAATGAAGCTGATAAGGTGAAGCTGCTCCGCGCAGCAGACTGATCCGAACGCCCTTAAAAAGGGGTCTTTATCGCATATAAAGTCATGTTCGGGAATGGTGGGCGCTAACGGGCTCGAACCGCTGACCCTCTCGGTGTAAACGAGATGCTCTACCACAGAAAATATTAACCTTTATCTATTTAATCCTCGTTTTTTCATTGTTTTATATTCACCCAAGCTCCTTGTAACCAACCTCATTTCCCGTTAATGTGATTGCTGAGAAAGGTTCTAGCAATCACCATGGCACGCATAACTAAAAGCTTCGTCGACGCAGCGCAGCCCGGCGCGAAGGATATACTATTTTGGGACGACCGCCTTTTGGGCTTCGGCTGCAAGGTCACGCCCAAGGGGGCGAAGGTCTTCATCTACCAGTACCGTATGGGCGGTAGGGGTTCACCCGCGCGACGCTACACTATAGGCCGTCACGGACAGCTGACTGCGGAGCAAGCGCGGCGCGAGGCTGAAGTGCTTGCATTGAAAGTGGCACAAGGCTCCGACCCGCAGCGGATCAAAGCCGAGACCAACCGTATTGCAATCGATTTGGCGTTCAAGCCCTATGTCGAACGGTTCGCGGCAGAATGCCTTCGGGAAGAGTGGCCTGCTACCTACCGCTACGTTCACTCGCTTCTCATCACATACGCGGTGCCGGTGCTTGGCAATAAGCCCCTTAACGAAATCACGCGTAAAGATATCAATGCGGTTCTTGCGCCCGTGAAGAGTAAGGCTGCGACGGCAGCGAACCTGTTCGGCGTCATACGGCGGCTTCTGCGATGGGCGGTCGAACAGGAAGATTTAGAGCGTTCGCCGATTGAGGGCGTTAAAGGCCCAAAGCCGCCGCCTTCTCGCGACAGGGTTCTCGACGACAACGAGATGTTGCTGGTGTGGAAGTCGACGGCGGAGCTAGGTTACCCATTCGGGCCGCTTATCCGCCTGCTTATCTTGACTGGGGCACGGCGAGAAGAGGTCGCTGCGCTTGATTGGTCCGAGCTTGATCATGGCTCCCAGATATGGGTGCTGCCCCCGAGCAGGTCGAAGAACGGCGTAGCGGCTCGCCAGCCCCTGTCGACGCTTGCAGTTGCCGAATTAGACGCCATCGCCAACCGGCAGGGTAAGTCCGCCGGATGGCCGAAATCAGGTTTTGTGTTCAGTACGACCGGGAATACCAGTGTGAGCGGCTACAGCCGTGCCAAGACGCGCCTCGACAAGGCCATTGCGGCGCTGGCCGAGAAGGACGAGGCATCGCCCCCACCGCCGTGGCGACTGCATGACTTGCGCCGTACGCTGGCTACAGGGCTTCAGCGGCTGGGTGTGCGGTTCGAAGTGACTGAGGCCGTCCTGAACCACGTTAGTGGCTCTAAGGGCGGCGTGGCGGGCGTTTACCAGCGATATGATTGGGCGACCGAGAAGGCGGTTGCGGTGCAGGCATGGGCAGACCACGTGTCCGGCCTTCTGACCGGAGCCGACCAGACCAACGTGGTGCAGCTGTCGGAGGTTAGGGCATGAGCGAGTGGATTAGCGCGATGGAGGCTTCGAGGCGGATCAAGGCTGCCGGCTTATCTGAAGGAAACCTGATCGAATGGGCTAGCCAAGGCCGCCTTCGCGCGCGCGCTAAGAGCTCCACTTCAAGTCTCGACGACCCTCCTGAAAAGCGGTTATTTCCAAAAAAGCCACGTTCGGATAAGAAAGAACTGTCGATACACGGTTCTTGGCCAGACATTCCGAACCATTACTGGGCAGAACGCCAAGTCGAAGTGCTTTGGGGTGCAGGTACCTATGAAGCAACGGTAGAATATTGGGTCGATTATTATCAAGACACAGAACGTGAACGCATCAAGCTGTTCGATTTGACGTTCAGCAAGGTCGACCTTGATACGCTGCTGGATGTGCATCCATCAAAGGGAACTGGGGCGCGGCCACCGAAGGAAAGGTGGCAGCAACAGCGGTTAACCCAACGGCAGGCTGACGCGTTAAAGTTCATCGACATTGCGTTGACGCACCCACCCAAAGACCCGCTGGGTCGGGTTGCTATGCATAGCGAATACCTCAAGTGGCACGCTGACCCGAAAAATAAGCGGACAGGTAAGCCGCTCGTGCGGTCTACGTTCGGAAAGTGGCAAGATCGCTATCTTGATGGGTGGCGCGTCAGCGACAGTTTGAAATTGGTACACAACTCATAGCTGTCGCACTTCCGTCGCACTAGCCGTCGCACTTTCGTCCATAAGTATTTGATATTGTTCATTCAGTCCGTCGCAGTTTAGCGCCGGTTTCGCGACAGACCCGTACCTCGTGTTGAAACCATCGAAGCCTCTCCAGTTCGGTAGAGGTTCGTTGGAGTAATATTTATGGATATTTTAATACCCAGCCGTGAAGCAGCGGCATTTATCGGGGTCAGCCCCGCAACCTTAGAAAACTGGCGCGTACGCGGGGAAGGCCCTGCGTTCATAAAGACACCCGGCAAGACCGGCAAAATTTCGTACGCAGAAGCAGATATTTTGGAGTGGCGCGCACAGCGCCGCTTCTCATCCACCGCGCAAGCTGCCGCCGCAGACGCATAAACAAACGGCGCCGCTCCGTCACGAGCCGCGCCGCTAAAAGAAAGATTTTTCCTATGAACTACGTACCACACAAGGCGCCTCCGCGCCAGAAAAACTGTGCCTTACAGGTGTCCGCATGACCCGCCCTAAGAGCGTTCGTCGCGCCCAAAAAGACCCTTTCGCCAATGAAACGCCACTTCGTCGCGCATGGGTCCGGTTCTCCCCCGAATACGCAGCCGAATTCGGTCTATTCGAAACTCCTAGCGGGGCGTTACTTCAAATACTTTGGGAGCCTAACCTTCCGCCTAAAGAGATACTCGCGTCTTTCAGTCGCAAGCTTGAGCAGGAAAAGGCCCCGTTTATCGAGCAATCGCTTCAACATTTTGGTTTGATTGGAGAGGAAGCATGAACGCGCGCAGTAAGAAATTGGACGACATCCAAGTGCCGCAAGCTTTGCACGAAGTGCCCGGCTGGCTGCTCTGGCGCTTTGAGCCCTTCATCGGCGAGGCCAAGCCGCGCAAGGTTCCCTACTGGGTCGACGGCACCCGTCGCCACGGCGAGCAGGGCAGTCCAATGGACCGCGCACGCCTGTCGACCTTCTTCGCCGCGCGTGAGGCAGCCGCACGCATGGGCTATGACGGTGTGGGCTTCGCCCCGCTGCCCGACTTCGGCTACACGTTCCTCGACTTCGACAACTGCGTCGACGTCGGCGGCAACATGCCCGCCGAGATTGGCAACATCGTCTGCCACACGTACGCCGAGTACAGTCCGAGCGGCAAGGGCGTGCGCGCCGCGCTGAAGGGGGATCTGGGCAACCACAAGTCTCCGACGACACCGGACGACTACGGCTTCGAGACGTTCAGCTCGTCCGGCTTTGTCACCTTCACCGGCAACATTTTGCCCGTGTGCGACGTGCGCGGCCATCACGACACGATCGCCGACGTTGACGACGCCACGCGTGCCCTGTGCGAGCGACGCTTTGGTGCGCGCAGTCAGATCGCGTTCGACCCCGACGACTTCATGGCGGGACGTGAGCCGCGCCTTGGTCTAACCGTAGCGAAGATGAAGGCACTACTGGCAGTACTCGACCCGAGCATGGGCCGCGAGCCGTGGCTGTTCATTGGCATGGCATTGAAGCACGAGTGTGACGGCGACGACACGGGCTTCGACCTGTGGGACGATTGGTCGAGCGATGGTGACAGTTACCCCGGCACTGAGGCACTGCGCCACCAGTGGGATAGCTTCAGGCCGAAGCCGGGCAAGAAGTTGGTCACTATGCGTTCCGTCATCAAGATGGCCAAGGCGTCTGGCTACCGCGATACTGAGGGGGACATTGCATCCTCGGTTGATAGCGACATAGTGTGGCTAGACCCTGTTCCTCTACCAGATGCGTTATTGGCAGTTCCAAATTTGGAAGAGGACATGCTCCCCTCGGAACTACAACCATGGCTCAGGGATATTGCCGCAAGAATGAGCGTGCCTCTCGATTTTGCAGGAAGTGCAGGTTTGTCGATGCTCGGTGCCCTCATCGGCCGGAAGATCGTCATAAAGCCAGAGCAGAATAATAATTGGTCTGAACCCGCCAACCTATGGGGATGCATAGTTGCTTCGCCCGGCGCGTTAAAAAGCCCGGCGATACGCGAAGTCTTCGCGCCGCTGGCTGAACTTGAGGCCGAGGCGATGGTTGCCAACAAGCAGAAGCAGAAGGATTATGAACTGGCCTTGGCTGTTCACAAGGTGAAGCAGGCTTCTGCTGAGAAAAAAGCCAGAGATATGGGCGATCCGGCTGCATTGATGCAAGCATTCATGGCAATCGGCGATCCTCCTGAAAAGCCGAAATTCAAGAGGTATTTTACCAGTAATGCGACCGTCGAGAAATTGGGAGAAATGTGTGCCGATAACCCCAATGGTGTGATGTACCACCGTGACGAACTCTTGTCGTTGCTGGCAGACCTTGATCGCAAGGAAAAAGCAGCGGACCGCGGGTTTTTGATGACCGGCTGGAGCGGCCTAGATGCATACACCTTCGACAGGATAGGTCGGGGCACCACGTATGTACCATCTGTTACCATTTCGATGTTCGGGACGACCCAGCCGAGCCGGATTGCGAATTACGTCTCAGGCTCCTTGGTTAGCTTTGACGATGGCATGGTTCAGCGCGTGCAAATACTGGTTTGGCCGGACAACATGCCTGAGTGGGTGTCGATGGACAGTCCCAGTGATAAGTCTGCACAAGCAAGGGCATACCAAATGTGCCGGCGCTTGGCTGAGCTTCGGCCACAAGACGTCGGGGCTATTATTGAAGATGGAAACGCGGTGCCGTACCTTCGGTTTACAGATGAAGCGCGGCGATTGTTCGTTGAATACCGGACAGGTCTTGAGACGAAGGTTCGCAGAAACACTTTATCACCAGAACTGGCCGCACACTTGTCCAAATATCGGGGGCTGGTGCCTCGAATAGCGCTGATCATGCATCTTGCGTCGGGTGGCACGGGAAGTGTGTCGGTTGAAGCAATCACCATGGCTATTCGTTGGGCGGACTACCTCGAAGCTCACGCTCGCCGGGTTTACGCCGCAGCCGAGGCCGCTCCAGTTGATACGGCAAAACTGATTTGGAAACGCATTGAAAATGCGAAATTGAAATGCGGGTTCACAGTGCGAGATATCTACACTCAAGGGTGGTCTCAGTTGAAAGATAAGGCGGAGGTGGAAAGGGGCCTCGGTGCGTTGGTGCACGCGCATTGGCTCGCCATGCGCCCCGAAGAAACCGGCGGCAGACCAATTGTCCGCTACTACATCAACCCAAAGACCGGCAATCTGACGACCTGATTGTGCGAATATAAACCGACAAAACCTACAAAAGGGGGCTTTTGATGGTTTTGTCGGTTCTTTTCGCCCGGAGCGCTTTGAATACAGCAACGGTAACGTGTAATTTTTTACATATAGATTTCGACGGTCGTTATTAAAAACGCTTTGAACCAAGGTCGCACGGCGGCTGACCTGGAGCCTGCGTGATACATAATTGCCCATTCGCGAGAAGCTGCTTCGGAGAACGTCGAAACGCAATGTCCGCTTCGCGCCCAACTGTGGCCATATGTAGATCCAGCTAGCTTATCCAAAAGCGGACGTCCCATCAGATTGATTGCCGTATTCAGCGCTTAACCTTGTCAAACAGATCAATAAGCTCGTTAAATTTTTCGCGCTGCTCTGTCACATTACCTGACGCAATTGCATCAGCGACACAGCATGATGCATGATCTCTAAGGATTGTGCTTTCTACCTTAGCAAGCGCGGACTTCACCGCTTGCACCTGATGCAGAATGTCGATGCAATAGCGGTCATCAACAACCATCTGAGAGATGCCCCGCACCTGGCCCTCGATCCGTTTCAAGCGATTAATGGTGCTGCTGCGATCTTTAGCCATAAGCGTAAATGCTCTATTGATATACCCTATGGGGGTATCCTATAATTCTGCTATTCAGAAGGATGCAAGCGTAAATGAATACCTCCCTAACGCGACGAGGCATATTAGCTGGATTGGGTGCTGGCGCAACTTTGGCCGCCGTTCCTGCGTGGGCTCAAGGTCACAGCATGCGCAGGCACAATGGACCACCCATCCGCGTCGGTTTTGACGAAGTCAGTGGCAAAATAATTGACCTTGCGGTGGCCAGCGGTCGACGGACTGTCCAAGGCCGTAGTGGGCATGGTATCGCGGTTAATGGAAGCGTGCCTGGACCGCTTATCCGGCTACGCGAAGGGCAGAATGTCCGTCTTAACGTGACGAACCATCTGAACGAGGACACCTCAATTCACTGGCACGGGCTGCTGGTTCCATTTCAATATGATGGTGTTCCCGGAGTTAGCTTTCCTGGAATCAAGCCGCACAAGACGTTTACCTATGACTTCCCGATACGGCAGTCTGGCACCTATTGGTATCATAGCCATTCTCATCTGCAGGAACAATCGGGGCATTATGGTCCGCTCATTATCGAACCTGCTGGTGCCGAACCTGTTAGCTACGATCGGGATTACATCCTCCTGTTGAGCGAATTTACACCGCTTCACCCGCATTTCATTATGAGCCGCTTGCGTACCGGCGAAGGCTATTTCAACGACAAGCTCTCAAGCTGGACTGACAAATATCCTATGTCGGGAGCAGAAAGACGCATGTGGGCAGAAATGCGCATGCTTCCGACCGACATCGCTGACGTAAGTGCGCCTACGTACACCTATCTTGCCAACGGACGTGGCGCAGAGGAAGGTCTAGAATATCTCTTCCGCCGCGGTGAACGCATCCGGCTGCGCGTCATCAATGGCTCCGCCATGACCTTTTTCAATCTGCGGATCCCCGGCTTACCGATGACGGTTATTGCTGCGGATGGGCAGAACGTAAAACCGGTTGAGGTTGATGAACTACAGATTGCAACTGCTGAAACTTATGACATTATCATCGAGCCGGGCAAGGCTGATGCATATGCAATAGTCGCCGAATCTATGGACCGATCAGGTATGGCGCTGGCCATGCTAGCTACCGTCCCCGGTGCGAAAGCAAGCGTACCGCCACTACGCGAGGCACCTTTGCTAACAATGGGTGACATGGGTATGAACCATGGACCTGCTGCAAGCGACATGGCGGCAGACCATAACGGACATGCAGGAATGGATCATGGCGGTGGCGCGGATGCGAATGCCGCTAAGAGCCACAGCATGGATGGCATGAGCATGCGCGATAAATCGCTTTTGCCACCCGATGTCGAAATTGGCCCTGGCCTCGATATGGTGTCTATGGCTCCGGTCGATAAAATGGGCGACCCAGGGATAGGGCTGCGGGACGTCAAACATCGCGTGTTAAACTATCGCATGCTGTCAGCGCTTGAGCCCAATCAAGATACCCGTGAGCCGTCGAGGCTACTGGAGATCCATCTGACGGGCAACATGGAACGCTATATGTGGTCGTTCGATGGGCGTATGTTTAGTTCAGTTGACGACATTCCAATCCGTTTTGCCTGGAACGAGCGCGTACGTGTCAAGCTGGTGAACAACACGATGATGGCGCACCCTATTCACCTGCATGGTATGTTCTTCGAACTGGTCAACGGCGAAAGCGCTATGCACCAGCCGCGTAAGAATGTTGTTGTGGTTCAACCAGGTGCAAGTGCCCAGTTTGATTTGACTGCCAATGAGCCGGGGGACTGGGCATTTCATTGCCACCTTCTTTACCACATGCATGGCGGCATGATGCAGACGGTAACGGTTGTAGGTCCAAAGGTAGCAACATGACCACATCCCCCCTGATTGCCGTCACGTTAGTCGCCACCGCATTGTTATCAATGCCCGCGCGTGCGCAAGACCATAACGGGCACGATGGACAGCCCGCCGTAGCTCCGGGAGCGCAGAGCAGCCCGCCAGTAAAGGCCGACCTCCATGCTGGCCATTCGCCATCTGTGGTTAATCCTAAACCAGCTATGGACCACAATATGATGGTCCATGGCGATCTGAAGCACGGTTCTGCGAACGACACGGCAAGCAGCACTGGCGTGTCACCGGGTCCGATGATGGAAACCACCCAACCCGTTGAGGCCGGCATTGGTCCTTCGCGTGCAGCTGACGCAATCTGGGGTGCGGACGCAATGTTCGATTCCAGAAAAAGTCTGCGGGAATCGCATGGTGACTTTCCAGTATTCTGGTTTCAGGGCGACCGATTAGAAGCCCAGATTCGCGGTGGCCATAATGGCTATCTGTGGGATTTTCAGGGCTATTATGGCGGACCGACAAGCCGCCTCTGGTTCAAAAGCGAAGGCGAAGGTGGTTTCGGCAAGGCGCTTGAAGATGCTGAAGTCCAAGCTCTCTATTCGCGCGCAATAGCACCTTTTTGGGATTTTCAGCTTGGTGTGCGGCAGGATGTGGCAGGAGATAAAACTACACATGCCGTTATCGGTGTGCAGGGGCTAGCGCCGTATATGTTTGAAGTCGACGCGGCGATGTTTGTATCGCATCGCGGTGACGTCACGGCGCGCGTTGAAGCAGAGCTTGACCAGCGCATCACACGAAGGCTGATTTTACAGCCGCGGGCAGAAGTTAATTTGTCTGCACAAAACGTTCCGCGCTTGGGGATCGGCGCAGGCATCGACAGTGTTGAAGCTGGCGTCCGGCTTCGGTACGAGATCACACGAGAATTTGCACCTTATTTAGGCGTTGAACAAAGCTGGCGTGTGGGTCGCAGCGCCGATTTTGCAAGGGGCTCGGGTGAGGACCCCTCGGTCACAAATTATGTTGTCGGCGTCCGTTTCTGGTTCTGAGATAAAAGGATAATGTTATGAAATTTTTCTCCCTGATTGCCAGTCTCGCACTCGGCTCAGCAGCGCTTGTCAGCCCGGCCGCAACGTTAGCGCATAGCAAGATTGTGTCATCAACACCTGCCGAAGGGACCACCGTCGCGAAGCCGCGAGTGGTTCAGTTAAACTTCTCTGAAGGTATGCTCACGCCAACTGCCGTTGCCAGCATCGTAATGACTGACATGCCTGGCGTAAAAAACCATGGTGAAATGATAATCCGCAATTTCACGCCAAGCTGGTCGAACGATAATCGGACCTTAACTCTGAGCTTGCGCCAACCGCTTCGTGCAGGAAGCTATGAAGTCCGGTGGCAGGCGGCCGGTGCAGACGGTCACCGCATGACCGGAAAAGTCAGCTTTAAAGTCAGCTAATCCGTGACCATGGACAACTGGCTATATCCATTATTGCGTTTTGCCCATTATACGCTGTTATTGGGTCTATTTGGGATAACGGCTTTTCGCTGCATCGGGTTACGCGAAACATTGGCGCAGCAGTCTAAGCGTAAAGATAATGGTGCACTGGCAGTTGCTGCGGTGGTGGCACCTGTCCTGACCATCACATTAATGTTTTTGAGTATCGCCGCCATGATGGCGCAGCCTGTCTGGCAACTAGAATGGGCCACAATCGAGGCGATGGTGATGTCGACCAGCATTGGATGGTCGTTTCTATTTCGGCTTGGGCTTCTTAGCGCTGCCGCTTTTACTTTGATCCTATTTGGCAGATCAACATTTGGAGCGTTAGTTGCAGCTTGTTTGTTTGGGCTGGCCCTCACGACGCTTGCTTGGAACGGCCATGCTGCAGCAACAGAAGGCACGTTGGGCACAATACACAGGTTAAACGATGCGGCGCATCTTTGGGCGGCTGGTTTATGGCTTGGCGCAATTGGCTGGTTCATTCATGTGACCCGCGTTGCCTCCCGCAGACCCGACCTGATCGCACCTGTTGCTATACTTTCTGACATGCATAAGTTCGCCCCGCTGGGGGTATTTTTGGTTTTCGCTGTTAGCGTCACTGGACTGGTTAATGCGCATCTTATTTTCGGTTTGGACAAAAGCGCAGACGTGTTGAGGACAGATTATGGCTGGTTGTTTGCCGCAAAGATTTCGCTAGTTGGCATCATGCTGCTGTTCGCTGCGCGGAATGCCATTCTTGGACGGCGACATTCAAGAATATACCAAACGCCAGCTGACGATGTTAACTCCACTTTATCAAAACTACGGACCAGCCTTGCAGCAGAGGTCACATTGGCCTTAGCAGTTCTCGGGCTGGTTGCTTTCATCGGCACTATGTCTCCGTTGGGCCACTAAATCCTGCCAATTACGGTTACCAAAACGAGGGGTAGAATATTATGAAAATCCAACATGGTTCAGCGGTGCGAACAGCACGCCTTCTGGGATTAGCCCTGACCCCATTAATGTTGGCAGCTGTTCATCCTGAAGCTCATGCAATGTCATCAGCGGCTAACCCGTCACTCCAATCGGATACTGCCAATTTCGATACGCCAACTGACGTTGTAAATGCGTTCCATGCGGCGCTGAAGCGCGGCGACGCCACTGCGGCGCTCAACCTAATGGCTGAAGATGTCGTCATTTTTGAGTCCGGCGGGGTCGAACGAAATCGTGCCGAATATGAAACCCACCATCTCAAGTCCGACGCGGCCTTCAGTGCAGCGACAACGAGAACGCCCGTCAGCCAAACGATCGCTTCCGACGGAAACCTCTCATCCGTTATGAGCGTTGAGTTCGTAAAAGGAACCTTCCGTGATCGCCCGGTTAATAGTCGATCGGTTGAAACGATGGTGCTGCGCAAAACCGAAGGGCGATGGCGCATAATTCATATTCACTGGTCATCATCAGCCATTCAGAGCAAGTAATGTCGAAGACTTCGGGGAATATAATCATCCCAAAAGGCCAGGTTATTTGCGGCCGTTCTGCTTTGCGCCCAGTTTCGGTCATAACAGCTAACGCGGTCAAAGGTCGAAATCCGTCATTCCCCCTCTAGTCTTGAACGATCAGGCTGTGAAGCTAGCTTTGCCAGTTATTAGCGTTCTTGAGGCAGTAGGTTAAAATGAACGGATGCGTCTCCCTTTTTCGTGCCGGAGATGGACCACGGTTGCACCGCGAAGTTCCCCACCTGCTGTTCGATGATCGTTCGCATGTGAATGACGCCGGCGAGCGCTTCTCCGCGCAGGCCTTCCAGCACGATCCTGATCTTGTCTTCAGCAGAAAAATGCCGCCGTGTTGCCCGGCGAATATCCTTTACGACACGTTCGGCAGAGGCCTTGGGTTGGCCAGAGTGATTTGGTCTCATCTTCGTTCCTTCGTCACTACGATGAGACCAAATCACTCCTTAAATCATAACATTAAATCTGTGCCATTGGTGCTGACGGGGGGCAGGTGCACATTCTAACCACTCTTATCACCTGCCTTTGAACGCAGGCTTGCGCTTTTCAAGGAATGCCCTCTGGCCCTCGGCGAAGTCCTCCGTCATAAGCAGGGTGGGTTGAATTTCCGCTTCAAGATCTAGTTGATCATTCAGACTTTGGGTGTGCGCGCGGTCAATCGCTTGCCGATTTGCAACATAAGCGAGTGTTGGACCATCAGCTAGTTTTCCCGCTGTATCATCGACGACCTGCGGAAAAGTCTCATCAGGAACCGCTCTCCAAATCAGTCCTTGGGCTTCCGCCTCCACGGCCTTGATGCGATCGCCGAAGAACGCACTTGCCATTGCTCTGGCCCGCCCGAGATTCCTCGGTGCGTGCCATGACGCACCCATGTCGGGAATCAAGCCCAGTTGCGGTGTGAAGACTAGGATGAAATCAGCGCTCTCCGCAGCGATGACTATGTCGCACGCCAAGGCTAGGCCAAAGCCGCCACCTGCAGCAACACCATTAACTGCCGCAATCGTTGGGACCGGCAACGCAAGCAGCTTTTTGATTGTTGGATTGAATTGGTCGGAAATTCTGCGACGAAGCAAATCGTACTTCTCCGGTCCACCTACAGGCTCTCTTCCTTTCAGGTCAGCCCCGGCACAAAAAGCACGCCCCGCTCCTGTTATAATGAGAACCCGAATTTCTTTAGAGCCTGCGCACTCATCAAGCGCCTCGCTGAGATCGAGCAGAACCTGGTCGCTAAGGGCATTAAGGCGTTCAGGGACATTCAGAACCAATCTGAAGATAGGCCCATTTCTTTCGAGATGCACAGTATCATAGCACATTCTCATCCTCCCTAGCGGATATCAATCCAGCAGTTGCCTTTATATTTGGCATCAAGTCCCTTTAACCCTCGGCTACTCCAAACGATGTATAAACCATTTGTCAGCGCCACTAAACTAGCGATACGCTAAAATGTTTGGCCGCTTTACCCACAAACTTCATGACTTGTTGCCCACCCTGTTCGTAAACGTGCGCTCCTTCTAAATTTGAAATTTCGTCAAAACGCGCCGCGACGTTCTCCGGCGTGCATTCTTCAGGTGCGAGATAAATCCCTTCGGTTTCCTGGATTATTGTGCGAGCAAAACCGCCAGAAGTTGCAGTTAAAATTACACGAGAGGGCGCATCCTCACTGACCAAGTATAAGAGACCTGGTGTCACGGTTTTTGGTTCCATTAGCGCAATAACTGCGGGTGGCAGCAACTCTTGAGTCATGCGCGTTGCAGCTCCTGGCGCGAGTGTATTTACGCGGATGTTGTTCTTCGCGCCTTCAATATGGAGTACATTCATTAGGCCAATGACCGCCATTTTAGCAGCGCCGTAGTTCGATTGACCAAAATTGCCATAAATTCCAGATGATGAGCTTGTCATCACAATCCGGCCATATCCCGCCTCTTTCATATGCGGCCAAACCGCCATTGTGCATGTAACAGCGCCTGTCAGATGCACACGTACGACCGCGTCCCAATCTTCCATGGACATTTTTCCGAATGCTCGGTCACGTAATATGCCCGCGTTGTTGACCAGTATGTCGATGCGACCCCAATCCCGAATGGCCTTAGCTACCATGTCCCCGACTTGCTCGGGGTTGCTCACATCAGCGCCATGGGCAAAGGCATGTCCGCCTGCGGACTTGATCATAGCGACGGTCTCTTCGGCTGGCGCAGACGATCCGCTGCTGCCGTCAACGCCGCCGCCGAAATCATTGACGACAATTTTTGCACCACGCGCTGCCAAACCTAATGCATGTTCGCGGCCCAGCCCAGCTCCTGCACCGGTCACGACGGCTACCCGATTGTCAAAGCGAATGGTCATATCTCACTCCTGATCTCATCTTGACTAAACATTTGTTCAGCATTTATATCGACTAATGAGCAAAGTCCAGTCCCAGATAAGCGAACCGGAGCGACAAGCGCGAGTAGATCTTGCCGCCCTTTACCGTCTTGTTGCGCTTGAAGGCTGGGATGACCTTATATTCACTCATATTTCGATGCGTGTGCCTGGACCGGAGCATCATTTTTTGATCAACCCATTTGGTATGATGTTTGGAGAAATCACTGCTTCAAACTTGGTAAAGGTAGACCTCGAAGGCAATCTGGTTGGTTCAGCAGATGCGATAGTCAATCCTGCGGGTTTCGTGATCCACGGTGCAATCCATATGGCGCGGCCTGATGCGCAATGTGTGATTCATCTACATACGGTTGACGGTGCCGCACTTTCCGTGCGCCGAGAGGGGCTTTTGCCGCTGACGCAGCATGCCATGATCATAGGCGGCGAACTTGCTTACCATGACTATGAGGGCGTGGCGCTTGATCTTGATGAGCGGGAAAGGCTGGTCGCCGATCTCGGCGCGAAGCATATCATGTTGTTGCGCAATCATGGCACCCTTGCTGTCGGCCCCAATTGCGGCGCGGCATGGTTGCTGATCTATTATCTGGAGCGTGCGTGTTCGATGCAGCTAAGAGCAATGTGCAACGGTGCGGAGTTGGTGCAACCCAACCAGGGCGTGTCCGAAAAAGTCCATGGGCAAAGCGCGGCATGGTTCGATGGTACCGCTGGCGCGTTCGCCTGGCCCTCGTTCCTACGCAAGCTCGACCGGATCGATCCGGGTTATAGGCAATAGCCATGAAGGCATTCTCTGCTCTAGAGCAGGTTATGCATTTTTCCAGTCGAGTTTTGTGAAGGACGATTTCCTGTTTCAGTCCTTGGATAAGTCTTCAAGTGAGAATTATGTGCCACCTATTGGGGTGGGTAAGCGCGGCATGTAAGTTGAACTTCGCGGCGAATTCTTAAGCCGTGAATCGGTTTTATTGTGAGCGAAAGCCGAGACTGTACCGAACGGGACGACCAACAGCAGCGACCGAATTGACACCGTGACCGAACAAATGTTCAGTGACTTAACATTCTGACGCTCATGCTAGCGTCAAAATCCTGCTGGAGATAACCAATGCCCAATCACGATTCCACACTTCCCACCGCGATCGATGCCGATTATCTCGTCGTCGGTGCTGGCGGGATGGGCATGGCCTTTGTCGACACATTGATAGCAGAAACCGACGCGAGTGTTGTGATCGTCGATCACTATCACGCGCCCGGTGGCCATTGGACGCTGGCATATCCCTTTGTTCGGTTACATCAACCATCCACCGGTTATGGTGTTGAATCGCGTCGTCTTGGCGATGATGCGATTGACGCTGTCGGTTGGAATGCCGGGCTTCTGGAACTCGCCAGCGTCGGCGAAGTGTGCGCCTATTTCGATCAGGTGATGCAGCGCAACTTCCTTCCATCGGGGCGGGTCGATTACCGGCCAGTGTCGCATTATGAAGGCGACGGCTGTTTCCGGTCTCTGGCCAGCGGCGCGCGGTTCCAGGTTGGGCCTGATTGCAAGATCGTCGATGCGACCTATCAGAATGTCACTGTTCCGGCGATGCGGCCACCGCCCTATGCCATTGGCGACGGCGTGCGGTGCGTTACCCCCAATGCACTGGTCGGGATCACGGACTTTCCGGCGCGGATCACGGTCGTTGGGGCCGGCAAGACCGGTATTGACGCCTGTCTCTGGCTGCTCAAACAAGGTATCGCGCCCGAGCGCTTGACCTGGATCGCGCCACGCGATTCTTGGCTGATTGACCGTCAGCTGGCCCAGCCTGGCGCGCAGTTTGCCGATGCCACCTCGCTTACGCTGATTGGCACGGTGGAGGCAGTGCACGCGGCCATATCGATTGCCGATCTATTTGATCGGCTCGAGGCATGCAGACGGCTGATCCGGCTCGACCCAGCGGTGCGCCCGACTATGTACCGCTGCGCCACCGTGTCGATGGCGGAACATACCGCGCTGCAACGCATCGGTGATGTTATCCGGCTTGGCCGTATCCAGCGCATTGACGCTGATAAGATCATATTCGAACAAGGCGAGCGTCCAGTGACCGTGCCGACGCTGTTTGTTGATTGCTCGGCCGATGGCCTCGAAAAGCGCCCTGCCGTGTCGGTGTTCGACGGGCGCGCTATCACGCTGCAATCGGTCCGCACTTGCCAGCAAGTGTTTAGCGCTGCATTCATCGCCAAGGTCGAAGCGATGCCACTTGAAGCAGCAGATAAGAACCGGTTGTGCCGACCGGTACCGCACCCCGACACTGATATCGACTTTCTGCACACGACGATTGCCGATGTGGAGAATGAAACAGTCTGGCGTGAAAGCTCAGTGTTGCAGGCGTGGCTTGCCACCTCACGCCTCAACTGGCCCCGCGATATAGGGCCGGCACTTCCCGACGAACCGGTGGCACGTGCTGAAGCATTGGAGCTGCGCCACACGCTGATGGCTGGTATCGCGGCCAAGCTCGCAGCCTTGCTGGAATAGGGCTGAGGCCTATCCCGGCACCGCAGTAAACTTGCGGGTGGGTGGATGGGCTACTAGGTCGTGATCACATCCCGTCAAGGCGTTGACAGAGGCGCGCAGTTCGTCGAAATGCGCCTTCAGTAGCCCGCGCGGCGACGTGTCGTGCTTGATGCACAAGGCTGCAGCAGCCGCGACGGCAACTCCGTGCTGTGCGCCATTGCCCATCAACTTGGTTGCCGACCCGGCGACATGCGTCACGCTGATATGTTTTCCGGCCATCATCAGATTGTCGATATTCGCCGAATATAGGCAACGGAACGGGATTTCGTATGCCTCTTGATCGCGCATGTCGAAAATCCAGTCCATCAGACGAAAGTCATATTTGCCTTCGCCTTCGGGCCAAGCGCAGTGCACGCAAAATGATCCGTCATTGGCAATTAATGTGTCGTCAAACCGCTTGTGGTGCCTGATGTCCTGCTCAGTCAGGATATAATCGCCTCGGTAGCGCCGGAACTCTCCCTGCGCCGCAACAAATGCCATCCATTCGAATTCCAGATTTGCATGGGCTTCGGGTTCCAGGCGCTTGACGTTGGAAAATGTGCCATAGAGCGCGCGCATCAAATAATCACGCACCAACTCGCCTGAGGTGTAGGGATCAAGCCATTGACCGTATTCCCAGAAATGGGTCGCCGGAAAGACATCATTTTTGCGGCCAAACCGAAATTCGGGCGTGCTGGGGTTGGCGCCTGCAGCAGGCCCGGGGCCGTTTTCTTCGCCAGTTTTGATCAACTGGCCGCTGAGATTGGCATAATCTTTCGACACTTCGATGGCCCATGGCACATCGGGAAACGGCATCGGATGTTCGGCCATGCGCGTGCGGAAAAACAAAGTATTGCCATGATGCATGGCATCGGCCTCCTCAGGGGCGTAGGTCTCGCCATATTCTGCCTGAGCTTCGCGGCCGAACATGGTTTCGGCACCGGCCAACACGCCCAATATGGCAACGCCGCTGGTATCAATGAAGATGCGTCCGCCAAAACGACGCTCATGCCCGCCGCGTGCAGAAACGGTCTGGATCGCGGTGATCCTGCTGCCCTCGCGTTCGGCAGCGATGATACGGTGTTCAAGGAACAGCGACGCATTGGCTTCTGCCTTCAGCAGTGACAAGGCTGCAAGGTCGCCATCTTCTGTGCGTGCCGATAGTTCGCGGAGCAGAGCGCCTTGGGTGCCGCGAGGCATTAGGCCAATTTCCTTGCTGGCGTTGCCGCCAAGCACCGGCCGGTCGTGGATCAACGCAACACGCTGACCGAGCCGCGTGGCAGCAAGTGCCGCCGAGCACCCTGAGATGCCGCCGCCCACGACGACGACATCAAAATCGCCAGCATCTTCGGGTTCGTCGGGCAGCCCTCTTAGCGCGCGACGCCAGGCTCTGCTTACATCATCAACGCCACTGGGCGGAGCTGTAGCGTTGAGCGACAGGTATATGGCATCGCAGCGGCCGGCAAAGCCGGTCAGATCATGCAGCGCCAACGATGCCTTGCCTGCATCGAGTTGCAGCGTTCCACCTGATTGCCACGACCAGTCCTGATTATTGGCGCCAAAAACTATCGGCAACGCAACATCGTTCACTAGCAGTTGAAAGCGGCCCGGATGATGGTCCGGTACCCAGTCTTTGGCCCTGACCCAGAGATGGTAGGTTCCAGCGTGCGTGATCTGAATGGTTGTGCGTGCATCGGCGACCGGCCGGCCCAGGCCATGGGCCAGCAAATAGGGTGACCCCATGATGGCCTCAAACTGCGAATCGAGCACCCACCCACCGAAATCGGCGAAGTCTTCCGCTTCGATCAGCAAGGGTTCGTCTGAATTCTGGTAGTGCGAAATGTGATCCATGGTTCGTCCTTTTATGGCGTGGTCAACTGTTGCTTGACCGATTGAGAGCTTCCTTATGGCTCCTTTGTTTGTGACGCGAAGATCGAACTATATCCCGTCTTGGACCAGTCCGGCGGCATCGGGCACGGCTCTGGGGCAAAGCGCGGTTGCTCGGCCTCTTGTCCGCGGACCATGATATTGGAGAATGGAATACCGTTCATGATATCGGTGAGCGGCTTCGCGTCGCCCGCCGCATAGGTGTGAAGCAGAAGTGGTCGCATCCTTGGTGAATGATTGGGCTCAGAGCCGTGCACCGCACGGCAGTTGTGGACGGTCACCGTCCCGCGCGGTCCTTTGCACCAACGAATATCTTCGGGGCTAAGGCTTGAAATTTCGTCGTTGGAGAGCGACCCGGTCCATTCTCCGTCGCTATTGCGCAGAGGGAACAGCGTACCCATTTGGCTCCCCGCATAGACGCCCATTGGACCCATTTCGTCATCCACGTCACAAAGATAGACGCCGATCGTCAGCGGAGAATAATTACTGTGCGGCCAAAACTGGATGTCCTGATGCCACTTGATCTCTTCACCGCCATCGTTCCATTTGAAGTTGAGCTTTGAGTGATGCAGCCGGATATCTGGGCCAAGCAGATCTTCGGCGATATCAACGATTGGACCATTGAGCCCGAACGCTTCGAAATCTGGATCGAACGCGCCCGTTTGCGGGATGCGCCGCAGACGGGGACTTTCCGGCGTGTGACCAGGTTCGACTAGGATTGAAGCGCTCGATACGTTGAGGCTCTGAGATCGCTCGATAAATTTGTCCATGGCTTTTCCCAGCCTTTGCAACCATTCGAAAGACAGAAAACAGGGTAAGCAGAGATAGCCCTCCGCTTCGTATTGAGCGTATTGCTCGCCGGTTAGGACTTTCATCCTATGCGCACCTTTCGCCAATCGCGTCCGATAGCGTCCATGGCTTCGGAATAGCCAATAATCGGTGACCAACCCAGTTCCTCACGTATCCGTGAACTGTCTATTCTGTTGTCATATCCAACCAGATTGAGACCTTCCATCGAAGGCAGGTTCGGGTCCTTAGGCTCGATCATATTAGCAGGATCCTCGTTCGCATTGACGATAGCCAAAGCCTCTGTCAGCCCGATCGTGGGTGGTGGTGGCTTGCCTGCTACGGCAGCCATGTCGTCGCTAAACCTACGCCATGTTACGCCATTTTCATCGCAGACATTATAGGTACGGCCAATCGCTGCATCGCATGTTCCCGCCAGAAAGAGCGCGTCGGCAAGGTTTTCTACATAGACAAGTCCCGCATCATTTTGTTCTGCCTGACCAAAGACCGCACCGCCGCTAGCGGTGAAGGCTGCGAGTAGCCTGTCTCCCCAGGCGCTGCTGCCGCCAAGCCCATAGACATTTGCAGGGCGGATCAAGGTCAGCGGCATATTCGTTCGCTGAGCAATCTCAAGCGCGACAAGTTCCTGCCCCTGCTTGCCGCGACCATAAGCGCCCGTCCACGGACCGTGGCCGTCGTCTTCACGGCATATTTGGGATTGGATCAACGTGCCATAAACAGCAATGGATGACGCCACCACCGCACGGCCGCCACGTGCCGCGATGGCCTCACAAACGTTGCGTGTGCCTTCTGCGATGACATCCCATTGCCATTGGTAACGTCCCGCCACACCTACAGGAGCGGCGAGGTGGATGACCAGATCGCACCCCTCTGCTGCCTCTGCCACCGCGGCCGCATCCTCCAGATAGCCTTGCACCATCAGCACTGGCCCGCTCCAACTTGCGATAGGTTGCTCGCCAGGCAGCGAGAAACTGGTCACGTCCCATCCAGCATCAAGAAAGCGCTGCACGACGCGCCGGCCAATAAACCCCGGCCCGCCCGTTACGAGGACGCGGCTCATGCCTCAGCTCCCTTTGTCCGCAGTCGATCCGAACTCAGTATCTGGCGAACCATCGGCACGAAATCGTCCAACGACATTGATTCAAATTCAGGGTCAAAGCTCGGCTGATCGTACTTCTCACAGAATTCTTCCGTCCGCTCGAACCATTGATGATCCCGAAACTGATCGCGCATATTCCTATCCAGCCCGATATAATGAAAGAAGTAATAGCCCTGAAAAATACCGTGCTTTTCGACCATCCAATGATTTTCTGGCGAAACATAAGGCTTCAATATTGTCGCGGCGAGATCTGCATGCGCCGCTGGTGAAAGAATGTCGCCGATATCGTGTAGGAGCGCGCACACCACATATTCTTCATCACGCCCATCATTATACGCGCGGGTCGCGGTCTGAAGGCAATGCTCGAGCCGATTAACCGCAAAGCCGCCATGATCGTGCGCAAGCTCTCGCATCTGGTTGATAATTCGGTTCGGCAGATCGTCCAAGAATGGAGCAAAGGCTTGTGTCAACAACTCCCAATCGGAAGCCGTGCTGTCTTCCAGCCTACGGAAGCTTACCTGACCTTGCCCCATGTCTTTTCTCCTCAGCTTCGCGAAACAAATTTGTAATTCAACTTCTTATGAACCTCCCGCAGGTGCGCGGAACAAAAAGGCGATAGCCACCGTCCTCCGGAGCGTCTGATTAAGCGGCATCCGCACTCTTTCAAACCTACGAGGTAATTTCGATCAACCCCGCAGCGCCCATACCAGCGCCGACGCACATGGTTACGACCGCATATCTCACACCGCGCCGCTTGCCTTCAATAAGAACATGGCCAACGCTGCGCGCACCGGTCATCCCATAGGGATGGCCGATAGAGATCGCACCGCCATTAACGTTGTAGATGGCGGGATCAATGCCGAGCTTATCCCGGCTATAAAGGCATTGACTGGCAAACGCCTCGTTGAGCTCCCATAAACCTATGTCGCCAACCTTGAGACCGTGGCGCTCAAGCAAACGCGGGACTGCGTAGATCGGGCCAATACCCATCTCATCGGGCTCGCAGCCTGCGGTAGCAAAACCTCGGAAGTAACCGAGCGCCTCAATGCCGCGTGCCTTGGCCGTATCGCCGCTCATCATGATCAAGGCACTCGCCCCGTCGGACTGCTGGCTGGCGTTCCCTGCCGTAACCGACTTTCCTTCGGCCATGGTCATCCCACCCTTCAGCACCGGCTTCAAACCTTGCAGCGATTCAAGTGTGGTTTCGGGTCTATTGCATTCATCACGATCAACCAGCACTTCGGTTTCAACGGCCTCGCCGGTTGCCTTGTTAACGCTCCTCCAGATCGCTTTAAGTGGCACGATTTCGTCAGCAAATCTGCCCGCAGCTTGAGCCGCAGCAGTGCGCTGCTGACTTTCAAGAGCGTATTGGTCTTGGGCGTCGCGCGTCACACCATATCGGTCGGCTACGATCTCAGCGGTTTCAATCATGCCCATCCACAGAGCGGACTTCGTCGCATAGAGGGATGTGTCCACCGCCTGATGCATGTTCATATGCCCTGAAAGTTGTACCATCGAAATCGATTCGACACCGCCAGCAGCAATAATGGGAACGCCTTCATTCAGGACGCGTCCCGCTGCTACAGCGATGGCTTGAAGTCCTGATGAACAGTAACGGTTCACCGTCAGGCCGCTCGTAGTTACAGGACACCCCGCCTTCATTGCTGCATTCCGCGCAATGTTGAAACCGGTTGCCCCTTCCGGATGCCCCGAGCCCAAAACAACATCTTCGATTTCCGCAGGTGCAACACCAGCGCGTTGCATGGCATGAGACAGGGCGTGGCCTGCAAGTGTGATCGGGTGCGTATTGTTAAAGCTTCCGCGCACTGACTTTGCCAACGCCGTGCGGGCGGTGGAAACTATCGCAACATCAGTCATTTTTGGTGTCCTTTCGTGAGTTTGCACAAAGCTATACAAATGTTCAGTATGGCGCAAGATATTAGGCAGGCCCAAAATTCACTGCTAAGGATTTCTGGAATTTAGAATCGGAGATCAGGATGGCTAAAACGGCAGATATTGTTGACCTTTCGAAGGGAAAGGCCAAGCTAGTAAAAGTTGCCATGGCTATGTTTGCGGAGCGCGGCTTCGATGGCGTGACAGTTCGTGACCTAGCAGCGGAAGCAAGCGTTTCAGTAGGACTAATCAACCATCACTTTGGTTCCAAAGAGGGGTTGCGTGAAGCCGTTGATCGATATTTCATAGGCCAGTTTGAGGAGGTTCTCAAAGAGCCCCGACCAAGGTCTGAAATCGAAGCGCGCGGCTTGGATGCTGCTGTAGAATGGACCGAAGATTGGATTAGCCGTCACATTGGGGATTGGGACGTTTCTAAAGCTTATATGCGACGCGCACTGCTTGAGGGCAGCGATTGGGGTGAAGGTTTGTTTGAACGATTCTATCAAGTCGTTAGAACGAGTGTTGATCGGATGGATGCTGATGGTTTGATCCGCGACGATGTCGACAGGCTCTGGTTACCGCTTTTGGTCATGTATATGGAACTGGGCACGTTGATGCTCGAACCATTTGTTGAAAAGGTTCTCGGCCGATCGGGATTTGACAGAACGCTATGGCGCAGGCGCCACCGGGCCTATGTTGACCTCATGCTTCGCGGCATAACTCCGGAACGCAAAAACTAAACAATTGCTCAGTCATGGCTTTCTAGCATATGGTCTTCGCCAATCACGTTTAAATGGCGGGGAAATTAATGACGAAAATAGCAGAGATTTATGCGGCGAATCAGGATAAATATGCGCGGCAGCTCCACTGCACACGAATTCATGATTTGTTGGCGAGCCATGCGGAAGCTGTTCCCAACTCGTTAGCTGCTGTCGATGATGCTGTGAGGTTAACCTACCAGCAACTTTCTGATGAAGTCGATATGATCGCGCGGGCGCTCGTCGCTTATGGCATTAAACCAGGTGATCGCGTTGCGACAATGGTTCCACCTAGTCTTGAATTCTGGTTAACTTACCTTGCGACAACCTCGATCGGCGGGATCTGGATGGGTTTGAATCCGCGGTACCAGCTTCCTGAATATGCCTACCTTCTCGGCGATGCAAAGCCAAGCCTGGTATTTTGCCGAACGGAATATGAAGATCGCGCCTATTGCGACGAACTGCAGTCTGTCGGTACTGAAATTAAACATTTTGTCTCATTCGGAAAACCGACCGGTAGGGCCGTTGCATTTGAGACCTTTCTCGAGAAAGCGAAAGATACAAGCGACGATGAATTGGCCTCTCGTCGTGTAGCGGTTGATGCAGAAGATATTGCGGTCATTGTCTACACATCGGGCACAACAGGTAAACCGAAAGGCGCTATGCTCTCGCACCGAGCTATCATGTCTGCAGCTCTGTGCAACCTATGCTGGATGAGTGACGGGCTCGAAAGCACAATAAGCGTTGCACCCATAAATCATGTAGGCGCGCTCAATAATGTATGCATGAATGTATTCGCATACGGTGGACGTATAATTTTCTATCATCGTGTTGATTTGGAAGCCATTACCCAGATCACGAATGACGAAAAGCTGACCTATATGGTCGGAAGCCCCACCAGTTTCGCGATGTTTTCAAGCCAGCCAGATAAAGGAATGGATCGGCTCGGACATTATAAACTTATTGTGTTTGGTGGTGGTGCGACGGCCGAAGCTTTGCTTAAGCCAGTTTTCGACACGGGCGTTGCGATGTTCAACGTCTATGGCCAGACTGAGACCTGTGGAATTGTTACTGCTACCGACGCCGGTGCTTCGACGCAGATAATGGCCGAAACATTTGGCAAACCGCTCCCCGGGGCAAGGCTACGTATTGCTGACGCAGAAGGAAACGCTCTTCCCATTGGTGAAACAGGCGAGATCCAGGTCCATGGACCCTACTGCATGTCGGGGTATTTTGGTCGCCCCGAAGCCACCGCAGAAGCATTCACTTCTGACGGCTATTTGCGCACTGGTGATCTAGGGGTAGAGCATCTCGACGGTAATTTTTCCTTCGTCGGTCGCCTGAAGGAAATGTACAAATCAGGGGGATATAATATCTACCCTGTTGAAATCGAATTAGCACTGGCGGAGCATCCTTCTGTCGGAATGGCTGCGGTCCTCTCGGTACCTCACCCGGTGTTCCAGGAGGTGGGGCACGCGTTTATTGCGACTGATGACCCGAGTCTTGATGCAGAAACCTTGCGGGATTTTCTGAGACCAATGCTGGCAAACTACAAAATACCAAAGAGTTTCAGCTTTGAACCGGAGCTTCCTTATCTGCCCAATATGAAGGTCGACAAACAGGCGCTCAAGCGCCGCATAGAACAGGGAGTACCAGCATGAGCGAGGGTGATTTCACTTTGGTAAAGGATGGTCATCTCGCGATCATCTCACTGAACAGGCCTGATAAGCGCAATGCGTTAACGGGAGCGACACTACTGCAATTGCAACACCTTTCGGAGTCGCTCGCCGAAGATGGAGATGTGCGTGCAGTGATCATTCGCGCTGAAGGTAAGGACTTCAGTGTTGGAGCAGACATTAGTGGCATGGGAGATCGCCCCCCGCAAACAGCCGTTTTGCGGAGGTCCGCTGAACAGGGTGCTCGCCTGATGCGGGCGATTCGCGAAATTCATCAACCCACCATCTGCGCCATTCAGGGTATTGCAACGGGGGGTGCGGCTTGCATTGCTACCGCGTGCGATTTTCGCATTGCAGCAGAAGGCGCTCGGATTGGATATGGCGAAGTCAAGCTTGGTATAAACCTGATGTGGAATGCTCTTCCGCTTGCCATTGAACTCGTAGGTAACGCACGTGCAAAGCGGTTGGTAATGCGCGGCGATTTAGTAGATACCGAAACACTTCTCAGCTGGGGCTTTGTTGACGAGTTGGTCTCGAGAGACAATCTTGATGAAGCCGCACGGGCTATGGCAAATACCTACGCCGCGCTGCCTCCAGTCGCGGTGCAAATGATTAAGCGAAGTGCGAACGCTTGCGCTGGAGCTTTGTCGCAAGCGATCATGCATGCGGACGCAGATCAGTGGCTGTTGTCGTCTCGAACGCCCGATTTCAAGGAGGGCGTCTCCTCGTTCTTTGAGAAACGACCTCCCAATTTCACAGGAGAATGATGGCAATACATATGTTCAGTTTATGCTTGCCATATACTGAACGTATGTTTAGTTTGGCTATTGTAGAATTGATCGGCAAGCCTCAGGCTGCCGACGACTGCGAGAGGGAGGATCTTCGATATGAAAAAATTTGCCAAACCATCGGCAGCGATCTTTGGCGTCAGCATGATTGCGCTTTTGATCAGTGCACCTGCTTTTGCGCAGACTGCAAATGACGCTAAAGACAGCGATGTAATTGTTGTAACTGCACAAAAGCGCGAGCAAGCCTTGCTCGACGTTCCACTCGCAATTCAGGCAATTTCTGGAACAGAACTCGAAGAATCGGGCATTGGGGAGCTTAATGACCTGATCGAGTCTATTCCGGGCGCATCAAGTGTTTCTCGAACCGCGCCGGGTTTTGAAACTATCCAGATCCGCGGCATCGCCAGCGGAACGACAGGGGATGCAACCGTCGGTTACTATGTCGATGATGTTCCATTCAGCGTACCCAATCTTCAGCTCGCACCGCCGTCTCGCCTGTTCGATTTGCAGCGGGTAGAAGTTCTTCGTGGGCCACAAGGGACGCTCTATGGCCAAGGGGCGATGGGCGGAACAATCCGAATGATTACCGCGTCACCTGTTTATGACGACATTATTGGGCGGTTCCAGGGCGAAGTCTCCGATTATGCAGGTGGCGATTCTGGGTTCGCAGTTGATGGCGTTCTCAATGTTCCTGTTGTGAACGATCGCGTGGCTCTCCGCGTGAGCGGTGGATATGAACTGGTAGGCGGGTTTGCGGATGCGGTATTACCAACGGCAACAACGAAAAACGTAAATGATACGCGGTCGTGGAATATACGCGGCAAGCTCGGCATCAAGGCATCCGAAAATGTCAGCGTCGAATTAGGGGCATGGCGGGTCGTAAACGATCTCGATTTCCGCAACACCATGGACACGCCGGAGTTGTATAAAAACACCACTGGGCCAATCGACCGTCCAAATTACGTTCGAACCACTCTCAGCTTGTTTTCTGGAGTGATCAAAGCTGATCTTGGCACTGCAGAATTGACCAGTTCAACGTCCTACATCGACAGTCTTCTCGATTTTGATGCCTCTTTTCTGGCGGGCGGAATTTTACGCAACGACTCAACCTTCAAAACAAAAGCACTGACGCAAGAAGTCCGGCTGGCATCTTCCGGAGATGGTCCGTTCAATTGGCTGGTGGGGGGCTATTATAGCGACGGCAGTATCGAAAGCGACATCTGCCTGAATGTTTTTCTGCCGTGCACGACTGTGTTCAGCGTTAACATCAATTCAA
Source organism: Sphingomonadales bacterium (assembly GCA_947470185.1). Lineage (GTDB taxonomy): Bacteria > Pseudomonadota > Alphaproteobacteria > Sphingomonadales > Sphingomonadaceae > Sphingorhabdus_B. The sequence goes on along the minus strand of CANIRZ010000003.1, from coordinate 122,957 downwards.
CCGGCAAAATTGATACCAAAGCATGGGCGCTTTTCGGCGAAGCATCTTACAGCTTCCTCGATGACAGACTGACCGCTACCATTGGCGGCCGGCAATTCCGTGACAAGCGCAGCACCCGTGGTGTCAATCGCAACGGTAATACGACCACGAATGACGGCGACGTCTTCAAATCATTCAATCCACGCTTCAACCTGTCTTTTAAGGCGAGCGAAGATTTTCTGATTTATGGTAGTGTCGCCAAGGGCTTCCGTAGCGGTTCGTTTCAGACCGCTGCACAGGCTGCCGCAGCTTCAACCGCACTGGGCGTAACAGTCGACACGGCTGTGCAGCCAGATTCTGTCTGGAGTTATGAGGTCGGTGCGAAAGGAAAGCTCTTTGGGGGCCTAATTCTACTCGACACCGCAATCTACACGATAGATTGGAAGAACATTCAGCTGCAATCAACACTCAGTGGCGTGGCTACACTCACAAATGGCGGCGATGCTCGCAGCCGTGGTATTGATCTCGGCATCACGCTGCGTCCAGCCCAAGGTCTGTCATTTACTGCGGTCGGTAACATTAACGAAGCGGAGTTCCGTTCAGTATTCCCACAGATTGTCGCAATTAACCCGCTTGCAGCTCCAGGCCAGCGTATCCCCGGGGTACCCAAAAGCAGTCTGCAATTGACCGCAGGGTATAAGTGGGATTTTGCTAATTGGACCGATGCGAATGGATTTATCACCGGTGGCTATACGTTCAGCAATTCACAACTGGACTCAACCGGCCTCGCCTCTGACAAGCTCAACGAGTTCAACATCCGCACTGGCATCGGTAAGGATAACTGGAAATTTCAGATATTCGGTGAAAACCTGACAAACAAGCGGGTGGCAATCACGCGAGGATCGCTCGGAATTCAGCCGAATGCACCACGTAAAATCGGAGCACGGTTCAGCGTCGATTTCTAATTCGCAGTATATGACAAGCTCTCCATCTACAGCGCCAGCCTACTACGGGCTGGCGCTGCTTTCTTTGGTAAGCTTGTTCAACTACCTTGATCGCATGGTTATCGCTGTCTTGGTTGAGCCTATAAAGCGCGACCTTAGTCTCACAGATACCCAAGTCGGTCTTGTTTCCGGTTTTGCCTTTGCTTTGCTTTACGCATTGGCCGGATTACCTCTTGCACGAATCGCGGATCGACGATCACGCGTAACCCTAGTATCGATCTGCCTAGTTCTTTGGAGTGCAGTGACTGCTTTAACAGGTCTTGCACGCAACTTTGTTGAGTTGTTCTTGGCGCGAATGGCTGTGGGGGTCGGAGAAGCCGGATGTGTGCCCGCATCTCACTCCCTCATTGGTGACCTTTTCCCACCACATCGCAGGGCATTTGCAATTGGCGTATTTCAAGCTGGTGGACTTGTAGGGTTGAGCTTCGGGTTAGCGGCTGCTGGCTGGCTGGCGCAGACCTATGGTTGGAGAAGCGCCTTGATGGTAGCAGGTTTAGCCGGTGTGCCATTGGCCTTGCTGCTCTATTTTACCATGCCCGAACCGCCGCGCTCCGGTGCTGTTACACAGTCCGAACCGGCAGAAAATTCGCGCCAAACTGTGAGGGCATTGAGCAAGCGTCCAGCGTTAGTACATCTCATCATCGGCATTTCGATTGGAGCGTTTGCCACATACGGCATGGCTCAATGGCATTCGGCTTTCTATGTACGAAGCCACCAACTTAATCTTGCTGAAGTTGGGTTATATGGCGGTCTTGCCGGAGGCGGCGGCGGAATAATCGGGGCCATTTCAGGTGGCTTGGTGATGACTCGATTGCGCCCGCGGGACGCCCGGTGGGAGCTTTGGTGGCCAGCGCTTGCATATGGCGCTTCAGCACCACTATTTGCAGCTGCCTTTTTGTATCCAGGTACACTGGGAGCGTTTACCTTCCAATTCGCGTCAACGTTCGTGGCAGCTGCGGGAGGATCAGTAGCATTGTCCGCGATCCAGAGTTTTGCAGAGCCGCATAGGCGTGCAACCGCCATCGCGATCATGTTGATGATGTCTTCACTAATTGGATTGGGACTTGGGCCAACTGCCGTCGGCATGATGAGCGATGCGCTTTCTCAATCACGGGGTGAGAATAGTTTACGCTACGCACTCGCCATCTCGACAACCTTTCTGTTGTGGGCAAGCGCCCATTTCCTGATGTCTGGAAAACATGCCCGGAACGATGCTGTTAATCACACAAGCTAGAAAGTAGACCTATGAAAATCGTGACACTTGCAGAAGCGCAGCAACTTGTGGGGCAGGATTTGGGCGTATCAGACTGGACGCTAATTGACCAAAAAATGATTGACGCCTTTGCTGATGTAACAGGAGACCACCAGTTCATTCATGTAAATCCCGACCTCGCGAAGCAAACGCCATTTGGCGGTACGATTGCGCACGGTTTTCTGTCGTTGTCGTTGATCGCATCAATGATGCCTGAGAATGCACTAGTTCTCGACGGGATCAAAATGGGCGTGAATTATGGATTCGAAAAGGTTCGCTTTCTGCAGCCAGTAAAGTCCGACAAACGGGTTCGAGCAAGACACAAGCTTCTTGCCGTCGAAGATAAGGGGCACGGTCGTCATCTGACCCGCACCGAGGTGACAATCGAGATCGATGGGGAGGCAAAACCGGCCTTAATCGCTGAATGGCTCGGCATGCAATTTTGTTGAAACGATTAAATGACAGGAGTTGGCTTTCGGGGCAGCCGTATTGCATGCTGAGTGTAAGTAGACGGTGCAGCCCATTGCGACTGTATTGGCTTGCCGAACGCATTTGCTTGAGCATCAAAAGCTTTCTGGAAAGGGATTTAGAATGACCCTTAAAATAGTAGTTCTGCTTTTTGATGGGTTTACGATGCTTGATGCTGTCGGACCGATTGAGGTTCTGTCGCTCTTGCCGGACGCAGATATCAAAGTTGTTGCAAAAACGCCCGGTATAATATGGCCCGATAACCGGGCCGTTCCTTTCATCGCACCATTTGGAATTGCCGATGTACGAGACGCCGATGTCTTGCTAATCCCTGGAGGGCCGGGTTCGGATGCGATTGAGACCGACATAGAGATCCTGAACTGGGTTCGGCACATTGACGCAGCTGCGCAGTGGACATGCTCTGTATGCACAGGTGCTTTGATACTTGCCGCAGCAGGTTTACTAACAGGAAAAGAAGCTACAACACATTGGAGCGTGCTCGCGCGGTTGAGCGAGTTCGGTGCCTTGCCACGCAGCAAAAGATGGGTCGAAAGCGGTAAGGTCATTACAGCGGCTGGTGTCTCTGCAGGCATCGATATGGCGCTTATGCTGGCCAGCCGGCTTAATGGCGACCGGGCTGCTCAGGCTATTCAGCTCAGCATAGAGTATGATCCTGCCCCGCCCTTTCAAAGTGGATCGGTATACTCGGCAGGACCAGACGTGGTTGGTGCGATAATGGATGGAACCGTGGAGTTTAACCGTTCCGGAAGGACCCGTCCGACTATACCACGTCCTATTTGATCCAATCCAAGATCAGATCGTTAACCGCGTCTGGCTGCTCGATATGGACGAAATGCCCTGCGCCGTTAAAACGCGTTACTTGAAGGCCGCCCGGAAAATCCTCTGCGCGCATGGCGCCTGCGAAGATTTCAGGAGAAATGCATCTATCTGAGTTCCCGCAAATTGCGAGTGTTCTAACGGCAATCGGTTTGGTGAAAAGTGCCTGAGTTTCGAGCGCTGCCGACGAAGAGCTATCGAATGCTTGTCGGTAATACTCCAACGCGGCGCGTGCTACGCCCGGTTGTCTGAATACTGCTTTCATTTCTGAAAGCCGGTCGCTCGGTATTTCCCATTCCGGCGACCAGCTCGACCAGAGTGCTGCCAGATAGGCGCAATCCTCGCTGACGATGCTGTCTTCAAAACCTGCCTGTTGGAATTCCATGATATATGCCGAACGTTTTTGCTGTTCCGGACTGCTTGCGAAAGCCTCCGCAAACCGGACGGGGTGCGGTACTGCGATGACCGTCAGCGATCTGATCAGCTCAGGCGCCAGCGCCGACGCGGCGTATGCGATATTGGCGCCCCAGTCATGGCCAACAAGGTGCACCGGTTCTGTGTCAAGCTGCCTGATCCAGGCAGCCACATCTTCTGCCATGCGGATAGCGTGATAATCCCCATCTGCTGGTTGGGCCCCTTCCTCATACCCCCGCATGGTCACCGCCACGGCTCGATAACCGGCACGCGCAAAGGCCATCAACTGGTTATCGAAGCTTGCTTTGCTGTCTGGAAAGCCGTGCAAGAAAAGAACTGTCGGTCCGCGGCCCACGCTATGAGCCGAAAATTTAAGCGGTCCATGGGTTGCAGTGATTAAGTCAATATCATTCACAAGCGCGCGTTGCTCCATGGATCTATCATTATCTTCGCATGCGTCTCGGGATCACCGAGCGCAGAAAAAGCTTCCTCTATCCCTTCCAGACCGACAGTTCCGGTCACGAGTGGCCTCCAGTCGAGCTGACCTTGAGCAATAGCCTGAAGCGCCTCGGCAAATTCTTCAGGGGCGTAGTAAAGCACAAATTGAAGGTTCAGCTCTTTTGCGATGGCGATCATTGGATTGAAACTGTCTTCACCCTGCGGAATGCCCGCAACGACAATCTGAGAGCCCACGGGTGCTTCTGTTATCGCTTGCGACAGTACGCCCCGAACACCTGTGCAGTCGAAAACAATCGCAGGTGCCGTCGGAGTCAGAAGTGAAAAGGGCGATGCTTCCTCGGGATGCACAGCTTGTGTCGCGCCCATGGCTTGCGCCAACGCACGCCGTTTGGGCGAAAAATCCGATGCGATGATTGTCTCTACGCCACGCATCTTTAAAACAGCTGCGATTGCGAGACCGATGGGGCCACAACCCAATATAACGCAAGGGTGGCTGTCTCCATTGAGAAAAGACTTGGCAACAGCATGGACAGCTATTCCCAAGGGTTCAACCAGCGCAGCCGCTGCATCCGGCACATCGTCAGGAATTTTGAGGAGCAGTGCCTCTGATCCTAAGAAATATTCGGCATAAGCTCCATCAACTTCTACATTCGCGCCTATGGGCACAGGCGCGCCATCACGCATCAGGAAAGGAACCGAGACAACACGGTCGCCAACTTTAAGCGATTGCTGAGTTTCTGGTCCAAAGGCTACTATTTCCCCGACATATTCGTGACCAAGGACCATGCCCTTTGACAGATCTTGGCCCGGCGCACCCATGCTGCGTACGAGTTCGTCTATTTCAGCAGCATGTTTGAACTGATGCAGGTCTGAACCACAAATTCCGCAAAGCCGAGTTTTGAGCAAAACATCGCCACTACCGGGGATTGGCATTGGGCGGTCCTCGATTGTGAAAGCGCGGTTGCGCATAACCGCTGCACGCATCATCATTCGCCAACGACAATTAGTTTGGATGTATCCAGGCCCAATGCATCGCAATAGCCTCGATAAATATCCAACGCTGCACGGGCATCGACGATCGAAACGATTTTACCATCTTCGTCGATGTTGATGTTCGCACCATAGACTGCAAACCACGCGATGGTGTCGCCCTCTTGGTCGGCTGGCGTACACAAAGTATGAACTGAGCCGGCAGGTTCGAAGAGATAGGAGCCTGGGCTATTCACCGCGTCAGGCGTCTCAGCATAGTACCAGCGCCCCTGATGGGTAACCGCATAAACCATACCCGTGTGAAAATGTGTGATTACCTTGTGACCAGGCGGCAGTCGCGTATTTGAAATCCAAATGCCCTGATTAAGATCAACATGAAGCAGCTGAAGCGCACTGCCGTCGCCGGCTTCAGCCCACGGTAGATCGGACATGCCTACATGCAACGTCGCCTGGTCTGAATGCGTAGGCACAATAGGACGGGCTGCAATTTTGGCGGCAAATTCCACCAATGCTTCGGGGATAACGGGGATGGAATCGGCCATGATGCACTCCTTAGGATAGGGCAGTTGCGATGTGTGAATAATGCTCGCGCGCCGCTTCAAATTGAGGCGGCAAATCAACTTTCGATGGATCGTACCAAGGCATATAGGTCTTCAGTACGCGTGGAATTCCCCGACGCATGTAGTGTTTATTATAGGCTTTACGCCGAGCTGTAATTTCCGGTGTTGCATATGATGCGATTAAATCTGCTTGTGGCGCGACGAGGATTTTCTGGAAGCGCTTTACCCAGGAGAAATAATGCTTTTGCGACCAAATGCTTTGCTTCATTCGATAAAACCAGCTGCCAACGACATGTTCGTAAATATCGAACGCTACCGAACGATGTTCCAACTCCTCCATGACATGCCACTTGGCCAAGTCTGCAAGAGGGCTCGATGTGCGGTCATAAAGTCCGACCTCCAACTGCGCGCGAGACATGGCGCTCGTCATTGACTCAAAGCCTTCCGCGTAGGCCAACTTGAACTTCAAAGGCTTGTTCTTTGTGAAATCCTTTAGCTCTTGATCAAGCTCCTTTTCGAGCGGACGAAGCGCTTCATAGGATGGATGTAAGCTCCGGATAAAATCATTGGCTTTTGCATGCTGCTTAAAGTGTTCGCCCTCCTGGGCGCAAAAGCGCTTGAGGTCTTCCTTTAACTTCGCGTCCGTAATGTGAGGCAACGCATCACGCATTGTGCGGATTAGAAAAGGTTCCAGATATGGCAGCATCATCCAAGCACCGAGAAACATGAAAGACATGTCTGGATCATCTTTAATGAACACAATATCCATGTCGGACTGGAAGGCGAAATCCATCCGTCTAATCATCATATTTTCCATTTGGGCCTCTCTAAGAATATGATTCTCTTGCAACAAACTAAACATTTGTTCAGTTCATTGCAATGTCGAAACGAGAGCGTCAAAAATCAAATTTGTGCTATCCTGCAATAGGCGAGCACGTTGGTTTGACGAGTTGTGCAGTGACTTGATTGCGCTGCCCAAGGTTCTTGCCGCGCGTTCGAACAATGACTGTGTAAGCAGAGTGAAGGAAAAGGTGCTTGCAAGGGCTAAATTTTGACAAGCGAACGACCGGTTTGTTGGTGGTAACAGCGGCATTGCGACCCATCCAACCGGCAGCTATTCAGCGTGTCACTTATCAAAGCAAACTGTCCGCTAACGGCCCAATTCCGGCCGGCAGCCACTTGAAGAAATGAAAACTAACCGACAAAACCATCAAAAGCCCCCTTTTGTACCTTTTGTCGGTTAGTTTGGCATGCTGATGCCTTCGTTATTGCCGTGAACTTGCAGTTTTTTACGTGTAAAATTCTACCTGCGGTAATTTAGCACCACTGCGTCCATTTAATCAATTTATCGACAAAATAGATTAAATATGCCATTTACGCAGAGTATTTCGATTAATCTGCGGAGGCGAACATGGGCGGCTACGGATCTGGGCGACGCAGCAACCGTTGGACCACTGATGACTGCCTGAACATCAACCTGTCGAACCTAAAGCAGCTCGGCATGTTGCAGCGACACTGTATGGCCCGCCGCGAGCAAGTGTGGAGCCAATACGGCGAGACCATCGCTGATCTAACGCTGGTAACCGACGTTCACTGCCTTGAACCTTCGCCGTGTCTGAGGATTACAGGACGCGCGTTCGGCAACGTCATCAACTGCGTGGTGTATCTGGAAGAGCACCCCCTGCCATATGGCGGCGAGCGTTGGTTTGCATTGTGCCCACGCACAGGCCGCAGGTGCGCCGCGCTGGTGCTGCCACCGGGACAGACACACTTCGCCTCTGTGAAGGGCTGGAACGTGGCCTACGGCTCGCAGCGCGAGTGCCCTATACATCGAAGCCACCGCGCCATCTACAAGGCTCAGGTGCGCCGCAAGGCGCTGTCTAAGTATACCCGTAAGCCGACGCGGGAACGGTTACTGGATCGGGAGATCGAGAGGTGGGTGTTTGTTGAGGACGAAATCGACAAGATAGCGCAGATGGTGTTTCGATGCGATGCCGCAGCGGGTGCTCGCTTCCGCGACCAAACTTAGCGAAATGGGTGATTGAGCGTCAGGTATTTGTTGAGGAGCAGACCGAAAAGCTGACGCAGATGGTGTTCTGAAGCAGCATCGAGCTGAAGGTAAGCCTCGTCCTGTTTATGCGTTTCAACGGTTGACTTCGATCCAACCTTTGAAACATCTGTGGGTAATGAGGTTTTAGTTAATATCTTTTTGGGCAAGCTTTACCCGACGGAACGGTTATCGGCTCCCGCGTTACTTGCACTTCGCCCTTATATTTCCAGATTTGAGGCGATCGGCTAAGCGATCGGTCACCTCATCAGGATATGATTTTGCCAATTCACTAAAAGCTTCGCATGCCTCCACCGCTTTCCCAAGGTCTGCCAACGCCGCGCCTAAGAAAAACAAGCTATCTGGCGCGCGGGCACCTCGTGGGTCGGTTTTATAGTTCTCGTAAAAGACCTTCACCGCAGTTGCCGGTTTTTGGTCATCCAACCATGCCCGGCCAAGCAAATTGCGTGCATAGCTAGCCCTTTCATCTCCGGGAAATGTGGCTAAGGTTTCTTCAAGCGCTGCTTGTGCTTCCCGATAGAATTTGGCTTGCCACAAGCGGTAGCCATAAGTGTAGCCATCTTCGAAGGCATTGCTAGTTGTGGGACGCTCGATTGCGGCGACTGCCGCGCTACGGGGCGGGTATGGCTTAGCCGAGGTAGCAGGTTTTGTAAGATCTGCGGAGGCTTGAGTTTTTGTCTCCACCGCTGTGAACGAGGGGGTGATATTGCAAACAACATTCGAACGCTGTTTGATACTGCGCAAAATTGGCTCGAAGGCTTCCGACGATTGGTCAGGCCGACCATCCAGCGGATTGCGGGCGTGAAGGTGGACGATGGCCGCTCCTGCTTCGGCAGCACCAACCGCTGAATCGGCGATCTGCTGCGCCGTCACGGGTAAATGCGGGGACATGGACGGCGTATGGATTCCGCCTGTTACGGCACAGGTAATGATGACTTTGCGAGCAGCCACGTTCAATCTCCTATAAGCTTTATGGTGTTCGGGTTTAGGCCGCAGATTGCTTGGGCAGAGATGCGATAAGAATTGCAGCGATAACCGGAGCGATGGCGAAGATTATGCACACGCTTGCGCGGGTCATGCCTTGCGCAAACAAAACGCCCGCGAGCGCCGGGCCAGCAGCACTCGCAATTCGCATTGTGCCCATGACAAAGCCCATACCCGATGCTCGTAAGCCTGCTGGAAAGGTCGTTGCCAATATGGTGTACATCATGCCCGTCGTCCCCGCCATGCAGAAGCCCAGAACACCTGCGGTCAGAACGAATAAGTGAAGGGCCGGGGGAACGAAGCCAAGCGCTACCAAAGCAACAGCGCCGGCGGTCATCGCTGTGGCGGCGACCTTGTTCGGCGGGAAACGGGAGGCGAAAGCTGCAAAGATGACGCCGCCAACAAAACCAATCATGCCGGCCTGGGCCGACACAAGACTCCCTTGTGCTGGCGTGAAGCCCGCGTCGACGACCATCGCTGGCAACCAGTTGATACTGAAATAGGCGGTGGTTGCAATCAGGATTGCCGTTGCGGTGAGGCGCAGTACGGTTGGCCGAAGGCCCGGCTCGAACAGTGCGCGGTAACGGATAGTCTGGCGGTCGATTGCCGCGGGCAATTCAGACATCGCCGAGTGACCAAGACGCGACAGCACGCGGTTGGTCCGTTCCAGCGAATCGTGCGAGCGCCGGGCGATGAGATAGGCCGGCGATTCTGGGAGGGCCAGGAATACAAGGGCAATCAGAACTACACCGGCTATTGAACCGGCCCAAAACACGAGGTGCCATGTTGCAGTCTTGAGGATGACAGATGCGCCGAGGCCACCGATCACGCCGCCTAGCGGGAAGCCAATCGTTGCAATGGCCGCCACAGCAAGCGGCCTGCGCTTTGCGTTGGAAAACTCTGCGGACAGCAATGTTGTCATGGCGACCATCACGCCGATACCGACGCCGGTGAGCAAACGTGCCGCAGCAAGAACCGGCACCGACGGCGCAACCGCTGAAAATGCCGTGCCCAATGTCATGATGACGAGCGCGCCGAGAACAACCGCTCTTCTGCCATATTTATCAGCAAGCGGCGAAAGCCCGACGGCACCAATCGCCATACCCACCAGACTGCTCGACAGGAGCAATCCTGTCAGCGTTTTGCCGATTCCCCAGTCGACCGCGAGCACGGGTGCGACAAACGCCATCGACATCGCATCATAGCCATCGAGAGCTGAAAGTAACAGGGCGATGAGCAGAACCAGAATTTGACCGCGACGAAGCGGTGCGTTGTCCAGCGGATTGTCACTCGACAGGCCAGTCGGTCCAGCGCTCATTTCGCGGCCACCCGGTTCTCGATGGCACCGATACCGTCAATCTCGCAGCGGACGACATCGCCAGATTTGAGAAAACAAGGCGGCTGCATTCCAATGCCGACACCAGACGGCGTTCCTGTGGCGATCAGGTCGCCGGCTTCGAGTGTGAAGGCGGTAGAAAGGTAAGAAATCTGCTGCCAGATATTATACACTAGCTCGCTCGTATTGCTGTCCTGACGAAGTTCGCCATTGACGAAACAGCGCAAGTCAAGCGCATGCGGATCGGCAATTTCGTCTGCCGTTACAATCCAAGGACCGATGGGGCCATGCGTGTCGAATGACTTGCCCATTGTGAAGGTCGGCGAATGGCGCTGCCAGTCGCGCGCGGAAACATCGTCGGCGACGACATAACCGAAAATATGGTTTTTGGCATCTGCCTCGCTCACGCCCTTGGCAGGCGCACCAATCACGACGCCGAGTTCGACCTCATAGTCAACCTGCTCACTGACACCGAGTTCGATCTCGTCAAATGGCCCGGCGAGGCAGCTTGTCTGCTTGTTGAACCAGAACTGCTGTGACGGCGTCGGCTGGCCCAGGCGTTTTGCTTCCTCGATATGTTTGGCATAGTTCATGCCAATTGCCATATATTTGCCGGGCCGCTCAATTGGAGCAAGCAATTTTGCATCGGCCAGATCGAACGCGCCATCGCCTTGCATTGCGAGTGCCCTGATCTGGTCCAGCGCCGCACTGCCGCCGTTGATGATCGACAACATCGTCGGAAAGTCATTCGACAGCGGAGCGAGCGGAATGATCCGACCTTCGTTGCCGGGCTGAAGCACGCCAATTGCCGCACCTTCACCCGTTTCAAATCGCAGCAGTTTCATCCGAATGTCCTCGCGTTAAAACTTTGTTGATACCCGCATGCCGTATGTGCGCGGCTGCGAATTAATTGAAACATAAAGGTTAGACGCAGGGACCTGTGTGGCAAAGGTCTGGTAGCGGTCGTTCTCGATATTTCGAACAAACGCCGAAACCGCAAATCGTCCGTCGTCGACGAGGAGCGTTGCCTGCGCATTGGAAACCCAAGTGCTGCCTTGGTAATCCTGTGCGGTGAGCGTGAAATTGGTGTAGCGGCCCGATCGATACTGCGTGTCTGCCTCGACCACCAGTTCGAGATTGTCACCGAGCGTAAGTCGCTGCTGCGCGCCGAGGTTCACTGTCCATTTCGGGGCATTGAACAAAGGAAATCCGGCGCAGTTGACTGTGAATGGCGCGCCGGAGGGCGATGCCGATGGTGTCGTTGCGCATCCGGTAAATGGCCGCGCCGGCGTGACGTAGGTGAACGACTTATACACGCTGTCGAGATACTGGACATTTGCCCTAAGCAGCGTCGACGGAGTGACTTGGGCGAGTGCTTCCACTTCGATGCCCTTGGCCACGGAACGCCCAATATTACGGGTCAGTAGCCCGACAGCGTTCAACGAGTTGATCCCGAGATAGCTAAGCTGCTGATCGCGATACTTCCAGTAGAAGCCTTCGATGTTGAGCTGAAGCCGGTTGTCGAAAAAGCGGTTCTTCGAGCCGATGGTATAGGCGGTGATGCTCTCTGGACCATAAGGTGTGTCAGGGTTAAAGCCTCCGGCTCTGTACCCCGTCTCCAAGCTGGCGTAGAGCAAAGATCGTGGCGCAATGTCGAACTCCACTGCCCCGCGATAGGTAACTTTACCAACGTTGAATTGACCTATCGCCGCCGAATCAACGCGGCGGACCGCTCCGCCGTTGGCAATTGGTATAACGGCACCCGATGTCGCAGGACGAACCGGCTGGTCCTCGAATGTCGTGGTATAGGGGAGCAGTGCCACATTGGGGCAGCCGCCCGACGCAGCCGGAATCGTGCAAAGCAGCGCCAATGTCCGGGTCGAGTTCGTGAAATTTTTCTTGTCGTTCGTGTAGCGGACGCCGCCCGTGAAACGCAGCGTGTCAGTGGCGTTAAAAGTCAGACGACCATAAGCCGATGGTGAGCGCGTGCGCGTCTTAGTGAGCTGGAAGGAAGCCTGTGTGCCCGCGGTGTTGTGGGTATCGTCGTCAATATCCTCGCTGAAATAATAAGCGCCGAGGATATAATCGATCGTCCCGCCCGACGGTCCGACAAGCCGAACCTCAAGAGAGGTTTGATCGGCTTCGGATATGTTGCCGACAAGCTGCGCCGCACCTGTGCTCAGGATGTCGCGCAACGAATGCCGCCAGGCCGGGATCAGGCTGATTGTGCCAATCGAGGTCTCATAATCGATGTGCGCCGAAACGCCGTAGATGTCAGAGTCGACATATTGCGGAACACTGAGCGAATCGTTGAACCGTCCCGCAATGTTACCAGCAGCACCGGTTCGGCGGAAAGCCTCAGCAGCTGGGGTGAAGAGTCCTTCCGAAACCGGAAGGTTCGAGGGCGTAAAGGCAAAAGCACCTGCCAATGGATTGAAAGCATATCTGCCAATGTAGGTTGATCCGGTTGATGTCCCGCCCTGATGCGAGAAGTCGGCAGCAATGCGAACCGTCAGTCTTGGGTCAAGCTCGACCTTGAGCTGCCCGCGCAAACCCAACGTCTTGTCCGAGCTTGTACCGTCTCGCAAATATCCATCATGCTGTGCATAAATGCCGGAGAAACGCAGTCCGGCATTGTCTCCCGCCGCCACATTGATCGCGCCTTCGAGGCTTAAGGCGTCATAGTTGCCATAGCCCGCAGAGGCATAGCCGGATGTCTCACCGAGACGGGGTTGGCTTGGCAAAATGTTAATAGCGCCAGCGGTCGCGTTCCGTCCATAAAGCGTGCCTTGCGGACCTTTCAGCACTTCAACGCGTTCGAGGTCGAATAGTGCGCCGGTGGTTGAGCCCGTACGACCAACATAAACGCCGTCATAGTTAAACGCCACAGCAGGGTCGCTGGTCGGCGAGACCGAGAAGCTGCCAACGCCGCGGATGAAGATGAAATTGCCTACAGAGCCGTTCGCAACCTGCAGCGCAGGCACAGACTTCTGCAGCGTATCTACCCCGACAATGCCGGATTTCTGAAGGTCCGCTCCGGTCACGACAGAGAGCGCAACTGCTGCTTTCTGAAGATTTTCGTCGCGCTGCTGCGCAGTGACGACGATTTCTTCCAGCCCTTCATTGTCTTGGGCTGAAGGGTTCGTAGCTGGATCAGACTCCTGCGCGGCCGCTGCGACGGGCGACAGCAGAACGGCGGCTGAATACAAAAGCCAAGTTTTGCGCGAAATTGACATAACCTCTCCTCCATTTATTGCTACCATTCTGGGTAGCTTGTCATTTTGTTCGCGCCGCATGGTGCATTGAGGATTTGTGAATCCCGTGCTGCCATTTCCGGTCGCTCCACATCTGTCATTAGCCGAGGGCAACCGATAGCAAAGATGGCATTTGACAGATGTTGTTACCCGTAAGGTATCGGGAGGACTTTCGATGCGCGATGAAATCGGGATCTGGCTGCAAAAGCGACAATCAATGACTGCGCGGGGGAGAATATCAATTCGTGTCAGGCTATGTCACGGTTTTTGTACGCATATGTTGAAGCTGCGCGCATCGCCAGATCGTTCAAAAATTCAGACGCAGGTGTCAGCGGAATATTGGCGCGCCGTACCGCGCAGATTCGGGGGGCCTTGGATACCTCGTGGACGGGAATGCGCTCCATAAGCCCGGTGGCTCGAATAATCTCCATCCACTGCTGTGGAACGGGCGCAAGCAGTTCAGATGTCGCAACAATTACGGCCAAATTCATCGCCGACGATGCCTGCATGACGATCCGCGGTGCAGGAAGGCCGGCGGCTGCGAAGACGCTGTTTACTTCGCTGTCGCTGTCTATTGCCATTGGCGTCGTCACCCAAGACGCACCAACGAGATCCTGTAGCGATGTGGCGAAGCGCAGCGGGTGATCTTTGCGACCAATGATCATCCGCTCATTTTCAAACAAAGTCTCGATTAGAAGCGCCGGGTCAACGAAACCACCAGTAACCGGGCCATAATAGAGATCGATAAGCCCATCCCTGATCTGGGTTTCGAGCATTGGCAGCGAGCCTTCAAGCAATTTTATGCGGATATTGGGATATTTGACATGGAACTTGCTTACGATTGTCGGCACCATCGCGATCAACGCGGCGCTCGAACACCCGACCGTGATCAATCCCCGATCTTCTCCCTTGAGATGCTCCATTTCCTCAAGCGTTCGTGCGAATTCCGCCTGTATAGCCTTTGCGCGCCTAACGAAGACTTCGCCTGCGTGGGTCAGCGTCATGCCAAACTTATTGCGCTCAAACAGAATGAGCCCGAGCTCCTGTTCCAGCTCCTTAATGCTCCGCGATACTGCAGGTTGTGCAAGGCCCAAATGCTTGGCACCCGCGCGCAGGCTCCCCCTTTCTACAACGGCGACTACATTTCGCAGATGATGCAGTTTCATATCGCGCTCGAGGTGCCAGTCTTTGCACCCCCTCCCTATACCTAATTGGTAACAACCTTAGGCAATTGGCATCTTATTGCAATGGTCCCGTTCCGATAATCAACTGCGCTGAGAGGATGGCTATGATATGCTAATAAATGCCGTGGACGAACAACAATCCGAGCAGAAGCCCGTCACCGAAGGTGCGCTGGACCGGTTCGCTATTCATGAACTTCTGCAAAATTGGGTGCTTTGGCGCGATGCGGGCGATTGGGCGCGGTTTGCCACCGTCTGGCATGATGACGGCCGTATGCATGCGACCTGGTTTCAGGCGAGTGCCGCTGAATTCATCGCCGGGTGTCGAAAGGGATTTGACCAAGGCATTATCGGCCTCCATTCGCTCGGCGGTGCAAGCGTAGATGTGCAGGGCATACGCGCTGTGGCGCACTCGAAAATGCAGATCGTGCAACGCGGCGACATAGACGGTATCGAGGTCGACGTAACCTGTCTTGGTCGTTTCATTGATGCGTTGGAAAAGCGCGACGGACGATGGGGCATCGTTCACCGGCAACCGGTCTATGAGATGGACCGGATGACTCCGGTCCATCCCGCAAAAGTGCCTGAACTCGACCAAGAATTACTGACTAGCTTCCCCGTCGGTTATCGCCATCTCGCTTATCTGCAAGCCAAGGTCGGCTTTGCCGTCTACAATAATCTGCCCGGCACAAGAGGTCCGGAAATTGAAGCGCTAAATGTTCGGATGGGGCAATGGCTCGAAGGTGCCGGTGCCGAATGTCTGGTTTCGTGAAAAGGGTAGCAACAGTATGGCTTTGAAGCAGCTTGCCGACGATCTGTATATCTTGCCCGGTTTGGTCAATGTCTACATCCTGAAAACGGATGCAGGGCTCGTCGTTCTGGACACCGGCTTCCCGGGTCGTGCGTCCAAGATCCTTGATGCCGTGCGCTCGTTGGGCAAAGCACCAGACGATGTGCGGCATATCGTGCTTACGCATTGCCATCCCGATCATATTGGCAGCGCCGCTGCGCTGAAACGCGAAACCGGAGCAATCGTCTGGGCCCACCCGCTCGACGCGCCGATGATGGAGGCCGGCACTACGATGCGCGATGGCATGTGTCCGTCGCCCGGATGGCGAAACCTTATCCTATCTAAAATTCTCGCTGGCAAAGTCGCGACCGTCGAGCCGGTTAAAGTGGACCGGTTGATCGAAGATGGCGACCGCCCCGATTTCGCGCCTGATATGACAGCCATTCACATTCCGGGGCACTGCAACGGACAACTTGCCTTTCACTGGGCGCGTCACGGTGGTGTGCTGTTCCCGGCGGATGCCTTCGCCAATCGCCGGGGCCTCAAGCTTCCCGTCGCGACCGAAGATCCGCAGTTGGCACTCGCCAGCATTGCCAAGCTAGGCACATTCGATTTCGACAAGATTTGCGTGATGCACGGCTCGCCCGTCATGCAAGGGGGAGCCGCGATGTTCCGTCAGACTCAGTTCGACACATTCAAGAAAAAAGGGAGCTAGCAATGGCCTGTATCTCAACCGCATTGATCGTTGGCGGAAGCATCGCCGGAATGAATGCCGCCATCGCGCTGGCAAAGGCAGGCGTCAAGGTTGATGTTGTCGAGTTGGCGCATGTGCCCCTCGGTGCATCGCTGGCCTTTTCGGGCCGTGCGGCTATGGCACTGGTTGAGCTCGGGATATTTGACGAAGTATACGCAACGGGCCGGCCAGCGCTTGGCAGCACCGCTGCATCGTTTCGCAATTCCACAACGGGTGAAATAACCAATCCCGGGCCGCAGCGGCCGACTTGGCCCGGCGCAGTCGACGGTGTCGGCGTCTATCGCCCCGCGTTTCTCGACGTTGTCCAAAGAGAAGCCGAACGCTTAGGTGTCCGTGTCCGCAAGGGTGTAAGCTATGAAAGCTTCGAAGACGGCGCAGACGGCGTGGACGTTACCTTTACTGATGGCGAGACAGGCAGGTACGACCTCTTCGTTGCCGCTGATGGTATCAATTCAAAAACGCGCGATCTCATTTTCCCCGACGCGCCCAAGCCGCAATATTCGGGCCAGCTGAGCATTCGCTGGATGGCTCCTGGGCCGCAGGTTCAAGATGAGGGCTGGTATATGTCCGAGGTGGGGAAGCTGGGCTTTTACTATCTGCCGCAAGGTCTTGTTTATATCCCAGCGGTATTCAACGTGCCTGAGGCGGGCAGGGTTTCCGACGCGAAAGTTAGGTCTCTTTTTACGGCACTGCTCGATTCTATGTCCGCTCCGGCCATGAAAGAGTTGCGCAGCCGTCTTGATGAAACATCCGAGTTGATCGGCCGCCCCTTCGATTGGCTTCTCCTTCAAAACCCTTGGCACAAAGGTCGGACCCTCGTCATCGGCGATGCCGCTCATGCCACGAGCGCGCATATGGGGATGGGCGGCGGGATGGCCGTGGAAGACGCTGTTGTGCTGGGGCAGTGTATCGCAGCAGCAGAAACACTGCCCGAGGCGCTGGACATGTTCATGACGCGGCGGTTTGAGCGGGTAAAGCTTGTCGTCGAAACCAGCGTCAGGCTCGGCCAGCTTGAACAGGAGAATGCCCCGCCGTCCGAGAATGTAGCGCTGCTCACCAAGGCATTTGCGACGATAGGTGAACCCTATTGATGCCGGACATCGAAACCGAAGTTCTTATCATCGGGGCTGGCCCCGTCGGGCTAGCCGCAGCGATTGAACTCGGGACGCGCGGTGTCCGCGTGTTGCTCGTGGAACAGAATATCCGCGTCGGCCTTGCACCCCGTGCCAAGACAAGCAATGTCCGCACGCGCACCCATTTGCGGCGCTGGGGGATCGCAGACACACTTGCCAAAGAGGCTCCTTTCGGCATCGATTACCCCAATAATATGATATTCGTCACCCGGCTTGCCGGGCATGAACTCGCACGGTTTGCCGATGCATTCAATGCCGCGCCGGCGCAATCGCCGTTCTATCCTGAACATGCACAATGGGTGCCGCAATATACACTCGAAATGGTGATGCTTGAAAAAGCGCGATCATTGCCTGAAGTCGAAGTCAAGTTCGACACCAGCTTCGTCTCAGTTGTGCAGGACGAAGAGCATGTGACGGCAACGATAAAGACTTCAAATGGGCAGGAGCGAACCGTCGTTGCCCGTTACTTGATTGGTGCAGATGGCGCACGGAGTGCCGTTCGCGCAGCTATTGGTGCGAAGATGGAGGGCCGTTATGGCCTGTCCCATCATTATAACATCATCTTCCGTGCGCCCGGTTTGGCCGAGGCGCATGGCCACGGCCCGGCCGTCATTTACTGGCAGATCGGCAAGGATGGGTTTAGCGCTCTCGGTCCTATGGATCGGGATGATATCTGGGCCTTTATGCCGGGCGGAGCCAAGCCAGGCGAGACGCTTTCGCATGATGCTGCCGCCGCGTTGATCCGCGAGCGCACCGGCATCAATCTGCCTTTTGAAATATTGAGCGCCGACTCCTGGACGGCAAGCGAATTATTGGCCGACCGCTATGCAGATCGCCGCATCCTATTGGCGGGAGACGCATGCCATCTGCATCCGCCAGCAGGCGGTTACGGTATGAACATGGGCGTTGGCGATGGCGTCGATTTGGGGTGGAAAATCGCCGCAACATTGCAAGGCTGGGGCGGAGACGACCTCGTCGCCAGCTATGAAGCCGAACGCCGCCCCGTGCATCGCGCGGTGCTTGACGAGGCGCTGGCAAACTACGCCATCTACGTCGCGCCGACGCCCCCCGAAATCGAGGACGACACCCCGCAAGGTGACGCGATCCGGGCCAAGGTTGGCGCAGGAATTCTGGCTTCCAAAGGCCGCGAGTTCAACACGCTCGGGACAGTGCTTGGCCTTGGCTATCATAGCTCGCCGATCATCGAGGCTGAAACGGCACCCTTGCCGCCGCATAATAGCGAGGTCTATGTACCGAGTGCCCGCCCCGGTTGCCTCGCACCCCACGCATGGATGACGGATGGCCGTTCGCTTTATGATCTGTTTGGTCAGGACTTCACCTTGGTCGTCGCCGATGGAGCCGATCCGGATGACATAGAGAAAGCAGCAGCGGACGCACGAACGCTTGGCTTGCCACTAACCGTAATAGAGCCGCACGGCGTCCCAGTTGCGGAGCTGTACGGCGCCATGCTGACGCTCGTCCGGCCCGATCAGCATGTCGCATGGCGCGGCAATCGGTGGACCGGCGCGTTGGAGCGGGCGACCGGATCACGACACACTATATGAGAAAAAGGAGCAGGTTTCATGACAAGTAATTCATCATCGATCGCAAAGGCCGTCGACGTGGAATCGGTCCGTTTTTCAGTCCCTGATCTGGCGAAGATGAAGGCTTTTCTGGAGGATTTTGGTCTCTCGGCAGCCGAAGATGCCCGCGACGGGGTGCTTCGTATGCGCGGCATCGGTGACGCGCCCTTTCTGCATGAAACTGTCGAAGGCGAACCCGCCTTCGTCAGCCTTGCCATTCGTGTGCGCGATGCTGATGATCTCAAGGCTCTTGCCGACGTGGAAGGTGTTGCGGTGGAGGCGGCACCCGGCCCTGGAGGCGGTCAGATGGTGCAGATGACCGATCCTGATGGCTTTCGCGTTCAGGCCATATCAGGCAAGGAGCGCGTGCCAACATTAATTCAGGCACCAAATTATCCGTGGAACATCACATCGCGCCGTGAACGTCAGGGCACAGCGAAGCGCGTGGCAGCAGCTCCCGCGCACGTCGTCCGCCTTGGCCATGTTGTGCTAGCTGTGTCGGACATGGAAAAGACTTGGGACTGGTGGCTAAGCCGCTTCGGCCTACTGATTTCGGACGAGGTTCGCGCACCCAATGACGATCTCGCCGCATTGTTCATCCGCTGTGATCGCGGCAACGAACCGGTTGACCATCATACGCTCAATTTCGCGTCGGTTCCTGGCATACCGCCAAAATTCCATCACGCCGCGTTCGAAGTCGCCGATCTTGACGACCTGATGGTGGGGAGCAGCCACCTTGAGGCAAAAGGTTACAGCCACGACTGGGGTGTTGGACGCCACATCCTTGGCAGTCAGGTGTTCGACTACTGGCGCGATCCTTGGGGCCACCGCGTTGAGCATTGGACTGACGGCGATCTGTTTGACGCACACGCGCCCATGAATGTGGCCGATCTGCCGACAATGATGGGGCACCAATGGGGACCGCCTTCACCGGCAGATTTTGTTTCCTAGATTCTGCGCTCGCGCTCATGACACTTAGCAAATGGAACGGATTAATGGACCAAACTCCCTATCGTGATTTGACCACGAACGAGATTGAAGACTTCGCGCGCGATGGCGTTATTTGCCTGCGAGGAATTTATTCAACTGAGTGCATCAACCTACTTGCCAAGGAGCTCGATGCCATCCGGGAACGGGGCGTTCTTGGCACCGGCATCAAAGTTGACGGCTCCTACTATGAGTGGATGCAGAATGATGTTATCCGGGATTTCGTGCTGTTCGGACCCACTGCGAAGCCGGTCGCGCAGGCGCTAAAGACCGGGCGCCTCAATTTCTTTTATGACCAGATTTTCATTAAGGAAAAGCTGGGCGGGACAGGAACGCCTTGGCATCACGATCATACGTTCTGGCCGCTGGCGGGCTCTCAAATCGCGTCGATCTGGACAGCGATGGAACCGGTCACCGCCGACGGGTCGGCCCTGGAATTCGTAGCGGGATCGCACCTTTGGGGAAAAAAGTTTGAGGCAGTTGGCGTTGGAGGCCGGGTGCCAAGCAACGAACAGGTTGAGGCTCTGCCAGATATTGATGCCAATCGGGACCAATATCATATCCTCAGTTGGGAACTGGAACCGGGCGACGCAATTCTGTTCAATGCCATGATCCTGCACGGATCACGCGCGAACAGCGCGCCGCTGACCCGTCGCGCGATCACGACACGCTGGACGGGAGACGATGTGCGTTACAAACCGATCGAAGGGGTAGTGCGCGAACTGTGGAGTCATGATCTGAAGGGTGGCGATCCCCTCTCGGGAAGCCTCTACCCACAAGTCCTGCCATGTCTGCTCGACACCGAGGTTGGCGAGCGGCTTTCAGGACCAATCCCTCCAGACCCGGAACGGCTGAATACATTTATCGCGTCTTACGAAAGCAGGATTGCTGCTGCCGCAAAATAAACTTCGGCGCCGCTTCACCTTCGCTGCCGCGGTGCAGATTAAGCGACATGGCCTCAACGAACGACAAATTTCAAGCCTGTGACGTAGCTTGTCGAAGGTAATCGTGTTGATTGGCTGAGGTCCATTTCTACAAACACAGCAAGGATAAAAATGAACAAGCTTTTCCCAGACGCGGCATCGGCGCTCGAAGGTCTTCTCAAAAACGATATATTGATTGCCAGCGGCGGCTTTGGCCTGTGCGGCTTGCCCGAGCGTCTGTTGGATGCAGTGCGCGACAGCGGCGTGACCGGCCTGACCTTTGTGTCGAACAATGCTGGCATCGACGGCGAAGGTATCGGCAAACTGCTGCGTACGAAACAGGTCAAGAAAATGATCTCGTCTTATGTTGGCGAGAACAAGGAATTTGAACGCCAATATCTGGCAGGTGAGCTGGAGGTTGAATTCTGCCCGCAGGGAACGCTTGCCGAGCGTATGCGGGCGGGCGGCGCGGGCATTCCCGGGTTCTAAACCAAAACCGGTGTCGGCACACTGGTTGCGGAAGGCAAAGAGACCAAGGAATTTGGTGGCGAGGAATATATCCTCGAACGCGGGATTTATGCGGACCTCGCTTTGGTTAAAGCATGGAAAGCAGACGAAAGCGGCAACGTTACATTCCGCAAAACGGCCCGCAACTTTAACCAGCCTGCCGCCACTTGTGGCAAATATTGTGTGGTTGAGGTGGAGGAGATCGTGCCTGTGGGCAGCCTCGACCCCGACGCAATCCATCTGCCCGGCGTATATGTGCAACGCATGATAATCGGCGCGCCTTATGATAAGAAAATCGAATTCAGGACGGTGCGCGAGCGGGAGACAGTACAATGAGCTGGACCCGCGATGAAATGGCAGCGCGCGCGGCAAAAGAACTGCAAGACGGCTATTATGTGAATCTCGGCATTGGCATTCCAACCTTGGTCGCGAACCATGTTCCACCGGGTGTCGAAGTCACGCTGCAATCAGAAAACGGGATGCTCGGTATCGGGCCTTTCCCGTATGCGGGCGAAGAAGATCCTGACCTAATCAATGCCGGCAAGCAGACCATCAGCGAGCTACCGCAAACCGCCTATTTCGACAGCGCCGCGTCGTTCGCGATGATTCGTGGCGGGCATATCGACCTGACCGTGCTCGGCGCGATGGAAATTGCCGAGAATGGCGACATTGCCAACTGGATGATCCCCGGCAAGATGATCAAGGGCATGGGCGGGGCGATGGATCTGGTTGCTGGCGTCAAGCGCGTGGTCGTAGTCATGGACCATGTCTCGAAAGGCGGCGCCCCAAAGATCCTCGAGACCTGTTCCCTGCCGCTGACCGGCAAGGGGGTTGTCGATCTCATCATCACCGACCTGGCGGTCATTGCCATCGACAGGAAGCAAGGCCGGCTGATGCTCCTCGAAGCCGCACCTGGCGTACCGTTAGAAGAAATCGTGACGAAGACCGGCGCTGCTCTCGATGTCAGCGCCGTGAAGCCAGCCGCATGACGGATGCATTCATCTGCGACGCGATCCGCACGCCGATCGGCCGCTTGAACGGGATGCTCGCGACTGTACGGGCCGATGATCTTGCGGCCCTCCCGATCCGAGCGCTTGTCGCGCGCAATCCACAAGTCGACTGGGGCACGTTGGACGACGTCATCCTCGGCTGCGCCAACCAGTCGGGCGAGGACAATCGCAACGTCGCGCGTATGGCCGCGCTGCTCGCCGGTCTGCCTAAGGAAGCGCCAGGGGTCACGGTCAACCGGCTCTGTGGCTCCGGGCTCAATGCCATCGGCAGCGCAGCGCAGGCGATCCGGTCGGGCGACGCCGAACTTATCATCGCCGGCGGCGTGGAGAGCATGTCGCGTGCGCCTTATGTGCTCGGCAAGGCCAGCGGCGCGTTCGACCGAAGCCAGGTGATCGAGGACACGACGCTCGGCTGGCGGTTCGTCAATCCGGCGATGAAGGCGGCCTATGGCGTCGATCCGATGCCGCAGACGGCCGAGAATGTCGCGAAAGAATGGGGTATCACGCGCGAAGAGCAGGACACCTTCAGCCTGGCGAGCCAGGTAAAGGCTGCCGCCGCACAAACCTCTGGCCGCCTTGCCGCCGAGATCGTGCCGGTGTCGATCCCGCAGAAGAAGGGGGAAAACATCCTCTTCAGTATTGATGAGCATCCCCGCGCGACAAGCCTTGAAGCGCTGGTGAAACTGAAGCCGGTGGTCAAACCCGATGGCACAGTGACGGCGGGCAATGCTTCAGGTCTCAACGACGGCGCGGCGGCGATGCTTGTGGCGTCGGCAGCGGCGGCGAAGGCACATGGACTCACCCCCCGTGCCCGCATCGTCGCCATGGCCTCGGCCGGCGTCGAGCCACGCATCATGGGCGTGGGCCCGATCGAAGCAGCACGCAAGCTTCTCGCCCGCACGGGCCTTTCCATGGCCGACATGGATGTGATTGAACTCAACGAGGCATTCGCCAGCCTGTTGTTGGACGGCGACGCCGCAAAGGCACGCGATGTCTTCAACGACTGGTCTGACCGCTACCCGATAACCTTGACGCGTGACCTATCATGCGCCCGTGAGTGGCTCAGAGGCAAAGCACGGGGGACCGAACGGTTTGGCCTTGTGGCATCGGCTGGAGGCTACAGGCTGCGTCCCGAAGGCGTTCACGTAAAATCAAAGATCGATCCGACATCGTATTTTTTGAATGACCGATTTGATGTGCGCTCGTCCTACTATTTGGAAGAAGTCGCGACACAGTTTGACATTCAGGGTTTGGAGCTGGATTGGGCTGGCGTCTGCTGGGATGCTGATTTGCGTCGCGCAGACGGCGCTTGGCAGCACTACGCCTTCAAGGGCACTAAATGGCAGCAGGTTCGCAACGAGACGAACCAGTTGTACCTCCTGAACGCTTATCGTGTCCTGCTCACGCGCGCGAGGCAGGGTCTGATCATATTCGTGCCTCACGGCGACGCAAAGGACCCCACTCGACCACCATCGTTTTATGACGAGACATACGCGTTCCTAGTTTCGTGCGGCATTCCCGAACTTAAATAGGGCAAGTCGATTACGCAACGCAGCGTCGCTCGGTGATTGCTATGTGCTTGCTGGAAATTGAAAGATGCTGCGACTTGCACGGACAGCGGCACGTAAGCCGTTGAGAAATATGGTGGGCGCTAACGGGCTCGAACCGCTGACCCTCTCGGTGTAAACGAGATGCTCTACCAACTGAGCTAAGCGCCCCTCTCGGGAAGCGGGCCTTTGCCAAAGCTTTATGCCTTTGGCAAGCCTAATTAGATAATTGGCATCGAACGCGTGGTGAGCGCGGCAAAATAATCGTCGAGTTTTGCGGAGGTTTCGGCAGAAAGCTCAATGAATACGCGACGGGCATCCGCCGGGTCCTGACGCCGCACGAGCATACCGCTTTGGGCCATGGCCGTAATCCATCGCAAGGCCGTTGTTGGCGGCACTGCAGCCGCGATACACAGGCTGGATACAGATACCTGCTGCCCTTCCTGCGCCGCTGCTTTGAGATCAAGCAGGATGTCCCATGCCGGATCAGCAAACAGGTCGGGCTGAAAAAAACTGTCACGCAACCGGCGCAGCTTAATAATTTCACGCAGATTAGGCGGTCCGGCCATATGATCCGTGAACGGGCCGCTGTCAGGAAACTCCTGAAAACCATCACGCGGCGCTGGACGGAAAGACACCGGCTTTTCGGATACTTTACCTTTTTGTTCTGATTCAGCTAGGCGTGCCAAAGTTCTGGCAAATTCGGCCAGTTCATCGCTGATGCGGTGCAAAGATGCAAATTCCACCTCGCGATCTGTGTCTCGCAGTCGTGCCATGCTTTCCCGCCCAAACGCTCCTGCCAAGATAGGCATTGCCTCGACATCGTGCGCATCGACCATAACATGATACTGGCCGAGCGGAAATGCCGCATAAATTTCTTCCACCGCATCCATAGTGGACCAAATCAGTGCAATGCTGCTGTGAGCCGCAAGATACTGGTTAATTCGCGCAACACTAGCTTCGAGTACCTCCATTTCGGAGCGAAGATCGACCAATAGAAAATCGGCAGCTTGCGAATCATCCATGACAAGGGCGGTGCAGCCTGAAAGCGTTGCGAGTCTTGCCAAGTCAGCATCGCGTTCTAACGAGCCGCCCGCTATCATCGCAACACGTCCATTATGGCGCAATCCCGCCCCAGAATGAAATTGCGCCAAACCGAATCTCCCAAATGTCTGATTAACATATGCTTTTGGGGAAGCACGAAAAAAAATTTGCGAATGCGTAAAGAAATTTTAATCTATAACGGATGAAACAGTTTGGGCGGGTTGGCTGCTTGCTGACATTAGCTAAGAGGTCCTAACCCTATTGTGCGGGGGTGCGCCTGAGCAGCCGCTAGTAGGCTGATGCAAGCATATTCAATTGAATAGAAACACATTCGTGAAGCGCGCAGCAGCGCTTTTTGTTGCTTTGTGTCTAAAATGATATAAATATGATATCATATTTTTCAGGGAGTTTGTTATGACGGATGTTTCAACAACTAATCTGACCGCGAGCCGGGAAGTCGCGGCGCGCAGCTTTAATGGCTATCTGATGCTTTTGCTCATGTTGCTCAGCATTGGGTGGTCCGGCTGGTCGGGGACACAGCTTGTCGACAGCAAAGGACAATCGTCGTGGGCGTTCGTCAGTCTCACTTGCGGTGTTCTGGCTTTTCTTTTCGTCTCTATCGGCTTTTACATGATCCAACCCAATCAGGGTTTCGCGCTGACATTGTTCGGCGCTTATAAAGGTACGGACCGCAATGAAGGACTGCGCTGGACTTGGCCGTGGATGGGTAAAGCCAAGATATCGCTGCGCGCAAACAACCTGATTTCCGAAAAGATCAAGGTGAACGACCTGCGCGGCAACCCAATCGAGATGGCGGCGCAAGTGGTATGGCGCGTGACCGACACGGCGCAGGCATTGTTCGATGTCGATGATTACAAGGCGTTTGTACTTGCCCAAATCGAGGCAGCGGTTCGCACCATTGGCGCACGCTACCCTTATGATGACTTCACGCATCAGGAAGTTACCTTGCGCGGCAACCATGATCAGGTCGGGTGCGAATTGCGGCTGGAGCTGATGGAGCGCTTGCGCGTTGCCGGCATAACTGTCGATGAATGTGGTTTCACCCATTTGGCTTATGCGCAGGAAATTGCCGGTGCCATGCTGCGCCGTCAACAGGCAGAGGCGGTGGTCGCTGCGCGCAAGACCTTGGTTGAAGGCGCAGTTGGCATGGTCGAAATGGCGCTTGATATGCTCTCGGCCAAGAAGGTTGTGGAGTTGGACGACGAACGCCGCGCGGCAATGGTCTCAAACCTTATGGTTGTCCTGTGTGGGGAGCGCGATACCCAACCTGTGGTCAACGCTGGTTCATTGTATAGCTAATTTAACGCCATGTCCGCTCCGTCCAAAAAGGCCTTCCCGCTTCGTCTCGATCCGGCTTTATTTGCCAGTATCGAACGGTGCGCGGCCGCCGATTTTCGCAGCGGCAATGCGCAGATTGAGGTATTGTTGCGTGAGGCCTTGGCCAAGCGGGGCGTGAAGGTCGGGGTTAGCGCAACCCCAAAACGCGGTCGTCCGGCAAAGGAGATTTGAAAATGCTGCACTTGTTTTTGGAAAAAGGGCCTTGGTTCCGGGCCAAACGTTTCGGCTATGGGGCTGGCCTGCCCTTCAAATGGCAGGGCTGGGTGACATTAGCTGTCTATGTTCTGGCAATGGTTGGCTTGGGCCTATTCGCGGACGGTCATGGTGCCATGCCACAGATAGTTACTGTTGTGCTGATGCTCTTGATCACCGCAATTTTCGTCGTCATTGTACGCAAACGGACAGAGGGCGGGTGGAAATGGCGCGCAGATTTCGGCGCTTAGCCCAAGGCTTGCTCCAACAATCGCGCCAGACGAATACCGCCGCGTTCAACTTGCTGCCGCAACGCTGCGCGTGAGGCCGTTACATCAGCTTCGTCGATGACAACGGGGGCCGTTGGTTTTGCGCCACAAGGGTCACCATCGACGGCGCGCGGATAGGCGATGTCTTTGGATATCGCCCAATTCTCTGCGCTCCAGCCCTGCGCATTGCCTTGGTCCACAGCCGCTTTTTCCGCTGGCGTAAATGTCCGGACGATAGCTGGCGCCGCTGACAGTGCGCGATCAGCCAACAGCCCATCCCAAACCGAATGCAGATTATAGCCTGGCATCACACCATAAGTGGTTTTTAAGTCATTACCGCCGCGGTCCGCATGGTCGCCGGCATGTAATGGCTGATGAATGTCGCCGACAAAATGCACCAGAAACGCCAGCGCCTCCAACCGGACATGCGCGGGCAGAGCCTTGTTTGATAGAAGGGCAAAGTTGCGGTCAATCTGCGCCGAGACGCAATTGCCGTCGGCACAGGCGCTTTTCAGGTCGAACGGCTTGCAGATGTCGACATTTTGGTAATGCCAACTGTTGGTATAGCCCCAGCGCACACGGTCGCCCTTTATGCAGTCCGCCCAAACGCTGACATCCGCGATATTGCGCATAGCGCATGTGGGCGTGCCCAACATTGGCGCCGCGCGCAGAAGGCGCCGCATATTTGCCCGCGCCATGGGGGTCATATTGGCCTGCGCAATCTGTGCGACCGTTTGATGGCCATATTCCCAATAAGATTGGGCAGGCGCGAGCGGCGCGAGAAGGACTATAATGGTCATGAGAAGACGTTTCATGCACACCGCCTTAGGCTGCTATTTGCGCAAAATATATCGGAGTGTTGTCCGAATGTAAAATATCGGCGGATGCTGTGAAGCACCCGCCGAAGATCCTTATTTGAATTTCAACTGGCGCAACAACACTGAACCAAGCTGCGTCCGATATTTCGCCCGGTCGCCCGAAGCAGCTGCCATTTCGGCATCACTTTGCTTCATAAAATCACGATATGCCGCATCCCGTTTCTCTTCCTCATTGGCATCGGGCATATTGCTGAAACTGGTGACCAGATAGAAGTCGGGCTCACCCGCGCGTGGGTTCACGTTTGCAAGCACCTGATAGCCGGTAATCCAACCTTTTGACTTTGCAAATTCTTGGTTCTTTTTCCATGTCGTGGCCAGATAATTTATATAGTCCAGCCCAGCACCATCACTGACAGAAATCATCCCTACTTCTTCATAATCTCCCGAGGTCATTGGCGCGTTTTGCGCCATTGCCGGTGCAGCAAGAACAATAGCAAGCGGGGCAGCCAGCATGGCTGTAAACATCATTTTTTTCATGACTTTTCCTTCGTTGGTTCCGGCATGGCCTGTTGGCCATCCGTGTAACCTAGCCGCTCATTAAAAAAGCGCCCCTCGAGTTGAGGCGGACAGGTGGCCGGAAGCTGCGCCTGAAACACAACAGAGTCAAAAAGTTAATGCAAGTTCACATTGCCGCGCTGCTTGCCGGTTTTGGCCTTAAAGGGCAGTTGGTTCACGCGGCGCGCCGCGTGAGCTTCAAAAACGCATCGCAACGCTGACGCCAGCGCTTGTGCTGTCACCCCATGGCAGAACAAGTGCTTCGCGCTGGCTGCGCTTGCGGGTGATTAGGAAGCCTGATGCCGACCCGATGCCTGCGCCAACGACAACATCATACCAGTGATGCTTGTCCGCTTGCACGCGGGCGAGGCCAACGAAGCCGGCGGCAAGCATGGCCGGCACGCCTATGCCCGCGCCTTGGCGGTTATACAGGCTTGCTGCAGCGGCAAAGGCAGTGCTGGTATGGCCGGATGGAAAACTCTTCCGGTCGCTGCCATCGGGGCGCAATTCGGGGAAGCTGTATTTTAGTCCCGTTGTGATCAAGGCCGCGGCACCAAGCGATCCCGCCGCCTGAAACGCGCCTTGTTTATCGCCTTGCGCGATGGGCAGGCCAAGCGCAGCAAGGCTTAACCCGGCAACGCCAACATCGCTTGCCGTGGCCCATGCCTTTTCATTTTTGGCCTGCGCCTGCATTGGCGCTGCTGCCAATAAAAGCGCCATAGAAACGCGGCTGATATGCTTTTTCATATAACGTCCTTAGTATTTTCTATCGCCCCGATGGGGCTATGGGCGCGGCCAGAGCAACAGCCTATACGATATTAAGGCTATGCCAATTCAGGCGGACAATATGGTCACGCAAACCATATTGCAGCAAGTTCAGGATGATGATTGCGGGAAAATGCCAAGCCGCCTATATTGCGTGTATGTCTTCTATACGCCCTTGGCGCGATATCGCGCGCCGTCAGTCCCGCCAGATCATGGTCGGTAAAGTCCCCGTTGGCGGCAATGCCCCGATTTCGGTGCAAACGATGACCAACACGCTGACCAGTGACGCAGGCGCAACCATTGACCAAATCCGCCGCTGCGAAGATGCTGGTGTTGATATCATCCGCGTATCTTGCCCCGATGTTGAGAGCACAGCGGCGCTGAAACAGATTGTCCGTGCGGCCAATGTGCCCATCGTCGCGGATATCCACTTCCATTATAAACGCGCGCTTGAGGCGGCTGACGCGGGTGCCGCTTGCCTGCGGATCAACCCAGGCAATATCGGATCGTCCGCGCGCGTGAAAGAGGTCGTTAACGCCGCCAAGGCAAATGGTTGCGCGATCCGTATCGGCGTAAACGCGGGCAGTCTTGAAAAAGATTTGCTCGAAAAATATGGTGAGCCATGCCCTGAGGCGTTGATTGAAAGCGCGCTGGACCATATCAAGCTGCTTCAGGATCATGATTTCCACGAATATAAGGTTGCGGTGAAGGCGTCGGACGTTTTCTTGGCGGTTGCCGCCTATATGGGCCTTGCTGATGCTGTTGACTGCCCCATCCATCTTGGAATCACCGAGGCGGGCGGCCTTATTGGCGGAACCGTAAAATCCTCCATCGGCATGGGCAATTTGTTGTGGGCGGGCATCGGCGACACGATCCGCGTGAGCCTGTCGGCTGAACCCGAAGAAGAAGTGCGCGTTGGCTATGAAATCTTGAAAGCCTTGGGCCTGCGCACCCGCGGCGTCCGTGTGGTCAGCTGCCCTAGCTGCGCACGCCAAGGCTTTGATGTCATCCGCACGGTACAGAAGCTTGAGGATGCACTTGGCCATATCAAAACACCGATGTCGCTCTCGGTTCTTGGCTGCGTCGTCAACGGCCCCGGCGAAGCGCGCGAGACCGACATTGGCATAACGGGCGGCGGCAATGGCAAGCACATGGTCTATCTGTCCGGCGTTACCGACCATCATGTTGAGGATGACGACATGGTCAGCCATATTGTGCGCTTGGTCGAGGCGAAAGCTGCAGAAATCGACGCTGGCGCAAGCGTGAGCATGGACACGTTACACGGGAAAGCGGCTTGAGCCTCTCGATACGGGCTGCAACGCCAGCCGATATATCGCTTATCGGGCAGTTTATTCGCGACTTGGCGGAATATGAAAAGCTCGCGCATGCGGTGCGTTTTGACGAGGCGGTGATGGCACAAAAGCTGTTCGGACCACGCCCTTATGCCGAGGTGCTGATTGGCGAGATTGATGGCGTGCCGCAGGGGTTCGCTTTGTTCTTCCATAATTTTTCGACCTTCGAAGGACGGCCGGGTATTTATCTGGAGGATTTGTTCGTCCGGCCGGATGCCCGTGGATCGGGGCTAGGCAAGGCATTGCTGGGCACGCTTGCCGGCCTTGCGGTCGAGCGCGATTGTGCGCGGCTCGAATGGTCAGTGCTTGATTGGAACACGCCAGCGATTGATTTTTACAAGTCGCTGGGGGCAAAGCCTATGGACGAATGGACGGTCTACCGCGTCGATGGTGGCGCGCTCAATAACCTTGCCGCACACAGCCTTTAGACATGGCTGAACTCCACCCGCGTCCGTTCATCCCGTTCATGGTGGCTGCCGCGGGTATCGGCACATTTTCGCTGATGGATGTGGCGATGAAGGACCTGGCTTTGTCGCTTGGTACCTATAATGCCGTGATGTGGCGCAACTGCCTTGGGGCGTTGTTCATGGGGCTGTTGTTTATCGGTACGCGGCAGAAATGGCCGCCAGCGCACATCCTGAAAATACATCTGTGGCGCGGCATGGTCGCGTCGGTCATGTCGATCAGCTTTTTCTGGTCGCTGACAAAATTGCCGTTCGCTGAAGCCATCGGGCTTAGCTTTATCGCGCCGGTCATCGCACTCTATTTGGCCGCCGTGATATTGGGGGAGACAATTGGCCGTGAAGCCATCTGGGCGTCGCTGGCGGGGCTTGGCGGGGTGGTTATCATCATGGCTGGCCGGTTGAGCGGACAGTATACCAATGGGCATCTATGGGGCGCTGCGGCAGTTTTGTTTTCGGCGGTCGTGTTCGCCTATAACCTGATCCTCGCGCGCAAGCAGGCGCAGGTTGCAGGGCCAATTGAAATTGCATTTTTTCAAAATCTTTTCGTCGCCGCGACACTCAGCTTTGCAGCACCGTGGTTTTTGCAGCCCATTGGTGCGGCTCATGCGCCCTTGATCGGTGGCGCAGCGATATTGTCGATCATCTCGCTGTTACTTTTAAGCTGGGCCTATGCGCGGGCGGAGGCGCAGATCTTGATACCCGTCGAATATACTGCCTTTGTTTGGGCGGCGTTGTTCGGTTGGCTGTTCTTTGCCGAACCGGTCACCGTGCCAGTGTTATTGGGGACAGTGTTGATCGTCAGCGGCAGCCTGATTGCTGCGCGGGCCAAGCCGGAGCCGGTGAACCAAGTGGAGATTGCGGCGGTTTAGCCGCACGCGGACCCGCCGGTTACGCCGCCAGCGCCGAATAAATCATTGTCTTGATCTCGCGGCGCACCGGATAGGTCGTCGACGGCAATAACTGCGTCATGAAAATCATGATGATATCCTCGACCGGATCAACAAAGAAGGCGGTCGAATACATGCCCCCCCAATAGAAATCGCCTGTGGAGCAAGGTGTCAATGTCGCCGCGCTGTCGATGGTGGTGGCAAAGCCAAGACCAAAACCGATGCCCGCCATTTCTGCCTCACTGAACAGTGATTTCGACATTTGCGTCAGGTCCTGCCCGCCGGGAATATGGTTTGCGGTCATCAGCTCGATCGTCTTTGGGCTGAGGATCTGCGCGCCATCTAACGCGCCGCCATTAAGTAGCATCCGACAGAAGCGATAATAATCGGCTACGCTCGATGCCAGACCGCCGCCGCCTGAATTGAATGACCAGCCCTTGGCCCACATGCTGTCGGCGCCTGCCTTGTCGATCAGCTTCATTTTTGTTTCGGGGTCAAAGGCGAAGCCTTCGGGGATGCGCGATGCTTTGTCGGCTGGCACCTGAAAGAAACTGTCCGTCATGCCCAAGGGCGCGAAGATATGCGTCTGGAAATATTCGGGCAGTGATAATCCGCTGATCCGTTCCACTAAGATGCCGAGTATGTCGGTCGCAACCGAATAATTCCACTGCGTGCCGGGGTCGAACTCCAATGGGATTTGCGCCAGCGTATCAATCACGCTCTGCGACGTATTTTTGGTCCAGCTTTCGACATCGGTCTTGCGATAGGCCGCGTCGATATTGCCTTGTTCCTGAAAACTATAGGTGAAACCAGCGGTGTGCCGCAGCAGATCAATCACCCGCATTTGTGTCTTTGGCGCGCGCGTCATAAACGGCACATTGCCGCCGCCGCCCACAAAAACGCCCAATTGCGCAAATTCAGGGATATACTTTGTGACTGGATCCGTGAGTGCAACCAAGCCCTGTTCCACCAATTGCATGAATGCGACCGAGGTAATCGGTTTGGTCATCGACGCGATGCGGAAAATCGCATCTTCTGCGACGCCAGAGCTCCACTGCAGCGCAATATCATCGCCACGGCCGACCAACACCGACGCGAATGGCAATTTGCCATTGTCGAGATAATTGGCTTGAACGAACGCGGGAATTCGGGCGAGGCGGTCGGAAACGAAACCTAGGTCTTCGGCGCTCATACGGCGGTTTGTCCTGTCAATTGACGGGTTACAGGGTGCGAGCTGGACAGCCCGCCATCGACGGCAATGGCTTGGCCGTTGACATAAGAAGCCTGGTCGCTGGCCAGGAACAAAGCCACATTGGCAAGTTCTTCTGGCTGCGCGCCGCGGCGCAAGGGGTTCAGGCGGCCAATCTTCTCGGTCACACCCTTTTCACGGGCATAATCGAATGTCGGCTTGGTCATCCCCGTTTCGGTTAGGCCCGGGCAAATCGCGTTGCAGCGGACATTGGTCCCTGACAATTGTTGCGCGCTGACTTGCGCCAGATTGATGACGCCTGCCTTGGATGCCGAATAAGGCGGGCCGCCAGCACCGGAACGGATGCCCGCGACGCTTGCCGTCAGGATGATCGATCCGCCATTGCCCGCGTCCGCCATCGCTTTGCCCGCATGCTTTACCATGAGCCATGGACCAATCAGGTTGACGCGCAGGACGCTGGTAAAGTTTTCAACGGTGTTGTCGAAAATGCCTTCCATGCCGCCCGAAATGCCAGCGTTGGCAAAGGCGATGTCGATATGGCCGTGCTGCGCGATTGTTTTTGCAACCAGCGCCGCCACATCGGCTTCATCGCCTGCGTCCATTTGCACGGCAGTCGCGGCATCGCCGATCATCGCCGCGGTGTCATGCACCGATGCCGCCATGTCGCCCAAAACGACTTTAGCGCCCTCGGCCGCAAAGCGGATGGCGGACGCGCGGCCAATGCCTGAGCCAGCGCCGGTGATGATGGCAATCTTGCCTTCTAATGCTCCGCTCATACGACAACGCCTCCATCAACCACAATTGTCTGTCCGGTCATAAAGCTTGAGGCGTCGGACGCGAGATATACCGCAGCACCCGCAATTTCGCGCGGCTCACCAATACGGCCCAGCGCCGCGCCAGATGTCGATGCCTTCAAATTTTCGGGGTTCTCCCACAAGGCCTTGGCAAAATCGGTTTTCACCAGCCCGGGTGCGATCGAATTGATACGCACATTATGCGGGCCATATTCGCGCGCAAGATTCTTGGTCATCTGGATATCTGCGGCCTTGGTGATCGCGTACGCGCCCAAGATCGGTGATCCACGCAAGCCACCAATGGATGAGACGATCACGATGGAGCCCGATTTGCGTTCTATCATTTCGGGTACGACCATCTGGATCAACCAATGCTGCGATACGATATTATGATCTAGTGTCTTGCGCAGTTGCTCGTCCGTGATTGTGGCCATCGGGCCATAATGCGGGTTGGATGCGGCATTGCAGACCAAAACATCGACTTTGCCAAAGGCCTTGCGCGCTTCATCAACCAGATTTTGCAAGCTTTCCTTGGAGGACAGGCTTGAGGCAACGGCAAGGGCCGCACCTGTATGCTTGGCATTGATACCAGCGGCGACGGCCGCGCAATCGTCGATATTGCGGCTAGAAATCACAACTTTCGCACCATGATCCGCCATTTCTTCGGCAATCGCCTGACCAATGCCGCGCGATGAACCTGTGATGATGGCAACCTTGCCGGTCATATCGAATAAAGACATTCTTCTCTCCTTTTCCTCGCCGCGTGCGGGGAGGATTATCAATTAGGCCCCAGCCTTCTCCGCGAACTTCCATGCAGATTCGGCCAGTGGGAATACGCGCTCGGCCATGGCTTGTGCATGTGACGAACTTGCGGTGCCGTCGATGACACGTTTTTTGATGCCTTGGATAATCCCGGCGAGCCGGAAGAAATTATACGCAAAATACCAGTTCATGTCGGGCACGCCGTCACGGTTCGTGGCGGCGCAATAGCGTTCAACCATCTGGTCGAGCTCGGGAATGCCCAATGCGGCACGATCCAAGTCCATAACACCCGAGCGGCCTTCATTCTGCGTTACCCATGCCATTGCGACATAGGTGAAATCTGCCAGCGGGTCGCCCAAGGTCGACAATTCCCAGTCAAGCACCGCCACGACCTTTGCCTCTTTCGCATCGAAGATCATGTTATCAATGCGATAGTCGCCATGGACGACGCTGGTGCGGGTCTGTTCGGGCAAGGTTTTGGGCAGCCATTCGATGAGGCGTTCCATTTCGGGCATCGTTTCGGTTTCAGCCAGCCTATACTGCTTTGTCCAGCGTTCGACCTGCCGCCCGAAATAATTCCCGGGCTTGCCAAAGTCGGACAGGCCAGCGCCTTCGACATCAACATTGTGCAGCGCCGCTAATGTGTCGATCATCGCCTCGTAAGTCGCACGGCGCTCCGCAGGGTTTGAACCCGGCATGGAACCGTCCCAGATCGTCCGGCCTTCAACCATATCCATGATATAGAACATCGACCCGGCGACACCGTCGTCGGTGCATAGCCCAAAGGGCTTTGCGACAGGAAAGCCCGTTGGGTATAAGCCCGCAATCACCTTATATTCGCGGTCAACGGCGTGTGCGCTGGGCAACAGGACGCCAAATGGCTTGCGACGCAGCACATAAGAGCCGCTTTTGGCGTTTAACCGATATGTCGGGTTCGACTGGCCACCTGCAAATTTCAGGACCTCGACTGGACCTTCAAATCCGTCGACATGCGCATCCATCCATTGCGCCAATGCTGTGGCATCAAGGATGTCCGCACCCGTTGGCGCGACCGTTCCGGTAAAGGCCGTTTGCGCGTCAATCGGGGTTGGGGCTGTGCTCATTGGTCAAAAACGATGACCGAACGGGCCGAGTCACCGCGCTTCATCTGGTCAAAGCCTTCGTTGATCCGCTCCAGCGGAATGGTTTCCGAAATGATGGTGTCGAGATCCAGTAGACCGCGCATGTAGAAATCCACCAGACGCGGGATATCGACCGGGAAGCGGTTGCCGCCCATGATCGCGCCTTGCAGTTTCTTGCCGGACAAAAGGTCCATCGCGGACAAGCCAACCGAATGCTGTAACGGCATCATGCCAAGGATGGTTGCTGTTCCGCCCCGCTTGAGTGACTTGACCGCAAGCGTGCCGGACGCTGGCCTTCCAACAGCTTCAATCGCATGGTCAACACCGCCCTTGGTCAGTTCCTGAATTTGCGCAGCGGCATCATCGGCCAAGGCATCGACCACATCGGTCGCGCCCAGCTTCAACGCCATCGCGCGCTTTTCAGGCAACGGGTCAGCCGCGATGATGCGTCCAGCCCCTGCAATCTTGGCGGCATTAATTGTGGCAAGGCCAACGCCGCCGCAGCCAATGACGGCAACGGTTTCGCCGGGTGTGACTTTACACGCATTGAAAATGGTGCCTGCGCCTGTGGTCACAGCGCAACCAATGACGGACGCCTGCGGCAAGGGCATGTCGGGATGAATGGCGACGCACGCATGTTCGTGCACCAACATCATTTCGGCATAAGCCGACAGGTTCAGCATCTGGTTGACGATGCTGCCATCTGGCCGCGTCAGACGCGGTGCTTCGCCTGGCCTGCGGCGGGTTTCGCCGCCAAGGCACAGCGACATCCGCCCAGTGACGCAATATTCACAATGGCCGCAGAATGCGCTCAGGCAGGTGACAACGGCGTCGCCGACCTTAACCGTGCGCACTTCGCTGCCCACTGCCTCAACAATGCCCGCGGCCTCATGTCCCGGTATAGCGGGTAAGGGATGCGGATAGGTACCTTCGATAAAGTGTAGGTCGCTATGGCACAGCCCACAGGCCGCGGTGCGGATAAGCACCTCATGCGGCCCGGGATTGGAGATGTTAATCTGCTCGATTTGAAGCGGTTTACCCGCTTCGATCAGGACAGCAGCCTTCACCGTGTTGCCCCCATGTCGCCGCTGGACAGTCCGTCTTTGCTGCGGCTACCATGCTTGCCAAGTTCCATACGGGCAATTGCGCGGGCGTGTACTTCGTCTGGACCATCGGCCAAACGCAATGTGCGCTGATGCGCCCATGCCGATGCAAGACCGAAATCGTCGGACACACCGCCGCCGCCATGCGCTTGAATCGCATTGTCGATGATGCTCAGCGCCATATTCGGGGCCTGCACCTTGATCATCGCGATTTCTGCTGCTGCAGCCTTGTTGCCGACCTTGTCCATCATGTCCGCTGCCTTCAGGCAGAGCAGGCGAGTCATTTCAATGTCGATACGCGCCCGTGCAATGCGTTCTTCCCATACGCTCTGTTCGGCAACGGTCTTGCCGAAAGCAACGCGGGTTTGCAGCCGCTTGCACATTTTCTCCAGCGCCTCTTCGGCGACACCGATTGTGCGCATGCAATGGTGGATGCGGCCTGGTCCAAGGCGCCCTTGCGCGATCTCGAAACCGCGACCTTCGCCCAGCAGTATGTTTGACGCCGGAATGCGGACATCCTTCAATTCGATTTCCATATGGCCATGCGGCGCGTCGTCATACCCGAACACGGGCAAATGGCGCAGAATGTTTACGCCGGGGGCATCAAGCTCCATCAGCACCATCGATTGCTGCGCATGACGCTTGGCTTCGAAATCGGTCTTGCCCATGACAATCGCGATTTTGCAGCGCGGGTCGCCTGCGCCTGATGACCACCATTTAACGCCATTCAGCACATATTCGTCGCCTTCACGGCGGATGGAGGTTTCAATGTTGGTCGCATCGGACGAAGCAACAGCTGGCTCAGTCATCAAAAACGCCGAACGGATTTCGCCGTTCATTAACGGGATCATCCATTTTTCTTTATGCGCGGCGGTTCCGTAACGCAAGAACACTTCCATGTTTCCAGTGTCTGGCGCGGAGCAGTTATAGACTTCCGATGCAAAACCGATGCGGCCCATTTCTTCGGCGCAGAGGGCATATTCCATGTTGTTGAGGCCTGGGCCCTCAAAATGGATGCTGTCATCGACGTGCACACGGCCTGACGTTGGCGGCATGAACAGGTTCCAAAGGCCAGCGGCCTTGGCCCGTGCCTTTTCCTCTTCGACAACCTGAAGCACTTTCCAACGGTCGCCAACAGCCTGCTCAGCATAATAATCGGCAACGCGTGGGCGCAAGAAGCGTTCGTTATGATCGCGGATACGGTCCCGCCAGTAGGTTTGCTTGTCGGTGAGATCGAAATCCATGGTTCATTCCTCTTTCATTTTTAATTGATCGGTTAACTGGCAGACTCTGCCGCTGTGTTCAAGACGCGCAAACGTTCATTATGACTTTCACGCGAAATAGGGAAATGCCTCAGGATAAGGACGCCGATAATTCCAAGAACCAGCACCGTGCCCATATAATATAGCGCAAGCCCGTCGAGCACGGTAACATCCACGCGCCCGGGCACCGCATTTTGCGGAAAATCTGCAAAAGTCAGGATCATGCCCGCTGCGAATGTGCCAATGCCAACGGCGCATTTCTGCATAAAGAAATAGCCGGCGAAAAACAAACCTTCGGAACGTCTGCCGGTTTCCTGCTGCGACGCCTCAACCACATCGGCCATCATGGATGATGTCAGCATCATCATGCCGACTGCCGCGCTGTTGGTCATGGCCACCATAGCGAACATGAACAGGATCGAAGGGTTATTTGGCGCGCCGGGCACAAGGTCCAAAAGCCAGCTGCCATATAAGCCCGCCGTGAAGGTCATGGAGATCATCGCCAGCAATATGGCTGCATTCTTCTTACCCAAACGCGCGGACAGGGGCGGAACGATGATGAATGCCACGAT
The DNA here is from genome assembly GCA_947470185.1 of Sphingomonadales bacterium. Classification (GTDB taxonomy): domain Bacteria; phylum Pseudomonadota; class Alphaproteobacteria; order Sphingomonadales; family Sphingomonadaceae; genus Sphingorhabdus_B. The sequence goes on along the minus strand of CANIRZ010000003.1, from coordinate 84,408 downwards.
GACAGTCGTAAACAAGATAAGCGCATAATAGAGCATCTCCATTTGCTTAAGCTGCCACAGAAAGCCGAGTTGGTAATTGGTTAGCGCAAATGTCAGCCCCTGGTTGATCAGCCCAAATACAGCAGCCGATACCAGCCACAGAAACGCCCGGTTGGAGAGCGTCACCTTCGCCTCTGCAAAGGCGTGGCCAAGGCCAACACCGCGCGGGGCAGGGGGCGATTGCTTGGCAACATGCCGATGCTGCCCAAGCGCGGAGATCAACACCGCGCCCGTCATCATCAACGCACCCCAAACCGAATATGCATCATAACCCACAGGGTCGCTCACACCCTTTTCGCCGGTGAAGAAAATGCCATACGCAAAGATAAGCATCAGCAGCCCGCCAGCCCAGCCAAACAGGAAACGATAGCGCATCAACCGCGTCCGTTCATCATAATCAGCCGTCAGTTCCGGGACGAGCGCGATGGACGGAACCTCGCACATCGCAACCAATGAGCGCGCCAATACGGCCGTGCAGAACAGCCAGATGATCGTTCCCGTTTGCCCCATTTCGGGCGGGTGCCACAGTAACAGCCAGATGATACCAAGCGGAATTGCCGCGGTGTACAGCCACGGCAGGCGCCTGCCCCATTTGCTTTGCGTGCGATCGGATAGTTCGCCAATAATTGGATCCGCAAAGGCATCAAAAATCAGCGCGGCCATGATGACAGTGCCGACGACGCCCGCGTCAATGCCAAGCACCTGATTATAGAAAATCAGCAGGAAGACCGAAAATCCGTTGTCCTTGACGCCATAGGCAACAGAGCCAAGGCCGTGCATGACTTTTAACGAACGCGGAAGTGCAACTGCGGGTGCCATCAAGGGTTAAAACATATAACGTGAAAAAGCTTGTTTTCCGGCGAATCGCACGATGTTTCTCTCCTATGTCCCGCGCTTATGCTAGGCAAACAGCCCATCCTGTCAATCGCGATGCAAATGACGTTACGGCAAGCTTCGCTCACCGATAAAGGCTTGCGTTTCCATGCGTGACCGCCCAAAAATTCATCACGCAATTAACAGGAGAGCGTCATGTCCGACCTTGAAACATTCCGCGCCGAGGCGCGCGCCTGGCTAGAAGAAAACTGCCCGGCCGAAATGCGCACACCTGCAAAGGGTGACGACGACGTTTGCTGGGGTGGACGCAATTTCGTTTTCCAATCCGAAGCGCAAAAATTGTGGCTCGAAGCGTGCGTTGCCAAGGGCTACACTGTGCCGGATTGGCCAAAGGCTTATGGTGGCGCTGGCCTATCCCCACAGGAAACAAAAATCCTGCGTCAGGAAATGGCAAAGCTTGGCTGCCGCTCGCCGCTCAACAGCTTCGGCATCTGGATGCTTGGCCCTGCGTTGCTCAAGTTCGGCACCGAAGAGCAAAAAGTACATTATATGGGCCAAATCGCCCGCGGCGAAATCCGCTGGTGTCAGGGCTATTCCGAGCCAGGTTCCGGCAGCGACCTTGTGTCGATGCAGACCTTTGGCGAAGATAAGGGGGATCATTGGGTCGTCAACGGCCAGAAAATATGGACCTCTTATGCAGATAAGGCCGATTGGATTTTCTGCCTCGTCCGCACCGATAAGGCTAATAAATATCACGGCATCAGCTTCTTGTTGTTCGACATGGAAACAGCCGGTGTTTCAACCAAGCCAATCAAGCTGATCTCTGGCAATTCGCCCTTCTGCGAAACCTTCTTCGACAATGTCGTCGTGCCCAAGGATCAGCTGGTCGGCGAAATCAATCGCGGCTGGGACGTTGCGAAATATCTGCTCGGCCATGAACGCGAAATGATTTCGGGCATGGGCGGCGATGGCGGCGTGACCTCCATTGGCGCAGCGATGAAAGCCGTTCTAGCTGAAGAACCAGTGCTGCGCGCGCAAATGGCATTGTTCGATGTCGATAACCTCACCTTCCGCGCCCATGGCGAACGCTTCATGGACGAATGGAAAACCGGCAAGGCGCATCCGGCGTATTCGAACCTGATGAAATATGTCGGGACCGAATTGAACAAGAAACGCAATGAACTGGTCATGTCGATTGGCGGTTCTCAGGCGCTTGAGTGGGAAAGCGAGCGGGCCAATGGCGGGTCCAAGGCACGCAATTGGTTGCGCACCAAAGCCAACTCGATCGAGGGCGGCACCAGCGAAGTGATGCTCAATGTTGTATCGAAACGTATTCTCGAAATGCCAGGGGCCTAATCATGGCAATGACCTTAAACGACGACCAGAACATGCTGCGCGACAGCGCGCGGGATTTCATGGCAAGCGAAGCGCCCGTCACCCATTTTCGCAAATTTCGCGATATGGGCTGCAAGGATGGCTTTAGCCACGGCCTGTGGAAGCAATTTGCCGAAATGGGCTTTACCGGCATCCTCATTCCCGAAGCCGATGGCGGCATGGGCATGGGCCAGATAGAGGCGGGAATCGTCCTAGAAGAAATCGGCCGTAATCTGTCGCCATCGCCTTTTTTGACCACGTCGGTCGCGGCGGTTGAGGCGTTGAAGCTGGCGGATAAAGCGATGCGTGACCGGTGGTTCCCCGGCATCTTGGCTGGTGAAACCGTTATTGGCATCGCTATTGAAGAAGGCGTCAAGCACCGCCCAGAAAAAATCGCCTGCGTTGCGACACGCAGCGGCAATGGCTTTAAGCTGACAGGGCAAAAGCAATTTGTCGTGCAGGGCGCGTCATCGGACATGCTGATTGTCGCGGCGCGGACTGCGGGTGCGGCTGGCGAGACAGATGGGCTGACGCTGTTTGCTGTCGATAAGGATGCTGCGGGCTTGTCGATGGAGGCCACCCGCTTGGTCGATTCGGCTGTCGCCGCACATGTGAAACTGGACGGCGTTCAGGTCGACGCCGATGCCATCATTGGCGAAGTCGATGGTGGCTGGAGCGTGCTTTCCAAAATGCTTGACGCAGGACGTGTGGGGGCCGCCGCCGAAATGGTGGGCGTTGGCACGGGCGCTATGGATTTGACGTTCGACTATCTCAAAACCCGCAAGCAATTCGACCGAGTCATTGGTGAGTTTCAGGCGCTCCAACATCGTGCTGCGCATCTGTACGGCGAAATGGAAGGCGCACGTTCGATCGTGCTCAAGGCACAATCACTGATAGACGAAGGCCATGCCAAGGCTGAGTTGTATGTTGCGGCGGCAAAGGCGAAAGCGGGCCTTGCCTGCAACCTTGCGGTCCGTGAAGGCGTGCAAATGCATGGCGGTATTGGCATGACGGACGAATATGACATCGGCTTGTATATGAAGCGCGATCGCGGCCTGAACGAATTTTTCGGCGATACTTATTATCACGCAGACCGCGTGGCGACGATGAACGGTTATTAAAAGGACACCTCAAATGGACATTCAAAGCTTATTCAACCTCAATGGCCGCGTTGCTGTTGTCACGGGCGGCTCGCGCGGCATCGGCAAGATGATTGTCGAGGGTTATCTGAAGGCAGGCGCAGCACGCGTGTACATCAGCGCGCGTAAGGTGGACCAGATTGAGGAAACCGTTGCCGAATTTGGCAGTCAAGTGATTGGCCTGCCATGTGACCTGTCGACCGTTGACGGCTGCCTTTCGCTTGCCGAACAAATCGCGGCGCGTGAGGAAAAAGTCGACATTCTCGTCAACAATGCTGGCGCTGCTTGGGGTGCAGAGTTCGGTCAGTTTCCCGAAAGCGGTTGGGACCGGGTCATGGACTTGAACGTCAAATCCTTGTTCTTCCTGACGCAGGCGCTGCACCCGCAGTTAAAGGCCGCGGCAACCTTTGACCGTCCCGGCAAGGTGATCAACATCGCATCGATCGATGGCCTGCGCATTAACCCGTGGCAAACATACAGCTATCAGGCATCGAAAGCCGCCGTCATCCATTTGACGCGCCGTCTGGCGGCTGAGCTGGTCAAGGATAACATATTGGTGTCGGGTATTGCGCCAGGTGCATTCCAGTCGGACATGAACAAGGCGGCGCGCGACCATGCGGACGCCGTGGGCAAGAACATCCCGTTTCCACGAGTCGGAACGCCTGAGGACATGGCTGGTCTTGCAATCTTCCTTGCCGCACGCGCAGGGGACTATATCGTTGGTGAAACGATCGCCTGCGACGGCGGTATCGTAAATGCATCGCTGCCAGGCAATGGTATCGCACCTTAAAATATTTACTTTCAGATACATGACGGGGTGAGTTGCAAGTTATGCAATTCATCCCAATCTTTTCGCAATTGCAGCATAACCGACGCGCTCGTATTTGGGTGGCGACGGCAAGCAATTGCCGAACAAAATTGAACGGGCGGCACCCCCCCCCTCTCTCCCTCGCCCCCGGACAATTTTTTACGGCCTCCATGCACTGCGTGGGGGCCGTATCTTTTTGGACCGAAATCTTGTCCTCTATTTTGTCCACCGCGAACTGCGCGGCCTGTGGATAACTGGCAAAATTCGGCTTTGCGCGACTCGAAATCCATGACACCTTCAGGTCATCAGGCAGGAACGCTTTGATGCAAAGTCGAACCGGAAACGGGAAGGCGGTGCGGAAAAGAGGGAATGCAGGATCGCCAATTCGATAGGCAGCCCGTCGCAAGACAGGAGATGAGATCGGGAGGGTGGGTACAAAGAAAACGAATATCAAGTGCGGCGACACGCAAGTGACGCAACGACGGATAGGATACCCAAAGTACCAAGGCGAACCATAAAAGCCTCCGGGCTGGATTGGGGAACCGGACGTCGGACAGAGGAAAGAATGGCCCTTGTGGTCAGGAACTTCCAAAATCGGACGCAGTGGGCGCTGGTAGCAATACCAGCGCCCATTTATTTTATGTGGCACAAAAATCGCCGCCTCGCTAAGGCCGTTTCATGTCCGAAATCACGCCCCAAATCGTCGCCGACCATGGTCTCAATGAAGAAGAATATGCGCGCATCTTGCTCGCCATGGGACGCGTGCCCAACATGGTCGAACTTGGCATATTCTCGGTGATGTGGTCGGAGCATTGCTCCTACAAATCCTCGCGTATCCATTTGAAGAAATTGCCGACTGAGGCCCCTTGGGTGATCTGCGGTCCTGGCGAAAATGCGGGCGTCATCGACATTGGCGAAGGTCCGAACGGCAGCAAGCTTGCCGCGATCTTCAAAATGGAATCGCACAACCATCCATCCTATATCGAACCCTATCAGGGTGCAGCAACGGGCGTTGGCGGCATCTTGCGCGATGTGTTCACCATGGGCGCGCGGCCAGTGGCGAATATGAACGCACTGCGTTTCGGACGGCCAGACCATCCCAAGATGAAGCATCTGGTGCAGGGCGTGGTTGCCGGCATTGGTGGCTATGGCAATTGCGTAGGCGTACCCACGGTAGGCGGCGAAACCAATTTCCACCCCGCTTATGATGGCAACATCCTTGTGAACGCGATGACCGTTGGCGTTGCGGATCAGGACAAGATTTTTTACTCCGCCGCGACTGGCTTGGGTAACCCCATCGTCTATGTCGGTTCCAAGACGGGCCGTGACGGCATTCATGGCGCGACTATGGCGTCGGCAGATTTTGGCGCCGATATCGAAGAGAAGCGCCCAACGGTGCAGGTGGGCGACCCCTTCACCGAAAAGCTTTTGATTGAGGCGTGCCTTGAACTGATGGCGTCGGACGCCATTGTCGCGATTCAGGATATGGGCGCGGCTGGCCTGACCAGCTCAAGCGTCGAAATGGCGACCAATGGCAAGGCAGGCATCATTCTCGACATGGACAAGGTTCCCTGCCGCGAAGAAGGCATGACGCCTTATGAAATGATGCTGTCCGAAAGCCAGGAGCGGATGCTGATGGTGCTAAAGCCCGGACGCGAGGAATTTGCCAAGGCGATCTTTGACAAATGGGAACTTGATTTCGCCGTGATTGGCGAAGTCACCGACACTGGCCATATGGTGCTGACGTGGAAGGGTGAGGTCGTGTGCGACATCCCGCTTGGCCCGCTCGCCGAAGATGCGCCTTTATACGACCGGCCCGCCGCTTCGAAGGCAGAGTATAAGGCATGGGCCAATGTGCAGCCGCTGGGCGATGTTCCAGCCAGCACGGACATCGGCGCGGATTTGCTCAAGCTAATGGCCAGCCCCGACCTTGCGTCGCGCGCATGGATTTGGCAGCAATATGATTCCCAAGTCGGCGGCGACACCGCGCAGCTTTCGGGCGGCGATGCAGCCGTGGTCCGTATTCACGGAACCAACCGCGCGCTGGCGATGAGCACAGATTGCACACCGCGTTATTGCTATGCCGACCCGTATGAAGGCGGCAAACAAGCCGTGGCCGAAACCTATCGCAACATTAGCGCAGTCGGCGCAACGCCGCTCGCGATCACCAACTGCCTGAACTTTGCCAACCCGCAACGCCCCGAAATCATGGCACAGATCGTGGGTTGCCTTGAGGGCATGGGCGACGCCTGCCGTGCGCTTGATTACCCGATCGTGTCGGGCAATGTCTCGCTCTACAATGAAAGTAAGGCAACTGGCGGCGGCAGCGCTATTTTGCCAACACCCGCCATTGGCGGCGTCGGCGTGCTGGAAGATGTCAGCAAAATGGCGACGATTGCGTTTAAGGACGACGGAGATGGCATTTTTGTCATTGGCGACAATGATGGGCATTTGGGCCAGTCCTTATGGCTGCGCGAATTGCACGGCCGCGAAGACGGCACTGCGCCGCCTGTTGACCTTGCCAAAGAGCGCGCACACGCAGAATTCGTCCGCCAACTTATTCAGGATAGCAAGGTTAACGCCGTGCATGATGTCGCCGATGGCGGCTTGTTGGTTGCGCTGACCGAAATGGCCTTGGCCAGCGGCCGCGGTTGCGTTGTCGAAGAAATCGGCGATGCGTTCACTGCTTTTGGTGAGGATCAGGCGCGTTATGTTGTGACCAGCGCAACTGCCGACCGCATTCAGGCGGCAGGTATCCCGATGACGCGCATCGGCACCGTTGGCGGCACTGCGGTCACTGGGCCGGGCTTTGATGTTGCTTTAACGCAACTGCGCGCCGCACATGACAGCTTCTTCAAGGACTGGATGGAAAGCTAGGGCTATCCCGTCGGCGCGCGCGGCAGACGGTTTTTATACCCTAGCCTTAAGCTACAGCAGCCAGCAAATTATAAGGATCGATACCTTCTGACCGCATAGCTGCATGCGCCGCTTTGTAGGTCACTGGTTCGGCAATACCCAAGCGCTTACGGGCATCGACCAAAGGCTCGCGTAACAAGGCTGCGATATCTTCCTGAACGATGTTCTTTGCCGCTTTGCCGATACGATAGCCTTCGTGCACCGCTTTCATAATCGGCGCCGATTTGGCAACGCGGTATTTCAGTTCTAATCCGCCGGCATAGGCAATGAAGCCAACGCCAAGATTGTGGTTTTGCGCATAGGTAAAGCCCAGCACGCATTGTTCACCCAACGCGTCGCGGCCATAGCCGGTGAGGATGTGCAGCATGTCATGGGTATCGCGTAAGCGGTCGCCATAACGTTCAACCACATCGCCAAACACGGGATATGTTGTCCGGAACTGCGCATATTCCGCCTCAAGACCTGCAGCGCTTAGACCTTCGCGTTCCATAAACTCGACATAAAAGCGGCCAACTGTGCCGGCTGGAAGCTTCTTGATGCTGTCATGGTCATCGAGCATGTCAATCAGGCGCTCATTACTTTCGAGCAACGCCCGGCCCTTTGGTGTTTCCCAAAATTTACGCGCCATCTTACCGAACTTGCTGCCGCTTAAGGCTGCAATGATGTGAAAGACCTGCTCTGTGTCTTCTTTGTTGGCAATCAGCTTGCGAAAATGATGCCACGCCTTCCGAGGCTGCATTTTAGCAGGCGGGCGGTCAGGGTGCGAAAAATACAGTTCAGTCATGGCGAATCCAAGATTATTTCAACGATAAGAATAAAAACTACCTACATGAGTGTCAATAAGAATTGTTAAACGTACTGGACAGCAAATGTGCGTCCCTGTATTAATTGCATAACACAGGGGTTTTTATGCGGGTATCCGAACAAAGGTACATCAGCTTGGATGCGATGCGCGGCTTTGCCGTGATGGGCATATTGGCCATGAACATCATCAGCTTTGCGATGCCCGAATGGGCCTATATCACGCCCGCAGCGTATGGCGGGGACAGCCTTGCCGACCAAATCGCGTGGTTCTTTGCGTTCATCTTCATTGATGGCAAAATGCGCGGCCTATTCTCTTTACTGTTCGGCGCGAGCATGATGTTGGTCATCGACCGCGCCGTGACAAAGGGGGAAAGCGCCGCGCAGGTCCATTACCGCCGGATGGCCTGGCTTGCTGTGTTTGGCCTCGCGCATTATTTCTTCATCTGGTTCGGCGATATTCTTTTTCTGTATGCGATTATCGGCATGATCGCGTTTCGTTTCCGCAATTGGCCACCAGAGCGGTTAGTCAAGATCGCGTGCATCATTTTTGCGGTCGGGCTGGCGCTCTGGGGCATTCAATTTGGCGCGCTGCAGATCTTTCAATATTTCGCAACCCGACCAGATGCGAGCGCAGACATGGCCCGTCAGTTTCGCGAGCTCATGGATAGTGCGGACCTTGCCTTTAACATTGCACCTGACCTCGCGCTGCACAGGGGCAGCTATGCGGCGATAACAATGGACAGGCTCGACGAATGGAGCACGCCACTTATCTTGGTGGTGCAATCAATTGGCGAAACTTTGCCGCTCATGATGATTGGTATGGCGATGCAAAAAAGCGGGTTCATGACGGGCAACTGGGGTGCGATCGATTACCGGCGCTGGGTGATGCGGACGCTGCCAGTCGGCTTGCTGCTGACATTGGTCTTTGGAGTTTGGATAGTAGCCGTTGATTTCGACCGGATCACTGCGCTTGCGGTCTTTTTCTTCTGGGGTGCAATTCCGCGCATTATGTTGACCGTTGGCTATGCGGCTGTACTCATCCTCATCATTCGGCGGTATCAAAATCACCCGATGCTCGCCCGTGTTGCAGCGACGGGGCGCGCGGCATTCAGCAACTATCTTGGGACGAGCATTGTCATGACAACCATTTTCTATGGCTATGGCTTTGGCTTGTTCGGCCATGTGGGCCGTACGGGATTGTGGGTGTTTGTGCTGGGCGCATGGGCAGTGATGTTGCTCTGGTCAAAGCCATGGCTCAGGGCATTCCACTTCGGCCCGCTAGAGTGGCTGTGGCGCAGCTTGGCGCGCGGAAAAGTGCAAACCATGCGGCGTTAACGACCCTAGCAGTCGTTACTGCCGCAATTGTTTAGCCATTGTCCGCGAACGGGTTCTTCGACGACCGGAAGTTGATTCGCACCGGCACGGCGCCGAAATCCAAATCGCGTCTGATGCCGTTGAGCAAATAGCGCGCATAGCTGGCGGGCAGCTCGTCGGTCCGGTTGCCGAAAATGACAAAGGTCGGCGGACGGTTGCGCGCTTGAGTCATATAGCGCAGCTTAATCCGCTTGCCACCAGGGGCAGGGGGCGGGTTCGCCGAAATCGCCGCCTCAAACCAGCGGTTGAGGATACCTGTTGGCACCCGCTTGTTCCAAGCCTCACGCGCATCGAACGCTGCGGAAATCATCTGGTCGAGCCCTTTGCCAGTAAGCCCGGATACGGCAATCATCGGAACGCCCTTCAATTGCGATAGGCCCTCTTCCAACGCGGCACGAATGCCTCTGAACAGGCCGGCGCCGTCAACGGCCACATCCCATTTGTTGATCGCGATGATGAGGGCGCGGCCCTCTTGAATGACATGGTCCGCGATCTTCAAATCCTGCACCTCAAGACCTTTGGTCGCATCCAGCAGCAGCACCACCACCTCGGCAAAGTCGATGGCATGGCGCGCGTCGGCAACGGATAGCTTTTCTAGCTTGTCCTGTACCTTGGCACGCTTGCGCATCCCCGCGGTGTCGATCAAGCGCACGCGGCGCTCGGTCAGCATCGGTGGGATGTTGCCCTCTTCGTCGGGCTCGCGTTCCTTGGGACTTGGGTCTGTCCAGATCCAATCGACCGAAATACTGTCGCGGGTAATACCTGCCTCGGGCCCAGTTATCAGCCGGTTTTCGCCCAAAATCTTGTTAATCAGCGTCGATTTTCCGGCGTTCGGTCGGCCCACAATCGCCAGCTTCAGTATAGCATCTGGCGCTTCGGGGTCAGGCACTTCAAACGCGCCACCGTCAATATGCGGCAGCAGGGATTGAAACAGATCGGCCATACCCTCGCCATGTTCGCCGCTGATCGCGATGGGGTCACCAAAGCCAAGCGCATAGCTTTCCAATATGCCGTTATCGCCTTGCTTGCCCTCGGCCTTGTTGACCGCGAGTACCACGGGCGTCGCACTGCTGCGCAGCCAACGGGCAATTTCTTCGTCAAGCGGGGTTACACCAACGCGGCCATCGATCAGGAACAACGCCACTTGCGCGCCTGCAATCGCCGCTTCGGTCTGCATCCGCATTCTGCCGGGCAGGGTGTCAGGATCTTCATCCTCATAGCCTGCGGTGTCGACGATGGTGAATTCCAAGTCGAACAGACGTCCTTCGCCTTCACGGCGGTCGCGGGTGACGCCCGGCATGTCATCGACAAGCGCGAGTTTCTTGCCAACCAGCCGGTTGAACAAAGTGGACTTGCCGACATTGGGCCGACCGATAATGGCTACCGTCGGCAACATGCCGGTACTTCTCCTTTAAGGCTTATCCACGAAACGCGGAAATGCGCCCAGAATCATCCAGAATATATAAGATATTGTTGGCCACGATTGGTGCCAGCGACACATCATTGCCAACGTCAAGAATCTCGGTCGCGGTGCCTTCGTCGGGCGCTACGGACCAAACAGCACCATGCGAATTGGCAATGACCAAGCGGCCACCGGCAAGGACGGGGCCATACCAGCTGATTGGCTTCTTTTTCTTCTTTTCATTTTTGTAGCGCTGCAGCTTCGAAATCCAGCGGATCTTACCGGTGGACCGCGCGACACACAACAAACGCGCCTCGTCAGTCATGACGAACACCCATTCGCCAGATGTGACCGGCGTGGAAATACCCGCGATGTTGATTTCCCAAATGCGCTGGCCGCTCACCAATTCATACGACGCCATACGGCCACCCTTGCCCAGCGCGAATACGCGGCCGCGGTCGATGACGGGGTCAGCATCAATATCCGTTAGTGTCGACACCGATGTCGACATGGCGGTGCGGGACAATGTGTCGCTCCACAGGCTACGGCCATTTTCGTACCGATACGCAGCAAGCTCGCCGCTGGAATAGCCAGCGATAATCGTGCCCTGCGCCGCAGCAGGGGCGCCAACACCAAAGATGCCCGATGCAGAAACAGGGCCAGCTTCGTTCCATTGTGCTTCACCATCGCTTTGGCGCAGCGCGTAAATCTGGTTGTCTTGCGTCATTACATAGACATTGCCGTTGGACAGGGTCGGTGCACCGCGCAAGGGACCCGCGGGGCGCTTTTTCCAGACAAGCGCGCCCGTGTCGGCGGCAAGCGATGCGACATCGCCGACGCCATTGGTGGCAAATACGTTTGTGCCGGTTGCGCTGACGCCGCCGCCAAAGCGCGACGGTTTGCCGTCCTTTTCGATTTCTAGTGCGTTGGACCAGATTTGCGCGCCCGTGTTCGCATCAAATGCAGTGACGCGGGCCGTCGTGTCGACGACATAGATGCGGCCATCGCTCATGACTGGGCTAGCAGCCAAGCGTGCACGCGGGTTGGCCCCTGTTACTTTTGCCGTCCAGATGCGCGAAAGGCCTTGGCCAAGCTCCACATGGCCGGGCGATTTTGATGCGTTGCCGCCGGGCTGTGCCCAAGCTTCGTTCACGGCCGCTGGCGGGAGAGTGACCGCGACACCTGACAAGGCAGGATCGACCTCGGTGTCACGCTCGATGCCCAAAATGTCGACGCGGTTGCCGATGGTTGGTGTGTTGTTCTTTTTACCAGAATCGCCGCGCACACCGTCAATTACGGCGCAGCCACCCAATGCTGTCGTTGCGGCGAGAGCCAGAAGCAATTTTGCTATAGTCTTCATTATCACTCTCCCTTGGAGGCAGTTTCATCCGCCTTCGATGCCGCATTGCGCTTTGCGTCAACCTGAACGGTATCAATGCCAAGCGCGCCCGCCATTTGTTGTGCACGGCTGCGCAATGTCTGCGGCAAGCCTTCCTGCTTTGCAATCTGCGCAAATATTGGGCCTGCAAGATTGTCTTTGCCCATTTTGACATAGGCCAAGGCCGTCAATTCGCCGGCGCTGCCGAACCATGGATGGCCTGGTACGGCCAAGGGCTTAAGCTGAGCAATAACCTGCTGCGGTGCGATGGTATCAAATTCGGCGCTCACCTGCCGGATAAGCGCCAAGTCGCGAAAGGTCTGCGGCAGGGTGTCGTCGCTTGCGGTCTTGCTATATAGCGCAATCGCCTTCTTGGTCTGACCTTCTTCGCCCAGCAAATTGGCTTCTACCAATTGCGCCATCGCGCGATATCCGGGTTGGTCAGCCTTAGCGAGGGTAGCCAGCTGCGCGCGCGCCTCGTTGGCTTGGCCCGCACGCAATTTGTCCATCGCGTCGACAAAGGCTTCACTCTGCAAGTCGGCGGCGGCCTGTTGTTGATTATGATAAATGATCCAACCGCCAAAGGCGAGCAGGCCCGCAGCAACTGCGGCCAAAAGCCAGCGGCCATAAAGCTTCCAAAATGTCGTCAGATCGCTTGCGCGGACGGCATCATCCACTTCGCGCAAAAATGCCTCGTCGCTTCCGCTCCTGTCTTGGTCAGGGCGCTTTTCTGTGGGTGTCAAAGCCAAAAGGGCCTCCGGATACGGTTAGTCAAAAATGGTTGGAGACGTCCTTAGCTCGACTTGGCGCGATAGGCCAGCCTGCTTTACACTGGCTGGTATAGCTGATCGGGTCCGGGGAAGCTGCGGTCGCGCACGCGGGCGGCATATTCGCGCACCGCGTCTTCAACGCTGACGCCCATATTGCCGAATTTCTTCACAAATTTCGGCACACGGTCGAACAATCCCAGCATATCTTCGGCCACCAGCACTTGCCCGTCGCATTGTGCCGACGCACCGATGCCGATCGTCGGGCAGGCAACTTTTTGCGTTATTTCAATGGCGATAGGTTCAAGCACGCCTTCGATGACCATGGCAAATGCACCAGCGTCGGACATTGCCATGGCGTCCTCAACAATTGATTTGGCTTCTTCGGGGCTTTTGCCGCGCACGCCATAGCCGCCAAGAATGTTGACCGCTTGTGGGGTAAGGCCAACATGCGCCATCACCGGAATGCCGCGTGAGGTCAGGAATTCTAACGTCGGAGCCAGCACTTTGCCGCCTTCCACCTTGACGCCAGCAGCGCCCGTTTCCTTCAAAAGCCGCGAGGCGTTAATGAACGCCTGTTCGGGCGAGGCTTCGTAAGATCCGAACGGCATATCGACGATCACCGCCGCGTGATAGCTGCCGCGCACAACCGCTGCGCCATGTGCTGCCATCATTTCCATAGTGACGGCAACCGTATGAGGAAGGCCATAGATGACTTGCCCCAGCGAGTCGCCGACGAGCAGCATGTCGCAATGCGGGTCCATCAATTGCGCCATGCGTACCGTATAGGCCGTCAGCATTACCAGCGGCTCGCCGCCCTTGCGCTGCCGGATACGCGGCACGGTCAGGCGCTTCATCGGCGAAGGCGTCGGGTTCGCGCGGCTGGTGGATGTATCGAAGGTGAGCGTTTTAGGATGTGTAGACATGGGGCAGGGGCTTAGCCGCTAAACGCCGCGGGCAAAAGCAAATTGAGTCGGCACCTTATTGCCGCGCCGCAACCGCCTCCGCCACATTGTCGCTGAAAAAGCCGTCGATGCCGGTCGCGAGAAAGGCTTGGATTTCGGCTTTCAGGTCGCCGATGCCGCGCGGGTCAATGCCCGATTTTTGCGCCAATGGCAGAAAGTAATTTTCGCGGCGGAAGGTCCATAAGTGAACTGCAAGGCCCACTTTGTGCGCGTCGACAACAAGCATCGTTGGTGCGCCCAGGTTGCCAAGCAAAGTGCGCGGGATGACCAGCGCCTTATTGGGGCCAATGCCATCGGCATACGTCGCAACGGTTTTCAGGCCCTCTGCTGTCGCCATTTGAGGATAAGTCAGGTCGCTCCGGTCCGCCGGACTGCCCTTTTCATCCATCAACTGGATCAGCCGCAATTTGGTTTTGGGCCGCAACGCTTTGAGATTTTCGACTTCGAACGACTGAATGAACACAGGTGCGCTTTTTTCGACATGGCCGTATTTGGTCAGCGCGGCCAATAACGGCCCCTCATGCGGCAGGCCAATGCTGGCAAAATAGCTGGGGTGCTTGGTTTCGGGATAGACGCCAATCGTCCGTCCCGTCGCTGCCGTTTGCGCCTTTGCCAGCGCAAGTATCTCGTCAAAGGTCGGGATTTCGAACTGACCGTCATAGGCCATATTGGCACTACGCAATTGCGGCAGGCGTTCCTTGGCGCGCAGGGTCTTGAGTTCGGCGAGCGTGAAATCCTCGGTAAACCAGCCCGTCTTTTTCTGGCCGTCGATGGTCTTGGTGGTTTTGCGGTCGGCAAATTCGGCCTTGTCCGCAATGTCGGTGGTTTCCGAAATCTCATTCTCGTGCCGCGCGACCAATATGCCGTCCTTGGTCAGGACAAGGTCCGGTTCAATATAATCAGCACCTTGGTCAATCGCGCGGCTGTAGCTTGCAATGGTGTGTTCGGGTCGCTCCCCGCTAGCACCGCGATGGGCGATAATGATGACTTGACCTTCAAGCGGTTTTTCCATGGCTTGGCTTTCCGAAATGGAGAAAGGCGACAGGAGGATTGTAGCGATCAGAAGCAGGTGCAAGTGAGCCATAATGGCTCCATGCCCGCGCGACGTTTCACTTCTGCGACAAAAGCGCATCCCATTCTGCTTCTTTAAACCCGACCAGCAAAGTCTTGCCGCCTTCAACCACTGGCCGTTTAATCATCGACGGGTTGGCGACCATCAACGCAATGGCCTTGGCCGCATCAATATCGCCCTTGTCAGCATCGGGCAGTTTCTTGAACGTGGTGCCTGCCTTATTCAGAAGCTTTTCCCAACCAACGATTGCGCTCCAGCGTTCCAAATCAGCCGCAATCGCGCCCGCCTTTTTATAATCATGGAAATGATAGCCAAGGTTGCGCGCATCAAGATAGTTGCGCGCTTTCTTGACGGTGTCGCAATTGGGGATGCCGTATAGGGTGAGGGTCATATCTGGGGTCCGTTCATTGCCATAAAGGTCATTTATAATACTCCCGCCGGTCGCCGAAATCACGCACGCGCTTGCGCCATGCGCGATAGCTGCCGGGCTTTAACTGTGTGCGCATGATGACTTTTATCTCGTCGGGTGTCACCTTGTGCTGCGCCGATATCTGCGTGAAACTGATATGGTCCGACAACGCCATTTCGACGATTTCGCTAATCTGCGCGGGCGAAAGCGGGACGGTCATGCGGACGAAACGCCTATTCCCACTCAATCGTTCCGGGTGGCTTTGATGTATAATCATATACCACGCGGTTGATGCCTTTGACTTCATTGATGATGCGCGTTGAGACGCGGCTTAGAAAGGCGCTTTCAAAAGGATAAATGTCGGCGGTCATGCCATCGGTGGAGGTTACCGCGCGCAAGGCGCAGACATTGTCATAGGTGCGGCTATCACCCATTACGCCCACGGTGCGGACGGGCAAGAGCACGGCGAACGCTTGCCAGATCGCGTCATATAGTCCGGCATTGCGGATTTCTTCGAGATAGACGGCGTCCGCCTTGCGCAACACATCGCAGCGTTCCTTGGTCACTTCGCCCGGAATACGAATGGCAAGGCCGGGGCCGGGGAAGGGGTGGCGGCCAACGAATTGGTCGTTAAGCCCAAGCTCACGGCCCAAGACGCGGACTTCGTCCTTGAACAGTTCGCGCAAGGGTTCGACCAGTTTCATATTCATCCGCGCAGGCAGGCCGCCGACATTATGGTGGCTTTTGATCGTGACCGATGGTCCGCCGGTGAAGCTGACGCTTTCGATGACATCGGGGTAGAGCGTGCCTTGCGCCAAGAAATCTGCACCGCCGATTTTCTTGGCTTCTTCGTCAAATACGTTGATGAATTCCGCGCCAATGAATTTGCGTTTCGCCTCAGGGTCGGTGACGCCCGCCAAGCCCGCCATGAAGCGTTCTTCAGCGTCGACGACAACAAGCGGGATGTTATAATGGTCGCGGAACAAGGTTTCGACCTGTTCGCGTTCATTCATGCGCAGCAAGCCATGGTCAACAAAGACGCAAGTCAGTTGCGCGCCGATCGCTTCGTGAATGAGGATTGCGGCCACCGAGCTATCGACGCCGCCCGACAGTCCGCAAATAACGCGGCCTGAGCCGACCTGCGCGCGGATTTCGGCAATCTTCGTCGCGCGAAATTCGGCCATCGTCCAGTCGCCAGCCAAGCCGCAGACATTGCGGACGAAACTGGAAATCAGCTTCGCGCCATCTGGCGTATGGACCACTTCGGGGTGGAACTGGATGCCATAATATTGCCGCGCTTCGTCGGCGATGAAGGCATAAGGCGCGCCATCGCTGGTCGCGACGACTTCAAAGCCGGAGGCAAGGCTTGTGACCTTGTCACCATGGCTCATCCACACCTGATGCGTCTCGCCACTTTCCCAAAGGCCGTCGAACAAGGCGCAGGGTTTTTCCACCGCAATCGATGCGCGGCCAAATTCGCCGCCGTCGCCTGCGCTGACATGTCCGCCCAGCTGCATCATCATCGTTTGCTGGCCATAACAAATGCCTAGAATGGGCAAGCCGCTGTCGAATACGCATTGCGGTGCACGCGGGGAATCGGCGTGCGTGGTGGAGGCTGGGCCACCTGACAAGATGATGCCCTTTGGTTGTATCCGCGCAAACGCGGCTTCGGCATTGTTGAACGGGGCAATCTCGGAATAGACCCCGGCTTCGCGCACGCGGCGGGCGATAAGCTGGGTGACCTGCGATCCGAAATCGATGATCAGGATGGAGTCGGAAGGCTGAGCGGATGAATTAGAGTCTGGCATGCCAAGCCGATAGTGATACTGGCGCGCGCTGTCCAGTTGCCACCGCTGTCTTTGACGCGCTATGCTGGGGCGTGAGCAAGAATGACACCCGCCGCGCGGAGATTATCCAGCGATTGACCGATTATGTCCTGGCAGAGGGATTGTCGGCGGCAAGCTTACGTCCGCTGGCCAAGGCGGCGGGCACCAGCGACCGGATGCTGCTCTATTATTTTAACGACAAGGCGCAGATTATCACTGCGGTGTTGGAGCAGATTTCGGCGCGGTTGGTGGAATTGATCTCCGCGCGGACCGCGTCCGAACCCCTGCCCTTGGAACAATTGCGCCGCCAATTTGCGGACATTTTGTTCGAAGAGGCATTGTGGCCCTATATGCGCATCTGGCTTCAGGTTGCGGCGCGCGCGGCGATGGGGGATGCGTTCTACCGCGCGGTGGGTGAACAGATTGGACGTGGCTTTTTAGAGTGGGGCAGGGCCCAGTTGAAGTCCGACACGGACGCGCAACGCGATATTGATGCCGCCCGCTTGCTGGTCAGCATGGAAGGCATGCTGTTCCTGAAAAGCATTGGCCTTGATGATGTGAACGCCAAGGCGCTTTAGCGGCTGCGCGCAGCCCGTGCGCGGCCCAAAAGAAGCGCTGCACTATCGCCCTTGTTCCGGTATCCTTCGATCAACAGATAGCCTGCCAAAAACGGCGCGCCAAGATTGAAGGCAGCAAAGCCGAGTAAAAGTCCGTTCAGCGAAAATGCGTGCCGCCATGCGACCCAAGCGCCAGACATTAGCAGAAAGCACAAGAAATCGACATTGAACTGTCCGCGCCACGTCATGTCCGCGATGTCGCCGAAAAATATCGGATACAGCCCCATGCCATGGTTCGCGATGACGATTGTCGTATAGATGCTCACTGCGGCAATGATTGCAGCACAGAAAATGCGGAATAAGGTCATGGTCAAGCCTCCCAAATGATGCGGCCTGTATAACAAAATGTAGCGACTGCTACAATATCTGTTTTAGTCCGCCAATTCGACCCAAGTCGGCGCGTGGTCGCTGGCTTTTTCGCGGCCACGATGGTCCTTGTCGACGCCGCAACTGGTGAGGCGATCTGCGACAACCGGGCTCAACAGCAGATGGTCAATGCGGAAGCCATGGTCGCGTTGCCATGCGCCCGCCTGAAAATCCCAGAAAGTCCACACCCCGCCTTGCGGATAATGGGTGGCCAGCGCGTCGGTCCAGCCTTGGCCAAGCAAAGCGCGATAGGCCGCGATGCTTTCAGGCTGGCGCAAGGCATCGTCCAGCATTGCGCCGGGTGCCCAGATATCATGCGCGTGCGGAATGACATTATAATCGCCAGCCAATATCGCTGGTATCTCCGCCGCCAGCAATTCGGCCGCGCGGGCATATAGCCGCTGCATCCATGCCAGCTTATAGTCGAATTTTGGCCCCGGTTGCGGATTGCCATTGGGCAGATAGAGGCTGGCGACGCGAAGCCCGAAAACATCTGCCTCCAAATAGCGGGCATGTTCGTCCAACGGATCGCCCGGCAAGGTGCGCTGCGTCTCAACGGGTTGTGCGCCCTTGGCAAGAATGGCGACGCCGTTAAACGATTTTTGCCCATGCCAAATTGCGCCATAACCAGCACGTTCGAAGTCCGCGATGGGAAAGCCCTCATCCTGCGACTTCACTTCCTGCAAACAGGCAATATCAGGCTGGGTTTCCTCCAGCCATTCAAGCAGTCGGGGAAGGCGCGCCTTGACGCCGTTAATGTTGTAAGTCGCGATACGCATGTAGCGGCCCTAGCGGGTGCGCGCTATCGCATCAAACCGAAAAGCTTGATCCACAACCGCAACCGGCTTGCGCTTGCGGGTTGGTGACCTTGAAGCTCTTGCCGCCAAGCGATTCGACAAAATCCACCGCTGATCCGCGCACAAGATCAAGGCTGATGGGATCCACGACTAAGGATGCGCCCTCGCCCTGCGCTTGAATATCGTCGGTCTCAATCGAGTCCGCCAAGCCAAAGCGATATTGAAAGCCCGAACAACCGCCACCATCCACCGAAAGCCGAAGCACCGGGTCTTTGCCGAGCTTCGTCGCGATTTCAGCCACGCGGCGCGCGGCATTGGCTGTCATGGAAATAACGGGCGTCATAGAAATGACTTCAGTTTCGGTCATAGGACTAATGTAGGCCAATCAGCACATAAAGAAAAGGGGCGGCAAAGTTTCCAATGCCAGCCCCAAGATTACACCCTCTCCCAAAGGTGATGCGTTGGCCTGTCCGCTTACTCGCCTTCAGCAGGACCGCCTATTGAACTGGTATCATTAGCTTTCGAAGCTAGCAAGAGCTTTGCGCCGCTTGGGTCTGACTTCAGTGGCGCAAGAAATGCAGTTGGGTTGATCGCTTCACCCGCGATGCGCACTTCATAATGCAGATGGCTTCCGGTTGAACGGCCGGTTGAGCCCATATAGCCCAATATGTCACCCTTGCGGATGCGCTGGCCCGGGATCACATTCATCGCGGACAGATGGCCGTAACGGGTTTGCACCGCGTTGCCATGGTTGATTTCAACAAACTTACCATATCCGCCAACCCATTCAGCACGGCCAACAGTGCCGTCTGCGGTTGCAAAGATTGGCGAGCCCACTGCGCCAGGAATATCCAGGCCTTGGTGGTTGCGGCTTGCGCCGCGCATTGGCGCTTCGCGGTATCCGTAACCGCTGGAGAATTTCATGATCTCAACAGGGTTGATGGAGGGAACAGCAACTTCGACCTTGATAGCGGTGCCGTTAATGCGGCCCCAGCTGTCGTTCAATGCACGAAATTCTGGGTCCGAAAACCCAAGAGCGCTTTGGTTTGCTTTAAGATCGTCGGAGGAGATGCGGAAAGTGTCGGATGATGCGGCAGCCGAATTTGCAAGCGCAGGTGTGGCAACTGAAACAGCGACCAAGATGCCAAGAGCGGACGCAGCTTTAAGGATCAGTGATTGGCACGAAGCCAAAGCGCTGGATACCATGATGAGTACTTACCTTTTTGTTGCGACCCGCGCCATTTCTGACGCAGTCCCGAAGATTGATCGAGACAGTTGACCTGCCCACCACGTGTGAAAAGGGTGGTGTCCGATGGTTCAAACGAATGCAACATCCCCACAATAATCGCGGGACAAACCGGCGCTCAAATGCGTTGAGTCGTTGAATGGAGCGTTCGACGACCCACTAAAGTGGCAGTTTACCAGTATTTTCAACATGGTTTTGGCAATAACCGGCACTTGTAACAACGCGCCTCAAACGCGTTTGTTCCCGCCGAAACGTGGGAGATTTCCCCGTTATAGAAGGGATTCAGGCTGTGCACGGCCACCGAATCACCCGCGGCCTGTCATCGGGCGGTGGGATGGGTTGCTGAGGTCTTACTTATAAACCCTTCGCCGCAGCCAGCACCTCTGCTGCGTGGTCCTTGACCTTCACCTTGCGCCACAGTTGCGCAACCTTGCCGTCTTTGCCGACCAGATATGTCGACCGGTCAATGCCCATATAGAGTTTGCCGTACATGGATTTCTCCACCCAAGCGCCCATTTGTTCGGTGGCGTCGCTTGCTTCGTCCGACAGCAAATGAACATTCAACGCATATTTCGCGGCAAATTTGGCAAGCTTGGCGGGCTTGTCCTTTGACATGCCGTAAACAGGGCAATTCAGCGCGGCAAAGTCGCTGGCGAGCTCTGTGAAATCCTTGGCCTCATTGGTGCAACCCGGCGTGTCCGCTTTGGGGTAAAAATACAGCACGAACGGTCCCTGCAAACCAGCGAGATTGACGGCATTGCTAGCGCTATCGGCGACGGTAACATCGGGCAGCGTGTCGTTTATTTCGGTCATATTTCGTTCCTTTTCAAAAATCGCGTGGACCAAATAAGCTGTGCCATTGGGCGATGACAAGCCCGCGATAATCCCCAATCGCATTCATTAAACCGTCCCAATCTGCAAAACCAAGGCTGTGCGCAATCAGAAGTTGGGCCGCCTCGGGCGGGGTGGCGCAGTCGGGCGCGATCAAACGTATCATGACCAGCAACCGCGACATCAAAGCAAAGGCCTTGGCAAATTCTGCTGGCAAATGTCCAGCCACCACCAAAGCGTCAATCGCGGGGCCAAGCTGCGGTTTGATACCCGCATGTGTCTGCAGTTGAAGCGCGTGAATGATGAACTCCATATCCACCAATCCGCCGGGCAGCAGCTTGACGTCCAACGGGCCCTTGGGTGGCTTGTGCGCGGCCATATCCTTGCGCATTGTTGTGATGTCTGTGTTTAGTTGCACGCTGTCGCGCTGGGTGTTCAATACATCCCAAACGATCTCCGTGACGGCGCGCCGTGCATCGGCGGAACCAAACAGCACACGCGCCCTTGTCAGTGCCATATGCTCCCATGTCCAGGCATCGTCGCGCTGATATTGGGCAAAGCTTTTGACCGACGCGCACAGCAACCCATCCGCGCCGGAGGGCCGAAGCCGCGTGTCGACTTCATATAAAGCGCCAGATGCTGTCGCGACCGACATCGCCGCGATGACGCGCTGCGCCAGCCGATTGAAATATTGCGTGGCGCCAAGCACGCGTGGTCCATCGGATTCGGTCAGATGATCGCCGTTAAACAGGAGGATGAGGTCCAAGTCCGACGCATGCGTCAACGCTTCGCCGCCAAGCCTACCGAGCGCCAAGATAATAAGCTCACTGCCTGCAATCTTGCCATGCGCCTTTTCAAATTCGGCGACCGTCGCTGCGGTCAATGTCTGCAAGGATGCTTCGGCCAAATGGGCGTAGCTGCGCGCAATATCGAGGGCGTCGCTGCGCCCTTCGATCAACTGCACGCCAAGCGCAAAGCGTTTTTCGCCCACATAATCGCGGACAATATCGAGCGTGGATTGATAATCGGCGTCGCCAATCCGCCGCCGCATCGCGTCCTGCAACGCCGCCACGTCGCCGGGCAAATGCATCGCGCTGGTGTCTATAAGCGCATCAAGATAGCGGCTTTGACGGCCCAAATCGTCGGCCAATGTGGGCGCATAGCTTAAAATATCGCCGACCAATTGTAGCAGGCCGGGGCGCGCCTCAAGTAAGCGGAAGACGTTGATTGCGCTGGGCATCGCCTCAATCATATTGTCGAAACGGGCGATCGCGCGGTCCGAATCCGGTGCTTGCGCCAATGCCGCCATGATCGCGGGCAGCACCGTTTCAAACGCGTCGCGTGCCGATTCGCTCCGGATTGCGCGAATCTTACCGCTACGCCAGCGGGCCAAACGCTGCATCACGGCGGCTGGGTCAACATAGCCCAAATCGGTCAGCTGCTCCTCAAGCGGCAGGCCTTCGTCCGCCATACGCGGCCCTTCGCTGCCGCCTGCGTCCACCATCCGGTCATAGATTGCCGCGACCTGCGCCGTGATTGGCGCAATGGCGGCAATCAACGCGTCTGCATTGGTCAGACCATGTAGGCGCGCCACGGCATCGGCGGTATCGCGGTTGGCGGGTATCTCATGCGTTTGCCGGTCGCTGTGCATTTGCAGGCGGTGTTCGAATGTCCGCAAATCGGTGTAGGCCGATGACAGGGTCTCTGCCTCTTGCGCGCTAATCGGTCCAGCCGCCGCCAGCGCCTGTAATGCGGCGCGGGTGTCCGGCACGCGCAAAACCGGGTCGCGGCCGCCATGGATAAGCTGATGCGCTTGCGCGAAAAATTCGCACTCGCGGATCCCGCCATGGCCCCGCTTCAGGTCGAAACCGAGGCCCATTTTCTGCCCTTTGGCATAATGATCGCGGATTTGTGCCGTCATCGCGGTGATATTCTTCAACTGCCCGAAATCCAGTGATTTGCGCCAGATAAAGGGTGTAATCGCCTGCATGAAATAGGCGCCCAACATCCGGTCGCCGGAGCTTACCCGTGCGCGGATGAAGGCAGCTTGTTCCCACGCGAGCGCACTCGATTCATAATAGCCAATGGCCGCTTCGACGGGCAGGACGATGGGGCTGACCTCAGGCGAGGGGCGTAGCCGCATGTCGACGCGAAACACATAACCGTTGCCGTCGAGCGCCGACAAAAGCGCAATCACGCGGCGGCCATAACGCACCGCAGCCTCCGCCACGTCTTCCCCTTCGCGGTGGGGCAGGGTTTTGGGATCAAACAGGAATATCGGGTCAATATCCGACGAATAATTCAACTCTCGCCCGCCATGCTTGCCCAAAGCGATGACGGCAAAGCCTTGATTGTGGGCACCCGCCATACGTTCTTGTATCGCGGCCTCTATAGCTTGGTCGAGTGCATGGTCAGCAAAATCCGACAGGATATGCGTGACGCGCGTCAGGTCCCAGACGCCAGCTAGGTCAGCAATAGCGGTGACCAGCGCGACGCCCTGCCTTTGCTGGCGCAATGCGGTGCCGACCGAGTCGGCGTGGCGGGCGAGCGCATTGGCGAGCGCTGTGTCAAAGTCGCCTGCGTGGATGAGCGGCATGAGGTCTGGGTTGCGGTCCATCAACCCCGCCAGAAACGGGCTGTTAGCGTGGGCGCGTGCGATGGCTTCTGCGACGCGCTCCATATTTTATCCCTTGTCTTTATTGTACAGATAATCCCGCCGGAAATCTTGGGCAAAAGCCGCAAAGCGCCCTTGCGCTATCGCCGCACGCATGCCGGCCATCAGCATCTGGTAATAATGCAGATTGTGCTGAGTCATCAGCATCGCCCCCAATATTTCACCCGAACGGATCAGGTGATGCACATAAGCGCGGGTCCATGTCGCGCACACGGGGCAAGAGCAAAGGTCGTCAATTGGCCCTTGATCCTCGGCAAATTTGGCGTTGCGGATGTTGATCGGGCCATGATGCGTAAACGCCTGCCCATTGCGGCCTGACCGCGTCGGCAGCACGCAATCGAACATATCAATACCGCGCTCCACCGCGCCGACCAGATCATCGGGCTTACCAACCCCCATTAAATAACGTGGCCGGTCGGCGGGCAATTGGTCGGGTGCGTAATCGAGGCAACCAAACATCGCCTCTTGCCCTTCACCCACCGCAAGGCCGCCCACGGCATAGCCGTCAAAGCCAATGTCGATGAGCGCATCTGCGGATCGCTTGCGCAATTCTGCGTCCAATGATCCCTGCTGGATACCGAACAAGGCTGCGCGCTCCGCATGTTCGCCGCCGGCATCAAAGCCGTCGCGTGAACGCTTCGCCCAGCGCATCGACAGCTCCATCGACTTGATCGCTTCATCACGCGAGACGCCATTGGCGGGGCACTCGTCAAAGGCCATGACAATGTCGGAGCCCAGCAAGCGCTGAATTTCCATCGAGCGTTCGGGCGACAGCATATGTTTGGACCCGTCCAAATGGCTTTGGAACGACACGCCCTCTTCGGTGATCTTGCGCAATGCCGATAGGCTCATGACTTGATAACCGCCGCTGTCGGTCAAGATCGGCCGGTCCCATCCCGAAAATTGATGCAAGCCCCCCAGCCGCGCCACACGCTCCGCGCCGGGGCGCAGCATCAGGTGATAGGTGTTTCCAAGGATGATGTCGGCGCCGGTTGCGCGCACTTCGGCAGGGCGCATGGCCTTGACGGTTGCGGCGGTGCCAACGGGCATGAACGCTGGCGTGCGGATTTCGCCGCGCAACATCTGGATGCTGCCCGTGCGGGCCTTGCCATCGGTGGCGGAAATCGAAAACTGGAATCGCGTCGTCATCTGGTGGGCTTTAGGGGGGTAATGCGTTTGAGAAAACCAACTTTGCGTTTATTCAACGGCAACGGGTAATTTCCTCCCCCGGCATGTTGACCCTGTTTGTGCGCTGCCCGCCTTCGGTTCCAGCATTTTACTTGCGGCGTTCGATAGGAAATTGAGAGATTAGGCTTTCAACCGCCGCCGCACCGTCCCATATAGGCCGGATGACTTACACAGACCCACGCTCCTATCTTTATCAACCCGGCCTTCTCGACCCTGACGCGGCGCAGCGCATAACGCGTGACGCGCTGAAGGCATGCGACGATGGTGAATTGTACCTGCAATATAGCGCGAGCGAGAGTTTCGGCTTTGACGATGGCCGCTTGAAAATGGCGGATTATTCGACGGGGTCGGGTTTTGGCCTGCGCGGCGTGTCGGGCGAGATGACCGGGTTCAGCCATGCCAATGACATGAGCGAATCTGCCATCCGTCGCGCTGGTGAAACGCTAAAGCTGTTGGATCCTGCCAAGGACCAGCCTGCACCGCCACCGCGTCAGAACAACCGGCATTTATACACTGATGGCAATCCGCTTGAACTGGTGCCCTTTGCGCAGAAGGTTGCGTTGTGCCAGCAAATCGACGCCGCCGCCCGCGCGCGTGATCCCCGCGTCGCGCAAGTGAGCGTCAGCCTGTCTGCCAGCTGGAGCGTGATCGAGATCGTCCGCGCCGATGGCTTTGTCGCCACCGATGTGCGGCCTTTGGTGCGCCTCAATGTCGGCATTGTCGCGCAAGATGGCGAACGCCGCGAAACCGGAAATTACGGCTTTGGCGGGCGGTTTCTCTATGACAAATTGTTTGAAGAGCATGAATGGGAACATGCGATTGACGTCGCATTGGCGCAAGCGCTGACCAATTTGCGCTCGGTCGCTGCACCCGCTGGCGAAATGACGGTGTTGCTTGGACCCGGCTGGCCGGGTGTGTTGCTGCATGAGGCGGTGGGCCATGGCCTTGAAGGCGACTTTAACCGCAAGGGCAGCAGCGCCTTCTCCGGCAAAATCGGGCAGCGTGTTGCCGCGCCTGGCGTTACCGTTGTCGATGACGGGACGATGCAGAACCGGCGCGGGTCGCTGTCGATTGATGATGAAGGCACGCCGACTCAAGAAAATGTCCTGATCGAAGACGGTATCTTGCGCGCGTACATGCAGGATCGCATGAACGCGCGCCTGATGGGTGTCGAACCCACTGGAAACGGGCGCCGCGAAAGCTTTGCCCATGCGCCAATGCCGCGCATGACCAATACGTTTATGCGCAGCGGCAATGACGACCCTGCCGAACTTTTAAGCCGCGTCAAAAACGGCATTTTCGCCAAAAGCTTTGGCGGCGGGCAAGTCGACATTGTGTCGGGCAAATTCGTGTTCAGCTGCACCGAGGCCTATTTGGTCAAGGACGGCAAGCTTGGCGACCCGATCAAGGGCGCAACCTTGATTGGCGATGGCCCAACCGCGTTGAATAAGGTCATCGGCCTTGGCAACGACATGGCGCTCGATGAAGGCGTTGGCGTGTGCGGCAAGGCGGGGCAAAGCGTACCGGCTGGCGTTGGCCAACCAACCACTTTGGTCAGCGCGCTGACCGTAGGTGGCACGGCTGGCTGATCTATGCACATATTCGGCCAGAACCCGTATATGGCCGATGTGACCGCATGATGCCAAAATGAGCCACGCGGTAAAGGTTGCGACCTATAATATCCGTAAAGCGGTGGGGTTGGATCAACGCCGCGACCCTGCACGCATCCTGTCCGTGCTCAATGAAATCAATGCCGACATTGTCACGCTGCAAGAGGTCGACCGCCGCTTTGGCGCGCGGGTCAGCGCGTTGCCGCTGGCGATGTTGGAGGCCGAGACGCCTTATGTGCCCGTGCCGTTGAATTTTCGTCCGGCGGCGATTGGCTGGCATGGCAACGCCATATTATTGCGCAAGGGGATTGAGGTCCGCCGTGCCGAGCCTATCGACATGCCCACATTGGAGCCGCGCGGCGCGGTAATGGCGGAACTTGCGGTGAATGGGCATCCGTTGCGCGTGATTGGCGTACATCTCGATTTATCCGGCCTATGGCGGCGTAAGCAGATCCGCGCATTGCTCGCCGCGATTGATGCCAACCCGCTTCATATGCCAACGGTGATGATGGGGGATTTCAACCAATGGTCGGACAGCGGCGCGCTGAGCGAGCTTGCCTTTCACCATCACCGGCTGGTGCGCACCCCCAAAAGTTTCCATACCTCGCGCCCCGTTGCCCGTCTCGACCGCATCATCGTCAGCCATGATGTAAAGGTCAGTGCTGCTGACTGCCATATTTCGCCCTTGTCGAAGCAAGCGTCGGACCATTTACCCTTATGGGCGGAGCTGCAATTTGGTTAAATGCCTAAATATTAGGCAGTGATAAATCACTGATTAAATAATAGGCAATTAATGTGCGTATTGCGCGCGCATTCCCGCCGAAATATTCTTAAAACCCCCTGTTTCGCGTGCTTTCTGCTTTCTGGCACGGCGTTTGCATGTTGCACTGCACAAGCCAAATGGGGGTGTGCATGAAATATATTATAGCTGTTATTAAACCGCACAAGCTGGACCCGGTACGCGAGGCGCTCACCGCGCTTGGTGTGTCGGGTATGACTGTGACTGAGGTTAAAGGCTTTGGCAGGCAGAAGGGTCAGACCGAAATTTACCGCGGGGCTGAATATGCAACCAACATGGTGCCCAAGGTGAAAATCGAGGTCGCCTGCGCATCCGATCAGGCACCTGCCGTGATTGAAGCCATTCAACACGCAGCCGAAACCGGCGCGATCGGCGATGGCAAAATCTTCGAATTCGAACTTGCTGGAGCGTTACGCATCCGCACAGGCGACACCAACGAAACCGCGCTTTGACGCGATACTATCAAGCTAGGGGAACCAGATAATGTCAAAGACACTGAAATTTCTAGGCGCGGCGGGGGCGACTATGTTCGCCGCCTTGCCCGCTTTTGCGCAGGAGGCTGCGGAAAAAGCGGCTGATGGCGTAGCGGCGGCTGGCGCTGCTGTGGCGCAGGTCGCAGCAACAGCTGCGGTCGCCGATGGCCCGATCAAGGCACCGACAGTCGAACAAATGGCTGGCATGGTCGATAAAGGCGATACGACCTGGATGCTGATCAGCTCCGCGCTCGTCCTGCTGATGTCGGTTCCTGCATTGGCATTGTTCTACGGTGGTCTTGTGCGCACAAAGAATATGTTGAGCCTGTTGATGCAGGTGTTCATGATCGTGTCCGTCGCGGCGCTTGTCTGGGTTAGCTGGGGCTACACGCTCGCCTTTACCAGCGGCACGCCGTTCATCGGCGGCCTCTCCAAATTGTTCCTGCAGGGTGTTGATGCAACCACGGTTGCGGCGACCTTCTCGAACAATGTCTATATTCCGGAATATGCCTTTGTGGTGTTCCAAATGACCTTTGCCTGCATCACGCCGGCGTTGATCGTTGGGGCATTTGCAGAGCGGATCAAATTCACGCCGTTAATCCTGTTTGTGGTGGCCTGGCTAACGATCGTCTATTTCCCGATCGCGCACATGGTCTGGTACTGGGCTGGCCCAGACTTCCTCGTCGATGCACCAACGGACATGGGATATTTATGGGGCATAGGCGCACTTGACTTCGCTGGCGGCACGGTGGTGCACATCAACGCCGGCATTGCGGGCCTCGTGGGCTGCATCATGATCGGAAAGCGCATCGGTTACGGCAGGGAAGCAACACCGCCGCACTCAATGACCATGACGATGATCGGTGCCTCGCTTCTGTGGGTGGGCTGGTTCGGCTTCAACGCTGGGTCCAACCTTGAAGCCAATGGACTTGCCGCACTTGCATTCATCAACACCTTTGTCGCGACCGCTGCTGCTGCCGTTGCATGGTGCCTGATTGAACAGTTCCACCATGGCAAACCATCATTGCTCGGTGCGGTTACGGGGGCGGTTGCTGGCTTGGTTGCGATTACGCCAGCCAGCGGATTTGCAGCGCCCATGACATCCATTCTGCTCGGCTTTATCGCATCCGGCGTCTGCTATGTCTTCGTCGCCTATGTGAAGAACAAACTGAAATATGACGACACGCTCGACGTCTTCGGCGTGCACTGCGTCGGCGGGATTGTCGGCGCTATCGGCACCGCCATCGTTGCCGACCCGTCCCTGGGCGGTCAGGGCTGGCTCGACTATACCGTCTTCCCGGCAGTTGCTGGTGAATATGACATGGCGGGCCAGTTGGTCACCCAGATTAAAGCGGTCACCCTGACGCTGATCTGGTCGGGTATCGGTTCTGCCGTCCTGTTCTTCATCCTCGACAAGACCATTGGCCTGCGGCCCGATGCCGAGGCAGAACGCGAAGGCCTCGACATCACCGAACATGGTGAGCGTGCCTATAATTATTGAGCTTTACGACTTGGTGGCGGGGCGTTTCTCCTCTCCTTTATGCCCCGCCGCCTCCATATGTTCCTCCCGCGAACATCTAACTCATGGCCCGGACCTTTTATGGTTCGGGCCTTTTTTATTGTGCAGCATGCCCTGCACTCGAACGGATAAATGGATCCTGAAACGAGTTCAGGATGACGGGTGTGCAGGGACGTAAGACCCTGAAGCCGAAGGCTGGCAGAGCCAAACTAAGTCAGGACGACAGGGGCCTGCTTAAGCGACTTTGGACTCAGCCCCCAGTATCAACTGATCGGCGACTTTGCCGACAGTGGCCGCAGCGCGTGCGATGTTTGGCGCCGTGGATGATTTGTGGCGGAATTTGCCTTCAATCTGGCCGCCGGGCGCGATCGTTAGGTTGCTGTAGACAACGTCGCCTGTAATCCGCGCCGTGGATTCAATGACGAGGTCATTGGCCTCAATCGAACCTTCGACATGGCCGGAAAGCTTTGCCGATTCGGCGACGATTTTGCCTGCGATTATGCTGCCTTCACCCTGCACCAGATTGCCGCAGGTCACGTCGCCTTGCACTTTGCCGTCGACATGTAAGTCAACGCGCGCTGAAACATTGCCGACAATTTCAACGTCGGCGGCGATGATGGAAAATGTATGACCAGAATTGTTACGCACGCTAGCGTTACTCCTTTGCTGCAGAGTCGGCACGGAGTCCGGCGATGGTTTGGACTTTGAGAACATCTGGATTTGCCTCCAAAAACTTACGCGGGTTGATAGCCTGACCGTTCAGGCGCACCTCGAAATGCAGGTGGCTGCCGGTCGAACGACCTGTGCTGCCCATGCGTCCGATTTGAACGCCGCGTTCAACCATTTGTCCCGGTCGGACGTTTACGCCCGACAAATGCGCATAGCGCGTTAGCAAGCCATTGGCATGCGTAATCTCAACACTTTTGCCATAGCCGCCATTAAAGCCAGCGAGCGTCACTTTACCTTCGGCTGCCGAAAAAATGGGTGTTCCAACTGGGCCCTTAAAGTCCAGACCGGCATGCATGGCGCCGGCGCCCGTGAACGGATCGCTGCGATAGCCAAAGCCGCTGGACATAAACATCACGGATGCGGGCATTGCGGTCGGGATTGCGGCCAATGCGCGTTCCATGGCGTCCATGCGGCCAAGGGAGGCGGCAAGTTTCAAAAAGCGCGGGTCACGGACGTCCTTTTTGCCTTTGCCAAAGAATGGTTCGAACAAACCGCCCTGCGCGTTGCGGGCTTGGCGTGCCAGTGTCTCGGGGTTTAGGCCAAATTGGCGAATGGCAGCTTCGGCCTTCAAGGTCCGCGTCTGCGCCATTTTGGTCATTTGTTCTGCAAAGCGAATTTGCCGTGCCTCTATGCGGGCAAGGCCAGCGGCTTCGGGTACCATCGCACTGATGGTCTTCACGGCCTTGTCTTGTTCGGTTGCGGTGGATGTGGTCGGCGCCGAAGCCCCGGCTTCGTGCAGGTCTCCCAGATATTGATCGCCTAAGCTTTCAAGCATTTCCTGCCGACGTTCCAGATCCTTAGTCACTTCGTTGATTGAACCGCGGTAGCTCGCCACGCGCTCTTCCGCCGATTCGACCTTGGCTTCCTGTTCGTTTAGCGCAAGACGCTGCGCGCTGAGGGTCACTTGATTGATCGCCATGCCAAAAGTGACCACTAACCAGAGCCCGAGAACAGACGCGAGCGTGCCAGCAGCGCGGCGTTGCAGGCGCGCAGATATCTTCAAGAACCGGACTTGGCCATTGGCCCGCATGAAAAACTCGCGGTCAATAAACCATCCAGCGGCCCGGTTTTTCCAACCGGACATTCTGGTCTTAAGCGACACAAACCACCCCGTTTTAAGTTCGAGCACGGCGCGTAGCAGACGAAAGAAGGCCTAGCGAATCGCGTGCACCCGACTCGTGACGAGTCGGGTGAGTCGTGCGATGAGTTGTGGAAAACCTTGTTAAAATGACATTAGGATATGTTTGATTTGGTATAATTGGGCCTAAAAATTCGCGTAAAAATACGTAAATTCAATGACATTGCACCGATTCGCATGTGTTCCATAAGCGATGCGTGTCAAATAAAGCGGATTACTTTCCCTTTTGACGCCATTTCTCTACGAGTTGCAGATGATGACCGACAACGACACCTTGATGGCCAATATGACGGCCAATGCACGCTCCGCCGCGCGGAGTTTGGCGGGCGCCAATGATGCGACGAAGGCGGCTGCGTTGCTGGCCGCTGCCGCTGCCTTGCGCTCCAGCGTGGCAGATATTCTCGCGGCGAATGCCAAAGATGTGGCCGCTGCGGTGGCGGCGGGGATATCCCCTGCGATGTTGGACCGGCTGAAGCTGGATGAAGGCCGCATCGCGGCAATGGCATCCGCGGTGGAACAGGTCGCAACGCTTGAAGATCCCGTCGGGCAAATCATCGACAGCCGCAGCCGGCCCAATGGCCTTGTCATGGAGCGCGTCCGCGTGCCTGTGGGCGTGCTTGGCATTATTTATGAAAGCAGACCCAATGTGACTGCCGATGCAGCGGCTTTAGGGTTGCGCTCGGGCAACGCCGTCATCCTGCGCGGCGGCAGTGAGGCGGTACACAGCAACCGTGCGATCCACGCGGCGATGTTGCAGGGTGTGACGCATGCTGGCTTGCCCGCCGACGCCGTGCAGCTGGTTCCGACGCAGGACCGTGCGGTGGTCGGCGCAATGCTGCGCGCGCAAGGGGCGATCGATATGATCATTCCGCGCGGCGGCAAGTCGCTGGTTGCCCGGGTTCAGGACGAAGCCCGCGTGCCCGTGCTCGCGCATCTCGACGGCATCAACCACAGCTATGTCCATAAGGATGCTGACCCCGAAATGGCGCAGGCGATTGTCGTCAATGCGAAGATGCGCCGAACGGGCGTTTGTGGCTCGACCGAAACGGTCCTGATTGATCAGGATTATCCTGCCGCTGCCGAATTGATTGGCGCGTTGATTGATGCCGGATGCGAAGTGCGCGCGGACGATATATTGATGGAGCTGGATGCCCGCACCGTGTCTGCCGATGCGGATGATTGGGACACCGAATATCTTGATTCGGTGATTTCGGCCTGCGTCGTATCGGGGCTCGATGACGCGATGGCGCATATTGCCCGCCATGGCTCGCACCATACTGATGCGATCATCACGCAAGATGCGGCGGCCGCCGCCCGCTTTTTGGCAGAAGTCGACAGCGCCATTGTCATGCACAATGCCTCCACCCAATTTGCCGATGGCGGCGAATTCGGCTTGGGTGCGGAGATTGGCATTGCCACTGGTCGCTTGCACGCACGCGGCCCCGTCGCGCTCGAGGGGCTGACGACATATAAATGGATTGTCCGCGGTCAAGGCCAGACACGCCCTTGAAAACGATTGGCCTCATGGGCGGATCGTTCAATCCGGCGCATAAAGGGCACCGTGCGATTAGCCTGTTTGCAATGGATTCGCTTGGACTCGACGCATATTGGTGGATGGTCTCGCCGGGCAACCCGTTAAAACCACAATCGGACATGGCACCTTTGCCCGCGCGGATGGCATCGGCAAAGGCACAAGCAAAGCGCACACCGATTAAAGTCACCGCTATCGAACAGGCGCTTGGCACCGTCTACACCGCCGAAACGCTGAAGAAACTGGTGGCGCGTTACCCAAAAACGCAGTTCATTTGGATTATGGGTGCCGACAATTTGCTGCAATTTCACCACTGGCGGCGCTGGCGCGATATAGCGCGATTGATGCCGATTGCAGTTATCGCCAGACCAAGCTATAACCCCCAAGTCGTTGCGGGTCCCGCAATGGCCTGGTTCAGGCGGTTTGTCCGGCGTTCGGACCAGCGTCATCACTGGACGAAATGGAGTACGCCAGCGCTTGTCTTTTTGCGCTTTCGTCCAGATCCGCGTTCGGCCACCGCTCTTCGGCGTGCGGACCCATATTGGTTTCACCGATATAAGGAACTTGGAACGCGTGACGGCGTTACCCGAAATATTGTGCTTTAAGGAGCCATCTTGATCGAACCTGCATCCGTTCCTGCCTCTGGCAAAGCCACCGCAAAGGCCAAGGAACCCACATTGACCCCCGACGCGCTGCACGCGTTGATTCTTCAATCGCTTGATGATGATCAGGCGCAAGAAGTGGTAACTATCCCGCTTGAAGGCAAAAGCAATATCGCCGACCATATGGTTGTCGCATCTGGCCGTTCGTCGCGCCAAGTGGCCTCGATGGCGCAAAAGCTTGCCGAGCGTATCAAAAAGGCCGGACGTCATGCGCGCATCGAAGGTTTGCCATCGGCGGACTGGGTGCTGATTGATGCCGAAGATGTCATCGTACATCTTTTCCGTCCCGAAGTCCGCAGCTTCTACAATCTGGAACGCATGTGGGCATTTGGTGACGCGCCCGAAGTCGCGTCGCAATAAGACCGGTCGCCCGCGCCGATGGCGATGCGCCTGCACATCATCGCGCGCGGCAAGATTGGCCGCTCCCCCGAATCGGAACTGGTCGATCGCTATCTGAAACGGATTAGCTGGCCAACACGGCACAGTGAACTGCCGGATCGCGGCGGGGAGCTTCCCGCGTCGGACAGCCCGCACAAAACCATCATGATGGATGAAAAGGGCGAGCAGCTTAGCTCGGTAGAACTGGCGCGCCTCCTTGAACGCTGGCGCGACGATGGTGTGCGCGAAGTACGTTTCCTGATTGGCGCAGCCGATGGCTTTGATGACACGGCCCGTGCCGGTGCGGATAGACTGATTGCCTTTGGCAAAGCGACATGGCCGCATTTAATGGCGCGCGCGATGCTCGCCGAACAATTGTTCCGCGCCACCTCCATCATTGCCAACCACCCTTATCATCGTGACGGATAAAGCCATGCGGTTTTGGCTTACCCTCGCAACGTTGATTTTGGCGCCTCTGTCTATTGCAGGCGGGTTAATGGCGCAGGAAATTGTTACAGACGATGCGCCGCAAAATGCGATGCGCGCTTTGCAGGATAGGGCGCTGGCCGCCGAACGCCGCAGCGAATTGTTGCGGCAGGAGGCAAGCAACGCCCAAAGCACCGCAGACCGCTTTATTGCCCAACGCGCGGTGCTGTCGGCTGAAATTGACGCTGCAGAGGCGCAAATCGACACTGCGGCCGCGCGCGTGGCGATTATATCGCGCAGCCAGAAAGCACAGCGCGCCCAACTCAATGCCCAAAGCGCACCCATCCTGCGCCTCAATGCCGCGCTGCAGCAGATGGCAGGAAAGCCCGCATATTTGTTGATGATGCAGCCAGGCCAGCGCGCGGATTATATCCACTTGCGCGCCATCATGGCGACGGTGCAGCCCGCAATAATGCGCAAGACCAGCGCATTGCGCCAGCAGATTGCCGCGCAAAGCGAACTGGAGGCGCAGGAGGTATCTGCGCTCAAATCTTTGCGTGACGCCCGAGGCCGCCTGACAAATCGTCAGTCCGCCTTGGCCGCATGGGAAGGGGATGTTTTGGGTAACAACGCCGTCCTGTCGGCCAATGCCGCCATCGCCTTTGAACAAGCAATTGCCCAAGGCGAGCGCGCCCGTGATATCGTCGGGCGGATAGACAATCAGCGTTTGAGTGCGACAAAGGCCGCTGAATTGGCGGCGCTTGATGGCCCCTTTATACGCCCCGGACACAGGGAACAGGGCCGTCCGATCGGTAGCGCCTATATTCTTCCCGCCGCCGGGCAAGTTGTCGCCGGCTTTAGTGAACTCAACGTCAACGGCTATCGCGAGCGCGGCATTAGGCTGGCGGTGAATCTTGCCGCCCGCATCGTCGCGCCAGCAGGCGGAATTATCTCCTTTGCCGGGCGGTACCGCAGCTATGGCAAGATCGTGATTATCGAACATGGCAAAGGGTGGAACAGCCTGATCACTAACCTCGATTCGGTCGAAGTCACTAAAGGCCAGAAAATTGATCAAGGCGCCTTACTTGGGCGCGCCGGAAAAAACGGACCTGAAATTGGCGTTGAGCTGCGCAAAAACGGCCGCGTGATGGACATCGCGGCCATGCTTGGTTGAGTTTAGCGCGCTTGGTCGAGGCAGGATATTGGTTGGTGATAACGTGCTTTCACCTTAGGTTCAGTCGCGATATAGCAGCAACAATATGATGAAATGGAATTAGTCTATGAAGAACCGTTTGCTGCCCTCAACCCTTGCCATAATATTGGCGCTTGCGGTTCCTGCCACGGTGCTGGTCGCGCAAAACATGCAGTGGCAACAACCGCAGGCGCAGCAGATTGAGGATCTGGACGAATTCCTCGCGGTGTATCGCAAGGTGAAATCCAGCTATGTCGACAAGGTTGACGACAAGCAGCTCATGGAAGGCGCCATTCAGGGGATGCTGGCCAGCCTTGATCCGCATAGTGGTTTCCTCGACCGAACCGACTTTAACTCGTTACGCACACAGATTGATGGCGAATATGGCGGCCTAGGTCTGACCGTCACGATGGAAGATGAAGCGGTAAAGGTTATCGCGCCGACGAAGGATACGCCTGCGGATAAAGCGGGCATTAAGTCGGGTGATTTCATCACACATTTGGATGGCAAGTTGATTGTCGGCGGTACGCTTGATGAAGCGGTAGAGGCGATGCGTGGCGCGCCGGGTACGACGATCAAGCTTTCGATCTTCCGTCCCGGTCGTGATGCGCCGTTTGACGTAACCCTCACACGCGCCATTATCGACCTCAAGCCTGTGCGCTGGGAAGTGAAAGACCGCATTGGCGTGATTTCGGTTACCGGCTTTTCCGAACAGACCGGCGCTGACGTCGTCGCGGCCGTTGCGGGTATCAAGAAAACGCTTGGCGGCAATCCGCTGGGCTACATTGTCGATTTGCGGTCGAACCCCGGCGGTATCTTGGATGAGGCAGTGGCCGTGTCCGATGCCTTTTTGACAAAGGGTGAGATTGTATCCGAGCGTGGCCGCGACAAAAATGACATCAACCATTGGTGGGCAGAACGGGCGGTGCCCGGTGATGTGACCAATGGCGCACCCATCATCGTTTTGGTTGATGCGGGTTCTGCATCGGCATCCGAAATCGTTGCCGGCGCTTTGCAGGACAACCACCGCGCGTTGGTCATGGGCGAACGCAGCTTTGGCAAGGGGTCGGTGCAAAATGTCCTTCCCTTGACCCGCGACACTGGCTTGCGCCTCACAGTCGCGCGGTATCATTTGCCCTCGGGCCGATCGGTGCAGGAAGGCGGTATCAAACCCGATATCCGCGTTCCGCAATTGACCGACCCCGACTATAAAACGCGCGTTTCGGTGCGCGAGTCCGACTTGCGTCGTCACTTGGTCAATGAATTGAAAGACGACAATAAGGATTTGGAAAAGGACAATGCCGACGATCCCCGCTTCGCCATGACTGCCGAGCAGTTGAAGGCAAAGAATATCGATGATTTCCAGTTATATTACGCGATGGAAACGCTTCAGCGGCTTGGGTCGCGGACAATGAAGCTCGCGGCAAAACCGATTATGGGCAAGGCGCAGAATTGATAGGTGTGTAGGTTTACGTAAGACCCCGCAACATGTTCAGGATGGCAGCTTTCTAGGTATCTCGGCATTTATGACATCAAAATTCGATAAGGCCCACTGGCTGGCATTTTTGCTTCCCGCTGCGTTGTTGGGCGGCGCTTATGGATCGCAATATATTGGCGGGCTTTACCCCTGCGAGATGTGCTGGTGGCAGCGTTATCCGCATTTCGCGGCCGTCGCGATTGCGTTGGTCGCTTTTGGCGTCGGTAACCCCGGTTTTCGCAAAATGCTGGTCGCGCTCGCCGCTCTTGCCATTGCAACAAGCGGCATCATCGGCGGGTTTCATGCCGGTGTCGAATATGGCTATTGGGAAGGGCTCACCGCCTGCACCGCGACGATTTCGGGTACCGGTGATGATTTGCTCAAATCCATCATGAACGCGCCCTTGGTGCGTTGTGACGTTGCGCCATGGACTTTATTTGGCATTTCGCTGGCGGGATACAATTTCCTCTTGTCGTTCGGCGGCGCAATGCTCATCTTGGCAATGATATGGCGCAACAAGAAAATCTAAAAACCTCCGCGCAGCGGAACTTGGCAATCGAACGCATGATTCGTGTCAACCAAGCGGGCGAATTCGGCGCGAAACGGATTTATGCCGGACAGCTCGCGGTCATGGGCGATCGCACGCCTGCCGCGCGCAGCATCGCGCACATGGCAGAGCAAGAGGAGCGCCATCTTAACGCCTTTGACAAGATGATGGCCGAGCGTGGCGTGCGGCCAACAGCCTTGCACCCGATTTGGAGCGCGGCTGGCTTTGCACTTGGCGCTGTGTCCGCCGCCGTCAGTCCGGAGGCGGCCATGGCCTGCACTGTGGCTGTGGAGACAGAAATTGACCGCCATTACAGCGAACAGCTTGCCGAAATCGGCGATAGCGACCCCGAATTGTCCGCGATGATTGCAGATTTCCAAGCGGACGAGCAGGAGCACAAGGCAACCGCCTTGGCCGAAGGTGCGGAACGCGCGCCTGCCTACCCCTTGATGAGCGCACTGGTCCGCATGGGGTGCCGCACCGCCATTGCCGTGTCGAAACATATTTAAGCTTCATGCCGCATTCAGCCTGCGACCTTCAGTTGCAGGTTACATATTTTTTGGAGATAATCGCGTGAGAGCAATGGCCAGAATTTCTTTAGCCAGTATCGCATTGATGCTGTCGGTCCAGGCATCGGCGCAGGATGCCCCGGCAGCCAGACCCGGTGATGAGAAAATCAACCAGCTCATCATTTACGGCGCCGATAAATGCCCCGAAAGCAAAGGCGACGAGATTGTGGTTTGCGCCCGTTTGGGGGAGGCCGACCGCTTTCGCATACCTTCATCTTTGCGCGGCGATATCAATGACCCGCGCAATCAAGCGATGTCGGAGCGGATTAAATCTTATGAATATGTTGGCGCAAGCGGCACGATGAGCTGCTCGCCATCGGGCGCTGGCGGTTTTACCGGCTGCGGCTTGGCAGAGATTAACAAGGCGTATGCCGAAAAGGCGCAAGATACAGGCATTGTCTTTGGCCGCTTGATTGCCGCCGAACGCGCCAAGCGCATGGCAGGCGTCGATGCCGAGGCCGCAGAGGTGGAGGCCCGCGTGCAGGCTTTTGAAAAAGGCCGCGCTGAACGTGAGGCAAAATTGCAGGCCGAGTTAGAAGCCAAGGAAGCGGCAAGCGCCGATGCACAGCCGCTTCCTGAACCCAAATAAACAGGCGGCTTAGTCCTTCGTTTTTTCCGCCGCGACCCAATCTTTGATTTGCTGATCAAGGACATTCAGCGGTACTGACCCTTGGCCAAGCACCGCGTCATGGAAGGCAGCCAAATCAAATTTGCTCCCAAGCTCCTTGGTCGCCATATCCCGCAATTCGCGTATTTTCAGCTCACCCAATTTATAGGCCAAGGCTTGGCCGGGCCAGCTAATATAACGGTTGACCTCCGCCTCGATGTTGGCGGCGGACAAGGCGCTGTTATCGGTCATAAAGGCGATGGCCTGCTGCTTGCTCCAACCCTTGGCGTGGATACCGGTGTCGACCACCAAGCGGCACGCACGCCACATTTCGTAGGACAGCCTGCCCATGTCCTTGGCAGGGGTGTCATACAGCCCCATTTCGATGCCAAGACGTTCGGAGTATAGGCCCCAACCTTCGGCAAACGCGGTAAAGGACGCGCCATATTTGCGGAAATCGGACAAAGGCAGTTCCTGCTGTAGGGCAATCTGGTTGTGATGCCCCGGAACGGCTTCGTGCGCTGACAACGCCGGAATTTCCCAAAACGGTCGCTGGTTCAGCTTTGACGTGTTGACAAAATAGGTGCCTGAAATGCCAATCTCCGGTGATCCCGGATTATAATAAGCCGTCGTCGTGCCCTCGGCCGTTTCTGCGGGAATTTCCCGGATGCCATATGGCAAGCGGGGCAGGTGCCCGAACAATGTGGGCATCTTGCCGTCGATGATCTTGGTCACACGCGCGACCTTCTCCATCAGTTCCTCAGGCGTTTTGGCATAATATTGCGGGTCAGTCCGCAAATGCGCGATGAAGGCTTCGCGGCTTGGGTAGCCAGCCTTTTTGGCGACCTCTACCATTTCGGCACGGATCCGCGTCACTTCGCTGAGGCCAATTTGGTGGATTTGCTCAGCGGTCAGATCGGTCGTCGTTTCCTCGCGGATACGAAAGGCATAATAGGCCGCACCATTTGGCTGCGCCGAAACACCTGGCGCCTTGGCGCAGGCTGGCTTGTAGCTTGTCGTGTACCACGCCAGTTGCTTGTTCAGCGCTGGATACACGACCGTGCGGATGGTCGCTTCGGCGTTTGCGGCCAATATAGCAAAGTCGGCTTCCGAAATATTTTCAGGACGCTTGGCGGCATAAGGTCCGTAGAAACGCGACCGGCGAATGTCGGGGGCAATAAGCCCGCTGATTGTGCCTTCAAAGCCGTTTAACGTTTCGCAAGCTTGTGTAAACTTGCCCTTGATAGCAACATTGGCGACCGTGATATTTTCATCATTAGCCCGCGCATATTGTGTGAGGCGGGCATTGTAGGATTCAAAATCTCTCTTGGTTTTGAACGGCAGGTTTTGTGCCATGCCGGCCAGTTGCTGAT
Source organism: Sphingomonadales bacterium (assembly GCA_947470185.1). Taxonomy (GTDB): domain Bacteria; phylum Pseudomonadota; class Alphaproteobacteria; order Sphingomonadales; family Sphingomonadaceae; genus Sphingorhabdus_B. Next base: position 44,552 of record CANIRZ010000003.1, on the reverse strand, counting down.
GCCAGCTGGAATAGGTCGTGAAGTTGATGGCCCGTTGGCCAAATCTATTGCCCTCAATCGCCGAATTGAGCGACCGCCGCAATATGCCTGCTTCAACCTTTGTTGGCGCATCAAGCGATGCCGCCGGTATGGCGTCCAAACGGGCAAGAAATTGCGCGGCTTGCGCTGCTCTGCGGTCCTGCGCGGCAAGCGTATAATCGCCAAGTTCATTGGCATAATCATTCACGCCAAGGGCGCTTGCGTACACAGGCTGCTCTTTTAACGTATACGCCCAGACATCGCTGACAAGATTGTTCAGGTCAGTATTGGCATCGGCATAAGCGGGCGCCGACAAAGCACATAAACAGCCGGCAAGTAACACACTGCGCATAACGCATCTCCATGACATATCAGTGCGATGACTTAAGCAGGACAGGGACCAATTGGCCAGTGGCTATTGAGTCAGCGGTAATTGTCGACGACATCGAACATAGCGGTAATCTGATCGCGTTCCGTTTGCGTAAGCTCGGGCCGCCAGATGTCGAAAATTAGGACGAGCCGGTCAAACGCGCTGTTGTTCCATGCCTCATGCTCGACGCTGTCATCAAAGGCGATGACCTTGCCCTCTTCCCACTTAATCGTCGTAGTACCCACACGAAAGCCACAGTCTGGCGGGACGATTAACGGCAGGTGGCAGATAAGCCTGCTGTTGAGCATCCCCGTATGTGGGGGGATTTTCGCTCCGGGCTTGAGAAGCGACAGCATGATTGACGGCGCACGCGGTCCGATGTGGCAAAGGGGTACATGGTCAATGATGGTCTGGTAAATAATCGGGCATCGGCGAATATGTTCGTCAACGGCGGCCCCATTTTGCCAGAGATGCAATGTGCTCCAGTCTGCATTTTCGAGCAGTCCATGATGGTCTTGCTGTGGGCGGCTTGATGCTGCTTTGATATAAGGCTGAAATCCGTCATGGCTTGCTAAAGTCGCCAGAGCCTCGCGTTGCATTTCGGGAAAGCGTGCTTCCAATCGCGTCACCCAGTCAAGTGCGCGCGTGTCGGCGAATTCGATATGCGTCATACCCGGATAATAATGCGCCATCGGCTTTTGCGGGAATTGCCTATACTCGTCTGGCCGTTGCATATCGCCGAACATCATATCGAGCGACTCACGAAAACGGGGGTGCTGATGATCCCGGGTAAAGCCCCGATCGGTCAACGCATCAAGCAGATGGCAACGGAAATGGTCCGCCAGCCATCGGGTAGCAGCATCAGCGCGCGCGACTTGTGCAACGACATCAGGGTCGGCGGGTGGGCGCGCGGCGGCAGTTCTTATGGCTGCATTATAATAAGCGCTGGCGGCACGGTTATCACTATTTTCGCGCCTGCGGTCGGCCTTGGCGATTAACGCAATGATGTCAAACCTGTCCGCTGTAAGCCGCGACTCCGCCTCCGCCTCAGACGGGAAATCGGAAGGTGTATGGGGCGGGTTAGATGCCATGCCATAGCATTAGGGCATCACAATATGTTTTGGCAATGTTGCGATCCGCAAGGCGCGCCTATCGGGTGCGTGCTTCATGCCGTCTAGGCGTCCTTTAACCAAAGGGTCGGGCAGGCTGAACGCGCGTGTTCAGCCTGCATCCGTGCTTATGCTATTCGGCAGCTTCCAATGCGGCATGGTCCGACAGAGGCTGGCTGAGGCGGGTCAGCATTTCCTTCGGGCAGATTTGCCAGAATTCGCCGCGTCTGCGATCCCAATCCTCAATGATCGATTTCGACCATGCGCTGTCCGTTGTCCGCGCGTGTTCTGTGATAAGTGCCTTTAGCTGATCTTCCCAATAGGCACTTTCCAGACGTTGCCACACGATGCTGTCAGGATTGGCCATGGCGGCGAAGTCACCACCGGCATCGAGCACAAAGGCCATCCCGCCCGTCATGCCAGCGCCGAAATTGCTGCCGACCTTGCCCAAAATGACCGCCACGCCGCCGGTCATATATTCCAGCCCGTTTGAGCCGCAACCTTCAACCACAACATGCGCGCCAGAGTTGCGGACGGCAAAGCGCTCACCCGCTTGCCCCGCCGCAAAAAGCCGGCCTGATGTCGCGCCATAGAGCACGGTGTTGCCGATGATGCTATTCTGATGGCTGGTCAGCGGGCTGCTGACCGTTGGACGCACGATGATCGTGCCGCCGGACAGGCCCTTACCGACATAGTCATTGGCATCGCCAAAGACTTCCAATGTAATGCCTTGGCACAAAAACGCCCCAAGTGATTGACCGGCAGAGCCACGCAAGCGGACATGCACATGGCCTTCTGCAAGGCCCTTCATGCCATATAACCGCGTGATTTCCGAGCTGAGCCGCGTGCCCACTGCGCGATGCGTGTTGCGGACATTATACGTCAGCTGCATCTTTTCGCGCCGTTCGAACACTGGCCGGCCATCATGGATCATTTGCGCATCAAGGCTATCGGGTACTTCGTTGCGGAATGTCGGGATGTTGAACCGGCGCGCACTGTCTGGCGCGTCAACTTTGGCGAGGATCGGATTGAGGTCAAGATCGTCAAGATGCTCTGCACCGCGGCTGACCTGCCGCAACAATTCGGTGCGTCCGATCACCTCGTCAAGGCTGCGATAGCCAAGCTTAGCCAATATTTCGCGGACTTCTTCGGCAATGAAGGTCATCAGGTTGATGACCTTTTCCGGGGTGCCCGTGAATTTTTTGCGCAACGCTTCATCCTGAACACACACGCCAACAGGGCAGGTGTTCGAATGGCATTGGCGCACCATGATGCAGCCCATGGCAACGAGGCTTAGGGTCCCGATGCCAAATTCCTCAGCGCCCAATATCGCGGCAACAACAATGTCGCGTCCGGTTTTTAGGCCACCATCGGTGCGCAGCTTGACGCGGTGACGCAGCCCGTTGAGCGTGAGCACCTGATTGGCTTCGGATAGCCCCATTTCCCATGGCGTGCCTGCATATTTGATGCTGGTTTGCGGGCTTGCGCCCGTACCACCGACATTGCCCGAGACGAGGATGACATCCGCATGTGCCTTGGCTACGCCTGCCGCAATCGTGCCAATGCCTGCCGCACTGACAAGCTTCACACAGACCCGCGCCCGCGGGTTAATCTGCTTGAGATCGTAGATCAGCTGCGCCAAATCTTCGATCGAGTAAATGTCGTGATGCGGTGGCGGTGAAATCAGCGTCACGCCCGGCGTCGAGTGCCGCAGTCGTGCAATCATTTCGGTCACCTTAAAGCCGGGCAATTGCCCACCTTCGCCGGGCTTTGCGCCCTGTGCGACCTTGATTTCAATTTCCTCGCACGCACCCAGATATTCGGCGGTAACACCGAAGCGGCCGCTTGCGACTTGCTTGATGACGCTGTTGGCGTTGTCACCATTCTCATAAGGCTTGAAACGCTTGCTGTCTTCGCCGCCTTCCCCCGAAACGGCCTTTGCGCCGATGCGGTTCATGGCGATGGCCAATGTTTCATGTGCCTCTGGCGACAACGCGCCAAGCGACATTCCGGGTGTTACAAAACGTTTGCGGATTTCGGTAATCGCCTCAACCTCGTCAATCGCAACCGGCTCTTTCGCGAAGTTGAACTCCAACAAATCGCGCAAGTAAATCGGCGGCAGTTCTTTGACGCCTTGGGCAAATTGCGTGTAGGTCGAATAGCTGTCATTCGCCACGGAGCTTTGCAACAGATGCATCAGGCCAGCGGAATAGGCATGTTCTTCCCCGCCATCACGTTGCTTGTAAAAGCCGCCAACGGGTAACCGCGCAACCGCGGCGTCGAACGCATCGGCGTGACGATCACGCGCGTTCACATATAGCGAGTGATAGCCTTCGCCCGAAATCTTGTTCGGCATGCCGGGGAAGAAGTCATTGACCAACGCACGCGACAGGCCAACCGCTTCAAAATTATAGCCGCCGCGATAGCTGGAGATAACTGCGATGCCCATTTTGGACATGATCTTCAGCAGTCCTTCGTTAATGGCCGTGCGGTAATTTTCGATGGCTTGCGATAATGTCAGGCTGCCTAGCAGGCCGCGGCCATGGCGGTCGGCAATCATAGCTTCGGCAAGATAAGCGTTCACGGTGGTTGCACCGACACCAATGAGAACCGCAAAATAATGCGTATCCAAGCACTCGGCGGAACGGACGTTAATCGACGAATAGCTGCGCAGACCATTGCGGACCAAGTGCGTATGGACAGCAGCAGCAGCAAGGATCATCGCGATACCGACGCGGTCTTCACAGATGTTATCGTCGGTCAAAAACAGTTCGGATTTGCCCATACGCACAGCGGCGACGGCTTCTTCACGGATGCGCGTGATGGCGGCGCGCAGGCCTTCTTGCCCGGCGGATATGTCATAGGTGCAATCAATTTCGGCGCCAAGCGGTCCGAACGCTGACTTGAGCTTGCGCCAATCATGCCCGGTTAGAACCGGGCTATCCAGCACCAGCACGTCTGCATTCTGGCTCTTCTCCTCCAAGATATTGGCAAGGTTGGAAAAGCGTGTCTTCAGGCTCATCACATGCCGTTCGCGCAAGCTGTCGATCGGCGGGTTAGTGACCTGGCTGAAATTCTGGCGGAAGAACTGGCTGATGAGGCGCGGCTTGTCGCTGATAACCGCCAAAGGCGTATCATCGCCCATCGACCCGATGGCTTCTTTGCCATCTTCGATCATCGGCGCGAGGATCATTTCGACATCTTCCAACGTCATGCCAGCGGCGATTTGCCGCTTGGTCAATTCCGCGCGCGACCAAGCGGGCGCGCTGTCGTCGCCAGCTTCGGGCAAGTCGGTGATCCGTCGGAAGCCGCCGACCAAAGCGCCATAATCCTGTTCTGCCGAAATGCGGTCCTTCAACTCGCCGTCGCGGTATAATTTACCTTCATCCAAATTGACGGCAATCATTTGTCCGGGGCCGAGGCGGCCCTTTTCCAATATCGTCGTTTCGGGCAGGATGACCATCCCGGTTTCCGAACCAATGACCAGCAAATTGTCCGACGTCCGGCTGTAGCGCAGCGGACGCAAAGCGTTGCGGTCAACGCCTGCGACGGCCCAATGGCCATCGGTCATCGCTAAGGCGGCAGGGCCATCCCATGGTTCCATTACGCTTGCCATATATTCATACATCGCGCGGTGGGTGGCGGGCAAATTGGGGTTTGATTGCCATGCTTCGGGGATCAGCATCAGCTTTGCCGTTGGCGCTTCCTTGCCTGAACGCACCAAGGTTTCGAACACAGCGTCCAATGCGGCGGTGTCCGATGATCCGGCTGGGATAACCGGCTTAATATCATCGGACTGCGCGCCAAAGGCGATGCTGGCCATCTTTATCTCGTGGCTCTTCATCCAATTTTGGTTGCCGCGAATGGTGTTAATTTCCCCATTATGCGCTAGCCCGCGGAAAGGCTGCGCCAACCACCATTGCGGGAAAGTGTTGGTCGAATAGCGTTGATGGAAAATCGCAACGCGGCTTTCAAAACGGTCGTCCTGAAGGTCAGGATAAAAAACCGACAGTGACTCCGCAAGGAACAGGCCCTTGTAGACAATGGACCGGCACGACATCGAACAGATATAGAAATCGCGAATTTGCGCAGCGATGATCTTCTTTTCGATCCGGCGGCGGACGAGATACAGGTTCTTCTCAAATTCTGTTGCGTCGACCTCATCGGGCATTGGTCCCGCAATCATGATCTGTTCAATCTCAGGCCGCGTTGCCTGTGCCTTGTCGCCGATGACGGACACATTGACGGGCACCTGACGCCAACCATAAATTGTATAACCCGCGTCGATGATCTCCGCCTCAACAATCGTACGGCAATTCTCTTGTGCGCTCAGGTCAGTGCGCGGCAGGAATACCATGCCGACCGCAAGCCGGTTAGGCATCGGCCGGTGGCCGCTGTCCGAAATCGCATCGTCGAAAAAGCGGACGGGCAGGTCGATATGCAGTCCTGCGCCATCGCCGGTCTTGCCATCTGCATCAACTGCGCCGCGGTGCCAGACCGCCTTCAACGCCTCAATACCCGCCGCAACAACGCGGCGCGACGGCTTGCCATCGGTCGCCGCGATCAAGCCAACGCCGCAGGCATCTCCTTCGGACTCAGGATGATACATGCCTTCGCGCGCAAGGCGTTCATGTTCGGGAGTCGGGTAAAATATGGTCATGCTGCTTGCCTCTCGCGGCTTGCTTTTGATTTCAGATAATTGTGCATGTGCTGCGTGACGTCGCGGCCGTCGCGGATTGCCCAGACGACAAGGCTTGCGCCGCGCACGATGTCGCCGACTGCAAAGACTCCATCGAGGTTGGTCATCTGCGTTTTATGGTCAACACGCAACGTGCCCCAGCGGGTTACGTTGAGGTCGGGGGCGTTAAACATCACAGGCAGGTCTTCGGCTTCGAAGCCAAGTGCGGTGATTACCATATCGGCGTTGAGCGTGAAGTCCCCTTCTGGGTCATTTTCGGGCGTCCGGCGGCCAGAGGCATCGGGGGCCGCAAGCCGCATCTTGGCGACATGGACGCGCTCGACTTTGCCGTCGCCGTCAAAACCCTTGGGACCGGACAGCCAGACAAACTCGACGCCCTCTTCTTCGGCATTGGTCACTTCGCGCTGCGACCCCGGCATATTATCGCGGTCGCGGCGGTACAGGCATTTTACGGACTTTGCGCCTTGGCGGACGGCGGTGCGGACACAATCCATTGCGGTGTCGCCGCCACCTATGACGACGACGTCTTTGCCATGCGCATTCATCACGCCGCTGTCGAAAGCGGGGACGGCATCGCCAAAGCCCTTGCGATTGGAAATGGTAAGAAAATCGAGGGCAGGGACGATTCCGTCAAGCCCGCTACCTGGCGTTGCAATCGCCCGCGCCTTGTACACGCCGGTGGCAATAAGCACGGCGTCATGCTTCGCGCGCAAATCATCCAACGACGCATCGCGGCCCACTTCGAAATTTGCGTGGAAAATAATGCCGGCATCCTCAAGCCGTTGCACACGGCGCATGACAATGTCTTTCGCCAGCTTGAAACCCGGAATGCCATAGGTCAGCAATCCGCCCATCCGGTCGTACCGGTCATAGACATGAACGTCATAGCCCGCGACGCGCAGATATTCCGCCGTCGTCAAGCCGCCGGGGCCAGCCCCGATAATGCCAACCGATTGGCCACGCGATGGCCCGACCTCGACGGGTTCTACCCAGCCCTGCTCCCATGCCGTATCGGTGATGTATTTTTCGACCGAGCCAATCGTGACCGCATCATGGCCTGCAAATTCAATGACGCAATTGCCTTCGCACAAACGATCCTGCGGGCAGATACGGCCGCAAATCTCGGGCATAGTGCTGGTCAGGTTCGACAGCTCATAAGCTTCGCGCAAACGGCCTTCGGCGGTGAGGCGCAACCAGTCAGGTATATGGTTGTGCAGCGGGCAGTGCACTGAACAATAAGGTACGCCGCATTGCGAACACCGCGATGCCTGATCGGCGGCTGCGTCTGGCGCATAACGGTCGGCGATTTCGGCAAAATCCTCCGCACGCATTTCGGCTTCCCGCTTGTGCGGATAAGCCTGCGGCTTTGAAATAAACTTTAGCATCGGATCATTAGCCACAGCACGCTCCTTCAGAAGCGCTGCGCGTAACGCGGCAAACACGCTCTGTCACGTGTAAATCTAATAAATAGGTCAGTTATACTGACTAAAATAGCAAAATTTGAGACTAAAATCTAACTCTGCGCAATAATCTTTCAATTAAAAGGGTCCGATATGATGCCTATCTAAGTGTTAGCCACAGCAACGCGGCAGTTCCGATTATGATTCGGTAATATGCGAAAGGTGCAAATCCGTACTTGCCGACGATGGCAACAAAGGCCTTCACCACGACCACTGCAACCAGAAAAGCCATGGTGAAACCAATGGCTATCATCCCCAGATCATCGGCGTTCAAAAGCGCCCTGTCTTTCCATAAAGCGTAAACCGTTGCGGCCAGCATTGTGGGCACAGCCAGAAAGAAGGAAAACTCCGCCGCTGTCTTGCGCTCAACCCCCATCATGAGCCCGCCCATGATCGTCGCGCCGGAGCGGCTTACGCCCGGCAGCATGGCGGTGCATTGGACAAGGCCAATCGACAATGCCGTGCCAAATGGGATTTCCTCAACTGCATTAAAGCGCACAGTCTTCACTACACGCTCCAGCAATAATATGATGATGCCACCAATGATCAGCGCAACAGCAACAATCTCCGGCGTCTGCATGGCTGCGCGGATAGCGTCATATGCGATAACACCAATCACAAGTGCCGGTGCAAACCCAAGAAGGATGTTTCGTGTGAAGGCAACAGGCCCTTTTTCCATCTTCAACAGCCCAGTTCCAACGGCCCAGAAGCGCCGCCAATATACCAACAGCACCGCCAAGATCGCGCCCAGCTGAATCGCGATTTTGAACGCAACCGAACTGTTGTCCGTAAAGCCGATGACTTCACTCGCTAAAATCAAATGGCCAGTCGATGACACGGGCAAAAATTCCGTCAGCCCCTCGATTAAACCGAGGAGCAAAGCGATCATCGTATCGCTCATTGTTTGGGACTGCTGCCAAAGCGGCCATGCTTGCGGTAAATATCCAACCAATCCGCAGCGATCACATCGATCGGCGTTGGCACGATGCCATAAGCCGCCAGCCCGTCCGTTCCCGTCACCACATTGTCGCTGCCCAGCATCTTATACTGGTCCTCGGTAATCGGCGCACCTGGCATCCAGCCTGTGCCCTTGGCGAGCATCTTGGCGGCAATGTCCGGTACTTCGACAAACAAAGGCGTGCGCCCGATGGCCTTGGCGATCCATCGGTTAAGCTCCATCATCGAGAATATTTCTGGCCCGCCCAATTCGAGAACACGGCCATCCGGATGCGCAAGCGCTGCGGCAACCGCCTTCGCCACATCACCGACAAATACCGGCTGGAACCGCGTAGCAGCCCCGATAACCGGAACGACTGGCAGCATACGGATCAATCCGGCAAAGCGGTTGATAAACTGGTCTTCGCGTCCGAAGACGATCGACGGTCGCAATATGACGGCGGAGGGAAATGCGGCATGAACAGCAGCTTCACCACCAGCTTTGCTTTGCCCATATTCGGCGTTGCTATGCGCATCGGCACCAATTGCTGAGATGTGCACCAGGGCCTTCACGCCGGCATCTGCAGCGGCCTTGGCAACAACGCCCGCGCCAATATTTTGAACCGCGTTCATATCAGCAAAGCTGCCAACCAAATTGACAACAGCGTCGGCATCCGCCACCGCGCGAGCAACGCTTGCAGGCTTGCGAACATCCGCTTCCCTCAACTGCACCTGACCCAAATTGCCAAGCGGCTTTATGTGGTTTGCGCTATTTGCATTGCGGCACGCGACGCGAACCCTTGCGCCTTGGCCAAGTAATGTTTGGGCAACATAGCGGCCAAGAAAACCGCCGCCGCCAAAAATCGTAATCAACTTGCCTTGCATATATGCTCCGTCGTGCAACGTAATAGCCTGCGGGCGCTTTGCACCAGCACCGGTAAGCTTTCAAGGCCGACCTGCGTGAAAAAGACTGGCGCGCGTTTGGACAGGCGGCAATCGCTATTTAATCCTAGCACGGCGCGGCACGGCCGTTGACAATATCACCTGATCGCTTAAAGGAGCGCCCCTACCCGACACGCAGCCAAACTGCGTTTCACGTGCCCGGATGGCGGAATTGGTAGACGCACCAGCTTCAGGTGCTGGCGCTGGTAACGGCGTGGAGGTTCGAGTCCTCTTCCGGGCACCATTTGCATGATCATCGATAAACGGCATTAGCCCTCTCCGAATGATTGTGTGCCATCAACTATTACTGCATCCCGCGCTTTTTCTGGCCGAATATAGATGGATGAAAACAACGGGGACAGCCGCTTGAGCTTAGTCTCAATTTGCTCAATCAATATTTCGCCTTCTCCCATGGATATCCGGTCGTCGAAATCGGCGCTGATGGCCACGAAAATTGCATTGGGTGCAGAGTGAATGGTGCGAATATGATTGACCGATGTTATTTCCGGGCAGGCCTCGAGCGTTTCACGCAACTGCCGGATGATTTCGGGATCCGCACTTTCACCAATAATCAACCCCTTCGCCTCGCGCGCCAGAAAAATGGCGACCCCTGCCAGAACCAACCCTATTAGGATTGATGCAATCCCATCTAGCCGTGGCGCGCCGAAATAGTGGCTCGCCCAAACCCCGACGCCAGCGATTGTTAAGCCGATAAGTGCGGCCGTGTCCTCGAACAATACAACGAACAGGGCCGGATCCTTGGAACTGACCACAGCCTGCCACCAGCTTCCGCGGAACCCACTGGAAGAAAGTGCCTTCACGGCTACAAACCAAGACGTTCCTTCGAAGAGGAATGCGACTGCCAGAACGATGTAGTTGATCGTCGGGTCGCGTAATGGTTCCGGGTCATTATAGTGGACGATGCCTTCGTAGATCGACACGCCCGCACCCACAGCAAATATGAGCATTGCGACGACGAAAGCCCAGAAATAAAGCTCACGCCCATATCCGAACGGATGCGCGCGGTCGGGCTGCTTTGCAGCTGCGCTTTGGCCGTGGAGGAGAAGCAGTTGGTTGCCGCTATCGACAAGGGAGTGCACGCCCTCGGTCAACATCGATGACGATCCGGTGATACCTGCTGCGATAAACTTTGCCACCGCTATGCCCAAATTGGCCACGAGTGCGCCGTAAAGGACAATATTCTTTTTGACGTGGGACACCCAAGATGCGGGCATATTTGCTGTTCTCCTGCACTATATGGCAAGGATAACTATTGAACCGCAATAATTGTGCCGGCGGCATTTCTTTGGTGAAGCGGTGATTAGGATGGTGCTGGAGGGGTAGCTAGCCCCCGAACATGTTCAGACCAACGTCACAAGACCAATGACCGCCCCCGTCATTGCCGAAGCCATGTTCCCTGCAACCCAGCTCTTCATGCCAAGCGCCGAGACCTCTGCGCGCCGCCCCGGTGCCAAGGTGGAAATGGTGGACACCAGAAGGCCAACACTGGCCAGATTTGCGACGCCGCAGAGCGCATATGTGATGATCAACTGGCTGCGGGCATCAAAGGTAGCTGCCGGCAATGCTGCCAAATCAAGATAGGCGACATATTCGTTGAGAATCGTTTTCGTACCCATCAATGCCCCCGCAGCGGGAGCTTGATCCCACGGAATGCCAATGCTCCACATCAGCGGGGCAAATAGCCAACCGAAACCGCGTTTCAGCGTCAGTGGCGTGCCGTCCACATAAGGCAACCAGGATAGCATCTGATCGGTCAGATTGACGAGTGCAAACACGACGATGATGATGCCAATGACGGCCAGCACCAAACTAACACCCTCCATCGTGCCCTTAATAATGGCATCCATGCTGCTTTCATATTTCAAATCAGCTTGGACATTGTCGGCGGTCACGCTTCCGTCGCCGGGGACCATCAGTCGGGCAATCAAAATCGCGGCAGGCAGCGAAATGAGGGAAGCTACAATCATATGGCCTACCGCGTTGGGAACGGTCTTTGACAGCGTGGATGCGTACAGGACGAGAATAGCGCCGGAGATCGTGGCCATGATAAGCACCATGATCATAAACATTTCAGATCGGCTCATCCGTTCAAACCATGCCCGCAGGACAAGCGGTGACTCGACAACGCCAAGAAACATCGTGGTTCCCGCGCCAAGGCCGACAACACCGCTAACGCCCATTGTTTTTTGTAAGGCCCAAGAAAGGCCTTTGACGGCCGCGCGCAACACGCCCCAATGCCACAGCAAAGCCGAGATTGCTGAAAAGACGATGATAAGCGGCAAAATCTGAAAAGCGACGATGACTGGCGGTTCAACGCCGGGCTTAAGCAGAAACGGAATCGGCGCGCCGCCGGTATAGCCGAACATATAGCTTGATCCGACCAAGGTGGCTTTTTCGATCGATGATACTGCCGTATTTACGTAGCCAACCAATGTCCAAATAAAGGGTACCCGCGTCACCGCAAGCGCAATGGCAATCTGTAAAAACAAGGCGCCAAATAACCACCGCCATGAAGGGCGCGCGGCCCTATCTTCCGATAATCCCCACGCCAGCAGAAGTACAAAGGTGATGCCGATCAATCCTTGACCCTGCTGCAGAATAGCCATCACACCCATAAGAATTTTCCAAATTGCGTTTAACGGCGCCTGTCGCGCCAAAGCACCCGTATCCAACATTCGATATTACGCCATAGCTAAAAGCTACCCGAGGCGGGCCTAAATTTTTCCGATTCGGGTTCTTGTTTGCATAACGCACCGTTGACGGTATCGGATATCCGTAAGTCTAGGCGGAACCTTTTTGTGTGACGTGAGGTTGGGGCGGGGGGATGTCTGTTTGATCCGATCAATTGCCTTTTTATATCTGGGTTGCGCAGCGACGCCTCTGCTTGCCCAAAATCCTGACGTCCAAATACCCGCGCCTCCAATTGCGCCGCAAGGTGCAGTCGCGCCCCAAACGCCGATTATATCGGACACTGAGTTCAAGGAAGCCATCCCTTCGCTCCACGCCCCGTTGGAAAGCATAGAAGCATGGGATGCGGCGCAGGAAAGCCGTGAAGAGGGTGGATCGGCGCAGCAACAGGCCGCCCAGACCGCAGCAGACCCTGCGATCAAGGCGGTTCAAGATGGCGATGTGGTTGAACTGCTCCCCGATCCGCCCGTTACAGACCCACTTTTGGATGACCCGCTGCCGCCTATCGACGGTTTTGATGCAGAGCCACCCCTTGAACCGACGCAAGCGGCCGAACGCGAAGCGCGGGCCATGCGCTATGTCGTGCGCGTTGATGGTTTGGATGTAATTAAAACAGCGGACGTCACAAAGGATCCAGATTCCGTAGCAGTTGAGGCGGCGGCATGGCGTGACGTTCGTGCGCGGTTCAACAGTCTGTCAGCATTAAAAGATGGTGGAGGCCGCGCTGACAGTCGCGCTGAGGTGGCTCAACGCGCCCGTGCTGACCGCCAATTATTGTTGGACATTCTGAACGGTCAGGGCTTTTTTGATGCCGAAGTGCGGTTGAAGTCCGAAGTGTCCGCGACCGATGCCGGGGCGCTTAACGTGGTCCTGACGGTAGTGCCGGGACGCCTTTATCATCTCGGGCAGATTGCCTTTGCTGCGCCTGCAGTGCAGCCCACAGACCTTATCAGCGGTAGCTTTGCGCCCAGAATGGGCGATGCCATTGTTGCAGATGTCATTATGGCTGCAGAGGCTAATATCTCGGTTAAGCTGCCACAGAGCGGCTATCCGTTTGCTACCGTTGGCCAGCGCGATATTTTGTTAGACAGCGAAAACGGCGTTGGCGACTATACCTTGCCTGTGGACACTGGTGCACGAAGCTATTTCGGACAACTGCGCACTGAGGGAACACCCGTCTTTGATGCAGAACATGTTGCCATATTGCGGCGATTTAAAACGGGCGATCTATATGATAGCCGCAAGGTGGATGATCTGCGCGCCGCATTGATCACAACGGGGTTGCTGTCCACTGTCTCGGTTGAAGCTGTGCCTGTGGAAGGCCTTGCGCCTGATGGGACCCCTTATGCCGATTTACTCGTCCGTCAGGAGGCGGCTCCACCGCGTACCGTAGCGGCCAGCGCTGGTTATGGAACGGGGCAGGGTCTTCGCGCGGAGGGTAGCTGGACCCATCGCAACCTCTTTCCACCAGAAGGCTCGCTCAAGGTTACAGGGCTGCTTGGCACGCAGGAGCAAGCTGCAAGCGTTGCCTTTGCCCGCGCGAATGCGGGACGGCGTGACCGGAATCTGGAGATTGCGCTCTCTGCATTACATAGCAAATATGATGCATTCGAGGCATATACTGGCCGGCTGGCAGGAACGATGGCCTTTGTTTCGACACCGATTTGGCAGAAGAAACTTACATGGTCGATTGGCGCCGAAATATTGGCCACTTCCGAAAATGCGTTTGAATTGGCGCGCGGTACGCGCGACCGGCGCCTTTACTACATCGCCGCTTTGCCCGGACAATTGGGTCTTGACCGGTCGAATGACTTGCTTGATCCCGTCAGGGGCTATCGGGTCAATGTGCGCGTATCGCCTGAAGCTTCTTTGGGAACGGGCAAGCGAGCTTATGTCCGCATCATTCTCGACGGTTCTTATTATTACCCCGTGAATGACAATATCGTGGTCGCTACGCGTGCCCGTATTGCAACGATATCGGGCATTTCGCGCGATAACCTTGCACCGTCGCGTCGGTTTTATGGCGGTGGAGGAGGTTCAGTGCGTGGCTTCGGCTATCAGCAACTTGGTCCTAAAGACCCGAGCAACGACCCCATTGGCGGACGCAGTTTGAACGAATTCGCCCTTGAAGGACGCTATCGCTTTGGCAATTTTGGTGTTGCTGGCTTTGTAGACGCGGGGCAGGCGTATGAATCGAGCCGACCCAAATTTAACGACTGGCGCGTCGGCGTTGGCGTTGGCGGCCGTTTTTACACCAGTTTTGGCCCGGTTCGGCTCGACCTTGCAACGCCATTGAACCGTCGACCGGGTGAGTCCCGATTTAACGTTTATGTGTCGATTGGGCAGGCATTTTGATGGTTTGGCGGCGCTTCGCTATCGGGATTGCGGCTTTCGCGGCGCTGTCAGTGGCGATATTGGCCGGAAGCTATCTCTGGCTTGATAGCCAATCGGGTCGTCACTTTGTGGCACGGCAAATTGCGGCGTTTGAATTTGAAAACGGTCTCAACATCCGCATTGGGAAAATCGAAGGGTCGATCTACAGCGACGCGATTTTGTCTGACGTTCGCTTTCGCGATCCAAAGGGGGACTTCGCGCGCGCTCCCGAAATCCGGCTCGACTGGAGCCCGCTTTCGTACCTACGGCGCGGCATTGCTATCCATGCGCTGACCGCAAAAGAGTTAAATGTGTCGCGGATGCCCATGTTTAGGGCGGTGCCCGACCGGGGTAATCCGCTTTTACCCGATCTCGACATCAACATTGAACGGATACAAGTCGACCGCATCGTCTTTGCCAAAGCTGTAACCGGTGCGGCGCACGTGGCCTCTTTGTCGGGTAAACTGCGCATCGCCGACCGGCGCGCAATTATCGATGCCAGAGCCGGAAGTGACCGAGGCGACCGCATCCTGTTGAAGCTCGATGCCGTTCCGGAAGACAATCGCTTCGATGTCGACCTGAAGCTTGATGCCCCGGCAAAAGGCTTGGTCGCTGGCCTGATGGGTCGCGAAGTACCCATGAAGGCCAATTTAAGCGGCCGGGGTGATTGGCGCAAATGGGATGGCAAGCTGACGGCGCAAATGGCGTCCGAAAACATCGCGGATGTTGCGCTTACGGCACGCGATGGGACGTTTGCGGTCAAGGGCACCGCTGCTCCAGCCAGAATAATGGCGGATAGCTTGCTCATGCGCGCGCTATCGCCCATCGCGACTGTGGACATGGCGGCGACTTTTGCGGACCGGGTGGCGCAACTTAAGGGAACAGTCCGCTCCGCCGCCGTTGAAATCGATGCCGACGGGATGGTAAATTTGGGCGCGGGCGTTTTCAAAGACCTTAAGCTGGATGTTGGCCTATTGCGCCCAAGCATTATCGGGTCAAATGTCAGCGGGACTGACGTCCGCGGCAAGGCCTTACTCAATGGCGCGTTTTCCGGCCCAACTATCGCATATTCGGCCAGCGCACGGCGGCTTGCCTTTGACGCCACAAGTTTTGAAAATGTGACCATCACAGGGGAAACGGAAGGCAAGGCCGATCGCTTTGTGATACCCGTCAATGCCAAGGCACTGCGGGTAACTGGCATCAACCAGATTGCGGGCGGGTTGCTCAATAATGTCCGGCTGAACGGTGATCTGGCGGTCGCCAATGGACGGTTGCTCTCCGATAATCTGAAAATCCGTTCTGACCGGATTACCGTGACGGCGCTGCTTGTGGGGGACATCAACAAGGGGCTCTACACGACTGCGCTCAACGGGAAGGTCGATGGATTTCAGGTCAGTTCAGTTGGTCTGTTCAATGTTGTCGCCGATGTCGATCTCGAAACGACACGTGGCCGCGGCTATGCCCTTGTCGGCACTGTGAAGGCGCAATCAACGCGTTTATTTAGCGCAGGATTCCAGAATTTTTTAGGCGGGCAAATGTTCGTGAATGCGGGCATCCGTTATGGCACTGACGGGATATTGCAAATTACCCGCGCTAATGTGGTGTCGCCCCTATTCCGTCTGAACAGCGGCAGCGGGACCTATGTGACCGAGGGCGGGCGCGTCGTGTTCAGCGGCCGTGGCTTCTCAAACCAATATGGCCCAGTGCTTGTGGGCATGACTGGCACGTTTGCCAGTCCGGTTTACCGGATCACGGCCATCAGTCCCGGCTTTGGTGTTGGCATGGCCGACGTCGTTGGCGTCGTAACGTTAAGCCGTCGTGGCTATGCAATCGCAATAACGGGGATGACCGACTACGGACCTATTAGTGGTGATGTAGATGTGCTGGCGGGGAATGGCCCATTGACCATTGACATCATGCGCGGCAATTTTTCGGGCATCGGCGTGACTGGACGCATTCAGCAGACCGCTTCGGGCCCGTTTGCGGGAACACTAAATGGCATCGGCTCGGGCTTTGACGGAACCATCGCATTGTCGGCACAAGGAAAGTTCCAACGCGCCGTCATCGATGCCGTTGCCCTGAATGCGGTGCTTTCAGGCAGGCAAAAACTCGCCATCGGGCGGGGCATAATGAACGCAGACATTATCCTGTACGACAGCCCGCAAATCATTGCGGATGTGCAGGTTGAAAATGCGATGGTGAATGACATTTCGCTCGCCGCCGCGCGCGTGAAGGTGAATTATCGTGCGGGCTCCGGCACTGCGCAAATTTTGGCTGAAGGTCGAAGCAAAGTGCCTTTCCGCATAGCAGGCAATGCCGACTTTACACCGCAACTTTGGCGCGTTGCCGCAATGGGCCGTGCCAATGGCATTGATTTCGCAACTGATGGACCAATACGGATCATCCCGCGCCGGAACAGCTACGATATCCTGCCCAGCACGATGAAGGTCGCAGATGGCGCATTGCGACTGGCTGGCAGCTATGGCGACGCCATCACTCTGCAGTCGCGCTTGGACAAAGTCGATATTGCCGTGCTCAACCCCTTCATTCCGGGCCTTGAAATCAACGGCCGCGCAACCGGTAGTCTTGATTGGTCGCAGGCGTCGTCCGCCGCGTTCCCAAGCGCCGATGCGCGGCTTGAAATCACGCGCCTTGTCCGTACCAATCTGGGCGCGCGGTCACAGCCTGTGGACATCAGCTTAGTCGGAAGATTGCTGCCCAGCGGCGGCAACGCGCGCGCCATCATCCGCAGGCGCGGTGTGGCTGTGGGCCGGCTGCAGATGGACCTGACGCCATTGCCGCCCGGGAATGCAAGCTGGCGCGAACGGTTGCTTGCCGCGCCTTTGTCGGGTGGTGTCCGCTACAACGGACCTGCTGATACGCTATTTTCATTGGCTGCGTTGGCGGACCAAAGTCTGACCGGCAACATTGGCGTGGCTGCGGATTTTTCAGGCCGTGTGCAGAGCCCCCAGCTTACGGGGGTCGTTCGGGCCAATGACCTGATTTACGAAAACGACGTCTATGGCACACGGCTTACAGAGTTGCGCGTGCGCGGCGTTTTCACCAACGACCAATTGGACGTAACCGAACTCAGCGCAAAAGCTGGGGACGGCACGGTAACGGGCAAGGGCATGGTCAACTTGAGCGCGGACAAGGGTTTTCCGGTACAGCTTAATCTTGACCTTGACCGGGCGCGCGTGGCACGCAGCGCACTGATTTCGTCGACGGCAACGGGGCAAATCAGCGTAACCAATACACCGGAAGGGGCAGCGCTTATCAGCGGTACCCTGCGTCTACCAGAAACGCGGTTCAAGATTATCCGCCAAGGTGCGGCACGGGTCGCGACACTGTCAGGCATTCGCCGCAAAATACCCACCAGCCGTGCGCGCGTATCGGGCGACGCAGATCCGATCAGCAAACTGCCGAGCAACTGGAAGCTCAATATCCGGCTTGAAGCGCCCGACAAATTATATGTCAGCGGCATGGGGCTTGAATCCGAATGGGGCGCGAAGTTGCAGGTAACCGGCACAAGCGACGCGCCCTTGATTGCAGGCGATATGGAACTGGTGCGCGGCACGCTTGGCTTTGCCGGACGATCCTTTGAACTGGAGAGTGGACGCATTTCGTTTAATGGTGGCCCGGCCAGCAATCCTTCAATCCGCGTAGCGGCGGCCAGCGAGGTCGACGGTACAACCGTGCGCGTCAATATTCGCGGCACTGGCCAGAATCCCGATATCAGCTTTAGCTCAACCCCTGCATTGCCACAGGATGAAATCATGGCGCGCATATTGTTTGGCAATTCCATTGGCGAATTGTCCGCCATTCAGGCGGTTCAACTTGCCGGATCGTTAAATAGCCTGCGCGGCGGGGCGGCTGGGCTCAATCCGCTTGGCGTGCTGCAATCTGCCACCGGGCTTGACCGTTTACGCATATTAAGTGCTGATGCAAAAACCGGGCGGGATATGGCGGTCGCTTTTGGCCAGTATATTACCAACGACCTCTATGTCGAAATCGTCACTGACGCGCGCGGCTATACCGCAACGCAATTGGAGATTAGCCTTACGCCCGCGCTTTCAGTGCTCAGCCAAATCAGCAGCGGCGGTAGGTCGAACCTCAACGTTCGGTATAAGAAGGACTATTGATGCGGCGTGCCCTTCGTCTTTTACCTGCGCTGGTGCTTCTATTATCCGTCGCGGCGTGCCAGCAGGATTTTGACTCCCAATATGCGGAGACAGAAAAAAAGATACAGGCCGCCGAGGGTAAAATCGATGCGCAAATGGCGAAGGAAGCCAAACGCGAGCCGGGCGCACATGTTAAATCGCATTAATGCCCATGCTTTTGGGGTGCGCCCTCTTCACATTATGCTTAACGGGCCCTAACAGATACGCATGTGGCACCTCCATCAATATCCGCTGTGTCCGTTTTCGCGGAAAGTACGTTTGCTGCTTGGTGAAAAAGGCGTGCCTTATAGCTTGGTGCGGGAAAATCCCTGGGAACAGCGGGATGAGTTTCTACAAATGAACCCAGCCGGACGGACGCCGGTAATGCGCGATTCCGAACGCAATATCACGCTCGTAGATTCGGTCGCCATTTCTGAGTATATTGACGAGACCGTATCCTCCAATCCCATGATCAGCGGGACTGCGCAATATCGTGCTGAAACCCGCAGGTTGGTAGCTTGGTTTGACGAGCAGTTTTACGGCGACGTTACGCAGCCACTTTTGCATGAACGGATGAAGAAAAGGCTTATTGATCGGCAGCCCCCCGACTCCAAAGTTCTGCGCGAAGCGATGAAGCTAGCCAACGGGCATCTCGATTATATCGACTATTTGATTGACCACCGTGCGTGGTTGGCTGGCTCAACAATGACGATGGCTGATCTGGCCGCTGCTGCGCAAATTTCGGTTGCCGACTATCTGGGCGGGATCGATTGGAACGGTCATGAACAGACTAAAGCGTGGTACGCTATGTTCAAATCTCGTCCCAGTTTCCGGCCTTTATTGTCCGAGCGGATGGAAGTCATCGCACCTCCCAAGCATTATGAGCAGGTAGATTTCTAACGCTTGTGAAGCCAAAATTATCGCAAAAATTATATCCGTTTTGGGTATAGATATATTCAAAATGGATATACGAACGGTTCGTATACTAATCGGCGGCAGTTGCTTTTGCCCACTTTCATCCATCATGAAGAACGAGTCGACTTCTGGACCGGTCGGCTGGGCCCTCGTCATCTCACATCCCGATGTGGCGGGGGTCCATTCACATCATAGGGGATAGGATATGGTGTCGATAGTTTCCACAGTCGCCTATCTTGGCTTGGAAGCCCGCAGCGTCGAAGTCCAATGCCAGGTCGCCCCAGGGATGGTGGGCTTCGCCGTTGTGGGCCTTCCTGATAAGGCTGTAGCCGAAAGCCGTGAGCGCGTTCGTGCTGCCATTTCTGCGCTTGGCCTTGCGCTTCCCCCAAAAAGAATCACGATCAACTTATCGCCCGCTGACTTGCCAAAAGAAGGGTCGCATTATGATCTGCCGATTGCGCTGGCTTTGCTTGGCGCAATGGGTTTGGTCGATGCAGAGGCGTTGGCGCAATTTGTCGTCGTTGGCGAATTGGGCCTTGATGGTCGCGTGGCGGGATCACCCGGCGTACTTCTGGCTGCGCTGCATGCTTCCTCGCGCGGACTTGGGTTGATTTGCCCGGCAGCGCAGGGGTCTGAAGCTGCATGGGCCGGGGAAATCGAAGTGGTGGCTGCGCCCGATTTACTTGCCTTACTAAACCATCTGAAGGGCCAGTCACTGTTGCGTGCGCCAGAACCGGGTGTTGTCGAAGCGCGCCAAGGCGGACCAGATTTGAAAATGGTCAAGGGCCAGGAGACGGCGAAGCGCGCGTTGGAGATTGCAGCTGCTGGCGGCCATAATCTTGCGATGGTCGGGCCTCCCGGCGCGGGTAAGTCTTTATTGGCCTCATGCATGCCCGGTATCCTGCCCGAACTTTCGCCTGCTGAAGCGTTAGAGGTCTCGATGATTGCGTCCGTCGCCGGATCTTTGGAAGGGGGGCGGTTGTTGCGCACGCGGCCCTTTCGCGCGCCACATCACAGTGCGTCCATGCCAGCCTTGGTTGGCGGCGGGTTACGCATCCGCCCTGGGGAGGTCAGCCTTGCACATCTCGGCGTGCTTTTTCTTGACGAACTGCCTGAGTTTCAACGTGGCGTTCTCGACAGTTTACGACAGCCGCTTGAAACCGGCGAAGTCAGTGTTGCGCGTGCCAACAGCCATGTGACGTTCCCTGCCAATGTGCAGTTGGTTGCCGCGATGAACCCCCGCCGCTGCGGATATCTGGGCGACGCGGCGCTTGCCTGTAGCCGGGCACCGCGTTGCGCTGCGGATTATCAGGCAAAAATATCAGGACCGCTGCTGGATCGGATTGATTTGCATGTCGAGGTGCAGGCGGTGAGCGCGGCGGATCTCGTCCTTCCTCCATCTGCCGAGGGGTCGGCTGAGGTGGCGGTGCGGGTGCATGCGGCGCGGCATCGCCAAAGCGAACGGTTGCGGGAAACCGGCATGCGCACCAATGCAGATTTGGACGGAGATATGCTCGCAGCCTTCGCAACGCCCGATGCAGCCGGACAGAAATTACTGGCGCAAGCGGCCGAAGCAATGCGGCTATCGGCGCGGGGGTATACCCGCATATTGCGGGTTGCGCGCACCATTGCCGATTTGGCTGAAGCCGCTGATGTTGGTCGCATCCATGTTGCAGAGGCGCTCAGCTATCGAAGACAAGCGCCCCGCAATTGAATGGCTTCAGGCGGTTCTTTTGCCATATTATGTGGGGTAAGCGCCCATATGTGCCCCCACTACATAACCGCTTCATCGGTGTAGCTATTCATATTGGCGGCGATCAGAGTTTGATAGACGCGCACAGTTTGCGTCAGGGCCTTCAGGCCAAATGGTGCGGATGGCGGGACTCGAACCCGCACGCCCTTACGGACAACAGATTTTAAGTCTGTAGCGTCTACCATTCCGCCACATCCGCTTAACCACGCGCAGACAGCATTACGCCCGCACGGTCAAGTGCCTTTGCACAAACTCCTTAAGTGTTGAGGCGTTCGCGGACTTCTTTGCCGGGCTTGAAATAAGGCACGCGCTTTGATGGCACCTCAACAGAAGCGCCCGTGCGCGGGTTGCGGCCCTGACGCGGACTGCGGTCACGCGTGGAAAATGCGCCAAAGCCTCGCAACTCAACGCGGCCGCCATCGGCCAGTCGCTGGATTATTTCACCAAAAAACAGATCGACGATCTTTTCGATCTCCTCTGTCTTCAGTTCCACATTTTCGGTTTCCAGCTTCTTGATCAACTCGGAACGGATCATGATGCGTCCTTTTCTTATTGGCCACATTTGGGAGGTGGCGTGATTTTCGATTGTGAATTTAAAATAATATAACCAAAATGGCAGAAGTTTTTGAATATTACAATGCTATTGCAGTCAGTTCGTGTCCTTAGGCACCAAAAAACCCGCTCTTTGGGAAAAGAGCGGGTTTCTAATCCGAAAACTCGGATGATGTGTTCAGCCGAAGCTTACTTCTTTGCGCCCTTGAGTGCTTCACCCAAAATGTCGCCGAGCGATGCGCCGGAATCCGACGAACCATATTGCTCAACAGCTTGCTTTTCTTCAGCCAGCTGCAGTGCTTTGACCGAGAAGTTTGGCTTTTTCGAACGGTCGAAACCGGTGATCATCGCGTCAAACTTCTGACCAACCTGGAAGCGGTCCGGACGTTGCTCGTCACGGTCACGGCCAAGGTCAGCGCGCTTGATGAAGCCAGTTGCGCCATCTTCGCCCGCTTGAACTTCAAGTCCGCCATCGCGTACTTCAAGGACAGTCACGGTGGTCGTTGCACCCTTCTTCAAGCCGCCAGCTGAAGCAGCACCGGCTGCCGATGGGGCACCCTTTTCAAGCTGCTTGATACCAAGCGAAATGCGCTCTTTCTCGGCGTCGATGTCCAGAACGATTGCCTTGACGGTTTCGCCCTTGCGGTGAAGGTGCAAAGCTTCTTCGCCGGTGATGCCCCATGCGATGTCGGACATGTGGACCATGCCGTCAACGTCGCCGTCGAGACCAATGAACAGACCGAATTCGGTCGCATTCTTGACTTCGCCTTCAACAGTCGAACCAACGGGGAATTTGTCCGCAAACGATGCCCATGGATTGTCGTGCGCTTGCTTGAGACCAAGCGAAATGCGGCGCTTTTCCATATCGATGTCGAGAACGACAACGTCGACTTCTTGTGAGGTCGAAACGATTTTGCCAGGATGTACGTTCTTCTTTGTCCATGACATTTCCGAAACGTGGACCAAACCTTCGATACCGGCTTCGAGTTCGATGAACGCGCCATATTCGGTGATGTTCGTGACCGCACCCTTAAGCTTCGTGCCGACTGGATATTTGGCAACGGCTGCATCCCAAGGATCGCTTTCCAGCTGCTTCATGCCAAGGCTGATGCGCTGCGTGTCCTTGTTGATACGGACGATCTGAACCTTAACGGTGTCACCAATGTTGATGACTTCGCTTGGGTGGTTGATACGCTTGTAGCTGATGTCCGTGACGTGCAGCAGGCCATCAATACCGCCCAAGTCGACGAACGCACCATAATCGGTGATGTTCTTGACAACGCCGTCGATGATCTGACCTTCTGCAAGGTTCAGGATAAGGCCAGTGCGCTGCTCGGCGCGTGTTTCTTCGAGGATGGCGCGACGCGACACAACGATGTTGCCACGCTTGCGGTCCATCTTGAGGATGACGAATGGCTGTGCGATGTCCATGAGCGGACCAACGTCGCGTACGGGACGGACGTCAACCTGGCTGCCGGGCAAGAAGGCCACTGCGCCGCCAAGATCGACGGTGAAGCCGCCCTTAACGCGTCCGAAGATGACACCATCAACGCGGTTGCCAGCGTCGAACTCGCCTTCAAGAACGTCCCAAGCCGCTTCGCGGCGGGCACGGTCACGGCTGAGCATGGCTTCGCCGTTCATATTTTCTACGCGATCAACGAAGACTTCGACTTCGTCGCCAACCTTAAGGTCGGCTTTTTGGCCGGGCATAGCGAATTCACGCAGCGCCACACGGCCTTCGGATTTGAGACCCACATCGATGACGGCATGGTCATTGTCGATTGCGGTTACGGTGCCCTTTACGACGCGGCCTTCAAAGCCACCGTCTGCGCCACCAAGTGATTCGTCGAGAAGTGCCGCGAAATCGTCGCGGGTCGGGTTTGGCGAGGTTGCCATAGGTTAGAGTTTCCTTACGTACTTTTTGTCCGGCCAGTCGGTTGGTTCCGACGGTCTTTGACCAGAGTTGCCTTGATGCCCGAATAGCAGCAAAGCGTTCGTTTTAAGAGGGTAACGAAGAAACGCGCCTGTCACCCTGAACGTGCTTCAGGGTCTTACTGATGAAGGCCAATGCCAAAGTAAGATGCCGAACCAAGTTCAGCATGACGCAGCTTTCCTGCGAAACGCCCCGCCACTTACTTCTGACGGAGTTTCGACTCCACCAAAGATATCGCAGCTTGAACGGCGTCGCCTATAGTCAAATCGCCGGTATCAAGCAATAGCGCGTCTTCGGCGGGTTTTAATGGGGCATTCAAGCGGCCCATATCGCGTTCGTCGCGGGCGAGGATGTCGGCGAGGATATCTGCAAACGGGACATTGATGCCCTGCCGTTGCATTTCATCATGGCGTCGCCGTGCGCGGATCTCTGCAGGGGCGGTAACGAACAGCTTTACCTCGGCATGCGGCGCAATGACCGTGCCGATGTCGCGCCCGTCAAGCAATGCCCCGCCGGGTTGATTGGCGAAATCCACCTGCCGCTTGTTGAGCGCGGCACGCACGTTGGGGTGGATAGACACACGGCTTGCAAGGCCACCAACCTCCTCGTTCCGCAAAACCAGATCATCAAATATGCTATCGGGAAAGCCACATCCGGCCAAAGCGTCCGCCGGATCGTCGGGGTTACCCTTACGCAATTGGACGTGCCGCCCTACCGCGCGGTAGAGCAGGCCCGTGTCCAAAAACGGCAAGCCGAAATGCGCGGCGAGTGCCTTTGCCAACGTGCCTTTGCCCGAGGCAGTTGGCCCATCAACGGCGATAATCATTTCCGCACGCCTGCGTCAGCAGGGCGCGTCATCAGCGCCTTAACAATGCCAAACAGCGCAATTGCCATCCAGACGACTTCCAAAACCATCGTCGGAAGATTGAAATTTACTGTCAACGATATGGTTAGCAACGCCGCGCCAAGGAAGTTCGACGCATTGAACCACAAAGCGTTCATCTGCGTCGTGAGGTTGCTGTAGGCGAAAGCCGCCACGATGAAAAAGCTGCCCGCAAAACCGACAAGATCCGCGGCGAAAGGCGAGAGATATTCGGTCAATGCTGCGCCTGCAGATTTATAAGAATGTCTTCAAATGTCGGAAAACTCGTTGCGATGGGCGATACGTCATCCACCGTTACCGCGTGATAGCAATTCTGCCCTGCCACCGCGAAACTCATCGCAATGCGGTGGTCGAGCGCACTCGTCACGGTCGCGCCGCCTTCTAAGGGTTCGCCGCCGCTGCCGTTGATGATGAGGCCATCTTCGCGTTCTTCAACTTGCGCGCCAATGGCCCTGAGGCCAGTCGCCATGAGCGCCAGCCGGTCGGATTCTTTGACGCGCAGTTCGTCCAGCCCGCTCGTCGTCGTCCGGCCTTGCGCCACGCTGGCGGCGACGAAGAATACTGGAAATTCGTCAATCATGCTTGGCGCGACTTCGGGCGGTATGTCTATGCCGCGCAGGACAGAATGCCGCGCGGTGATGTCGGCTACTGGCTCGCCGCCGACTTCGCGTTCGTTGGAATAGGTCAGGTCAGCGCCCATCGCCTGTAGCATTTTATAAATGCCGGTGCGGGTCGGGTTCATGCCGACATGGGTGACGGTGACTTCGCTGCCCGGCGTAATCAATGCGGCGACCACGAAGAACGCGGCTGACGAAGGATCGCCGGGAACCTCAATCTGCTGCGGCTGTAATTCAGCTTCACCCATCAACCGGATATGGCGCACGCCGTCTGTATCAACATCGACGGTTAAATCTGCACCAAAACCGCGCAACATCCGTTCGCTATGGTCGCGGGTGGGCACTGGTTCGATGACTTCGGTGATGCCCGCAATGTTCAACCCCGCCAGCAGGACGGCGCTTTTAACTTGCGCAGAGGCCACCGGCAGGCGGTAGCTAATCGGTATGGCAGGCACCAGTCCACGCACCATCAACGGCAGCATACCGCCGGGGCTCGCCGTAAACTCGGCGCCCATTTGGCTAAGCGGATCAATCACGCGGCCCATGGGGCGCTTGGACAGGCTTGCATCGCCAATGAACGTCGCGGTTAGCCGGTGGCTGGCAACGAGCCCCATCAATAATCGCGTGGAGGTGCCGCTGTTACCCATGTCCAGCGCACCAGAAGGCTGCATGAGGCCACCGACGCCAACGCCGTGCACGGTCCAACTGCCTTCGCCATTCCGTTCAATATGCGCGCCCATTGCCCGCATGGCGGCAGCAGTGGCCAAAACGTCTTCGCCCTCAAGCAAGCCAGAGATATTGCTTGTCCCCACCGCAAGAGCGCTCAACATAAGCGCGCGATGTGAGATGGATTTGTCGCCGGGAACCTTAAGCGTGCCGCGTAACGGGCCGCTGGGCTGGAAACTGCCGGATCGAGATTGGGCGCTGTGCATGATGTTTTTCGCTTTGCGGATGATGCGCGATCAAGTCAACGACCACAGTAATTTTTGACAGCGGCGCGTCGCTGTGGCAAAGGCCGCGCCAATTGACGGTGATTCACAGACGTGGATCGCCTTTCCAAGCCAGTTTAAAAAGGATTTAAGCCCGCCATGATCAAGGCTGAATGGGGAACCAAGCGCACTTGCCCGAAATGTGGCGTTCGTTTTTATGATCTGACCAAGGATGAGCCGGTTGAATGCATCGAATGCGGCAACCAGTGGACGCCAGAGCCAGTTCTGAAATCGAAGCAGCCAATGCCGTTTGAAGAAGTCCAAAAGAAAAAGGACGACTCTGACCTGGCCGATGACGATCTCGACATTGACGTTGATGCTGTCGACGGCGACGTTTCGCCAGACAATGATGTTGACTTGGGTGGAGACGAAGATCTCGGCGTTGCCGGCACCGAAGGCGAGCCTGACGACATCTAATCTTCGCGCTTGATATATATAGGAGCGCCCGCTAGTGGCGCTCCTCACCAAGGCCGCCTCTGGGCGGCTATATGGGGCCTTAGCTCAGCTGGTAGAGCGCTACACTGGCAGTGTAGAGGTCAGGGGTTCGACTCCCCTAGGCTCCACCAATCTTCGACACACGTCATGCTGAACTTGTTTCAGCATCCATTTGCCAGCTTCACCCGTAGGGTTGAGATGCACGATGGACCCTGAACCGAGTTCAGGGTGACGATATTGGGTAGCTAACCCGACACTGGCCAAAACCGGCATTCTCCCCTAAAGGCCAATTATGCATTTTCTTGACCAAGCTAAGATTTTTGTCCGTTCTGGCGCAGGTGGCCCGGGGGCTGTCAGCTTTCGGCGCGAGAAATATGTCCAATATGGCGGCCCTGATGGCGGCAATGGCGGCAAAGGTGGCGATGTCATTTTTGAAGCTGTAGCTGGCCTGAACACGCTCATCGACTTCCGCTATGCACAGCATTTTAAAGCGATGCGCGGTATTCAAGGCATGGGCCGAGACCGCCATGGCGCATATGGCGACGAACTCGTCATTCAGGTTCCAGTTGGAACGCAGGTGCTTGCCGATGATGAGGAGCGCACGCTTTTGTTTGACCTTACCGCGGTTGGCCAGCGCGTTGTGTTCCTGCGCGGCGGTGATGGCGGTCGCGGTAATGCTTCGTATAAAAGCTCGACAAACCGTGCTCCGCGCGAACATGGCCCAGGCTGGCCTGGCGAAGAAATGTATGTTTGGTTGCGGCTGAAGCTGCTGGCCGATGCTGGTCTTGTCGGTATGCCGAACGCGGGCAAATCGACATTCATCAACCAAGTGTCGAATACCAAAGCGAAGGTCGGCGATTATCCGTTCACGACCACGCGTCCGCAATTGGGTGTCGTAGATCATAAATCGCGTGAGTTCGTGCTTGCCGATATTCCCGGGCTTATTGCCGGCGCCGCGGAAGGTGTCGGCATTGGCGACCGTTTCTTGGGGCATATTGAACGCTGCCGCATTCTCATTCACTTGATTGACGCGACGCAGGATGATCCCGTTGAAGCGTGGCATGTCGTGTGCGCAGAATTGAGCGAATATGGCGCAGCACTTGATGAAAAGCCGCAGATTGTTGCACTCAACAAGGGCGATTTGCTGGATCCGGAATTAATGGCCGATATCGCACAGCAGCTTCATGCTGCCGGCGCGAAAGATGTCATCGCGATTTCGGGCGCAACGGGCCAAGGCGTTGATCTTGTACTCGACCGGATTTTGGAGGCGCTGCCTGCCAAAAGCGGCATCGAAGGCGCGAAAGCCGACGGCATCTCCGAGGACGGGACATGGTCGCCAATCTGAACGCTGCCTTCCTGCCAATATCTTGCCCCTTATTGGTGGTGAAAGTCGGATCGTCGCTGTTGGTGCAGCCCGACGGTAAATTGCGGCGGGAATGGCTGCAAACGCTCGTCGCGGACATCAGCGCGCGGCATAAGGCGGGGCAACGGATCATCATTGTGACGTCCGGCGCGATTGCGCTTGGTGCCCGCCGATTGGGCTTTGACAAGGGTGGCCGCGCCAGCCTTGCCGATGCGCAGGCTGCCGCGTCTGTGGGACAAATTGTGCTGTCTGGCATTTGGGCTGATCTGTTGGAAGCGCAGTCCTTGGCCGCAGCACAGATATTGGTCACGCTGGATGATCTTGAAGACCGCCGCCGCTATTTGAACATCGCCGCTACGTTGGACCGCCTTTTGGGGGCAGGCGCGGTGCCTGTAATCAACGAAAATGACAGCGTGGCCACCGAAGAAATTCGTTTTGGCGATAACGACCGTTTGGCCGCCCGTGTTGCGCAAGCGGCGGGCGCCGCTGGCGTGGTGTTGCTGTCCGACGTTGATGGCCTGTTCGACCGCGCGCCGCATTTGCCCGACGCTATGTTGCTACCAACCGTCGAGAAGATTGATGGCCGCGTGCGGGTGATGGTGGCCGAAGGCTCCTCCTCTGGCATGGGGTCGGGCGGGATGGCATCCAAGCTGGATGCCGCCGACATTGCGACGCGCGCTGGGATTGGCCTTGTCATCGCATCGGGCCTGCGCGACCACCCGCTTTTGGCATTAGAGCAAGGTGGCGCAGCGACCTTCTTCGTCCCGCGTGAAGGGGCCTCGGCCCGCAAAAGCTGGCTCAGCGGGCGGCTAACGGTCAAGGGCCGCATCCGCATCGATGATGGTGCGGTTCAGGCGTTGAAAAGCGGCAGCAGCTTGCTGCCCGCTGGCGCATTGTCGGTTGAGGGCGAGTTTAAGCGCGGCGATGTCATAGACATCAGCGCCGACGACGATATTGCAATTGCGCGTGGACTTTCGGAATATGACGCGGTCGATGCCGCACGAATTTGTGGACATCGGTCAAGCGAGTTGGCGTCCATATTGGGGACTGTGCCGCGCTCCGTCCTTGTCCACCGCGATCAACTGGTTCTTCTGTGAAGACAGTTGCGCTGACGGGCGCGACGGGCTTTGTCGGGCGGATTACGCTTGACCGACTGCTCGCCGCTGGTTGGCATGTGCGCGCGTTGACGCGGCGCGACCAGCCCAAGAAAGCCGGGGTAACTTGGGTGCATGGGCGCCTGGATGACGCCGCCAGCCTCATCGAATTATGCAAAGGGGCTGATGCCGTCTTGCATGTCGCAGGCGTCGTAAACGCGCCCGATGCGGCAGGTTTTGAAAGCGGTAATGTGACGGGCACGAAACTTATGCTCGCTGCAGCATCATCGGCGGGCATCGGTCGCTTCGTCCATGTTTCCTCACTCGCCGCCCGCCACCCTGGCTTGTCGATATACGGTGCCAGTAAAGCGAAAGCCGAATATTTGGTGCGCTGCTCCAAACTCGACTGGACCGTCATCCGTCCGCCAGGAGTTTATGGCCCCGGTGACACCGAAATGTTCGACATGTTTCGTATTGCTGCCAAAGGCTGGGCCTTGCTGCCGCCACGCGGACGCGTATCCGTCATCCATGTCGATGATCTGGCGCGTTTGCTTGTGACATTACTGTCGGCTTCTGATGTATCGAAGCGGGTTTTTGAGGCTGATGACGCTATGGTGGGCGGGTGGAGCCATGAAGCTTTTGCCAAGGCCATTGGCGCGGCAGTCGGACGCAAAATCACAACAATCCACGCGCCGCGCTTTCTTCTAAAAATTGCGGGATGGGCTGATCGGGCTATTCGGGGACCAAAGGCAAAGTTGACGCCGGATCGCGCCAATTATCTTGCGCATCCCGACTGGACCATTGACCCGGACGCCGCGCCAGCACCCGAACTTTGGAAACCGGAAATAGCCACGCCAAAGGGGCTTCAGGACACAGTAACATGGTATCGCAAGCAAGGGTGGATGTAGCGCCTTGGCCTTGCCCTTTTGCCGCCTTATTCCCTTGCCATAGCGCCACGATATAGCGCAATAGTCGCAACCTATTTCGAGGATTTACGAATGACTGACCGAAGCGAAATGTTTGATCGCCTGAAGGGCTTGATTGCGCCATTTAACAAAAAAGGCGTTGATGTCAGTGAGACAACGACCTTTGCTGGCGACCTTGAATGGGACAGCCTGACCGTCATGGACTTTGTCGCGGAAGTCGAAGACAGCTTCGACATCATCATCAGCATGAATTTGCAGGCAGAGATCGAAAATGTCGGCCAGTTGGTCGATGCCGTGACTAAGCTAACCGCTGCCTAATTTTTTACGAGAGACGGTAATGACTGACTTATTTTCAAAATTTGACGCTTTAATCGCCCAGCGCGAAGGTCTGCTCGCCACTGGTGTGAAGGACCCGTTCAGCCTTGTGATGGAAGAGGTGAAATCCCCAACCGTTGCCGTCGTCAATGGCAAGGAAACGATCCTGCTTGGCACCTATAATTATATGGGCATGACCTTTGATGATGATGTCATCGCGGCAGGCAAGAAAGCTTTGGACGAATTTGGCGCGGGCACCACGGGCAGCCGCGTTCTGAATGGCACGTTTCAGGGCCACAAGGAATGCGAAGACGCGTTGAAGGAGTTTTACGGAATGGACCATGCGATGGTCTTTTCCACGGGCTATCAGGCCAATTTGGGCATTATTAGCACGATCGCGGGCAAGGGTGATTACATCATCCTCGACATCGACAGCCATGCGTCGATCTATGATGGTTGCAAAATGGGCGATGCCGAAATCGTTGCCTTCCGCCATAATGACGTGGAAGCGCTTGAGAAGCGCCTTAAGCGTTTGCCCGCCGATGCAGGCAAGTTGGTGGTGCTTGAGGGCGTCTATTCGATGCTTGGCGATGTTGCCCCTTTGAAGGAAATGATCCGCGTTTCGAAAGAAGCTGGCGCGATGATCTTGGTCGATGAAGCGCACTCGATGGGTTTCATTGGTGAAAATGGCCGCGGCGTTGCCGAAGAGCAAGGCGTGTTGGACGATGTTGATTTCATCATCGGCACATTCTCCAAATCGGTCGGCACGGTTGGCGGTTTCTGTGTGTCAAACCATCCGAAGTTCGAAATCATGCGGCTTGTGTGCCGCCCTTATGTGTTCACCGCCTCGCTTCCGCCGTCGGTCGTCGCATGTTCCGCCGCGAGCATCCGCAAGCTCATGCACAATAGCAATAAGCGCGGGCATTTGTGGGAGAATTCGAAGAGCCTGCATCAGGGCCTGCGCGATTTGGGCTTCCAATTGGGCACACCCAATGCGCAAAGCGCGATCATTGCCGTGATCATGCCTGATCTGGAAAAGGGCGCAGCCATGTGGGCGGCGTTGCTTGAAAACGGGCTATATGTGAACTTGGCGCGGCCACCAGCGACACCAGCGGGCATGACGTTGCTGCGGTGTTCATTATGCGCCGAACATAGCAGCGAACAGGTCGCTGACATTCTCGACCGCTTCGAACGCGCGGGCAAAGCCGTCGGGATAATCTGACGGCTGGCCTATGACCAGGCTTGACCGGAATGCCCGCATATTGGCCGTAAGTTTCGCGGCCATGGCGGGCATGGTCGATGCCATCGGATTTTTGGCGAGCGGCGGGTTTTTCCTGTCTTTTATGAGCGGCAATTCCACGCGCTTTAGCGTCGGTGTGGTCGAAGGCGCGCCCTATGTCGGCATGGTATCGCTGCTGTTGTTAAGCTTTGTCGGCGGCGTCGTTGCAGGGTCGCTTATTGGCCGCAACAACATGCTCTCGCCGTCGCGGCGGCAGGCATATATCCTCATCATCATATCCATATTGCTGTTTGCCGCGCCTGTAATCGCAAGCTTCCAATTTCTGCTCTTTGGCCTTTGCCTCGCGGCATTTTGCATGGGTTTGGAAAACACGCTTTTTGAACGCGAGGGCTCGGTCTCTTTCGGGCTCACTTATATGACGGGCGCGTTGGTTAAAATTGGTCAGGGGCTTGCGACATTGATGAGCGGCGGCGCGCGGTTTGCGTGGGTGCCCTATCTTTTGCTATGGATTGGACTTGTCAGCGGCGCTGCTATCGGCGCGCTGCTGTTCGGTTTTTTCGGGCTTGATAGCCTGTGGTTACCAGCCAGCTATGCCGGGATCTTTGCGCTGGTGCTGTTGGCACAGGGCAACCTCATCAAGCCCTAGCGCACCGCGCCTCTCGCCAAAAGTTTCGGCACCAGAAACAAAGCGGCGACTAAGGGCCATTTGCGCTGCCACGGCCGAATATGGATGTGCGTGCCTGCATGGCGGTTTATCTTCCACGCCAGATAATCGATCCCACCAGCGTAAGTGAACGCGGCCTTGCCAAGCCGTGCAATGGTCAACAGCTTGCCGCGCCGACGCAGGCCTGGCCATCGATTTTTCTCCCGCGCTATTCTGCCATCCACATCAGGCAGCAGCACAATTTTGCCGCCGCGCAGTGCGTTGGCGATATGCGTATGATGCAAGGCGGCAGCCCCGATGCGTTCGTAGCGTTCGGGGTCAAACGCGATCACCGACGATGGCCGGTCTTTACGTTCGGCGCGCAACTCGGCGCTATAGGTCATCTGAAACCCGGATTGCCATAAATCAAGCACATCAACCTCGCGTTCAACAAACGCCAGCGCCGCGTTCAACAAGGTAGGGGCTGCGCCGCAGATAGCATTAACTGCGGATACCCGGGCAGCTTCGTTGGCACACCAAACCAGGCGTGACGGCTGTGCAAAGCGCGCCCACACCGATACAGCAGACGCGGCGGGCCGGTTGAGATTATGGAAGTCTCTCTCGCTCAAAACCGCGACTTTGGCGATCAGCTCATCATGCTGAAACGGGAAAACATTGGGCGGTAAACGGCGGTTCCAAGTCGCAAGCCACGTCTTACCATAAGCGGCCTCATAGTCCGAAACGATGAGATAGAAATCGAGCATTTCGCCCTGCAATTGTTCGGATCGCAAGCAAGAACCATAGAATAAGACGGCGCGTGCGGCATCACCATATTGCGCGGCGATCTGGGCGGCAAAGTCGCAGACGCCCGCTTGTACCGGAACAGCCAGTTCTTCAGCCACAAGTTGCGTAAGCGAATGCATGTCGGGGGTTTTATCCCTGTTCACCGCAGCTTGTTAAGCGGCAAGTTTGAGGAACGGTACAGGCGGCGTGGACCGAAGAACAATGGGGCTGCCCAAATAGGCCTCAAACACTTCGCCATCCAGAACGACACTGCTTTGTTCACTATCGATACGAATGACATCACCCTGTTGGAAATGCACGCCGGTCATCGCTGTTTGTCCCAATTTACCGCGCAGCGATGCCGCCATCATTTTCAGCATGGCCATTGGGGCCTGGTCAACTGCCAAGAATTTCATCAGCCCGCGCTGCTTACTGTTTCCGGCTTGCCCGCCAAGCAACAATTTTTCGAGCGTTGTCACAATCAGCACCGCAAAAGTGCCTTGCAACTCTCCGTTGCGGATGAATGAGATGCTCACCGGCTTGGACCGTTCGGGCAAAAAGCTCGCTTTGACCCCGACAAAGGTTGAGAAAATCACGGCAATTGCGGTCAAAAAATGGCTTAGCCCGTTGGGTAGCCCCAAGGGATAGATTTTATGCCGACAATATAGGATTGTTTCGGCAAGACCCGCGCCGCCAAGGAACATTCCAAGCACCGGACGTGCGTCCTCGCTGCCGTCGCTCAGTGCGATAAGTTCGCGCACGACAATATGTTCGGACAGATCGCCCTTTGCGGCTTCCATGATCCGTGCGAGCGCTTCAAGCGGATCGCCCTCTACACCCAAGTCCAAAGCAATCAGGTTTGTCTTGCCGTTTGGCAACACCGCAACCGGCGGCGGCGTGCCTTCAAAATGGCCGCCATGGTAAAGCTCGGTCAACGCAGATTGAACAGTGCCGTCGCCGCCATTGATGACAAGCACCTTTGGCTTCACCCGGGCAATCATTTCCAACGCTTTGGCAATCTGGCCCATTTCTTCGACTTCGTAATGGAAGATATCCGGGTTCTTGGCGCAATAGGTTCGAACCGCCGGCAGCAATGACCTGTTGCCGGTTGAATTGGGGTTCGAAAGGAGCGCTACCAAAGCCAAATATCGTCCTTACATATATTTCAGATTGACGGTGATCCGGGTGACGCCGGGCCCTGCTGCAAACGCAACTTTGTGTACCGATGGCTTACCCAAATTCAGAATGCTTATGCTTGGATTGTTCGAAAATCCCCCGCCGTCTTGGGTAATGTCGGTTTTTCCGTTACCGTTGAGATCATGCCGAACGGCAATGCCGTATTTGCCTTCGGACGGAACGGGAATGCAAATATCCATGCCGCCTGCGCTTGCGCGGCTTTCAACGCGGTGCAGCCAACGGCCCTTGGCCAACCATGCGTCTGGGCTTGCGGGATAGGATTGGACCCTGATGTTGCCGCTCGGTACTTTTATGCCGCGTACGGACACCAGCACCGCGGGACCATTGCCAGGTGCGCAGCGCGAAAGGTCGTTAGTCAATTCTTGGCTCGCGGTTGCCGTGCCTGAAACCAGCACCAAACCAACAACAGCCAAAAGGGCGACATATTTCTTCATATTGAAACTCCTGGAACTTTATGTCCGATATCCCCGCTTTTTGGGATAGCATCGATGTTGCCCCTGAACCTGTAAGCGTCTATCGGGATAGTTTGCGGCCAAATTAGGGTGACAGGGCGACCATAAGTTGAAATTTATCACTGCCACTGACCGTTATATCTTCCGACGCGTGATGTTGCCGTTGCTTGCCACGCTGGCAATCGCGGCATCTTTGCTGTTGTTGGAAAAGATGCTGAACCTGTTCGACTTTGTCGCGGCAGAGGGCGGACCTGTCAGCGTCGTATGGCGCATGCTCGCCAACCTGATACCTGAATATCTGTCACTGGGTATCCCTATTGGCTTGTTGCTTGGTATCTTATTGGCCTTCCGAGGACTAGCAACGTCTTCAGAACTCGACATTTTCCGCGCCGTTGGCATGAGTTATTTCCGGCTTCTGCGTGTTCCGTTCCTGCTGGCCATTGCACTTGCCGCCGTTAACTTTACCATTGTGGGATTCTTGCAGCCAAGCGCGCGCTATCTTTATGAAGAACTGCGCTTTGAACTTCGATCAGGCGCCTTTGGTGCAAAGGTGCGGGTGGGCGAATTCAACAATGTTGGCAAAAATCTGACCGTCCGCATCGATGAGAGCAAAAATAACGGCAATGAATTGTCTGGCATGTTTGTGTTTGCGCAAAGCAACAATGGTCAGTCAATCGCAGTGACAGCCGAAAAAGGGCAGTTTTTGCGCACTGACGACCCCGATACGATATTATTACGTCTGCAAAAGGGGACCCTTGTCCACGATGCGCCCAGTTATACATCGCCGCGCGTGTTAAGCTTTACGAGCCATGACGTGCCCATCCCGCTGCCGCAGATAGAGAATTTCCGCAACCGTGGGGGCAAGGACCGGGAATATCTGATTACCGAGTTGGTGGACATTGGTGGCGATGCGCAAAAACCCGCGTCGGAACGTAATCAGGCCTGGGCCAATTTCCATTTCCGCCTTGTCGAGGTCGCGATGATGCTGTTGCTGCCGTTTTTGGCGCTTGCACTGGCCATTCCGCCAAAGCGGTCAACCTCTGCACTTGGGGTGTTTTTATCGATTGTGATGGTGGTCACTTATCACAAGATCAACGAATATGCCGAAAGCGTCGGCGGCATGGGCGTCGTTGACCCGTTCTTTGCTTTATGGGTGCCCTTCCTGTTGTTTGCTGGCCTCATCCTGTGGATGTATCATGTCATCGCGCATGTGCCGGGTGGGCAGCCTATCGGTGCACTTGAGGTGTTCGCATCAAAGGCCGGAAAATGGCTGAAGCGTTTGTTCCGCTTTGGTCGCAAATCTCGGTTGGCAACTTTAGGCATTCCGACGCCTCAGGCGGAGCCATAACAGATGCATTTCTTCCCCTCGCGCAACATCACCATGTACATGGCCAAGTTGTTTATCATCCGCAGTTTCGCGGTGCTTACGATGCTTGTCCTTATACTGATGACACTCGATTTGCTGGGCGAAAGTGGCAAAATATTGGCCGTTCCCGGAAATGACCAAGGCGATGTTTTGCATTATGTTTCGATGCGCGCGCCACAAATCATTGCCCGATTTTTGCCATTTTCTGCCTTGCTCGGGACGTTGATTGCCTTTGCCGGGCTAAGCCAGAACAGCGAAGTCGTGGCCATGAAAGCAGCCGGCCTATCGGCGCATCAGATATTGGCGCCGATGTTTGTCGCCAGCCTTGGCGTTGCGCTTATTTCTTTTGTATTCAACGATGCTGTAGTCGCGCCAAGCACGGCCCGCCTGAAGGTGTGGCAAGCGGCAGAATATGGCGCGGTTGCGCCCAATAGTGACGCGCGAAATAATGTGTGGGTGCGTGAGGGTAATGATCTTATCAACGCGGGCAATGTGGTTGGATCAGGCGATGACACTGTGCTTGAAAATGTCCGTATTTATCTGCGCGCAAATGGCGGATTACGGCAAGTCGTGACCGCGACGCAGGCGCGCTATACTGGCGATGCATGGCAACTGGAAAACGCAAAATCCTTTGATGTTGCTACGACTACGGAAACCAAGCCGGGCAATTTGATAATCGGCAGGGGCATTACGCCTGATAGGTTTAACTATGTCAAAGTGGATGGCGATAGCTTGGCCTTCCTGCCGCTGATGCGCGCGATTGACGATTTAAAAGCTGCTGGTCGCCGTACAGACAATCTGGAAGGCATTTTGTGGCATAAGATTTCGGCCCCATTGTCGACACTGTTGATGCCTTTGCTGGGTGCGGTTGCGGCCTTTGGCCTTGCCCGTTCTGGCGCACTTTTCCTGAGGGCCGTTATCGGTATGGCATTGGGCTTTACCTATTTTGTCGCGGATAATTTCGCCCTCGCAATGGGGAATCTGGGCGCGTACCCGCCCTGGATTGCGGCATGGGGTCCATTCTTGTTATTCTTCTTGATAGGCGAAACCGTTTTGGTCCGTACCGAAGAATAAGGTCCGCGCGCTGCATAGAGTTTCAGGGATACAGAATGACACAGATACATATTCGCCCAGTTGTGACCATGGCCGACAAAAAGGCATTTGTTGACCTGCCTTTTCGCTTGTATGCGGGCGATCCCAATTGGGTTCCGCCGCTAAAAAGCGATGTGATGGCAACTATCACACCGGGAAAAAACCCCTGGTTTGGCCATGGTGAGGCGCAGCTTTTCCTTGCCGAGCGCGCTGGCCGTGTCGTTGGCCGCATCTCCGCACATATGGACCATCTCGCGCTGAAACAGCCGCCAGAACAAGGCATGGGGCCGGGCGTTGGCAATTGGGGTTTTTTTGAAGCGGAAGATTCCGACGTTGCAAAACCGTTAATCGCTGCAGCAGAGGCGTGGCTGCGCGATAAGAAAATGGTCCGTTCACTGGGGCCGTTGAGCCTGTCGATCTGGGAAGAGCCAGGGCTGCTGATTGACGGCCATGATCACCCACCCACTATACTCATGGGCTATCACAACCCCGCTTATGGCGCGTGGATTGAAGCGGCCGGTTATGCGGGTGTCAAAGACCTCTATACCTACCAAATCCCGATTGACGTGCCCTTTCCCCCTTTGGTGCAACGCATCGTCGCGTCGGGCGAACGGAACGAACGCATTGTCATTCGCAAGGTGAACAAGAAAAATTTCGATGCCGAAGCCGCCATCATTCTGTCTATCTTGAACGACGCATGGAGCGGCAATTGGGGTTTTGTCCCGATCACAGATGCCGAGGTGGCGCACACTGGAAAGCAGTTGAAACCGATCGTTTTTAGCGAGCTGATCCGCATCGCGGAAGTCGATGGGGAACCTGTGGCCTTCATGATGACATGGCCCGATATTAACGAGAAGACGGGCACGTTCGGCGGATCGTTG
This sequence comes from Sphingomonadales bacterium, assembly GCA_947470185.1. Classification (GTDB taxonomy): domain Bacteria; phylum Pseudomonadota; class Alphaproteobacteria; order Sphingomonadales; family Sphingomonadaceae; genus Sphingorhabdus_B. Next base: position 6,347 of record CANIRZ010000003.1, on the reverse strand, counting down.
TTCCCGTTTAACTGGGCGAAACTGCTTTGGTGGCTCCGCGCGCCGAAGGTCCGGACAATGCGGGTGCCGTTAATGGGCGTGGTCAAGAAGCTACAGTCGACCAGAATGGCGAGCCAGCTGGCCTTCATGCTGGTATCGCTGATCCGCGATTCATCGACGGCCGACTTTGGCGCAACGCGTGGCGAATTTGGATGGGTACTGGACGATAATGGTCCGATGAATTCCGTCGGCGAAGCCATTAATGGCAAGATCAACAAAGTATATCGTATTTACGAAAAGCAATTGTGATCCGTCGTGCCGCTCGAAGCTGCGGTCTTTAGCGGATTGATATGACTCGCGCCTATCGCCTGGATGCGCCGTCTGGGGCGATTGCGGAGGCCTTTGATGCAGCGCATGGTCCTGATCCTTGGGGTGGTGGCGACTTGCGGCCTGGAGAGTTTGCGCCGGTTATCGTGCGGTCCGCCAGAACATCGCAGCGCGTCATTCGGCCAATGGTCTGGGGCTATCCCGCCCCTAACAGCCTAAAGCCAAATGGGGAGGTGCAATGGGTGCCGACCGTGCGCAATGTGGAAAGCCCGTTCTGGATTGGCAATTTGCGGCATGTTGAATTGCGCTGCCTTGTGCCAGCAACGGCGATTATTCCAACCGCCAAGCGAAAGCTTGAGCGCCGCGATATCGAAACCCCGCCCTTGTTCGCTATGGCAGGGATTTGGCGCGACCTGACGGACATGCCCGTCTTTGCGATCATAAGCGTTGATGACGCGGCAGAGCAGGGCAAACGCAGCACACCGCTTATCCTGGACGGGGCGCAGCAACAGGCTTGGCTGACGGCGGATTGGAAGGATGCGTCAAAACTGCTGCAGCCACATATCGCAGGGCGCGCCCTATGTGCGTAGTCTCTGTCGCTTGGAATGCGCATCCGCGTTGGCGTTTGGTGGTTGCGGGCAACCGCGACGAATATCATGCCCGCGCCGCCGCACCCTTGGCAGCATGGGACGATGCCCCTGCCATCATCGCGGGACGTGACATCTCATCCCAAGGCACATGGATGGGCGTAAGCCGCAATGGGCGCTTCGGTATTGTGACCAACGTGCGAGACCCCGAAGGCCCAGATCCCCAGAAAGCGTCGCGCGGTGCCTTGGTGACGGATTGGTTGACCCGCGGTGATGTGCCGGAGACAATGGCTGCGTTCAACCCGTTTAACCTGTTGATTGGCGATCAAGACGGTCTACAATATCTGTCGAACCGTCCATTGGACCTGAGAATATCATTGGGTGACGGGATCCACGGCCTTTCCAATGCCGTCAAGGGCGAACGCTGGCCGCGCAAAGAGCGATTGAACCGCGCGCTCCAGACCTGGCTTAATGGCGCAGCGGACGATCCGGCGGCACTCTTTGACGATCTCGCAGATGCCTATGACCTGCCCGACAACGCGCACCCCATTTTCATCCGCAATACAGTTTATGGCACGCGGTGCAGCACAATATTGGCGGTGGATCAGGATGGGGCAGGACATATACTGGAACGGCGTTTCGACAGCACCGGCACATGCACGGGCGAAAGCAATATAGCCTTTCACTGGCACGGCTGAACGTTCCGAGGGAACAGCAGTTCTACAATGGCGTTTGCACTTTCCTAACAGGAAAGGATATGCCTTTGACCCCGACAGACAATAGCCGCCCCATCGGCGCCGCGCCTGAAACCTTCAACAGCGAACAAGACGACGAAGCCGCGCAGGCGCAAACCGTGTCCGACGATGCCATAGGTGGCATTGCTGATCGCGCCTCTGCCCACGAAAGCAGGCGCGGCGGGCCAAGCAACCCGGCACAGATCGAGCCCGATGACGCACAGGACGTCGTTGACCATATGAACCAGATGGAACGCAGCGGACGGATCGACATGGACGCCTATCGTGGTGAGCGTAACGATGATGACGAACCAGAAACATTAGGAGAGGCAGCGCGGGAACCCGACGACGTCGACAGCCGCGGCAACCGACCCCGGAATAATTACTGACGCGAACCGGCTGGGCTGGGCGCGCGATGCGCCATCCACACAAATGGATGGGCCGTTTACGGCGCGGCCAATTCTATCCCGCTTTGATCTGCCGCACATGCCCAATGATTGCGGTCATCGGCAAGTCGCCGTAAATATGCGGGAACAGCGCGCCCCCGCGGGACACCTCCCATTTGATCAGGGACTGTAGCGGAGCGAGATCAACTTCAGCGATCACCAAACCGTCCTGCCCCGCAAAATGCTTGTCCAGCGTGCCCTGCACCTGATCTGCTGTCGATAAATGGATATAGCCGTCGGCAAGGTCCACGGGTGCGCCCTTAAACAGTCCGTCCGCCTCAAACTGCGCCCATTGCGCGGCGGTCAGTATCTTAAATGCGGTGCGCGGGTGCTGGCTATCGTCCATGCCGCAGTCATGTCCAATTCGTGGCGTGAGGGCAAGCTTTTAGGTCCATATCAGACCTAACGCACCATGACTTCAACACCGGTTGAGCCATATATGTAAATCATGGTATCGCGTGGCAACACCGTCCAAGTTTCAAGTTAAGGTGCCCGCTTTTACGCGGCATCCAACGCGCTCGGTCGGTGGTCATGCGCAAAGGTCCAGTGCACTATGACTCGGTTTCTCTCGCTTAGGTTGATGCTGTCTGTTGCCATTTTTGGGGGTGGCTTAACGTTATCTGGTACAGCCCCGATTGGCGGCGTCGCTGCCTTCGCCGCACGTCCCGCCGACACCGAAGCGGCTTCGTTCGTGTTCTGCCATAATAATGGCGGCACCAACTGCGTCGTGGACGGAGATACGATTTGGTATCGCGGAACCAAGATCCGCATTGCCGATATTGATACACCCGAAACGCATCAACCGAAATGCCCGGCAGAGGCAAAACTCGGCGCTGCGGCTACTAGGCGGATGCTTCAGCTGGTGAATGCCGGTCCCTTCACGCTGCAAAGCATCAACCGCGATGAAGATCGCTATGGCCGCAAATTGCGGATCCTCACGCGCGGTGGGAAAAGCCTTGGCGATATATTGGTCGAAGAAGGGCTCGCCCGATATTATAAAGGCGGCAGGCGCAGCTGGTGCTGATAAACGCCTATCGTCGCCCGAGCCGCGCAACAATCGTTACAAAAAAGGCGGTCGACCAGCCGAGCAATAGCAAGCCATTAATCCCCTCAATCGCGGCAACGAGCCGCCACGCCGGCACGATATAGCGATCATCGTATCCAATGCCGGCATAGCTTATCGTTGAAAAATACACAGCGGTCTCAAGATCCGCGACCGCGCCAAGGCCTTCATATAGAAAAGCGTAGAGCCAGATCCCGATGCCATGGAGAACGAACAGCGCCAGCACCAACGCCAGCGTAAAACCCATCGTCCGCAACGAGAACCCCGGTACATGATGCACGCGCTCCACCTGCACCTCACCGCGTAACATCCGCCCAAGAATGGCCAGCCCGCCACCATGGATAACCACAGTGAGCAGCACCATGAAGGTGGAAACAGCAAGCTGAAGGATCATAAGGCAAGTCTTGCACGAAACGCGCAAGCGGGGAAGGGGGAACTGTTCCTGACCCTAAGGCGTCGATAGCCTGACGACGACGCAAAAACCATTTTCCTACAATAACCCATATGGTTCATAATGGCGTCCATTTTTTCGAATGGAGCCTATCATGCGCAACAAAGTCCCCATCCCCCGCGAAGACCGCGGGGCTTTGCCTGATTTCACGCCAGTACCCTTGCGATACCGCCATGACGGCTGGACGCCGGAACGGCAGCGCGCCTTTATTGAGGCATTGGCCGACACTGGCTGCGTGTCGCGCGCAACCGCGATCGTCAACATGTCGTTGGAGGGCGTCTATTATCTGCGCCGTCAAAAAGGGGCGGAGGAGTTTCGCGCCGCATGGAATGCCGCGCTCGATTTCGGGGTGCAAAAGCTAAAAGACATCGCCTTCGAACGCGCGATTGAGGGCGAGATGATCCCCGTTTTTGAAAAGGGCAAGTTGATGGGCTATCGGCGCAAACGCAATGACCGGCTGCTGATGTTCTGCCTGCGCCATTATGGACAGGACGCAAATGGCAAGCGCACCACGATCAACTATTTTAGCACCCGTGCGCAGGCTGGATCAGCCAGCAATGGGGCAAATGGGGGTGCAGGCGGCAGCATATCGGCGGCAGAGGCAAGCACCACCACCGTGCGCACCGTGATCACTGGCAATGGCATCAACGGCAATGGTATCAACAGCAATGGCAGGGCCGGCAACAACATAGACGACGCCGCGCAGGCGCTCGAAAACTTCGAAGGCATCGAACTCGATGCCGAGGCACAGGCGGCCATTGCGGCCGCGCTTGAGGCATGCGCCGCCCGCTACCGCGCGGCAGAGGCAATCATTGATTCGGGCGGCGATGACTCCGTCGCGCTTTTGGTTGATGATCCCGACGAATCTTTCGTCATGGCCGGCCGCGACACCTCCCCTTTTCATGGCGAGCTGGTTCCGCCCGACCGGGTGACTGAATTCGTGCCGTTTCAGGAAGGCGAGGCGCATTGGACCAATGCCGGCGACGAGCTGCCCTATTGGGCGCAACCGGAGGGGGTTCAGCAGGCGGCGCAGGAGCGTGCAGCGTTGGATGCGCCAGACGCAAAAACTTAGCCCATTGGGGTGCCCTCAACTCGCTTCACCTAAAGTGACTGCGTGCCAAGGGCTTACTTGTTACAAATGTACGTGCAGATGTTCACCAGGACCATTTACATTTGCGAAGACGTGGAAGCAGTTTCCGTTCAAAGTAAATATGTTAGGCGCATCAACTTTTTTCTACTCCGCAGCAACCCCGGCCTGTTCAAACATATCCATGCCGTCATTTTCCGCGGCGACAATTTCGCTGACGTCTTTCTTTTTGCGGTTGTCAAAGCTGCTCCACACTTGGCCCCAATCGCCACGTGTTGACGCCTTGCTATATTCGGTGGCGCGGGTTTCGAAGAAGTTGGCGTGCTCGACGCCGTTCAACAATGGCGCAAGCCATGGCAGCGGGTGCTCTTCGACCATGTAAATTGGCTGAAAACCAAGCTGACCCAAGCGCCAATCGGCGATGTAGCGGATATAGCGTTTGATTTCCTTGGCGGTCATGCCGGGAACTGGGCCCATTTCGAACGCGAGATCGATGAAGTTATCTTCCAGACGGACGACCTTCTGGCAGCAATCGATAATGTCTTCCTTCACCGACTTGGTAAGGCAGCCACGCTCGGCACAGAATGCGTGGAACAGCTTGGTGATGCCTTCGCAGTGCAGCGATTCATCGCGGACCGACCAGGATACGATTTGCCCCATGCCCTTCATCTTGTTGAAGCGCGGGAAGTTCATCAGCATCGCGAACGATGCGAACAACTGAAGCCCTTCGGTAAAGCCGCCGAACATGGCCAATGTGCGGGCAATGTCTTCGTCGGTGTCGACGCCGAATTGGTGGATATAATCGACCTTCGCCGCCATTTCTTCATATTCGAGGAACGCCGAATATTCGGATTCTGGCATGCCGATGGTGTCGAGCAAGTGGCTGTACGCCGCGACGTGGACGGTTTCCATGTTGGAAAACGCGGTCAGCATCATCTTGACTTCCGTCGGCTTGAACACGCGGCCGTAATTTTCGTGGTAGCAATTCTGTACCTCGATATCGGCTTGCGTGAAGAAGCGGAAGATTTGCGTGAGCAGGTTGCGTTCGTGATCCGAAAGCTTCTGTGCCCAATCACGGCAATCTTCGCCCAAGGGTACTTCTTCGGGCAACCAATGGATCTGCTGCTGGCGTTTCCAGAAGTCATAAGCCCATGGATATTCAAAGGGCTTGTAGCTGTTGCGTGCTTGTAACAATGACATGTCTGTTTCCTTGGACCTAAATTTTTATACCTTCGAAGTGATATCTGGACGCCTTATTGGCAGGCCAAACACTCTTCATAATCGGTTTGCGCCGCAAGCTCCATGACCGGGGCTTCGGCGGTATTATCCGCCTCAACACCGCCGGCAAAACCAGCGCGCTGGATCGATTTCGAACGCAGATAATATAGCGATTTTACGCCCAATTCCCATGCGCGGAAGTGCAGCATGAGAAGGTCCCATTTTTCCACATCGGCAGGGATGTAAAGGTTCAGCGACGTTGCCTGATCGATATACGGCGTGCGGTCAGCGGCCAGTTCAATCAACCAACGCTGGTCGATTTCAAAGCTGGTTTTGAACGTGTCCTTTTCCTCTGCTGTGAGGAAATCGAGATGCTGCACGCTGCCGCCCTTTTCAAGGATGCTGTTCCAGACATTGGTCGAATCCTTCGACTTTTCCTGAAGCAGTTTTTCCAA
>CANIRZ010000002.1 GCA_947470185.1 Sphingomonadales bacterium | reverse complement strand
TCCAGTCGTTAATCTGGTTCCAATGCAGGCTGCGGTTCGAGGCAAAATTCTGACAATGGGCTGCATTTTCAAGAATTTGTAATTCAACATCGGCAGATTTACTGAAGTATTTTGGTTCCTTTTCTGGGGCTGGGCTCGTATCAATCTCGCTCTGAACTATCAGCACAGGAACGGCGATTTGTGCCGAGGCTTCGTGAACTATCCGTGGCGTCAAAGCATCACGGCCAAGGCAGGCAGGAGTCGTCGATCCATTGGCCTCATCGAACTCAATCAGCTCTGTTGGTACATCTGACCAATAAAAAAGCTTCCGCATGGGTTCTCGCGGGGTGGCGAGATAGCCTGATGGTATCAACCCTGCTTGCAGCGACGCGACATCAGTATCGCCAAGCACCATCGGCTGATTTGACCAACCTAGCACAGCAACGCGGTCCAGCCCCTCGTGCGCTGCAGCTTGCGTGATAATCATCAACCCGCCCATCGAATGGCCAAGGCCGGTGATTGAGACCGGACGAGCCAGTTCGGCGACGCAATGCACAAGTGCGGCATTGTGCGCAGCCGCAATTTTCATTCTGTCTAATCTGCTTTCAGGCTCGGGCGTGCTGCTTTGGCCCATGCCGAGCATATCGATGGCGAGTACCGCTTTCCCATGCCCCGTGAAAAAGCGCGCAAAGCTGTAACTATCATCGGCAAAATGGGGATGCCAGTAATGACGGTTGTAGCCGCCACCGTGGACTGCTAAAATCAGGTTTAACTGGCCGCTCGGCATTTCTTCGGGCAGGTGGAGTGTCGCGGCGATATTGGCAGGCTCACCGATATCAACCGCAGAAGTAACCTCGATCATTATGTCAGTCGATTTCATGCAGCGGCGATCCTTGTTGAAGTTCGCATTCTGGCTAGGCGCGGCGGGTATCAACCTGCCGGGGGAAAGGTTACGCACGGCGGTAAAAGGCGAGCTTAAGCGAGTTCAAACCGGAGGAACGGCAAGGATGGCAGGTGACGGTCTCGAATGGGAGCAATTGATCGACGCTTTGCGTCCGCTGGGTGATGCAATGCGCGCGCGCGTTCCAGAACGGTTGCGCGGTAATCCGCAGATTATGGCAGAGTCGATGCGCCTGTTGTTGTCAGGATTGGCACGCGCCAGTTCAGACACTTTAGTGGGCGATAGGCGGCATCCGATGTTCGTTCCCGAACTCAATATCGCGCAGAATATCTTTCAGCCAAATGCCGACACGATATATAAAAGCTGCCTGATCGAAAAGGGTGGTAGTTACTTGCTCAAGGGCGACCGCGGTACGACCAGAATGATGATCCTGGCCCAAATGGGGCCGGATACCCTGCGCACAGGCAAGCATCACCCCGTCCTCGATCAGGGCAATTTTGATAATTTGCAAATCGATAGCGAAGGCAATTTTGAAGTCGTCATTTCGCCGCAAAAGCCCGCTGGCCATAAAGGTGACTACTGGCCGCTCAACGAGGCTTGCGAAAAATTCATGATCCGCATCGTCAGCTGTGATTGGGGTGTCGAGCGCGAACCGCGGTTCGGCATCGTGCGATTGGATGTCGAAGAAGCAAAGGGCCGGGCGACGGTTGATGCGCTTCATCACGCGTTCGGCGAAATGGCAGGGATTACCGCAGTATGTGCGCTCGCCTTCCCGACGCATGTGCAGGAACTGCGCGACCAGGGTTTTCTCAATGCGCTAAAGGTTTTCGATGTCTCGCAAATGTCAGGGCTGCAAGGCCAAAGCTATTATGAAGGCGCCTATGAACTGGCCAATGACGAGGCGCTCATCACCGAGGTCAAAATTCCGGACAGCTATAAGTATTGGTCGATCATCCTGACGAACGAGCTTTATGAGACTACCGATTGGTACAATAACCAGTCCAGCCTGAATGACACGCAAGGCGTCGTTGATAGCGACGGCATTTTCCGTACCGTCATATCGGCCCGCGATCCCGGTGTGCATAATTGGCTTGATACGGCGGGCTATGAAAGCGGGGCCGTGCAGGGCCGGTGGTTCGGCGCGACAGCAACGCCCAACCCCAATATCCGCAAGGTGAAACTTGTGGATGTACGGGATCATTTGCCAGCTGCAACGAGGAGCGTCTCGCCGCAAGAGCGCGCCATTGCCTTACGCAACAGGCGTATCGCGGCGCAAAAGCGAGCTATTTGGTAAATTGCCAACCTATTGTTGGAAAGTCTAAGGCTGGAGCAGTTGGCCTCAATTACAAAGCATAAAATTCAGGAGAGTGACTATGGCATCCGCCGCACAAACAACATTACCGCCGCATGTGAATCCTAAAAACGCAATGGCTTCACCGTTTTTTGCTCGCAAAGTCGTGAAGGATTGCCCTCAGGAAACGCTCATCCCCGAAATGCACGCGACGCTGGGGCCTATAACTTATGTCACCAATATTTTCCCCGGTGATAAGCCGGGCTGGCTGCTGACCGGTTATGAAGACACGATGGCGATGCTTCGCAACGTCGATGATTTCACCAAGAACGGCATGGGTCAATGGTCGCAGAGTATCGGAGAAAATTGGTTGGTCGTACCCACTGAGGTCGATCCGCCAATGCACACCCACTACCGAAAGGCGCTTAATCCAAGTTTCTCGCCGCAAAAAATGGCGGCAATGAAGGAAGATCTGCGCGGACGCGCCATCGACCTGATCGATAAATTTCGTGATCGCAAAGAATGCGATTTCGTTAATGAATTTTCGGAGCGCTATCCAATATACATCGTGCTTGATCTGCTCGGTTTGCCGCAGGATCGCATGGCCGAATTCCTTGTGTGGGAAAAAAACATGCTGCATACCAATGATTGGGAAGTGCGCAGTAATGCAGTCAAAAATGCGGTTGATTATCTGAAAGGCGAAATTGCTGCCCGCCGGGCGGCACCGCGCGACGACTATATCACTAAAATCTTTGACCTTGAGGCCGAAGATGGTCGTAAATGGAACGACGAAGAAGTCCTTGGTCATTGCTTTAACCTGTTCCTCGGCGGGCTCGATACCGTTACCACTATGCTGGGCAATATCGTTACCTGGCTGGCGCGTCATCCTGAACAGCAGCAGCAGCTTCGCAACAATCCAGACCAGATCGTACTGGCGGTTGAAGAATTTCTCCGCGTATTCGGACCTGTGACTGCGTTCCGCATTGCGACCAAGGAACTGGAAATTCACGGGCAGAAAATCATGCCGGGCGAATATGTTTCCGTCTGTACGCCGGTCGCAAATCAGGACCCTAAGATGCACGATAGTCCCTCGGAAGTGCGCTTTGACCGCAAAGCGCCGCACATCGCCCTTGGTGGCGGAATTCACAAATGCCTGGGTATGCATCTGGCACGGTTTGAATTGCAAGTGGCGCTGGAAGAGTTGTTGAAAGCGATTCCCTCGTTCCGCGTCAAGGACGGGTTCGAACTTAGCTATTTCGTTGGCAACATCACCTTTGTTCCGGCGCTTGAACTGCAGTGGGATTGATTTAGTCGGGGTGCATGTCAACGTGGAAGCGTGTGAGCTTTAGTGACGCGAACTTCCATCCGTCATCTGACTTACGGTATGATTCGTGATATTGGCCATAGCCGGTTATCGACGCCACACCGGGGATGGGGGACTTGCCAGATTGCCATACAACGCGGTCCTGCATCGCCCAAACGCCCTGGGCTGTGTCATCGTGGGCGAGGGTGATTTCGGGAGTATGCACCTGATGGCTTGATGCGGCATCGATGACCGCAAAACGTATTTGCTCGATAATCGCCGCGCGGCCATGGATTGGCGGGTTACCGGTATCCTGCTGGACATCCAGCACGGCGTCTTGAAGAAATAAAGACCTTAGGCCGTCCCAATCCTTGGTATCGAGAAAGCGGCAATAGCACGCCTTCAGGCGCTTAATCTCGTTTTCAGCCAATAGCGTTTGCAGCGCGTCCATTATTTGTCACCTCTTCATTGGTTGGGTTGGATGTTCGCTTATCGCCGCCGTTCATCGGCCTGTCTGCCGATAGGTTGATAGACGAACGCGCGCGGCGATGGCATGGTCAGCAATTAACCGACAAAAAGGAGCGCCGCGATGGCAGAGGAAGCAGGTGTGCAGGCACTTTTCGAAAAATTTGGTACCTATGTGCTGCCTGGCCGGGTCGAGGACCCGCGGCGCGCGATTAACGAGGCGCAAGAAGCCGAACGGATCGGGCTTGGCGCCGTGTGGATTTCGGAACGGTTCGCGTTGAAAGAGCCTGCGGTTCTTGCAGGTGCGGTCAGCGAAGCGACCTCCAAGATACGGATAAACGGCACCTTTTACTCTACGATGCGGCATCCTATTGTTACCGCGAGCATTGCCAATTTGATGCAGGCGATGAGTGGCGAACGCTTTGGCATCATGTTCGCCAGGGCTGTTCCTGCCTATATGAAGATGCTCGGCGCACCGGCAATCACGATGGAGCGGCTGGCTGATTGTATCTCGATCATGCGCAGCCTTTGGAAGGGTGAGACGGTCGATTATGAGGGCGTACTCGGGAAGTTTCCGATGCTGAAGTTGACCGATATGCATAAAGGCAAAGTACCGCCGATCATCTTCACCGCTATTGGCCCTAAGTCCTTGGAATTTGCAGGTACGCATTGTGACGGCGTTTTGTTGCATCCCTTCGTGTCACCGGACGGTGTCCGGAACAGCACGAAAATTGTTCGCGATGCCGCTGAAGCGGCTGGACGTGATCCCATGGGCGTGCGGATTTATCACAATATCATAGTCGCCCCCGATTTGCCGAAGGACGAAGAGGAAGCTGTGGTCGGTGGTCGCGCTATCACCTATTTCGAATTGCCGGGCTTTGGTGATATGATTGTCGAAATAAACGGCTGGGATAAATCGGTGCTCGATGAAATACGCGCCCATCCAAAAATCGCGTGCCTAAACGGTAAACCTGCGGACCAGGCTTACACACGGCAAGAGTTGGTTGACGTCAGCCGGATACTGCCCAAGCATTGGATTGACGAGGGTGCAGCTGTGGGGACTGCGGCACAGTGCGCTGACCAGTTGATGGCCTATCTGGATGCAGGCGCCGATGAAATTCTCCTCCACGGCTCGTCGCCGTTTGACATGGGGCCGCTAACCACCGAACTGAAGCGAGCGCTGGTAGCAAGGGGGCTGTAGTCATGGCGATGGCGTCGGATGAAGTACGCGCGCGGCTGCGTGATTGGCTGGAATCAAATGTCAATGGGTGGCGGAACGTCAACCTTCGCCCGATGGAGATCTCGCTCGGTTCGGGATTTTCGGCCGAGACATTCTTTGTTGACGTTGACTACAACGACGCCGACGGAGCGCAATCGCGGACTTTGGTGGTCCGTCGCCAACCGACCGATTTTGAAGTCGTTTTGGGGTCTAGCCTTGCGCTGCAGGGCAATATGATGGCTTCGCTTGACCGGTTGCAGGTGACACCTGTGCCCGAATGGGTCGGAATAGAGTTGGATCCGGATGTGCTCGACATGCCATTTTTGGTTATGGGACGGGTTGACGGCCAGCCGGCAACGCAGCGACCGAATTACAACAGCTCAGGTTGGGTTGCAGACATGTCTCCGGCAGAGCGCAATCGGACATGGCAAAACGCCGTCCAAGCCTTTGCCCAGATGAGCAAGATCGACTGGCAAAAGGATGGCTTTGGTTTTCTGGCCAATGCGGATTGGGGAACGCCCGGGCTTGACCAATATCTTGGCCATCTTGAGGCATGGTATCGTGGCTGCCGTAAAGATCGCGCGATGCGCTATGTCGATGCGGCGATGGACTATATCCGCGCGCACCAGCCGTCCGGAACGCCGGTGAATGTGCTGTGGGGCGACAGCACGCCCTCCAACGTCATGTTCGCCGCCGACGGATCAGTGAATGCGCTGATCGATTGGGAACTGGCGGCACTGGGGCCGTCTGAACTTGACCTTGCCTGGTGGCTTTACTTCGACGATTTGTTCAGCAGACGTTTTGGCGTGAAACGGCTCGATGGCCTTCCAACCCGCGACGAGACCATCGCCATTTGGGAAACAGCGGTTGGCCGCAAGGCCGAGCATCTTGATTATTACGATGTCGTTGTCGCGCTGCGGATGGCGCTGGTCGTGGTCGGAGCGTTTGACCGGCAAGTCGGTATTGGCAATATTGCGCCAGATAATAAATCGCTCGATGCCAATCTGATGACAGCCTATTTGGCTGAGCGGTTGGGAATGGACCTTCCCGAACTTGGACCCGATTTTTACGCGTTTATGAGCAACTTGACACCCGTCGAAAAAAAGGACGATGCTACAGCCTGATGTCTAAAGAAGTCCCGCAGAGCCCTCAAGAAGTCATTGACACGCACCCTATGCGCGGGTGGCAGATCGCTGCGGTTGTCGTCACGATATTGCTCAACGCGCTAGACGGCTTCGACGTGCTGTCCATCAGTTTTGCCGCGCCCGGAATCGCTAATGAATGGGGCTTAAAACGAGACGCGCTCGGTTGGGTTTTGTCGATGGAACTCATCGGCATGGCGGCGGGGTCGATATTGCTCGGTGGTGCCGCAGACCGTTACGGGCGGCGACCGACAATACTTGCATGCTTGATGGCGATGACGCTTGGCATGTATATGGTTTCGGGGACGTCGAGCATCACCGAGCTGTCAATCTGGCGCGTAATAACTGGACTTGGTATTGGCGGTATGCTTGCCGCGATCAACGCGGTCGTCGCCGAATTCAGCAGCCGCAAATGGCGCAACGTGTCGCTGTCACTGATGGTGATTGGTTATCCGCTCGGCGCGGTTGGTGGGGGTCTTGTGGCGCGGCAATTGCTTGAAGGTGGCGATTGGCGGAGCATCTTTGTTTTTGGCGCGGCGGCGACGGCGGCGTTCATCCCGTTGGTGCTCATTTTCATTCCGGAATCACCTGCATTTCTTGCCGAGAAGCGGTCTCCAAACGCGTTGCAACGGATTAATCAGACTTTCATGCGCTTCGGTTTACCAACTGTTTCTGCGTTTCCGACTGTGTCTAGCACTAAGAATAGCGGGTCAGTGCTCGACATTTTCCGGCCATCGCTGATCCGCACGACGTCGCTGGTCACATTCGCTTATTTCACCCACGTCAGCTGCTATTATTTTTTCATGAAATGGATTCCGAAAATCGTCGTCGACCTCGGCTTTGAAGCGAGTTCGGCGGCAGACATATTGATTTGGGCTATGCTGGGCGGTGCAACCGGCGGGGCGACTTATGGAGTGCTGACGCACTGGTTCGGGATCAAACCGGTGACTATCGCTGCGCTGCTCGGTTCGTTCGTTATGGTTTCGTTGTTCGGGCGGACAGCGCCTGACTTGCAGATGCTTGCCTTGGTCGCCGGAATCACGGGATTCTTCATAAACGGAGCCGCCGTGGCGTTTTACGTCATACTGGCGCGGGCATTCCCTGTCCATGTGCGTGCTTCCGGGACTGGTTTTGGAATTGGAACCGGCCGCGCGGGGGCGGTCGCCGGACCAGCACTGGCTGGTATATTGTTTGCAGGAGGAACACCGCTTGCAACCGTGATGATGCTGATGGCGACGGGGTCACTGTTGGCGGCGGTAGCAATCTATTTTCTCAGGCTCGCCAAAGAAGAGGGACCTGAAACCGATGGGCATCTACACGCATAATTGCGTAGGCACGAATGATGTCGACCGTGCTGGGCGCTTTTACGATGCGGCGCTGGGTCCGCTTGGTATTGTCAGGCTTGGCGACTTTCTCGATCAGGGATTGGCTTACGGCAACCGCGCCGCAGAGTTTCTCGTTCTGCGTCCTATTGATGGCAGTGACGCCGATCCGGGCAATGGCGCAACCATTGGTTTTAAGGCACCGAGTAGGGCGGCGGTTGATGCATTCCATATTGCAGGGCTGGCGTCGGGCGGTAGCGACGAAGGCGCGCCCGGACCGCGCGGGGCTGTGCCGAACGCCTATGGCGCTTATCTGCGCGACCCTGATGGTAACAAGATTTGTGCCTATTGCTTCAAACCAGACGAGCGCGTGTGAAAAACTGTCAAGTGCTTCTCATCAATCGACCCACGGAAGTCGCCCAGGCGGACGATTTCAAAATTGTAGAAACCGATCCTGACCCCTTGCCTCAGGGTTCATTTCGCGTCGTCAACCATTTCCTTTCGGTCGACCCGGCAATGCGTGGCTGGATTGCCGACGAAGGAAACTACGCTTCGCCAGTTCCGCTCGGGTCAGTGATGCGTTCACTTGCCGCAGGCGAGGTTGTCGAGAGCAAACATCCTGATTTTGCTGTCGGCACGTTGTTAAGCGGCTGGTTTGGCTGGCAGGAACAATGTGTTGTCACACCCGACGCTGTTGTCCGCAGGATTACCGAAGCTGACCTACCATTATCGCTTTCGCTGGGCATATTGGGAATCAACGGGGTGACGGCGCATCTTGCGCTTACTACGATTGGACAACCGATTGCCGGTGAAACAGTTCTCGTTTCAACGGCAGCAGGCGCAGTTGGGTCCGCTGTCGGGCAAATTGCAAACCTGCTCGGGTGTCGAACCATCGGCGTTGCGGGCGGAAAACGGAAATGTAATCTTTGTGTGGATGAATTCGGGTTTGCGGCTGCCATTGACTATAAACAACCCGATTTGGAATATGCCATTCGCGCGGTCAGCCCCGCTGGCGTCGATGTCTATTTCGACAACGTTGCAGGACCGATTAGCGACGCAGTCTATCCCAACCTTGCTCTTAATGCGCGCATTATTGTGTGCGGTACGGCCTCAATTGCGACATGGAAACCGTGGCCTAGCGGACCGCGGGTCGAACGATATTTGCTCACCAAGCGCGCGCGAATGCAAGGGTTTGTCATCTTTGACCATGATACCGAGTATTTAGCGTCGGTGGCTCAATTGGCTACTTGGGTTAGAGAAGGCAAACTTCACTACCGCGAAGATATTCTCGATGGTATCGAGGCGTGCCCGGGAGCCTTGGCCGGGCTTTACCGGGGCGAAAACGAGGGCAAGCGACTAATCAGGCTGTAACGCCTGTGGCCGCAAAAGCATCCAATGTCGCATGTCCGCTATCGACAACAATATCATTCGTTTCGACCGACCGGCATCGAAAAGCTATATTGCCTCCTCCGTTGTCCCAGATTTCGGTTTTCAGCACGGCACCCGGGTACAACGGCGCGGTGAACCGCGCGCTTAATTCGGTTAGTCGCGCAGAATTGCCGTTACACAGCGCATGAATAATTGCACGCGCGGCCACGCCTAAGGTCGACAGTCCATGCAAGATCGGTCGACTAAAACCTGCTCGATTTGCGGTGTCGGCATCTATATGTAACGGATTGCGGTCGCCAGAAAGGCGATAGATAGCCGCTTGGGTAACCGACGTGGGTAAGGACATGATAAGATCGGGCGCGCGATCCGGAAGCAGCGGCAAAACCTCTCCCGGCAACGCACGTGCGCCGCCAAAACCACCCGCACCGCGCAGAACCCATGTCTCGGTTGCCTCGGCCACCAAAGTCCCGCTGAGGGTTCTCAATGTCTTTACGGCGCGCACCAAGGCAGACTTGCCCGCGCCCTTGTCGGCAATATCAGTTACGGCTGTTTCGCCCACCAATGTGCCGGCAGGATCGAGCGGCTGGAACAGCGTCAGCCGCTGCTCCCCAAGTAATATGTTAATCCAATCAAGCCCGCAGCTGGGGTCCATCGGCCAAAACCCGGGCGACCCAAGCACCAGCGCCATAGTAGGCAGCACCTGCAATCGGCGCTCGTACAGCAAATCAATTTCGTCGGTAGCTGGGTCTAGTCCAGTTCCCACACCGAGCGCATAGATAATCGCATCGCGGGGGTCGTAATCATCGGTTGCTTGGGGGATTGCATAGGCCCGCAACTTTTCAATGTCGAGCGGACTACTCACGCCAGTGCTTTACGCAGCGCTCGGATATTGTCGTCTTCGGCCCGTATCGTGACACTTGCTTCTGCGGCAATCTTGAAGCCGTGAAAACAGCCGGGATAAACGATCAACTCCACCGGTACGCCTGCTCTGGTAAGTCGTGCGGTATAGGCGAGACATTCATCCACGAACAAATCCAGCGAGCCGACCGCGATGTAAGCGGGAGGCAGGCCGGAAAGCGAAGTCGCGCGCGCCGCCGAACCATAGGGGTCTAAGGTATTTTCACCGAGATAGGCTTCGCGGCAATAGGCGCTGTTGGCGCGGGTCCAGACAAATTCGCCAGTGAATGGGTTTGCGTCTTCCGGCGCTGCCAACCGGTCGTCAAGGCGCGGTGCCTCAAGATGTTGAAATGCGATTTTATACTCGCCGCGATCTCGCGCCATCAGGCACAGGCAGGCGGCCATCGCTCCGCCTGCACTTCCACCGCTGACTGCGATGCGATCCCGCTTGATACCTAATTTGTCACATTGTTCGTTCAGCCAGCGCAGCGCAGCATAGGCATCGTCCATCGGCCCCGGGAACGGCGTTTCGGGGGCCAGGCGATAATCAACCGAAAGCACGAGGCATCCCAATTCCACCGCCCATCGCATCAACTGTGGCTGGTCCATTTCGGGTATACCGAGGACATGGCCACCACCGTGGAAATGCAATATGGCTGGCATGTTCGCGCCTGAGGTCAGTGGCTGGATCAGCAGGCAGCGAACGTCGCGACCGTCTTCACCCGACGGGATATGAATGACGTTGGAGCTGACCGGCAAATCCGGTAAGGGGCGGGCAGCCATCATCTGGGGAATGGCCGACCGTATCATTGGTAAAGTCTCTGCCGACAATGTCATCGGCGGGAAAGCATCCAACATTGGCAGCAGTTCAGGATCTACCAAGTGGCGCGTGGTCATTTGTTTCTTTTCCGATCATCAAGGCCAAGGCTGCGTCCGATAATTTCCTTCATTATCTCTGACGTGCCACCAAAGATGCGGCTGATGCGTGCATCTTGATAGATGCGGCAGATTCGATATTCGTCCATATAGCCCGCACCTCCGTGCAATTGTAGGCATTGATCGACCACCCGTGCCTCAAGCTCGCTTGTCAGCAACTTCGCCGCCGCCGCATCATCCGCCGTCAGTTCGCCATTGTTAAGTAAAAGCACGCTCTGATCAATATAGCATTGCATCGCGTCAAGTTCGGCCTTCATTTCGGCCATCTTGAACCGGCTGTTCTGAAACGTACCGATGGGCTGTCCGAACGCCTTGCGGTCTTTCACGTATTCAAGCGTAATATCGAACGCGACCTGCGCGGTGGTCTGGAATATGATCGCTGCGACCAAACGTTCCTGCGCCAAAAAGCGGGCGAGATATTTAAAGCCCATTGTCGCGTCGCCGATGACATTAGCCTTTGGTACTTTGACGTCGTTGAAAAAAAGCTCCGCAGTGTCCTGCGCTTTAAGCCCCATCTTCTTGAGTTTGCGTCCGCGTTCAAAGCCCTCCATCCCTCGCTCGACCAAGAATAGCCCAAGCCCGTGGCTGCTTTCGGGGTCGGTGCGGGCTGCGACAACGACGACATCGGCAAGGATGCCATTGGAGATATAGGTTTTTGAACCGTTTAAAACCCAGTGATCGCCCATATCAACGGCACGGCTTTTCATGCCAGCCAGATCGCTGCCGGTTCCAGGTTCCGTCATCGCCACCGCCAAGATTTTTTCGCCGCTGACTATGCCCGGCATGAACCGTGCCTTTTGTTCATCTGTGCCTAACTTGGCGATATACGGCGCGACCAGATTGCTGTGCAAATGGAGATAGAAGCCCAAATCACCGTGCCGGGTGTTTTCCTCCATGATGATCTGTTCGAATCGAAAATCTTCGATGCCAAGACCGCCATATTGTTCCTCGGCCCATGTGCAGAGCAGTCCGTTTGCTCCGGCTTTGGTAAAGGCATCACGATCAACGATGCCAGCCTCGTGCCAGCGTTCGACATTCGGCCAAATTTCGGCTTGCATGAATTTGCGAACAGAATCGCGGAACTGGTCGTGTTCTAATTCAAAAGTAACGCGGCGCATTGGAGCGAGTCCTTATCAATAAAAATTTGTGCCAGTCGCTGCGCGATCGCGAAGCCATGCCGATGGTGCAAAGCGGGGTCCGAATTTTTGTGCAAGCCGGTCGCATTCGGTCACAAACTTATCGACGCCGATGGTGTCGATGTAGGACAGCGTGCCGCCGGTCCAAGCGGGAAAGCCCCAGCCATAGACTGCGCCCAAGTCGCCGTCTTCGGATGTCTCGATAACATTTTCTTCACGGCAGCGGGCGGTTTCAATCGCTTGTGCATAGAGAAAACGCTGCTTCAATTCTGCGACGTCATAGTCAGCTGAAACCGGAAAAATATCCGAAAGGCCAGACCAGAGCTTTTTCCCGCCCTCAGCCGGATAATCATAAAAGCCGCCGCCGGTTTTCCGGCCGGAGCGTTCCTGCGCCTTCATTTTCTTCATCGCCGAAACACCAGCGGGGACGATATATTTGCTGCCCTCTTGCTCGATGGCTTGCTCGACAATTTTCAGCGGCAAATCGAAGGTCAGTTCATCGAGTAACGCCAGCGGCCCCACTGGCATCCCAACGGCCTTAGCGGCATTTTCGATGACTGCGGGCGGAACGCCTTCCTCCAGCATTGCGCCGCCTTCGTGGATCAGCGTCTGGAACACGCGGCTGGTGTAGAAGCCCCTGCTGTCATTGACGACAATCGGCGTTTTCCGCAGCTTGGCAACGAAATCGAGCGCAACGGCGAGCGTTGCCGGGCTGGTCTTTGCGCCCTTGATGATTTCCACCAGACCCATGCGGTCAACGGGCGAAAAGAAGTGTAGCCCAATGAACTGGTCGGGCCGCGCCGACGCCTCCGCCAATGTCGAGATCGGCAAAGTCGATGTGTTAGACGCATAGACCGTGGTCGCTGGGATAATCGCCTCAGCCTTGCGGGTGGTTTCAGCTTTGATGTCGATGTCTTCAAACACGGCCTCGATAATCAGGTCGCAGCCTTCAAGCAGCGCGAAATCGTCGGTGGGTGTGATACGGGCAAGTATCGCATCGGCTTTGTCTTGCGTCATGCTGCCA
This sequence comes from Sphingomonadales bacterium, assembly GCA_947470185.1. Classification (GTDB taxonomy): domain Bacteria; phylum Pseudomonadota; class Alphaproteobacteria; order Sphingomonadales; family Sphingomonadaceae; genus Sphingorhabdus_B. Next base: position 173,232 of record CANIRZ010000002.1, on the reverse strand, counting down.
CGCGTAATTTGTTTGCCGAGAACGGTTTCAGAATAGGATTTGCCCTTGGTTGCACTTTCGACGTCGCGGTCGATTAGGACAACATCAACGCCGACTTGCGCTGAAACAAGCGCGATACCGGCGCCCATCATGCCTGCGCCGAGCACGCCGATTTTTTTGAATTCGGCCTTTGGGATGCCAGCAGGCCTGCCAGCACCGCGCTCGGCAGCGCCCTTTGACAGAAACGTCGTTCGGATGATGTTACGCGAAACCGGGCTGGTCAAAAGCTTGGCGAAATATTTGGATTCGACCGCCAGCGCCTTATCAAAAGGCAGTATCGCACCCTCATAGATGCACGACAGGATCGCGATGGGGGCAGGCAGGTTGTAGCCTGATTTGGCAACCGATCCCGATGTGATCATCATTCCGGCGGAATATTCCGGGATAATCAGCCCGCGTTGTTCGGGCAGGGCATAGCCCTTTACATCCCAGGGCTTGACCGGATCGGGACCCGTGGCGAGCCACGCCCGAGCCGCTGCATCCATTTCGGCGACTGGAACAACGGCATCAACAATGCCCAGCGCCAAAGATTCTGCGCCTTTGACCGCGCGTCCTGAAAGCAGCAGCTCTGTGCCGATCTTCATGCCAGCGATGCGGATAAGGCGTTGCGTACCGCCCGATCCCGGTAATAGTCCGACATTGACCTCGGGCAGGCCAACCACAGCTTTGGGGTCATCGACAAGGACGCGGTAATGGCATGCCAGAGCCAGCTCAAACCCGCCACCCAGAGCCAAGCCATTCATCACGGCAACCCACGACTTACCCGATGTTTCTATCGCGCGGTGCATCGCGCTGGCCTTTTGGCTGAATGCAAATGCGCTTTTCAGCGTCATCGTGTCATAGCCCTGAACCAGCAATTTCAGATCGGCTCCTGCCATGAAAGCGGGTTTGCCCGATGTCAGGATTACACCTTTTATGCCGTCGTCGGCAGCGATCTGCGCGGTTGCCTCCATCATTTCGGCAATGAACGCGTCGGAAACGAGATTCATCGATTCGTCGGCGTTGTCGAGCGTAAGCGTTGCAAAGCCGTCAGCGGCTGTTTCGATTTTCATATGTCGCATGGGGTAATCCTTCGCGTCAGACGCGTTCTATGATTGTTGCGGTGCCAAGCCCGTTGGCGGCACACAAAGTGATGAGGCCGGTTGATTTGCCCGTGCGTTCCAATTCGTCGAGGACGATGCCGGTAATCATCGCGCCAGTTGCGCCGAGTGGATGGCCCATGGCGATGGCTCCACCGCAAACATTGATCTGGTCATGCGGTATATTCAGCAATTTCATATAGCGCAGAACGACGCTGGCGAAAGCTTCGTTGAGTTCGAACAGGTCTATATCGCCGACCTCCATACCCGCATTCTTCAATGCCTTTTTGGTCACATCGGCAGGCGCGGTCAGCATGATGGTGGGTTCCGATCCCATTGATGCATAGGACACGACGCGTGCCCGTGGCTTCATTCCAGCGCGTTCGCCAAATTCTTTGGACCCGATCATGACGATGCCCGAACCATCGACGATGCCAGAGCTGTTGCCGCCGTGGTGGACGTAGGACAGTTCCTCGATTTCGGGATAGCGCGCCTTGGCGACATTCTCGAAGCCGCCCTTGCCAAGTCCCTCAAATGCCGCTTTCAACTTGCCGAGGCTTTCGACCGTTGTACCCGGCCGCATATGCTCATCATGGTCGAGCAGCACTTCGCCGATCACATCCTTGACAGGGACGATGGCCCCATTGAAGCGCCCTTCTGCCCAGCTTTGCGCCGCGCGCCGCTGGCTTTCCGCTGCGAAGCCGTCGACATCTTCGCGCGTAAATCCATCAAGCGTCGCGATCATATCCGCGCCAATTCCCTGCGGTGCATAATGGTTGTGAAACGCAATATCCGGATCGGATGTCCAAGCGCCGCTGTCATAGCCCATGACAGTACGGCTCATGCTTTCGACACCGCCGCCAATACCTGCCTGCATGACGCCGGCGTGGACCTGCGCGGCGATCAGATTGACTGCATCTAGGCCGGATGCGCAAAAGCGGTGCACTTGCTGCCCCGCGACGCTTTGCGCATAGCCCGCGTTCAAAACCGCTGCGCGCGCCAATACTCCACCCTGTTCACCCACAGGCTGCGCCGTGCCGATGATCACATCTTCGAGCAGAGCCGTGTCGAGTGAGTTGCGGTCGCGGACTGCTTCCAGTAATTGAGTGACCAACTGGACCGAGGTGACTTCGTGCAGCGCCCCGTCTGGCCGTCCTTTGCCTCGCGGTGTCCGCACATGATCGAAGATATAGGCGTCCATCAAACATTCCTTGAGATATCACATTAAGCTGGATTGCTGTTTTCTGGGCATCAACAAAGGCCGCTGAACACCTATCGAAGGGAGGGGCGCGGACACACCAAGCCGCTATAGCCAAAGTCCAGCGGCATCAGACAGAAATGTCATGAACTTGGATGAAGGTTTCGATGTCGTTTCCGTCGGATCAGGGCTGGGCGGGATGTCCTTCCGGTCGATGGCGGGTGGACCGCAAAAGGTGAGCAAGGCGGTTGGTCAACGCGGCTAATTGTTGCTGAATTGTCACAAAAGTTAAGGAAATGGCTTCGAAATCGACCCAATATCCTTCTCGATTGGGCGCCAATCTTTAGATAGGTGTGAGTAAGGGGGGTAAATAAGATCATTCATAAATCGGCATAAACATTGCTGTTATAGTTCAATACGATGGTAAAAAGGCACGAGGAGCTCCGCCATTGGTATTTACTATTAAAAGATTTTTTAGGGGAGGCTTGTATGAATATTCTTAACATCCGTGCGTTGTTTTTGACGTCGACGGTTCTGGCAGCAGGACTTGTAATCTCAGGCGCAGCGCAGGCGCAGTCTGTTCCGGCAGCAGAGGAGACAGCAGACCAAGGCGGTATCGCTGAGATCATTGTCACAGCGCGTAAGTCATCGGAAAACATTCAATCGGTTCCAGTCGCCGTTACGGCTTTGAGTGCTGACGATTTGGCAAGCAAGCAAGTGTTCGAAGTTACCGATTTGGCTCGCACCGCGCCAAGTTTGACGATCAGCACTGGCGGTACGGGGCCGGCATCAATCGTTTATCTCGCTATTCGCGGTCAGGCACAGAATAGCCCTAACTCGCTTTCTGATTCGTCCGTTGGTATCTACATGGACGGCGTCTATGTTGCTCGCCCGATTGTCGGAAACCTCGGTTTCCTTGATATGGCCAGTGCAGAAGTTTTGCGTGGGCCGCAGGGTACGCTTTTTGGCCGCAACACCACGGGTGGCGCTCTTAACCTTACGAGCAACCGTCCGAGCAACGAATATGAAGGTATGCTCAAGGTCGGTTTCGGCAACTACAATTATCAATCGATTGAAGGCATGGTGAATGCGCCAGTGAGCGACGAAGCAGGTATCCGCATTGCGGGGCGATATGGAAAGCGCGACGGATATTTCCGGAACAATAAGATCGGGTATCCACAAGGCAGCATCGACAAGGATTTAGTACTTCGCGGTACCTTGGTCTACGCGCCGGCCGAATCGAACTTGAAGTTTACCCTCATTGGCGACCTTGTGCGTTATGCGGATGATGGCAATGCGACGGCGGTTGCCGCAATAAACCCCGGCGTGCTGTCGCTGCCTGCCTACGGCGCGTTCATCAACTCGGAATTTTCGCAATTTGTGACGGCGGCGCAAAAGCCCGCATTTACTGCAGCAAATTCAAAGTGGACCGACACTTTCTCACGGCCGCAAACGGGCGATGCAGAAATTGATAAGCTGCAGAATAACAATGATGTCGACGCAATCGCTGGAACTATCGAATGGGATCTTGGAGGCGTGAACATCAAATCGATTACCGCCTATCGCAAGTCTTTCACCAACGACAGTTTGGACCTTCATGGTTTTCCGTCGTCGGTAAACCCGTACACCCCCTTCTTGCCGAACGCAACGTCAGCATTTATTAGTAGCTACAACAACAAGCAGTTCAGCCAAGAGCTTCAACTGTCGGGCAGTTCGGGCGCACTCGATTGGCAAACGGGCGTCTATTACTTCAAAGAATCTGGTGACGAGCAATCCCGCGCCTTCGTTCTGGGCGGTGTTGCCTCCGCGCGGACGTTGAGCGACTACAGCTCGCGCTCGGCTGGTGCGTATGGGCAGATCAACTACAATGTTTCCGACGCGCTGCGCGTCACCGGTGGCTTGCGCTATACGTGGGACAAGCGCACGATCGACAGGCAAAGCACGGACAACTGGCGTAAGCCGGATAATCTCGAAGTCTGCACTGTCGGCCCTAATTCTGGAAAGACCGCTGAGGCTGCCCCCTGCTCCGCTCCAGGTTCGGCAAGTTTCAAATACCCAGCGTGGACTTTGGGCGCAGATTACCGCGTAAACGATCAACTTTTCCTATATGCCAAGACGAGTGGCGCATCGATGTCAGGCGGCTTCAACTCACGTTTTGTGCCCGTACCGTTCACACAACAGTTTAGTCCAGAAAAAGTGCGCGACGCCGAATTCGGTTTCAAGGGTGATTTCCTTGACCGTCGTTTGCGGACCAATATGGCATTCTTTTATGCCAAGCAATCTAACGTCCAGCGTATTGTCAATGCCTTGGTCGGCACATCGCTCACTCAGTTCGTAACAAATGCGGGCAAAGTCAATGCGAAGGGCTTTGAATTTGAAGGTACCGCGCTTCCCTGGGGTGGTATGGAGCTGACGGGCAGCCTTTCCTATCTCGACGCAAAATATGTTCGCGGAAGTCGCAATGAAAATCAGGGAACGGCATCGGCACCAGTCTTTGTTGATCGTGCCGGCGAACCTGTTACGCAGGCCCCTAAATGGACCTGGAACATTGGCGCTACGCAAACATTCGAAACGTCTTTCGGAGATGTGTCGCTCCACGCTGACTATGCATACATTGCAGACCGGGCCATGGACGCGGCGACTGCAAAGCCGCTTGCGCAGGGCGGAACGCAGGCAAATATCGATGCGATTGCGATTGCGAATGCGGCATCGATCGTCAAGGGATACGGCCTGCTGAATGGTCGCATAGCGATCAACTTGGACAGTCCTGATATTGAACTGGCATTCTGGGGCCGCAACTTGGCCAACCAGGCCTGGTTTACCAACGTGTTCAATAACTACACGGGCCTTGGCGCTACCGTGCAATTTCAGGGCGCGCCGCGCACTTTTGGTGCGACAGCGACAATCAAGTTCTGATCTTTCCGGAATAAGTAATGTTAAAAAAGGCCGCCTCCGAAAAGAGGCGGCCTTTTTTGTTCAGAAGGACACGACGCCTTGGCCAGTTTTCGGGTCGACTGCGAATGAGAGATGTTCGAGGAACGAATACCATTTGTCTCCTGACTTGCGCATGCAGTCGCTCTGCCGAAGTGCGAGTTTTTGAGTGCTGCCATCTTTCATGGTGAGCGTAATGCGCTGTATATCGAGCTGCACGCCGAACACGCCGTCTGAATCGACCACGAAATTGGGCATTTCCAGCTTGATGTCGGTGTAGCTGTTCATGATCGCGGCATAATGCGCGCGGACTTCCTTCATACTACGCAGATTGCTGGCAAAGCTGTCGTAGACCAGAATGTCGTCGCCGGGTCCATAATAGCCCATTAACATATCCAGACTTGTTGAAGCGCCACCGACGTCCATCCATGTCCGGATAGCGGCTTTTGCTTCTTCGGGGGTGGAAGCTGGGCCGGGTAGGGGATCTTTGGACCAAGCTATTTCGCCGCGAGCGTTGACAGGGCCGTCGACGATAGCAGCCCCCGATTTTGGATCAATCGGCAGCGAAATATGCTGCTGCACGATTTTCCATTCGTTACCGATTTTCTTGAACGCGTCGAGTTGCCGCACGCTGAGCGACATTTTCTTGCCGTCGTTGAACACCGCATCGAATTCGATCTGCGATGCCGCACAGGCAAAATTTCCATTGGTCGTTACACTCATTTCCGCCACCCTATGCGTGATGGACTGAATAGCCGCCATTTGCGTCGCAAAACCGGCGTAAATTTGATCGCGGCCCTTGTAAATGCCCGGCGCGTAAATATCGAGCACGGTTGCGTCGTCAGCATAATAGCCGATGAGCTTGTCCATGTGGGTTTCGGTCGCCATCGTTGTTTCGATCAGCTTTATCGCTGCAAGGTCTGCGGGCGCGTTGAATGTAATCGGTTTTTCTACATTCGCACACGACGCTAGCATGGCCAAGCATGATACCAACGGTGCTATCGCCGCCCGCCTTTTCAATCTACCCATAAATTTCTCCTTTGTTGAAGCATAAAGCTATCAACGCCACATCAGCGCGTCCCTGCCCGGGGGCAGGTCGCTCAATCACGCAAGTCTTCAAACTACATCATGTCTCGAATAGAAAGCGGTGACGTGTGATTGAAACGCAGCAACCAATCATCCTGCACGGGGATATGGACCGCAAGGTATTTGCCTGGCTGGAGAACAATTTGGGCAAGGTCACACTATTTGCGCCGCATGCACGGTGGCGAACAGGTTGGGATGCCGAAGTGTCGCGTGATGGCGAGTTACGCCCGCTCTACATACGTGGTCCGCGCGGAGACAATTATACCTCTCCGATCAATATGGCACAGGAGGCGGCGATCCATCGCGCCTATCTCGCCAATGACATTCCGGTGCCGAAGGTTATTGGCCTTATTGAAGATCCCGAGGCGCTGGTGCTCGAACGCATCTCGGGGATTATCAACACCGGTGCAATCGCCGATGCCGTTACGCGAAAAAAGATACGCGAAGAATTCGTGGAGATCATGGCGGCGATCCACCGTTTGCCGCCGGAAGCCTTTGCCGAAGTTGGTCTGGATGTCCCGCAAGGTGCTGATGCGGTTTCGCGTAACCTTTATGCAGCCTCCGAAGCGATTTTTGACGGGCTGATCGGGCGACCTTGGCCATTGATGCGGTTCACTGCCGGATGGTTGCGACGTAATGTGCCACAGGACCGGACACGTGCCGCTTTCATCAACCCCGATGCCGGGCAATTTCTTTTTGAAGGCGAAAAGGTTACAGGTCTTATAGATTTTGAGATGTCGTCATTCGGTGACCCCGCGGCCGAACTTGCAGGGATGCGATTGCGCGATACGTCCGAACCGCTTGGTGACCTGTCGGCGCTGTATGATCATTATGAAAAAGTCAGCGGCGACCGGATATCGAAGCAAGTGATCGAATATCACACAGCCGGTTTTTGCGGGGTTAACGGCTTCATGCTCTGGCCGCTGGCGTTTACGTCAACGCCGGAGCAGGACTACATGGCCTATCTCAATTTCGCCGTTGCGACCGCGCGCTGGAGCTATACCGCGATGGCGGCGCAAATTGGTTTGCAATTGATCGAACCACGCGAGCCCGTCGCGCGCGAAATGGGCTTCAACCAAGTCGGTTCGCATCTGGTTCGGCAGATTGGCAAGCTCCCCGCACCAGATGATCAAACCGCCTATTCGCGCGATTCGGCTGCGGCATTGGCGCTCTATCAGCAGCGCTGGCTGACTTACGGTGCAGACGTCCTCGACGCCGATCTGGATGATACCGCCGCGTTGATAGGTCAGCGTCCGACCGATCAGGACGACATGATGGAAAAAATGGAAGCCTTTGTGCTGAAAGTCGGACCTGAATATGATGCCGATCTTATTCAGTATTTCCATAATTGGTTGCGACGGCAGGATTTTCTTCTGACGGGATGCGGGATTGCATCTGGTTTCGTCGGGCTTGACCTTCAGATCGTTCCCGAACGCTAATCAGCCATCTTGGACGCCTTGCGGTTGCCTGGTTCAATTGCGCCAAAACAGGATTGCGCCAGATGGCTGCAACTATATTCGCGGACGCGGTGCAGTTTGCCGTCAGCCAGTTCAAACGCAAAATGATAGGCGTTGTTGTACCGCCGCCCGTTTAGCATCTCGCCATCGGTTTCCGCCTCGACAGTGATCTTGTTGCCCTCACCGATCATGTCCAAGACCGCCAAGTGAATAGGCGCTTTCATCAATTGCGACATAGTCGGCGGCACTTGCGAAAACGCCTCACGGCCCCATTCAATTTGCAACCAGTCGGGCGCGCGCGCCATTGTCGTGAACAGGAAATCTTCGGTGGTGAGCGCAAGGATCGCGTCGCAATTGCCCGAATTTACCGCTTCAAAATAGCTACGCACGATAGCTTTATTTGCTTCAAGCGACATCAAATTCTCCCTTATTCAGTGATTTACAGGCGCACCCATAGTCGCGCGGTAAGATATCGGCTGTTTGCCATCGAGATCGACGATCCGGTAGCGCTCGCCCAATTCCGCACCAATGAGGGCTTGCCCCGATAGCGACATAAGGTCGGGGTCATGCGCCAAGGCGTCAATCACCAACCCGGTAAATTCTGGCGTCTCCCAGTTAGGCAGGTTTGCGCGTAACTCTTCAGGCAAATACTCAGACGGGATGGCTTTGACGGCGTCGGTCAGGATGAATCCCGGCCAGATAGCGACAGCAGCCACATTGTGCTGTGCCAGATCGACCGCCATGTCATGCATCATTTTGTCAGTTCCGGCCTTTGCTGCACCATAAGCCGCGCCGTGGAAATAGGAGACCGAACCGTAGAAAGAAATGCTTGCTATCAGTCCGCGCTTCGCCGCAACCATCATGGGAGCAGCATAATAGGCGGCAACATAATTGGAGCGCAGGCCAACATCGATCATGTCGGACAGGTTTAGCGGCTTTTCCCAAAAACCGCCGGGAGCCATCAGCGCATCAGGGTAAACGGCCGCCGCATTGTTTACCAAGATGTCGAGACGGCCTGCCTCTTTGGCAATCTGGGCAAACAACGCAGCAATCTGGTCATCGGCTTTATGGTCGCAAACAACCGCCACGCCTTTGCCGCCAGCTGCATCTATCTCGCCAACAACGGGGCCCAGTTCGTCTGCATGCCGTCCTGTGACGTAAACTGTTGCGCCCTTTGATCCAAAGGCGCGCGCAATACCGCGTCCTAGTCCGCGGCTTGCTCCTGTTACCAATATGATTGAATCGTTGACCATTTTACTCCCTTAACCCGCCGTAATGCCGTTATCGGCGGTATAGCAGGCCCCATGGACCGCACGTGCCCGATCAGACGCCAAGAATATCATCGGCTCGACAATGTCTTCGGGCGTATTGGGAGGACGAAATCCGCAATAGCGCAGAATCATGTCGGTATCCGCACCCTCGGGAAAGACAAGGCCTTGCACCATTTCAGTCATCATCCCGCCAGGCGCAATAGCGTTAATCCGGACGGGGGATTTGATGAACTCCATCGCCAGCGATTTTGTCAGGCTAAGCAGTGCCGCCTTTGTCGCAGCATATGGCGCGGTGTATGATTGGCCGATAAATGCCGCCGTCGATGCAACATTGACGACATTGCCGCTTGCAGCAACTAGATGCGGCATAGCCGCCTGCGTCATGAAAAATGGCGCTGTCACATTGGCAGCAAACAACATTTGCCAATCCTCGGCAGTCACATCAGCAAGCGCATGAAAGCGCAATATTCCTGCAACATTGCACAGCACATCAAGCCGACCGAACGACCCGATAGCAGTGCGCACTGCGTCCGTGCAACTGGACGGTTGGCCCAAATCGCCGGCATATTGCGTGCACCGCCCCCCGGCATTGGCGATTATTCGTGCCGTTTCGTCAAGACCAGCGCTGTTGATATCGGCCAGGCAAACTCGAGCGCCTTCACGCGCGAACCGCACACTCGCGGCGCGCCCTAGCCCCGACGCCGCGCCCGTGATGAGTACAACCTTGCCGTCAAATTCACCTTTTTTCATACCGTTTCACCTTTGTTCATACCGTGCTGTCCTGGGCAGGTCTGCGGTTGAGAATTGGCTCCATCACCGCTAGTGCAATATGATCTGGGCTCGGATCTGGACCTGCGATGATCAAGCAGTGTCGCAGGAACCGGCGATGGAACAGACGAGTGAGTGCTGCATCTTGCTCTGGGCCCGCTGTCTTGATGAAGTCCGTGAGATTTCTGTCCGCCTCTGTCAGATTGTTGATCTGCTTCCCTGTCAGCGTTGCTGTCTCGGCAATGTCAGCTTGCTCGCACCACTGGCGATAATGACCTCGGTTGCGGAGATAATGCGGCACCGAGACGAGAATATTGCGCTGCCAGCCTTGCAAAGAATCTGACTCGGGCAACCTCTCAAGATCAGCAATCAGCTTGCCCAAGGCGAGGTCTTCATAGGGAGTAGCCTCTGGTTGCTCCGGCAAAATTAGCACATCAAGCTCCAGGCCGATAATCTCGGCTAACGCTTCCATCGCCCGCCGCGCAATAACCGCGACCTGAAACACGCTTTCGACCCAGTCACCGCCGCGTCCGGTGTCGTGCATCCCGAACAGCGGTCCGTAATAGGCTTCACACAGGAAGGCGACCGTCTGGAAGGCAAGCGCATCATAATCGAGGGGTACCCCAATAGCCTTTTCATAATGAAGGAACAGCGCCGGGACATCGCCCATATTTTCAATAGGGTGCCGCCCGCGAAAACAGGCAAGATCGCGCATCGGATCGCCCAGATGACCGATTTCAACGTCGAGAATGCACGTCACTTCTGGACCATCGGAAAGAAACTGGCCACAATCGCCCGTCAGGAATGATATGCTGTTGCGACCGTTGGGATAATTGCGTCGCAACCAGCGCGAGAAAAACTCGATGAATGGATCGGTTATGTTGATCTGGCCGGTCATCGCGTGAAACCGCTCGAAATTCCCCAGCGCGATCTCTTCATCGCCGGTTGGCAACGTTGCACCGACGGCCACAAATTTCTCGGGCGGAATGCGGTGCATATCGGCCAGAATTTCCATGTAGCGCAAAGATGCCTGCCAACGGTCGTCGGTCATCACCGACCGGTTCTCTATGGCTTCGGCTATCAACCCAGGGTCACGCCCGCCGCGCACCCATTCCATTACAATGGTATTGGGACCCGGACACATGCCGAGGACCGCGGGGATCGGTATGCCATTTTCATGCAATGTACGTTGCATCAGCATTTCATATTCGAGCGGGTAGGGATGGGTCAGCCATGTCCGGTCACCCTTCAACAGCATTTCCGTGCGCTTGCCGTTCCGCATCATTGCAGCACGCCAAACCGGACGCCAGCGTCGTTCCTTGTGCAACACAATCTGACTGCATCCCAGCTTGTCTTCCAAATAGTGCGTTAGCTGACTAACATCGTCCGCATGGGCGTCGAACGGTGCTTTTGTTGATGACGTGTTCATGTTGGACAAATTATCGCTACTCCTAACCGGCTTCGTCGTTTCACACTCTTTTCCCATGTCTACCAGCCGGGAGGATGGCTCGGCCTTTACAACGATAGGTCTTTTTGACCGAGGTGTCCTCCGCCAGCAGACAATCTGTCTATTAAATGCTAACGGGGGACAAACTCTGCTTACCTTTTGGTCCACATTTGGGGCACGCAACAATCCAGAGCATTGTCACCATAATTCCTGCTAATACCTAGGATTCCGTAGCGTCTAATGATCGCTGGACAATGTAGGAGATTAGGTAGCTAATGGGAATTGAAAGTCGGCTTTTGCGAGTCCTTTAGATGTGTGGCTTTCTAGCGACCAACACAGGAGGTTTAATCCAATGAAAATATTCCGTTGTGCAGCTTTTTTCGCAGCCCCGTTTTGTCTTGCATTTTCTATGCCCGCAGTAGCAGAAATAGATCCGTGGGCTCAGGGCGAATATGTCGAAGTGACGGGGGTGACCGTCGATGACGGCCACTTATCTGACTACACTGATTTTCTTGCAGGCTTCTATAAGGACCAAGAAGAATTTGCTATCGCTCAAGGCTGGCAAACGAGTTGGGAAGTGCTCCAAAATGTCCACAAACGGCCGGGCGAGCCCGATCTTTATTTGATACGACGCTATAAAAATTTGGTCGATGGAGCCGAGTTTGATCGCCGTGCAGCGCTTGTCCGTGACAAGGTCAAGATGACGGAAGCTCAGATGCAATCCGCTTCGGGTGATCGAGCAAAGTTCCGCCAGGTTCAAGGTACAACGTTGATGCAGGCGCTGAAACTCCGTAAGTAAGTTACTGAAGGGAGGATGGGCAGGGCCAAACTCTGCCCGTCCTTCTGGACGACATCTAGACAAAAATGGTGATAGCAACCCTGTGAATGAAACGCAGTTAACCGGACACGCAAAATAATATGTAAGAAGGAACTGTGGGTTCCATCACCCAGAATAGGGGGTTGGCACCCCGCAGATCAATCCGAATATCACCGTCACTAGCCATAGAATGCCTTCCTTCGACTCTCTCAGCCTAATCAGGAAGTTGGTGAATGAACATAGAAATTTGTGCACGATTTGTGCATAGCTAAAAAGCGCTATTTAAGCCGCAATCGACACATCGCTTCGTTTAAATATTGTTATATATCAATGAGTTAAGTGGCGCACCCAAGAGGATTCGAACCTCTGGCCTCTGCCTTCGGAGGGCAGCGCTCTATCCAGCTGAGCTATGGGTGCGGGCCGGCACCGGTTAGCAGGCAGATAGGCTTTGCGCCAAGTTTTTTTTAAGGCCCCGTTTCGGCGCTACAAATTCGTTACATATACCCCCGATGGAACCCATCCCTGATCCGCATGTTTTGCTCAGAGATATGGGGAATATATATGGCCGCAAAGATCTTATGTTTAAGTGCAATCCTTTTGGGGGCGACGGTGGGCGCGTGTTGGCCAATAGCCGATAAAAATGCCGTTGCCGGTGCGCAGAGCGCAGCGTCGCCGACTGCTGACTTGGGCGTTGCCGATGTGGCGCTGGAAATTGCCATTAACCGGTTTCCTGCTGGGTATCAGGGGCGCTGGGCCATCAGTGCTATTGCGTGCGATCAGGATCCCGATAGCAGTGCCGAGATTATGTCGCTTCAAGGTCGGCTGATTAAGTTTGCTGGATCCATTGGCACGATGGTGCAGGGCAAACGCATGACATCGAAGACCATGGCGGCCGAGTTTCAATTTGTCGATAAAACACACAAATCGACACGGATGATGGCGTTCAAACTGAGCGAAGACCGCGCGCAGATAGTGCGCACCGACATCGTCGATGGTCTGCGAACACGATATGTGCGTTGCCCGAAGCTTATGTCTGGATAACTCAAAACTGCAATGCTAGGGCGACCTCATGCAGAACCAGTTTGAACTCAATGACGATCAAGTTGCCATTCAAGATATGGCGCGTAAATTCACCGCAGATGCGATCACGCCTTTTGCCGCCGAATGGGATGAAAAATCCCATTATCCGGTAGATGTGTGGAAGGCCGCCGGCGCGCTTGGCTTTGGCGGAATTTACGTGTCCGAAGAATCGGGCGGCACAGGCTTAGGCCGTTTGGAAGCCGCATTGATCATGGAAGCCATGGCCTATGGTTGCCCTACCACAAGCGCCTTTATCTCCATCCACAATATGGCGGCATGGATGATCGACTGCTTTGGCAATGCAGAGCTTAAGGCGCGTTATTTGCCTGACCTTGTGCCTATGAACAAAATCGCCAGCTATTGCCTTACGGAACCTGGCAGCGGGTCGGATGCAGCGGCGCTGAAAACTACAGCGCGGCGCGATGGCGATGATTATGTGCTTAACGGCACGAAGCAGTTCATCTCGGGCGCTGGCTATAATGACGTATATGTTGTCATGGTTCGTACCGGCGATGAGAAAGCAAAGGGCATTAGCTGCCTGGTCGTTGACAAGGAGACACCTGGCCTGAGTTTCGGCGCGCAAGAGAAAAAACTGGGTTGGAACGCCTCGCCAACTGCGCAAGTGATATTCGAAGATTGCCGCGTGCCTGTGGCCAACCGCGTTGGCGCAGAAGGGGATGGTTTCCGCTTTGCGATGATGGGTCTCGACGGCGGGCGGTTGAACATTGGTGCCTGTTCCCTGGGAGGCGCGCAGCGTTGTCTGGATGAATCGATAGCCTATACCAAAGAGCGCCAACAATTCGGTCAGCCCGTTTCCGAATTTCAGAATACGCAATTCATGCTCGCGGATATGGCAACGGATTTGGAGGCTGCGCGCGCCTTGTTGTACATCGCTGCAGCAAAGGTCACGGCCAACGCACCCGACAAGTCGCGCTTTTCAGCGATGGCCAAGCGCCTGTCGACCGATAGCGGCAGCGAGATTGTAAATCAGGCGCTTCAACTGTTTGGTGGCTATGGCTATTTGCGCGATTATCCGATCGAACGTTTCTGGCGCGACCTGCGCGTGCACTCCATCCTTGAAGGGACCAATCAGGTTATGCGTATGATTATTGGTCGGGACCTTTTGCGCCAATGACCGATGATGTTTTGATTCGCGTACAAGGCCATGCGGGTTTCATAAGCCTGAACCGGCCATCGGCGCTGCACGCGCTGACCTTGCCCATGGTGCATGCGATGACGCAGGCGTTGCTGGCTTGGCACAACGATGATGCGGTGAAGTGTGTGGTTATCGACCATGCCGACGGCCGCGGCTTTTGCGCAGGCGGCGATATCGCGTTCCTGCGCAATTCGGCGATTAATGATAATGGCGAGTCTGGCCGAAAATTCTTCCATGACGAATATCAGCTCAACCATTTGCTGTTCACATACCCAAAGCCAGTGGTGGCATTCATGGATGGCATTACGATGGGCGGCGGCGTTGGCATAAGCCAACCTGCACGTTTCCGCGTGGCCACCGAGAATACGAAATTCGCGATGCCTGAAACCGGCATTGGCCTTTTTCCCGATGTCGGCGGCGGCTGGTATCTGTCGCGGCTTGAAGGCCGTGTGGGTCAGTTTCTGGCTTTGACTGGATCGCGGATCGCAGGATCGGGCTGTCTCGCCCTTGGTCTTGCCACACATTATCTACCCAGTAGCGCGCTCGCCGACGCCAAAATGCGGATTGCGACCGAAGATGTTGAGCGGATCGACGGCATATTGGGCACTTTGTCGGAAACCCCGCCAGAGTCCAAAATTGTAGAGACATTGTTCCTGATTAATCGCCATTTTGCCTCCGACCAGTTTGAAGATATTCTCGCAAGCCTTGAGGGCGATGAAAGCGAATGGGCAATGCGCGAACTGGCAACACTGCGTTCCAAAAGCCCGCAAACCTGCAAGGTCGCGTTGCGCCAATTGGCAGAAAGTATCGCGCTTGCCGACTTTGCCGATAACATGGCCATGGAATATCGCATCGCGAGCCGGGTCATCGTGCGCCCCGACTTTACCGAAGGCGTGCGCGCCGTGATTGTTGATAAAGACAATGCTCCCAAATGGGATCCTGCGACAGCCGAAGACGTCACCGCAGACCTGATTGACGCGATATTTGCGCCATTGCCTGCGCAAGAAGAATGGAAGCCCTTATGACATACGAAACAATCCTGGTCGAACAACGCGGCGCTGTTACGCTGATGACATTGAACCGGCCGCAAGCGCTGAATGCACTGAACAGTCAGGTTCTGGCTGACCTCATTGCTGCATTCGCTGCTTTCGATGCCGATGACAGCCAACGTTGCGCGGTATTAACCGGTAGCGAAAAGGCCTTTGCCGCAGGCGCGGATATCAAAGAAATGTCGTCGCAGTCCTTTGCCGAAATATACGGTTCGAACTTCTTTGCAGGCTATGACCGCGTGACGGCTACCCGCAAGCCATGGATCGCCGCTGTAAACGGCTTTGCGCTTGGCGGCGGATGCGAACTTGCAATGATGGCAGACTTTATCATTGCCGGTGACAATGCCAAATTCGGGCAACCTGAAATCAAGCTGGCCGTCACACCCGGCATGGGCGGATCACAGCGGCTGACGCGCGCAATTGGCAAGGCCAAGGCCATGGAAATGTGTCTCACTGGCCGGATGATGGATGCCGCGGAGGCCGAACGCTCGGGCTTGGTTGCAAAGGTCGTTCCTGCAGCTGAGCTCGTTGACGAAGCGATCAAGACCGCGACCGCCATTGCTGCCATGGCACCTTTGGCGGCAATCGCGTGCAAGGAAATGGTCAACGCTGCGTTTGAAACCACATTGCAGCAAGGTGTCGTATTCGAACGCCGCTTGTTCCACGGCCTGTTTGGCACCGTGGATCAGAAAGAGGGCATGGCGGCATTCGTCGAGAAGCGGCCGGGTAACTGGACTGGGAAGTAAAATTAGTTCTCCGCATCGCAAGTCTATGGGGAAGATTTACTTAATTAGCTGAAGCCTTCTCGACCATTTGAAACTTGCCAAGCCCGCATCCAGCGCCTTCGTACAGGCTCCCGCCTTGATTATGCAACACGCGGACGATGTCGACGCTGCACAATTGATTGAGCGAAGTACGGTAAGAAAACCGCTCCTCGAATTTCAACCCGGGGCAGCTTTGCGGCAATCTATTGCGGAACGTCTTGCCGCCGACCATGTGAAAATCAATGTTACTGCTGTCGATGACCTTCGTTGAACGAATTTGCGAAATGGTCACGCAGTTTTTCGGTTCGCCCACCGCGCGAACAGGCTCTGGCGCTTTCTTGTTCGAAAGCGCGAAGGTGGCTCCGCCGGACAGCAAAACAATGGTGGGTATGATCAACAGCATCTTACGCATCTTGAATCTCCAATATTATGTGTCTACCTTAGCGGCGCCAGCCTGAACCTTAGCTGACTTGATTTTGGGCGCTGGTGTTTTGGGTTTGAAGCGGCACAGGTCGGCCACTGGACAGCGCCAGCATTCGGGGGTGCGCGCCTTGCAGATATAGCGGCCATGCAAAATCAGCCAATGGTGCGCGCCAATACGAAACGGCTTTGGCGTGCTTTTCTCAAGTGCCTTTTCGACCGCGACGACGGTTTTGCCCGGCGCAATGCCCGTGCG
Source organism: Sphingomonadales bacterium (assembly GCA_947470185.1). Classification (GTDB taxonomy): domain Bacteria; phylum Pseudomonadota; class Alphaproteobacteria; order Sphingomonadales; family Sphingomonadaceae; genus Sphingorhabdus_B. The sequence goes on along the minus strand of CANIRZ010000002.1, from coordinate 156,414 downwards.
GTTTCCCAGTCGGAAAATATGCGTATCGACGGCGAAGGTTTCAGCGCCAAAGGCCGTGTTCATAACCACATTTGCAGTCTTGCGGCCCACCCCGGGTAGCGCCTCCAGCGCATCGCGGTCGGCAGGAACTTCGCCTGCATGATCGCGCACGAGGATCTCGGACAGCGCGATGACGTTCTTTGCCTTGTTGTTAAAGAGGCCAATGGTTTTGATATGCGCTTTCAAGCCATCCAGCCCAAGCGCGACCATTTGCGCAGGCGTCTTTACGTCTTCGAACAAAGCCTTCGTCGCCTTGTTCACACCCACATCGGTCGATTGCGCCGAGCAGGTAACGGCGACCAATAACTGGTATGGGTTGCCATAAGCCAGCTCCGTCTCTGGGTCGGGATTTGCCTCTGCCAACCGTCGGTAAAATTCAAAGATATCGTCCTTTTTCAAAGGCCGAGGACCTCTTGCATATTATACCGGCCGGGCTTTTGCCGCATCAGCCAGACTGCAGCCTTTACCGCGCCATTGGCGAATATCGCCCGATTTTCGGCGCGGTGGACAAGTTCGATGCGTTCGTTATCCGATGCGAAGATAACCATATGGTCGCCAGCAACGCTGCCGCCGCGTAAGGATGCAAAACCGATATGGCCGGCCTTGCGTGCGCTGGTAATGCCGTCGCGGCCACGGTCGCTATGATCCTTCAGGTCGACCGCGCGGCCCTTGGCGGCCGCTTCGCCCAGAAGGAGGGCCGTGCCCGACGGGGCATCAACCTTATGCCGGTGGTGCATTTCCAATATTTCGATGTCCCAATCCTCACCAAGCTGGCGGGCGGCTTGCTCGACCAATGCGGCGAGCATGGTTACGCCTACGGACGTGTTGCCAGTCTGCAAAACGGGAATGTCGCGCGCGGCATCGTCGATCAGGAAATGGTGGCGTTCCTCCAACCCGGTCGTACCGATGACGATTGGCTTGCCCGCTGCAACGCAGGCGTCGAGATTTGCTTCCAGCGCATGTGGGGTCGAAAAATCGACGACCATGTCAGATGCTGCGATTAACGCGGCCAGATCACCGTCTTTGTCGACGCCGCCTGCATGTTCGTGGCCATCCGCCTGAATGGCGTCGACCAAAGCCTGCCCCATGCGCCCTGCGCTGCCAATGATTCCAATTTTCATATTTAACACCCTGACCTTGTCCAACGGTCTTACTATATTAAGGTGGTGAAACAAGTTCGGGGTGACGTTGAGGGCATGAATGTGGATCAAGACATCAAAAATATCGTCATTCTGACGGGCGCTGGGGTCAGTGCCGAGAGCGGTATTGATACTTTCCGCAGCGCAGGCGGGCTTTGGGAACAGCATAAGGTGGAGGATGTGGCCACCCCTGAGGCTTTCGCACGTGACCCCGACCTTGTGCTGCGCTTTTACGATATGCGCCGCGAACGTATTCAGCAGGTTGAACCAAATGCCGCGCACTATGCGCTGGCCCGGCTGGATGCCGCTTGGGCGGGCAATCTGCTACTTGTCACCCAAAATGTCGACGATTTGCACGAACGGGCAGGGGCAAAGCGTCTGCTGCATATGCATGGTACGCATTTGACTGCATGGTGCATTGCCTGCGATGAACGCCACCCATGGCGCGGGACATTGATTGACCGACCCGCCTGTCCAGCATGCGGCATAGCAGGGCAGTTGCGGCCTGACATCGTGTGGTTCGGGGAAATGCCTTACCGGATGGAGGAGATTTACCACGCGCTGAACCACGCGGACCTGTTCGTCAGCATTGGCACATCAGGCGCAGTTTACCCCGCCGCTGGCCTTGTGCGTGAGGCGCGGCAGAAGGGTATTAGGACGTTAGAATTAAACCTTGAACCATCGCACGGCACATCATGGTTTGCAGAATCGCGGCATGGCCCAGCGACCCAAGTTGTGCCCGCCTGGGTAGAAGAAATACTAGGCGGCTAGAACGCCGCAGCTTCTGCAAGCAGGATCTTTGGGCAGTTGTATAGAACGCATCGCGGGCGCCATGCCATCGAACAGAACTAGCTTGCCCTTTTGGGCCTCTCCAAAGCCCGTTAGGGCGCGAATGGCCTCCATGGCAGCAAATGATCCCATAAGGCCACACATGGCCCCCAGAACGCCCTGTGTGGCGCAGTCGTCGCAATCATCCGGGTCATGCGCGTCACCCACAAAGCAGCGGTAGCAGGGGGCGTCGTCTGTCCAACCAGTGAAGGTGCCAATCTGACCGTGAAACTGGCCAATGGCGGCGCTGACCAAAGGCACTTTAGCGGCGAGGCAGAGGTCGTTGACGATAAGGCGGGTCGCGAAGTTGTCGCAACCGTCAATGACGACATCAACGCCTTTTAGAATGTCTGCCGAGGTGGAGCGGTCGATACGCTGCTTGATTCCATGGAAGGTCACGTCGGGGTTTAACCGCGCCACGGCGGCGTCCGCGGCATCGACTTTCGCTGTCCCAATGTCGCTTTCGCTGTACAGAATCTGCCGTTGAAGATTGGACAAGGACACAACATCATCATCAACGACGCTGATCGTTCCGACGCCAGCGCCCGCAAGATATTGGATGGCGGGACAACCTATGCCGCCCGCACCAATCAGCAGCACATGGCTCGACAGCAATTTGGATTGTCCTGCGCCGCCAATGTCGCGCAGCACGATGTGCCGGGCATAACGATCAAGTTGCTGGTCGCTAAGCGTCATACGCCGGTGGAGCCAAAACCCCCGGTGCCGCGCGCGGTGTCGTCAAGCGTGTCCACTTCGACCATCTCACCCTGAGTGACCGGCGCAACGACGATCTGCGCGATCCGGTCGCCTTTGGTGATGATGAAATCATCTTCGCCCAAATTCGCAAGTATAACCTTCACTTCGCCGCGATAGTCACTGTCGATAGTGCCGGGTGTATTCAGGCAGGTGATGCCATGCTTCAGCGCGAGGCCCGAGCGCGGGCGCACCTGCACCTCATAGCCTTCTGGAATGGCAAAGGCGAAACCAGTGGCTACCGCGTGGCGTTTGCCCACACGCAGGGTCATGCTTTCGGCGGCGCAAATGTCCATACCAGCGGCGCCAGTTGTTGCATATGCAGGCAGCGGCAAGCCCGCGCTATGATTCAGGCGCAAAACGCGAACTTCAACCTTTTGCGAGTGCATCGGCAACCTTCTCCATCAATTTGCGGGCAATGACATCTTTGGGGCTTTCGGGCCAACTATCGACGCCATCTTTTGTAACGATATGAAAGGCGTTGTTTTCGCCGCCCATCACATCGCCCGACACGTCATTTGCGACAATCCAGTCGCAGCCTTTTTTGGCCAGCTTTGCCTGCGCATGTTCGCGTATTTTTTCGGTTTCCGCTGCAAATCCAATTAGCAGCTTTGGGCGATGCTTATGGGTGGCAAGGCTGGCCAATATGTCAGGATTCTCGGTAAAGACGAGGGCTGGTATCGCGTCGCCATCCTTTTTGATTTTCTGATCAGGGGCCTGCGCCGCGCGCCAGTCAGCGACGGCTGCCACCATGATAGCGGCGTCGACGGGCAGGGCTTTTTCTACCTCTGCCTGCATTTCCAGCGCGGTTTCGACATTAATCCGGACAACGCCCGGCGGTGTTTCCAGATGGACTGGTCCAGCAATGAGCGTGACTTCAGCGCCCAAGTCAGCCGCTGCTGCGGCGATGGCAAAACCCTGCCGCCCCGACGAACGGTTGGCGATGTAGCGGACAGGATCAATCGCCTCATGCGTTGGGCCAGCGGTCACGAGGACGCGCTTACCGAAAAGCGGAAGATGGTTGATGTCGGCAAAATCCGGCTGCGCTGCGCGCGGCGCAGCGCTCGGAACGGTCGTTGGTGAACGCCCTGCAGTTAAAGCAGCGTTGAAAGTCTGTCCCAACATCGCGCAAATCTGTTCTGCGACGGCAGGTGGTTCGGGCAGTCGGCCGGGGCCAAATTCGCCGCATGCCATTGCGCCTTCATCGGGTGCCATGATGTGCACACCATCGGCGCGCAATTGCGTCAGATTTCGCTGAGTTGCCGGATGGTTCCACATGCGCACATTCATGGCGGGAACCGCAAGCACGGGCTTGTCCGTAGCCAGCAGGATCGTAGTCGCGAGGTCGTCGGCAATTCCTGCTGCCATTTTTGCGATGATATTGGCGGTTGCGGGGCAGACCACGATCAGATCGGCCTGACGGCTCAACTGGATATGCCCAATCTCGCTTTCTTCCTTTAGGTCGAACATGTGGCCGTAAACTTGGTCTTCAGTCATCACCGCCATGGACAATGGTGTGACGAACTCCGCCGCACTTTTGGTCATCACCGCCCGCACAGCAATGCCCTGCCGCTTTAGTAAGCGAACAAGTTCAAGTGATTTATAGGCAGCTATACCGCCAGTGACGATCAGGAGTATGCGTTTTTCGATCATGCGCTTCAATATCCGCTGAATAGTTTATCGACGGCGGAGGTAATCACCAAATCTTCCTGCGCCAGAGAACCGATTTTTGCACCAAGTCTATCAACCGGAATGGCAAAAATCAGATGTGTCGACATAATGTACCGTTCATCGTTAATCACAAATACGGGGTGCAATCGCGACACGGACTGCATGTCTTCGGCTGGCAGTAAAGGCACGACCACCCGACTGCCGAATTCATCAAGCAAATCTGACTGGATGTCCAGCAACAGACCGCGCGCATTTCCGCTTTTGTAAACATCAAGGCGCGCCATTAAAACTGGCGATATTCATCATAAGGCATACCGTTTTCGGCGACCCATTTGTTCCAGCTTTCAATAGCTTGGCGGTTTTCGCGTTTCCACTCCTCGCCCAACGCTTTGCGTACCTGATCTTGCAGTCCGGTTTCGCAAGCTTGCGATACGTTAATGCCGAGCCGCTTGGCCTCATCAACCATATGACCGGGCAAGCTCACATTTGTGGCGCGCTTCGCGGCGTTAACGCGTGAAGTTCTATTCATGTGCATAACATATGCGCAATCAATATGGGGGTCAAGCGAACGCCATAGTGCCCGCAACACCTATAGCGGCTGCCAATAATGCCACTGCAAAATAGCGCCAGCCATTGCCGGTTCCCTTGCGCTCCCAAATCAATTGAACAGGCGGCAATGGCGGTGGCTCTGGCGCGCCGCCCTTGCGTGGCAGCTGTTCATCCAGACGGCGGATAAGGTCAGGGATCATCTTCAGCGTATCTGCTTGTTTGCGCAAACCATCGGCCAGCATAGCCTCAGGACCAAGCTCTCCGCGGATCCAATCGCGCACATAAGGTGCGGCGACATCCCACATATTGATGCTTGGGTTCAACGAGGTCGCGATGCCTTCAACCATGACCATCGTTTTTTGCAGCAACAACAAATGTGGCTGGGTCTGCATGTCGAAATCACGCGTGATGGCAAACAGGCTGTCGAGCATTTGCCCCACGGACAATTCGCTGACTGGTTTGCCGCGCGTGGGTTCGCCTACGGCACGCAGTGCGGTCGCGAATTCGTCGACATTGTGATAGCTTGGCACATATTGCGCCTCGAAATGAATTTCGGCGACGCGTTTGTAATTGCCCGTTGTTAATCCGTAGAGAATTTCGGCCAACCAAAACCGCGCTTGCCGGTTGATGCGGCCCATGATGCCGAAATCAATGGCGACAATGGTGCCATCGGCGCGGACAAACAAATTGCCTTGATGCATGTCGGCATGGAAGAAGCCTTCCGAAATGGCCTGGCGCAAAAAGGTAAGGACAAGCTTTTCAGCTATTTTTTTGAGGTCATGGCCAGCCGCCTTGAGCGCATCGATATCCGAAATCTTGACGCCGTCGACCCACTCAAGCGTCAGGACGCGGCCAGACGTTCGGTCCCAGTCGATGGTCGGAATACTATAGCCTTCAACCGCGACCATTGCGTCTTTCAGTTCGGACGCGCTTGCCGCTTCACGGCGCAAGTCCAACTCGCGCAAGGTCCAGCGTTTCAAGTTGGCGATGACCAGTTGCGGACGCAAACGCGCCGCTTCGCCGCCAAGTGCTTCCAAATGCGCAGCGGCCCATTCATAAGTTTCAATGTCGCGGGCAAATTGCTCACGGATACCGGGGCGAAGCACTTTGATGGCAACATCCTTGCCTTCGGACGTCCGCGCGCGGTGCACCTGCGCGATCGACGCGGCGCCAACCGGCTCCGGATCGATATATTCGAACAAAGCGGCCGCTGGCTTATTCAGGCTGGTGTCGATCTGCGCATAGACAAGGTCGAAGGGCGCCGGGGGCAATTGGTCCTGAAGCATCAGCAGATTGTGCACGGCTTCTTCGCCAATGATGTCGGGCCGTGTCGCAAGTGTCTGCCCAAGCTTAATCGCCGCAGGGCCAATGGCCCGAAACGCTCCGGCATAATCGGGCACTTTGGGTTGGATCGTGCCAAATCGCGCAATACGGAGAAGGCGCTTTACTTGCGGCGGGGTGTTGCGATCAGCCTCAATGGCGCGCAATGCCCCGTGGCGCGCAAGAATGCGGCCCCATTTGAGCAAGCGAAGAATATGTGTTGTTGGACGGGTCATCTGGTGCGGCGTTAAACCTTCCAGCCGCTGTGGATCGCGACCAGTCCGCCCAATATGGGCTCAACTTTGGTTTGCACAAAACCAGCCTCGCCAATCATGCGCTTGAAATTCTGCATATCCGGGAAACGACGAATGGATTCGACGAGATAACGATAGCTGTCTTCGTCTCCTGCAATTGCCTTGCCAAGCTTTGGCACCAGCTTGTCCGAATAGACGTCGTAAATTTGCGCAAGACCCGGCCATTCGACCGTGGAAAATTCAAGGCAGAAGAAACGGCCGCCATAGCGCAGGACCCGGTGCGCCTCGCGCAGTGCCTTGGGAATGTCGGTGACGTTGCGGATGCCAAATGCGATCGTATACGCATCAAAATGTGCATCGGGAAAGGTCAGCGTCTCAGCATTTTGTGCGGACCAGATGAGGCTATCGATGCCGCGTTTCATCGCGCGTTCCATGCCCACATCCAGCATGTCTTCGTTGATGTCAGAAACGGTTACCTGCGCACCGGATTTTTCCATACGGAAGGCAATGTCGCCCGTGCCCCCTGCCATGTCGAGAATATCCTCGCCAGCACGCGGCTTTACGCGGCGGACAAAGCTGTCTTTCCACAATCGGTGCATGCCGCCCGACATCGCGTCGTTCATGATGTCATATTTGCGCGCGACATTGGAAAAGACGTCGCCTACGCGCTGCGTCTTTTCTTCGGGGCTAACTTGCTCATAGCCAAAGGATACGGTGTCATTCATCGTGTAGACCCCTAGCGGATTGTTGCGCCAGCCGCAAAGACTGTTAGGTGCAAAATCATATGCCCGAATTACCTGAAGTGGAAACAACTGTCTCCGGCCTGCGGTCGGTCCTTGAAGGCGAGCTGATTGTTCGTGCGGAACCGCGCCGTGCTGACCTGCGTTGGCCAATCCCGCCGGATTTGCGCCAGCGGCTGACAGGCGCGCGGATAGAGACGCTGGGCCGCCGCGCCAAATATGGCTTGATCTACACGGATCGGCAGGACGTGATGATATTTCATTTGGGGATGTCTGGTCGTTGGCGTGTTGACCCGGTGGAAATCGAAAAGCACGACCATTTCATTCTGGAAACGGCGAGCGGGCGGGTGGTCGCGTTGAATGACCATCGCCGCTTCGGTTCGTTGGACATTACCGATTCGGACAAACTAGACGCATACCGCTTCTTTGCCACAATGGGACCGGAGCCACTGTCTGACGCGTTCGATGCGTCTGTTTTGCAAAAGGCGCTGCATGGCCGAAAGGCACCAATCAAGGCGATGCTGTTGAACCAGAATATCGTCGCGGGCCTGGGGAATATCTATGTGTGCGAAGCGCTCCATATGGCCGGCATTGACCCGATTTCCGCCGCATCAAGCATCAGTAAGCCGCGATTAAGCCGATTGGTGGTCGCGATTAAAGAAGTCCTTACGGCCGCGATCGCCGCTGGTGGATCGACGCTACGCGATTTTGCAGCACCCGATGGTGCGCTTGGCTATTTCGCCAAGGACTGGCGCGTCTATGGCCGTGCTGGGGAACCGTGCGGCTGCGGTGCGACCATATTGCGGCGCGTCGATTCGGGACGGTCAACCTTCTACTGCCCGAAATGCCAGCGATAATGCGGCAATATCAGGTTGACGAATCTGTTAGGCAGGGTTAAGGGCCGCTCCTTCAACGGGTGTACCGCATGGGTCCGCCTTTTCAGATATCGAAATTCGAGGATAAAAATGGCCAATACGCCGCAAGCAAAAAAGCGTATCCGTCGCAACGCGCGTCGCACTGAAGTTAATGGCGCACGCGTCAGCCGCATCCGCACTTTCATCAAGAAAGTCGAATCGGCGATCGCACTTGGCGACAAGACTGCTGCAGCCGCAGCGCTTGCAGCAGCGCAGCCTGAACTGGCGCGCGGCGTATCTAAGGGTGTCTTCCACAAAAACACAGCTTCGCGCAAATTTGGTCGCCTCACAAAGGCGGTCGGCGGTCTCGCTTAAGCGGAACTGACGGTGCCGGATTGTCCGGCTGCTAAAATTCAAAACCCGCCGCAATCACGGCGGGTTTTTCTTTGGCCGGTGTAATATTATTGAAACATGAGGATTTCCCGCGATTCGGGAGAGATGCCCGTAGTGACGTGTTAAAATAACCATGAAAATCAATGATATAGATATTAGTTAACGGATTTGCTCGCGTCTTACCGAGTCAATGGCATTTATTTCATTTTTTTTAAGTGCGGCTCTTGATCGACTCGATTTTAGGGGTCTAAGAATAGTGTGTCCAGCAACGCATGACGACAGTCAGGCAATGCCCTACATGGAGAATTTAATCGCAGCAGTGGCTGCATTTGGCAACAAATGCGCGGCCACGCTTCTGGTGATCCGTGTCCGGTAGATAGCGTGCGGTTGTGTAGTACTGGATGGGGTGGAAAATCGGGGGCAGGCAAGTTGGCCGAAGGCAATTCAGTATCGCAGATTAATTCGGGTCAAGCAGGAAGCGCAAATGATGCTTCAATGCTAAACGCACGTTTTGACGCCGATTGGCATAATATTTCTTCAGGATTGCGACGCGATCTTGGCGCGCAAATCTACGGGCAATGGATTCGTTCCATAAGCCTTGGCGATTTTTGCGACCTGACAGGCACGCTGGAGCTTTTGTTGCCGTCGGATTTCTCTGCCAGCTGGGTTTCGGACCATTATGCCGACCGTTTGCGTCTGGCTTGGTCAATTACCAATAGCAGCGTCAAGCAGCTAAAAATCCGGACCCGTCCTGGTGCGCCACGTGTGGAGTTGCTCCGCGCTTCCAACAATGCGGAACGTGCCGTCGCGCAGGAGGCAAGTGAGGCAATCGCACCGCGTTCGGCGCTTGACCCGCGGATGACTTTTGCGAATTTCGTTAAGGGCCAAACCAATGTTCTTGCCCTCAGCGCGGCAGAACGCGTCGCGTCCAAAGACAAGCCACTTTTCAACCCGCTGTATCTTCAGGCTGCGACTGGCCAAGGCAAGACGCACTTAATGCATGCCATTGGCCATGCATATTCTGAGGTCAATCCAGACGCACAGATTCTGTATATGTCGGCTGAAAAGTTCATGATGGAATTTGTGACCGCTATGCGGCGCAAGGAAGTTATGGAGTTTAAGGCACGGTTGCGTGCCGTTGATGTTCTTCTGATTGACGATATCCAGTTCATCATTGGCAAGGTGTCAACGCAGGAAGAGTTTCTGCACACGATCGACGCCATCATTGGTGCAGGCAAGCGCTTGGTTGTTTCCGCTGACCGCGCACCACAAGCGCTAGACGGTGTTGACCAGCGTATCTTGTCGCGCTTGTCGATGGGCTTGGTCGCCGACATTCAGCCTGCTGATCTTGAGCTGCGTCGTTTGATTTTGGAGCAACGCCTCGCCAACATGCCGGAAGCGCAAGTCGGTGAAGATGTTGTAGAGTTTCTCGCCCGCACCATCAGCCGCAATGTCCGCGAATTGGAAGGCGGATTGAACAAGCTGCTCGCTTACGCACAATTGACCGGCAAGCCGATTACCCGGACGCTCGCGGAAGAACAGCTCAAAGATATCTTAAGTGCATGCCGCCGCCGCATCACTATTGACGAAATCCAACGTGCGGTGTGCGAATATTATCGCATTGATCGCAGCGAAATGTCGTCCAAGCGTCGCGCCCGCGCCGTAGTTCGTCCACGCCAAGTGGCCATGTATCTGGCAAAGGTCATGACGCCGCGTAGCTATCCTGAAATCGGTCGCAAATTCGGTGGCCGTGATCACTCGACGGTCATTCATGCTGTGCGCTTGGTCGAAGGCCTTCGTCAGCAGGACAGCGAGATGGATAATGACGTCCGCGCCTTGCTGCGCCAATTGGAAGCTTGAGTTTTACTTTTCCACCCCTTTTCAACAGCCTTTCCAACGCTTATTCTCCGAGCTTGAATCGGAGGGAATCGGATGAACCAGGTTTGCGCATCTTGTGGAGCAGCTGCGGCCAATGATGCTGCGTTTTGCGCAAGTTGCGGGCATGCAATAAGGCGCGCCGCTGCTTCCACAAAAGGCGCTGCGGCCCCAAAGAAACGCCGGTGGAGAGTTCCTACAGTTTTTGTGCTGGGCATTTTGGCCATGGGTGCCCTGTATTTTTGGCTATTCATTGCGGATGATTTGCGCCCCGATGATGCTGCGCCCGCGATTGCGTCGCAATCCGACGATCGTGCCGAAGCGCAGATTTTCTTCACGATGACTGAAGCCAATATTCGCGACAAGCCAGCAATGACCGGCAGTGTTATCTTGGGCAAAATGCCCCGCGGCTCGCAGTTGACTGGTATCGTTCGGCCCGATGCCGATCCCAGCGTTGCGTGGCTTGAACTGAGCGATGGCAATGGCTTCGTGGCGCTGGCTAACCTATCGCAAGTCAAACCGCCGGTTCTTGTTAAATCCTTGGATGACCAGATTTGGATAGCTGACGGCGCGCTTGATGTGTGGGCCACTACGCTGCCGGACAGCAACTTGTTGGACCGGGTTAGCGAGGGAACACAGCTGACGCTGGTTGGAACAACCGAAGATAACTTCATCGAGGTCAAGCTCTCTGGTGATCGTTATGGCTATCTGAATGATGCCCAAGCGATCATCACGCGCCTTGGCGGTAAGCCCATTATGATTGCGTTCAACCCGCAAACCTGCGCGTTTTCGGGTGAGATTGGGGCTGAATTTGCCAAAATTGGCGCGCAGCAGCAGGCGAAATGGCAGGCATTAGAAGCAAAAGAATTTGCGGACGAAGCGGCGCGTGACAAGGCTTATGCGGCGGTTGAAGGCAAAAGCAAATATATGAAGCTCCGCCGTTCTTTTGAAGGATTGTCGCTGACAGGAATTGGCCAGCATTATGAGTCGCAATCATTATATTTCAACGAACCACCTGCCCAGGTCATAGCGGTATTTCGCGCACAAGGGTTCAACATCGGGCGCGATGGGCTTTTTCCATCAACCGACCTTTACGCAGGGATATCCGCGACGCGCGGTGAGAGCGCTGCTTACGGAAAAACCGAGCTAAGTTGCGGCGTGTAACGCGCCGCAACCTTATTTTTACTTAGCGTTTTTCCTCTGGCGCAACCGATATGCGCACTGTTTCACCACCATTGCCAGGGAAGCCGGTGAACATGGCTTCGATCAGGTTCGGCACCAGATGTGGCAATTTGTTTGAACGCGACTTAGCTTCGGCCTTGCCTTCAAATAGGCGTTTACCGTCATTGTTGCGATCAATCTTCATATCAAGATTGGCGGTGTATACCGTAAAGCTGTCGACGTCATATGGACGGTTGAAGCCACTGTATAGGAACGGATCATAATAACCGACGACATAGCGCGCGCCCTGCCGTGTGCGGACGACATAGGGACGGTAGAAGCTGCCAAAGCCCCAATAAGGATCATAAAATGGGTCCCGCCGAACGATGTTGCGCTCCTTGCCATCATCAACCGCATAATCGAGCACCACCGTCATATCGGCGTTTGGACCTGACGCAGGTACATAGCCGACTTCCTGAAGCTCGGTAGCGACCAAAGCCGCATATTGTCCGAATTCAATACCACCAGCATTAGCTGGGTTTGCCGCCCGAATGACAAAGGTCTGACCTTGCGGGGCAGGCAGTTCTTGAAAGCGCGACACCTCCGCGTTGAAGGGCGTGGCGCAGGCGCCAAGCGTAAGCAACGCTAGGGGAGCTAGAAACATTACGACCTTTTTCATCAGTTTATATTCCTTCAAAATCGGCCAAACGCCAAATACCATATAACCGTCGAAAACTAAGTTAGTTTCAATGAACTGCGGTTGAACAACATTGTGGTCCTGTTTACCGCAGCAGTCCAAGCGCAGCATAGGCTGCCTTTAAAGTTGGCGCGCTCAATTCGCGCGCCCTTGCGGCTCCTTTGGCCAGCGCGGCGTCAATCTGTTCGTGATCGTCTTTCAACGCTGTGAAGCGTTCGGAAATCGGACGAAGATGCTCAGCCACAATTTCTGCCAATGCAGGTTTGAACGCACCAAAACCTTGGCCGCCAAAACGAGTCAAAGTGTCCTCAACGGTCTCATTGGCAAAGGCGGCATAAATACCGACCAAGTTCTTGGCTTCGGGGCGGCCCTCAAGGCCGTCTGGTTCCGAAGGCAATGGCTCAGGATCGGTTTTGGCTTTCTTGATCTTGCTTAAGATCGTGTCGGCATCATCGGTGAGGTTGATGCGGCTCATATCGCTTGGGTCAGACTTCGACATTTTCGCGCTGCCGTCCCGTAAGCTCATAATGCGCGCGGTCGCCTTGGGAATGATCGGGTCGGGCAAGGTGAAAATATCAGTGCCATTGCCAAAATCCGTATTGAATTTCTGCGCAATGTCGCGCGCAAGTTCCAAATGCTGTTTCTGGTCTTCACCCACGGGTACATGCGTTGCCTGATATAATAAAACATCAGCGGCTTGCAGGACGGGGTAGGTGAACAGAGCAATGCTGGCGCCTTCGCGGTTCTTACCGGACTTGTCCTTGAACTGAGTCATCCGGTTTAACCAACCCATCCGCGCTGTCCCAGTCAGCAACCATTGCAATTCGGCATGGGCAGGAACCTGCGCCTGATTGAACAGAACCGCCTTATTGATATCCAGTCCGCAGGCCAGAAGCGCCGCTGCCATCTCGCGGGTATTTGCGGTGAGTTCTGAAGGAACATGCGGCATCGAAATCGCATGCAAATCCGCAAGAAAATACAGGCATTCCATTTCATCCTGCATTTTGACCCAATTTCTGATTGCGCCCAGATAATTGCCCAGATGAAGGTTGCCAGTTGGCTGAATGCCGGAAACGACGCGCATGTGTGTTACTCGCTTGCAGGAGCCGCAGGCGTTACTGCACGCCGACGGAGAAGAGATTTCAATTCGCTGATTCGGTAAGCCCCTAACACCAAGATTGCTAGCGCATATACCGCGCCGCCCGTGCTCACCAATATCGACAAAACGGCAATGCGCCGCCACAATCCAGTGCCAAGCTGATCTTCGATGAGTTCATTACCGAAATAGAGCGCAACGCCCATAATGATTGCCGCCAAGACGATCCGCCACGCCTTGCGCTTTAACCGATCATCCACCGCGATATGGCCGCGTTTGCGCAAGGTAAACCACAACAACGCAACATTTACCCAAGCCGATATGGCAGTTGCCACACCGACGCCAATATGCGCCAGTGGCCAAATGAGGATGAGGTTCCCGATTAGGTTTACCAGCATTGCCCATAATGCGAGCCGCAACGGCGTTTTTGTGTCGCTGCGTGCGTAGAATCCCGGGGTCAGTACCTTGATCAGCACATAAGCCGGGACGCCAGCCGAAAACGCCATCAGCACCGCCGCCGTGCCGCGCGTGTCGGCGGAGGTAAAGGCGCCATGTTCGAATATGCCATGCACGATAGGAATTGCGGACACGATGAGCGCCGCGGTTGCCGGCATCGCGAAGAACAACGCCAGCTCAACAGCGCGATTCTGTGTGTCGGAAGCTGCTTTGCTATCCGCCCCGGCAATCTGCCGCGAAAGCGCTGGCAAAATAGCTGTGCCAATAGCAATGCCGATCAGGCCAAGCGGCAACTGGTTCAGGCGGTCGGCATAATAGAGCCAAGATACCGACCCTTCGGGTAGAAATCTTGCCGCAAGTGAGGTGGAGATCAGCAGGTTGAACTGGATGGCCCCTTGCCCGATGGCGGCTGGCGCGATCAAGGCGAGCATCAACTTTACGTCCGGGGTAAGGCGCGGCAATGTAAGTTTGAGATTAACGCCAGCTTTGTGACATGCCCACATTAGCCACAGCAATTGCATCGCGCCGGATACGGTAACCGCAATCGCTTGAGTTGCTGCCGTTTCTATCGGGGTATCGCCGCGGAAGAATATCAGTGCGATAATCATGCAGATGTTCAGTAATATAGGCGCTGCGGCATTGACCCAGAAGCGGTTCAGCGAATTCAATATTCCCCCAAGCAACGAGACCAAGGATATCAGCGCCAGATAAGGAAAGGTAATGATCGTGAGGTGCCGGGCCAGCGCAAATTTCTCGGGCCCGCCATCGGGAAAGCCGCCGGTCATTGCCCAGACAATGGGGCCAGCGGCCAGCATCATGATAATCGTAAACAGCACCAAAAACGGGAACAGCACCGAAAGCACTTGGCTAGCGAATGTGCGCGCGGCGATCAGGCCACGGCCAGCCTCCTCGCGCTCTGCCTCTGTCATTTTCTTGTTAAACAGCGGCACGAAAACCGCGGCAAAAGCACCCTCGGCGAAAAGCGCACGGAACAGATTGGGTAAACGCCACGCGATTAAAAACGCATCGGAGGCAAGGCCCGCACCAACATAGCGCGCCATAAGCATATCGCGCACAAGGCCAAGCACGCGGCTGACTAATGTCAGCCCCCCTATGGTTATGCTGTTACGAACCAGGCTCATATGTGCACCTGGCGCTACCGGCTTCAGGCTTCGCCGGCAGGCTGCGTCTCTGCCATTTGCTGGGCTTGCGCCAACTGCTGGACGTACAGCGCGTTAAAATCGATCGGTTCAAGCACCAGTGGCGGGTAGCCTGCGTCGCGGACGGCGTCGGCAACGATTCTGCGTGCAAATGGGAACATCAAACGAGGGGCTTCGCCAAACAAGAACGGATGCGCCTGCTCTTCGGTTACATTGCGCAAACCGAACAAGGTGCCGTAATCCAACTCGACGGAGAAATGCACGCCATTGTCGCTCTCTGCTTTGACAGCAAGCTTCAGGGTGATTTCATGAACTTCATCGGTGATTGCATTGGCTTGAATGTTAACTTGAACGTCAATCTGTGGCGCGCCATCCCAGTTAAAACTATGCGGAGCGTGCGGATTTTCAACCGACAAGTCCTTGATATACTGGTTTAACATTCCGACGGCGGGTGCGGTGTCTTCGCCATTGGCTTTTACATTTTCGGAAACGATGGTGCCTGTTTCGTCAGCCATGATATATCGTGCTTTCTTATTTGTTGAACTGGTCATTAAAATGCGACTGTTAATGGCCGTGGCGCCTAGCAGGCGTACTGTCAAAGGGCAATGATACTTGCACGCGTCGCGAACCGCAATTTTCTTTGGGGAAAGCCCTTTGAAACCCGCATCATTAATGCTTATATGCTTTTCAGGTAGCGCCGAGCGGACGCCTTCGCACAGCGCATGCCCTTAGATTTTTGCCGGATGGAGACGTCGTGACGTTCACTATTGTATTGCTAGCTCTTGTTGCAGCTTTCTTGGGCCTTCGCCTGTACTCCGTGCTTGGAAAACGTACAGGCCATGAACAAGAACCAGTGGCGCGTCGCCCCATTGAAACCGCGAATCCGCCACTTGTGCGCCAGCCATCTGCAGGTGGTGACAGTGCCTCGGCCTTGCCATCACTGGATGCAACAAATGCTGATACGGCAGCGCAAAGCGGCCTGAAGGCAATCGCCAATGCTGATCGCAGCTTTGATCTTGGACTTTTTGTCGAAGGATCAAAGTCGGCCTATAAGATGATATTGGAAGCTTATTGGAAGGGCGATAAAGAATCGTTGCGCGGTTTGTGCGATGACGATGTTTATGACAGCTTTGCCGAAGCTATTGACGGGCGCAGCACGCGCGGCGAAACGCTTCAGAACCGTCTGGTCCGCATTGACGACATCCGAATTGTTGATGCCCGCTACGACCATCCGATGGCCCGCGTGTCGGTGCGTTTTGATGCTGACATCGCTGCTTTGGTCAAAGATGCCGATGGAAATATCATTGGCGGCTCGATGACTGATGCCGTTGAAACGCACGATATTTGGACATTCATGCGCGATGTAAAGTCGTCTAGCCGCAACTGGAAGCTTGACGAAACCGATTCGGTCTGATTCATCTGGGCGATGAAACGCGCCCTTTTAGCTCTCGGTTTATCCGCACTTACTCTGTCTGCTTGTTCAAGCGGGATCATCCCTAAAGGCGGTCCCGCAACATCGTCGGGTTCCCCGACTTTAGCGCGTGCCGCGGAAGATAAGCCTGCCGAACCAATCCCATCGACTCCCGAAGCGACATTGCCGCCGCCGGTGCAAACGGGTGATGGAACTAACGCTGCGGCTCTAGGCGCATTGCGCGGGCCGCAAATTGGTACTTTGCAGGTTGATGCGCGCAAGGCGAACCTTGCTATGGACAGTTTTAAGACAAGCTGCCCCGGCCTTGTGCGGCGCAACGACAATAGCGGTCTTACGCAGGGCAGTGACTGGATACCCGCCTGTGACGCCGTAAAGACATGGACGGGTGATGCCATATCCTTCTTTGCTGCGCACATGGATGCGGTGCAGGTCGGCGATGGCAAGGCATTTGCTACGGGCTATTATGAACCCGAGATCGCGGGCTGCCGCACACCGCAAGCGGCATGCAATGTTCCGATCTACAAACGACCCGCTGACCTTATCGACGTTGACCTTGGGCAATTCTCTGACGATCTTAAAGGTAAGAGCATCAGGGGCAAGGTAACTGGCACAAAGCTGGTTCAATATGATGACCGGGCCGCCATCGACAACGGCGCGCTGGCGGGACGCGGTCTCGAGATCGCTTACGCGGTGGACCCTATCGAGTTCTTCTTTTTGCAAATTCAAGGATCGGGCCGGCTTAAGCTTCCCGATGGCGGGGTTATGCGCATCGGGTATGAAAGCCAGAACGGGCGCGCATATACTGGCATCGGGCGCTTGATGAAGGATCGCGGCTTGATAACCGACGGGTCGATGCAGGGTATTGTGGCCTATCTGCAAGCCAATCCTGATGAAGGGCGCAAAATCATGCAGGAAAACAAAAGCTATGTGTTTTTCCGCGAACTGACCGGCGCCGGTCCTTTGGGGGCGATGGGCTATCCTGTCGTCGGTGAAGCAAGCATTGCCGTCGATGTGAAATATATACCGCTGGGTGCGCCCGTGTGGTTGTCCATGAATCGGGCGGAACCCAATGGCATTTGGATCGCGCAAGACACGGGCGGCGCCATCAAGGGCGCCAACCGCGTGGATACATTCTGGGGAGCAGGTGACCGCGCCCGTGCCATTGCCGGCGGCATGGCGGCGCGCGGAGCGGCGCTCATTTTCTTGCCAAAGGCTGCGGTCGCGCGGCTCGGGCTATAAAGCTGTCATGGCGCGGCATCTCGACAGTACGGAAAAGTCCCTTTGGGGCAAGGTCATTGCGACTGTAAAACCCATGCACGGCGGTAAGGCAAAGCCTGTGCCGGTTGCAACGCCATCTGCTGACAAGGCTGCATTGGCCAAGTTTTTGAGTGTAAAGCCAAAGCCCGCGCCAGCCGATTCAAAACCAAGATATGTCCCCGTACAGGCTAAAATCGCGCCTGTTCCGCATAATCTTGACGGGCATTGGGACAGACGCATCACACGGGGCAGCATCATCCCCGATGTCAGCATTGATTTGCATGACGCATCATTATCGTTGGCGTACAACCGGCTGGATGGAGCGCTGGAGCAGGCAATTTCGCAACGTATGAAAGTGGTGCTCTTGGTAACGGGCAAACCACGCGCGCATGATCGTGCAAGTGGTGAGGGCAGGGGCGCAATTGCCGCTGTTGTCCGTGACTGGCTCGCGGCATCCCGTCATGCGCAGCATATTTCGGCGGTGCGCAATGCCCACCCTCGCCACGGAGGCGCAGGCGCGCTGTATATCATGTTGAAAAGCTAGGCAGCCAGCATTTTGAGCGCAACGCGCCGGTAAATTTCGGTCAGCGCTGACAAATCGGCTATAGCGACAGCTTCATCCAATTTATGCATTGTCGCATTGCACAGGCCAAACTCCACTACCGGGCATATTTTGGTCAGGAACCGAGCGTCCGACGTGCCTCCGGTTGTCGATGGTTCGGGTGCGATGCCGACCACCGCCTCAACTGCCTCTGATATAGCATCTGAAAACGCGCCAGGAGGGGTCAGGAAGGCCTCTCCTGATATCATGGCGGTCAGACTGCCTCCATGGGTCTCAACACGTTCCTGGACGCGCGCAACGAGCGCCTCGCCATTGTGCAAATCGTTGAACCGGATGGAAAGCCGCGCTTCAGCTTTTGCCGGAATGACGTTGGTCGCCTTGTTCCCGACATTCAGGTCCGTAATCTCGATATTGCTTGCTTGGAACCAGTCCGTGCCTTCGTCGAGGGTGATTGCTTCGATCTCTGTCAGAATAGCAATAAGCTTAGGGATAGGGTTGTCCGCAAGATGCGGGTAAGCGACATGGCCCTGCGTTCCGGCCACCGAAATCCACATATTGACGGATCCGCGCCGACCAATTTTCATCATGTCACCAAGCCGGTTGACGCTTGTTGGCTCACCGACAAGGCATGCATCGGGAATACTGCCACGTGCCTGCATATGCGTGATCAACGCCCGCGTGCCGTGAATCGCCGGCCCTTCTTCATCACCGGTGATAATCATGCTGATCGTGCCAGCGTCCTTCGGAATATCATGAAGCGCAGCGACAAAAGCGGCGATGCTGCCCTTCATGTCGACGGCGCCACGCCCATGCAAAAAGTCGCCCTTAACCTCGGGCACGAAAGGATTGCTGGCCCAGCCATCGCCGGACGGCACAACGTCAACATGGCCGGCAAAAGCAAAATGTCGCCCACCTGATTCACGGATCGCGAATAGATTTTCAACGGGCGCGCCATGTGCCGGGTTGTCGTCATTCTCACCTGAAATGAATCGCTCGATTGTAAAACCCAGCGGGGCAAGCATATCCTCAAGCACGTCGAAAACGCCGCCAGTTGCGGGCGTAACGCTTTCGCAAGCGATCAGGCGTTGGGCGTAGTCAAGTGCAGAAATATTGGTCATTGATCCGAAGCGTTACGGATAAATGGCACCCAAAACAAGTCAGACGTCGGCTTTGCGCAATGCCTTTTCCGTCAGCGCTGCGTCGCCATGAACTACGCCAACAATAGCCACGCTCCCATCTGCTTCGCGGCGGCCAACGAGCAGGACGAATTCGTCGCCAGCGCCAGAAAATTCACGCAAATCCTTCTTGCGTGCGGAGCGTAAGCGCGGACGGGGGTCGGCAGATACAGGCGAAAGCGCAATGCCTGCGGCCAACTTTTTCGCGCGACGTTCCGCGCTAACGATAGCTTTCAGGCCGCCGTCATGTTTGGCGAGTAGGTTGGCAAGGCCGCCCATGGGAACCGCATTGCGCTGTGCAAACTTCAGCGCGGATGCGAACTCGGTCAGCCGAGTTTTGTCATCGCCGGCGCCGAACACCAATTTGACGATGGGCGTAAACGGCGCGCGTTCCTGAGCCGTCAGGCCAGCATCGCACAACAATTCGGCATATTCCTCATAACTTTCGGCAGCCATGAGGGCAAAGTCATGCGCTTTGCCAATAGCCTGATACAGCGCATCGCGCGTGCGTTGATCAGAATCGCGCGCGTCATTGGCACATTGCCGTGCGGCATCCAGCCAATCGGCAAGGCAGAATTTTTCCAAGATTGGCGTATCCAGAAGAAGTTCCGGTTTCTCGAAAATACCAACATTGTGCATATCTGCAGGCGTGGCAGGGTCAAACAAATGGCTAGCGATTGGACTATTGGTCCATACCGACACATGTTCGTGTCGATGCGGTACCGATGCCAGCGATTGCTCTACCGCAAGCCGAAGCGGCCCGCTCATCTCTTCGGAAGCGACCTCTCTCCAATTGATCACCCCATAGATGAAATCAATCATGTCATCGTCTGACGAATATGGAAGCAAGATGCCGCGATACATGATGTTATTGCCGCGATCGTTTATGAATTCAGCCTCAAACCCGATGGGTGCGCGGTTGGCGATGATTTGCAGATAATGGTCGGTAATCCGCGATAGCAAAGACCGACCCGGAACTTCCTTCAGATATGAGATATTCCTGCCCAGACCGCATTCAACGCGCAGTTTTTCGCCAAGAAAATCAATCGACGGGTTTTCTATGTCTGACGTGAAGTCAAGTAGCACGCTATGATCGCGGAATTCTTCCACGGCAGCAGGATCAAGATCCTCAATGCTTGGATAATTTTTTGCATGCAGTTGCGACGTCCAAAAATTATAGGCGCGCACCTGCATACGGCGTTCATCGCCCAAGATGACAGGCGGCGGTTCAATCGCTGCGTCCTCATCATCGAAAAGCGCATAATCCGGCATATCGGGCACAAGGTCCGACCTCAATGGTTCAAATCCGCGCAAATCATCCATCTTCCAACCCCACCAAGGCAAGCGCCATATTATGACGCTAATACAATGCCTTCAGATGGTTAAGATGCTGTAAATGTTAAAATGGGGCTCCAATCCGGTCTTGTGTGTCGCAGTGCATGGTGGAAATATTTTTATCGCAGGACCCTAGAGAGCGCGTCGGCCCACCCCGCCAGCCTGATTTCCCGCGCTGTTGGATCTAAGGTCGGTGCAAATCGCGTTACCCCGCCGCGCATTTTTGCGGCCTCCTCAAGCGAGTGATATAATCCGCAACCCACCGCCGCGAGCATGGCAGCACCAAGCGCCGTTGTCTCGACAAACGCAGGTCGCTCAACATCAATAGCCAGCATGTCCGCCAAATCTTGCGCCATCCAGTCATTGGTCACCATGCCGCCATCAATGCGCAATTCCGCCCAGTCGGCGCCATCGGCGGCAAAGGCGGTTTTGAGGTCATAGGTTTGGTGTGCCATCGCCTCCAGCGCGGCGCGGGCGACATGCGCCTTTTTTGCTGCAAAGCTCAGTCCGCTGATCGCAGCACGGGCGTCCGGACGCCAGTGCGGTGCGCCAAGGCCCGAAAGCGCAGGCACCAGATAAACCCCTCCATTGTCCGGCACGCTGCGTGCCAATGGTTCGGTTTCGGCGGCATGCGATATTAGCCCCAAATCATCGCGCAGCCATTGGACAAGGCTACCTGCGACAAACACCGAACCTTCAAGCGCGTAATGACGTTCCCCATTCAATTGGTACAATATGGTCGACAGCAAACGGTGGCGCGACTGACGCAAGGTGGTGCCGGTTTGCGTAAGCACAAATGCGCCAGTGCCAAATGTTGCTTTGGTTTGCCCGATTGCGAAGCAACCTTGCCCAATGGTCGCGGCTTGCTGGTCGCCAGCCATGCCGCAAATGCGGATTGCACCGCCGAAATGTTCTGGCAATGTTGTGCCAAGGTCTCCGGCACAATCGGTGATCTCTGGCAAAATGTCGCGCGGGACACCGAATAGGTCCATTAACCCATCGTCCCAACCGCCGCTGCCAATCGCCATCAATGCAGTGCGCGCGGCGTTGCTGGCGTCCGTGATATGGCTTCCGCCGGTTAATCGATACACAAGGTAGCTCTCGACCGTCCCAACCGCGAGATTTGCGCCCGCTTCCTTCAGCTGTGGCCAGTTTTCCAACGCCCAACCAATTTTGGAGCCGCTAAAATAGGGATCCAACAACAGTCCGGTCTTTGCCTGAACGACGGGTTCTTCGCCTTGGTCTTTCATCGCGGCACACATGTCCGCCGTCCGGCGGTCTTGCCACACGATGGCGGGTGCCAAGGGATTGCCTGTTCTTCTGTCCCAGAACACAACTGTCTCGCGCTGGTTGGTGATGCCGATGCTGGCAATCTGGTCAGCGCCGCCTGCCTTGGCCACCATCTCCTGCGCGCAGGCGAGGGTGAGGTTCCAAATTTCCGTTGCATCATGCTCGACAAGTCCAGCTTGCGGATAATGCTGAGTCAGTGGGCGCTGGCAACTGTCGACGGCTGTGCCGTCTGCAGCAAAAAGAACGGCGCGGGTCGATGTTGTGCCTTCGTCGATGACGAGAATATATGTGCTCATATTTCCAGCGCCGAAAGCCGGCGTCCCTCCTTGCTCCAAATAAACACGGCGCGATTGCCAAAGATGACGCGGTTGACCAGCAAGCCAGTCAGTACGGATGTGACCAGTACGATCGCCATAACGTCGATATAATGTAGCCAGCCAATCCCAATATGCTGGTAAAATGTTTCACCCGCATACAGCGTGTCCGGAACATATAAGACGAAGTTGTGGAATGCATATGATGCGACGCCCCAAATCAACCCCGCGATTGCGGCGCGCGCGTCCATGTTCCGGAACAACAGGCCAGTAACGAAGGCCGACAGGATGGGCATGGACGAAAGCCCGTTTAACTGCTGCAAAAGATTGATGATGCTTTCGGCGTTTTCATACACCGGAACGAGTAAGATCGAGGTGACCGTCAAAATTATGGACACAATGGCGGCAAGTTGCCAATGGTTGGTCACGGGGCGGATGAACTTGTCGTGAAAGTCGACGGAATAGAGCGCCACCGAACTGTTCAATATCGCGCTCGTATGGGCAATAACCGCCGCCATCATCATCGCCGCAAACGCGCCGGACATCCAGTTTGGCAAAACATGGGCAACCAGTTTGCCATATGCCGCGTCCCCCAAGCTGCCGAACAATTTATACGCAACAACGCCCGGGATCACGACGATCGCGGGGATGATCAATATGCGCACAACCGCCGCCGCCAGCACACCTTTTTGCGCTTCTTTGACAGTCGGCGCTGTCATCGCCTTTTGCGTGATATTTTGGTTGGTCGACCAATAGAATATCTGGATGAAAATCATGCCTGTGAACAAAGTGTGAAACGGAATGGGGGAGTCGATGCTGCCGATCATCGAGGTGCGCTCGGCCGGAACCGTTGAAAGGTCAAACCCGACCGCAGCCAGCGCGAGTATCACGACCAGAAATGCAATCGCCAATACCCCAATGCCCGAATAGGTATCCATGACCGCCACTGCGCGCAGGCCGCCGGTAATCGTGTATACCGCAGCGATTATCGCCATGGGCGCTGCGAACCAGAGCAACGACCAATCCACGCCAAACATAGATTTCAAAAACAGGCTGCCGGAATATAGCGCGGCAGGTAAATAAATCAGGATATTACCCAGCAGAAATAATGCGGAGATCACGGTACGAATGCTTCCGCCTTTATATCTGCGTTCAAGCAACTCGGTTACGGTTGTGCAATTGTTGCGATAATAAATGGGCACGAAAACATAGGCCAAAATCAAAAGCCCGACGAAACCCGACAGTTCCCACCACGCGAGCAGGAGCATCTGATTCCCGTTCATGCCCACCAGTTGCTCGGTCGACAGGTTGGTCAATGTGATTGAGCCTGCAACGAAAAGCCATGTGAGCCCGCCGCCAGCAAGAAACACTTCTTTCGTTGAACCGTCGCCCGAAGTGCGCTGCTGCGCTGCTTTGCCGTGCACTTTCCAATAAGTCAGCAGAGCAATAAGCGCGGTAAGCCCGACGAATATGGCGATTTGCCCCACGCTATTGCTAATTGAGAACATACACCCCCCGATGAATTTTATTGCAAAGCTGCGCATTTGCTCTTTTTGCTTACGCCATGAATTAAACGGCTGTGCAGGAAACACAAACAATTGTGTTCGCGCCGCTGGTTTGAGGTGAGAGGATCAGCAGTTGGACCATGTGCGATTTGATGCTGCGGACGCGACCTTGATATTGGCCTGTGGCAAGGGTGCGCCTGTGTCGATCCTATATTGGGGGGCCGCTTTGCACGCGGACACAGATTGCGCGGAGCTCGAAGGCCTGTTTGCGCGGCAGGGCATGCATGGCGTGGCGGATGTGTCACTGCCTTTGTCCTTGGCGATGGAGCCTGGGCTTGGGCACCCGATGTTTCACGGCTTCGCTGCGCACCGTGCGGGCAAAGATTGGGGCAGCCTGTTTGCGGTTGGAAAGGTCGAACTGCGTGAAGGTGGTGCCAAGATCATCTGCCGCGATGAACGCACGCGGCTTGGGTTGGAATATGAGATTGATTTTGATGCCAGAACCGGCGTGCTGCGTATCCGTTCAACATTGACCAATTATGGTGCAACCCCGCTTGATGTGAGCGGCATGATGACCGCCTGCCTGCCCGTGCCAGACGCGATGACTGATATCATCGGTTTTACCGGTCGTTGGACGCAGGAGTTTACGCAGGAGCGGGTGGCACGCAATGCCGCAACCTATCTGCGCGAGAACCGCAGCGGGCGGACATCGCATTTCAGCTACCCCGCTATCTTGCTGGCTGCCACCGATACCAATGAAAGCACCGGCGATGTCTATGGTTTCCATCTCGCATTTAGCGGCAACCACCGCATCCGCGTGGATTCGCTAACCGATGGGCGGGTGTTGGTGAGCCTTGGTGCATTGCTGTTGCCCGGCGAAGTGCGGCTTGCGCCGGGGGAGACATATGCAAGTCCGGAGATTGTCGCGGCCTATAGCGGACAGGGGCTCAGCAAGCTCAGCCGCAAGTTCCATGACCATGTGCGCACCAAATTGCTTCGGCCTGCAATGCGCAGCAAACCGCGTCCGGTCCACTATAACACTTGGGAAGCCGTCTATTTCGACCATGATGTCGAAAAACTGAAGGAGCTTGCCACCCGCGCAGCGGACATTGGCGTGGAGCGCTTTGTTCTGGATGATGGCTGGTTCGGTGGCCGCCGCCATGACCGTGCGGGTCTGGGAGACTGGAATGTATCGCGGGATGTCTATCCCGATGGGCTTGGTCCGTTGGTCGAACATGTCACCAAGCTTGGCATGGAATTCGGCCTGTGGTTCGAACCCGAAATGGTCAACCCCGACAGCGACCTGTTCCGCGCGCATCCGGACTGGGTGTTGGGCCTCGAGGGCGTTGAGCAGGTACCGTTCCGGTCACAGTTGGCGCTGGATATAAGCCGGCCAGAAGTCGCAGATTATCTGTTCAATGCCATCGACGCAATTTTGCGCGATCATGACATAAGCTACATCAAATGGGACATTAACCGCGACCTCAGCCATCCGGGCGATTCATCGGGTGTGCCGCGTGCTTTTGTGCAGGTCGGGGCGCTCTATGCGTTGCTTGACCGCGTCCGCGATGCACACCCGCATGTCGAAATCGAAAGCTGCTCTTCGGGCGGCGCACGGGCGGATATGGGCGTGCTGGCGCATAGCGACCGTGTATGGACATCCGACAGCAATGACGCGCTAGACCGCCAAGTTATTCAACGCGGCGCCAGCTTTTTCCTGCCTCTCGAAGTGCTGGGTTGCCATATAGGGCCAGCAAAATGTCATGTGACGGGACGGCGGCTGTCGATGGAAATGCGCGCGGCAACGGCGCTTATGGGGCATATGGGGCTTGAGCTGAATTTGCTGACCGAGCGGACGGCGGACCTTGATGTGCTCAAAAACGCCATAGATTTGCATAAAAAACATCGCGCTTTTCTCCATAATGGCGATGTATTTCGTTTGGATAGCGCGCCGCAGTTAATCACCAGCGGAGTAATAGCGCGCGACCAGTCGGAGGCCCTATATTCGGTTGCGTATGTCGCCAGCGACGCAAAAGTCCTGCCTGGGCGTTTGCAGTTCACAGGTCTTGATCCGGAGCGCCAATATCGGCTCCAGCTTGTTTGGCCAACCAACTGGCAGGCAGTGAAAGGACCATCCGCAATCGAAACGCTCGACCTGAACGGTGAAGGCGCGATCTTCAGCGGGGCGGCGCTCATGCATGGCGGACTGCAACTGCCGCATGCTTTTCCCGAGACCTGCTTGCTGTTCTACGTCGCCGCCATCTGAAGTTTTTCTCGACGTTTGCGCCAATGATTATCTGCATAGGCCGAACTTCTGCATGAGCCGTTGGTTTACATCGCACCCTCTGCACCCCATATCTGGCTTCAGAGAAGGACAATGAATATCTCCCGAACTGCAGCCCAACATTGGATCGAACCACATGCGCACGGCATTTATGTCAAGCCGGCGGACATGTGGATTGACCCGTCCCGCCCTGCCGAACGCGCTTTGGTGACGCATGGTCATGCCGACCATGCCCGCAGTGGGCATGGGGCCGTTTGGGCCACGCCAGAAACGCTTGCGATCATGGCGCTGCGTTATGGCACAGAGATGGGTGCGCCGATCGCTTATGGTGATGGCTTTGAGGCCAATGGCGTGAAGATCAGCTTTCATCCGGCAGGACATGTTTTGGGTTCTGCGCAAATCCTGCTTGAGCATGCGGGCGAGCGGGTGGTGGTGACGGGGGATTACAAGCGGCGTTTCGACCCCACCTGCGCGCCGTTCGAAGCGGTTGCTTGCGACGTTCTGATTACCGAGGCGACCTTTGGCCTGCCTGTGTTCACGCATCCACCTATTGAGGGCGAGATTGCCAAATTGCTCGCCGCGCGCGAAGCCAATGCGGATGGCTGCATCGTTGTCGGTGCCTATGCGCTTGGCAAGGCGCAGCGTGTCATAGCGGAACTGCGCCGCGCCGGCTTCGACGCACCTATTTATATCCACGGCGCGATGCAGAAAATGTGCGATTTATACGCGGCGCATAATGTACCTTTGGGGGAACTCATACTGGCGACCGGACTTGCCAAGGCCGAGATGAAAGGCGCGATTGTCATTGCCCCGCCCTCGGCGATGAATGACCGATGGGCCCAAAGGCTGCCCGACCCGATTACCGCCATGGCATCGGGATGGATGCGGGTGCGGCAACGTGCGCGACAACGCAATGTCGAACTGCCGCTGGTTATTTCGGACCATGCGGACTGGACTGAGTTGACGGACACTTTATTGGAGCTTCGGCCAGCCGAAACATGGATTACCCATGGCCGCACCGACGCGCTTGGGCGGTGGTGTGAATTGCACCAGTTGAAGGCGCGCGCACTCGATCTTGTCGGCCGTGAAGAAGAGGATGAGGGCTGATGCAGGCATTTGCCGCGCTCCTCGACGGACTGATCTACACACGGTCGCGCGACCATAAGGTCAGGCTGATTGCCGATTATCTGCGCACGACGCCCGACCCGGATCGCGGCTGGGCACTTGCGGCGCTTGCAGGCACGTTGAGCATATCAACGGTAAAAGCTGCCGCAATTCGCGCCATGGCGGAAGAACAGTTCGACCCGATGCTGTTCCGCATGAGCCGGGACTATGTCGGTGATACAGCGGAAACGGTGGCCCTGATGTGGCCAGACGTCAGCCAAGACGTTGTCGCACCAACGGTGTCTGAAGTCATTGACGTGCTGAGCAGCACAAGCCGCGCGCGTGCGCCGGCGGTGCTGGCGGAATTGATGGACCGGCTTGATGCCAATGGCCGATATGCGCTGCTCAAATTGGCGACAGGCGGCATGCGCGTTGGCATATCCGCGCGCCTCGCCAAAACCGCCTTTGGGCAAGCCTTTGGCCTTTCCGTGGATGATGTCGAAGAGGTATGGCACGCGCTTCGTCCGCCTTATGCCGAGCTTTTTGCGTGGGGCGAAGGTAAGTCTGAGCGTCCCGACCCTGCCGATAGCGCATTTTTCCGGCCCTTCATGCTTGCGCATCCGTTGGAGGACGGCAAAGTGAATCTCGATGAATTTGTCGCCGAATGGAAATGGGATGGCATCCGTATTCAGATCGCGTCCACCGGCGGTGAAACCCGTTTGTTCAGTCGTGGTGGTGATGAAGTCACGGCCGCATTTCCCGAAATAGCCGCAGCCTTTAACGGCATCGGCGTGGTCGATGGCGAATTGCTGGTGCGCGGCGATGTTCAGGGTGGGGAAGCCGCAAGCTTCAACGCCCTGCAGCAGCGACTGGGACGCAAGAATGTGACCGCGGCAATGCAGGCGGAATATCCAGTATTTGTGCGTCTATATGACATATTGTTCGACGGGACGGAGGATGTGCGCGCGCTGCCTTGGACAATGCGGCGCAACCGGCTTGAGATGTTCGTGGCCAAACTTGATGCGGTGCGCTTTGATCTGTCAGTTATCATTGAAGCCCGCGATTTTGACCATCTGGCGGAAATGCGCGCGGCTGCGTGTGCGGTGGCGATTGAGGGCGTTATGCTCAAACGGCGGGAGTCGCCGTATTTGGCAGGCCGCAAGGTTGGCCTTTGGTACAAATGGAAACGTGAACCACTCGTGGCCGATTGCGTGATGATGTACGCGCAGCGCGGTAGCGGGAAACGCTCTTCTTTTTATTCAGACTATACCTTCGGCTGCTGGACGCCGGATGGCGATTTGTTGCCCGTGGGTAAGGCCTATTCAGGGTTCAGCGATGAAGAATTGAAGTGGCTTGATCGCTTCGTGCGCAACAACACGGTCGCGCGTTTTGGCCCTGTGCGCGAAGTCGAAAAATCGCTGGTGCTTGAGGTGGCATTTGACGCGGTGCACGAATCCAAGCGGCACAAATCCGGCATCGCCATGCGCTTCCCGCGAATCTCGCGCTTGCGCCGGGACAAGCCCGCAGACGAGGCCGATACGATTGCCAATTTGCGTGCGATGATTGGTTAGGGTCAGGACCCTACAGAAACGCCCTAACATCGGCCATGAAGCGGTCAAACTGGTCATGGTGTAACCAGTGGCCGGCATTTTCATATTCCACGACCTTTGCCGTTGGGAAATTGTTAATTCGTCCATCTTTTTCGGGGTTTGACGCCCAACTGTTGGCCCCATACATCATCAACATCGGGCAGGTGATGGACTGCCATATGGCCATCAAATCCTCACGCGGCATGTCGAATATCGCCCAGATATTGAGGTAATTGTCGAACTTCCAGCTCCAGCTGCCGTCTTCGTTGCGGCTTATGCCATGGACCGTCAGGTGACGCGCTTGTTCGTCGGTCAAATAGCTGTTTTCGGTCTTCATCCGTTCATAAGCAGCTTCGATATTGGGGTAGCGTTTGGGCGACCGACCGGCGGCGTTGCGCTTATCCTCAATCCATTGCCGGAAACGCTTTTGGATGCCGATCGCGTCGCGTTCGGCCTGCATCTTTGGCGACAGGCCCAATCCTTCGATATTTACCATTTTCCTGACATTTTCAGGGAACAGACCAGCATAGCGTGTCGCAATATTGCCGCCCATCGAATGGGCGATGATGCTGACAGGTGCAAGGTTTAGCTGATGGATCAATTGCGCCATGTCATAGACAAATGTCGACATTTCATAGCTGCCATCTGGTGACCATGCGCTGTCACCATGGCCACGCAAGTCAGGTGCAATGATATGCCAATCATTGCGCAATTCCTCAGCAACCCAGTCCCAACTGCGCGCGTGGTCGCGGCCGCCATGGACCAAAAGTAGCGGTGGCGCATCGGGGTTGCCCCAATCGACATAGTTCAGCCGAAGGCGCTGCGAAATAAAGCTGTTGGTGATGGGGCCATGTAAAGTCATTCTGCGGCCAGTAATTGCTCTGCGCCCCCAAGGTCAACCGATACCAGTCGGCTGATGCCCTGTTCGACCATTGTTACGCCAAACAAGCGGTGCATCCGGCTCATCGTCACGGCATTGTGCGTGACAATCAGGTAGCGCGTATCGGTCTCCTGAGTCATCGCGTCGAGCAAGTCGCAGAAGCGTTCGATATTGGCGTCATCAAGTGGCGCGTCGACTTCGTCGAGCACGCAAATGGGCGCAGGGTTGGTGAGGAACAAACCAAAGATAAGCGCAACCGCCGTCAGCGCCTGTTCTCCGCCCGATAGCAAGGTCAGCGACTGAAGTTTTTTGCCCGGTGGTTGCGCGAAAATTTCGAGGCCAGCCTCCAACGGGTCGTCGCTGTCGATCAAGGCCAGATGCGCTTGGCCGCCATTGAACAACGTCGCAAACAGGCGGCGAAAGTGGCCGTCGACAGCTTCAAATGCAGTCAGCAGCCGCGCGCGGCCTTCGCGGTTCAAGCTGCCGATGGATCCGCGCAGACGATTGATGGCGAGGGTAAGCTCATCGCTTTCGGCAACGCTGGTCCCTTGCTGTGTTTCCAATTCGGCGAGCTCATCAGCTGCGATGAGGTTGACTGGGCCGATCCGCTCCCGCTCATTTTGCAAGCGGTCGAGCCGGTTCGACTCGACGGCGGCATCGTCCATCGCATCTTCATCAAAGTTCAGCTTTTCGGGCAGGACAGGTGGCGGGCATTCGAACCGTTCTCCTGAAATGCGGCCCATTTCAACGCGGCGCTGTTCCTGATTTTCGGCGCGCGCATTGGCGCCAGCGCGGGCCTCGCGGGCAACCGACAGGCGCTCCGCCGCTGCTGCCAATTCGCTCTCCAGCGCGCGCAACGTAGCTTCATGGGCCGTCTCGGCGGTTTGCAGGCCAGCGAGTTTCTCGGCCAGCTCATCTTTGTCTGCCCGCAAAGTAGCAATGTCGCGCGCTAGGATTTCCGGCCTTCCCGCCATCGCCTCTTGCTCAGTAAAGATATCCGCGCTGCGTGTGTTCATTTCAGCAATCCGGCGTTCGGCCTCGCCGGCGCGTTCCTGCCAGCTGCGAATTTCGGCCATCGTCACGGCACGCCGTTCGCGGCTTTGCGCGATGCGTTGTTCCAGCGCGGACAGGTCTGCCTGATTGCGGGCCATTAAATCGCGGGTTGCCTCATGCGCGGTGGCGAGGCTTTGCACGAGGTCCGCATGATGCGACCCGTCGGGCAGGGCGTTGCGTGCTGTCTCGGCTGCTTTGCGCTCCGCTTGCGCCTCGGCTAAATCTTGCTCGGCTGCGGCCATTCTGTCGCCAAGGGCGGCCTTTGCAGATTTCAGTCGCGTCAACGCATCTTCGGCTTGATCGACGGCGCGCAGTGCTTGCCGCAACTGACCTTCAGTCGCCACACGCGCCGCCGCTGCCGAGCGGACCGCGTCCTGCGCAGCTTCAATTTTATCCGTCATCTGCAACAGGCTTTGCGCCTGTGCATCCAGTGCGCCTTGCGCAGGTATGATGAGCAAATCGAGTTCCGCAAGGCGGTTGGCGCGGACCAATTGCTCTGCGATGGTCGCGCCATCACCATCGGTCGCAAAGCCATCCCAGCGCCGCAGTTTTCCGGCCAACGTTACCACGCGTTCGCCGGGGGCCAGCGCTTGGCCATCGTCCGTTTCCACGACACGAACCATCGACAGCCGCGCGGCCAATTCTGGCGGTGCATCCACAAATTGGATCAGCGCATCATTGGCCAGCTTGCTCATGGGTGCGGTCCCGCCAAGCCAGCGGCGCCCCGTTTCTCCGCCAATGCTTGCATCTGCATCGTCGCCCAACGCCGCAGCCAAAGCGCGTTCATAGCCGGGCTTGACCGAAATGCGGTCAATGGCTTTGTCGCCTTGGCCCTTGGTCAAGGACCGCTGCAGCGCGCTTTGTTCGGTCAACAGCGCGGCAAGTTCGGCCTTGGCGCTCGCGATGGCTATTTGGGCGACGTCGCGGGCAGATATCAACTCGGTCCGACGAGCGTCGGCGGCGTCATGTGTAGCAACGTCATTCTGCAATTGCTTCTGCAATGCTTCGACGCTGCCATTGGCGTCACTTTTGGCGGCGGTATATGCGGTCTCATCGCCCAAAGCGTCGCGCTCTGCGCACACGCGCTCGCAGGCTTGCTCTGCCCGTTGTACGCGCATTGATGCCGCCGCCAACGCGGCATTTGCCACGCGCAATTCGGCATCGGCGCGCGCTTGCTCGGCGGACGCATTGGCCAAAGCAATCTCGCTTTCACGCGCCTGCCGCTCCGCATTTTCCGCAGTGCGCAGCAACGCAGGGCGTTCCTCCTCCTGCGCCTTAATCTGGTCCGCAAGCGTTACGCTTTCCGCCTGTAACCGCGTGAGCGCATCCGCCGCATCATGCGTCAACTTGCCTTCGCGCGCACCATCTTCGGCCATGCGCGCCGCTTGAGCTGCTAGGTCGGATTGGCGCTGGATTATCCGTTCATGCTCGCCCGTCAACTGCACAAGCCTGTTTGAAAGGTCGTTGGCGGCATCGCGCGCAGCCATCGCGACTGCGCGGGCGTCGGCGAGTTGCTGGACCGCGTCTTGCTGCTTGTCCGTCAGGACGCGCTGCGCAACCGCTGCGTCTTCGACGGCACCGGAAGCAGTATTTGCTTCAGCGCGGGCGATATCGGCCGCTGCTTTTGCCTCACGCCAGCGCACAAAGATTAAACGGGCCTCGGCCTGAAGAATGTCTTTGGTCAGCGTGCGATAGCGTTCGGCTTGCTTGGCCTGACGGCGCAATTGACCGGCCCGCGCATCCATGTCCGCCAGAATAGTTGCCAGCCGTGTCAGATTGGCCTCGGCGGCGCGCAGCTTTTGTTCGGCATCCTTCCGGCGCACGTGCAGGCCGGAGATGCCCGCCGCTTCCTCAAGCATTTGGCGGCGTTCCTGCGGCTTGGCGGAGATGATTGCGCCAATGCGGCCTTGGCTCACCAGTGCGGGCGAATGTGCGCCGGTTGCAGCATCGGCAAAAATAAGCGCAACATCCTTCGCGCGGACATCGCGGCCG
This sequence comes from Sphingomonadales bacterium, assembly GCA_947470185.1. Lineage (GTDB taxonomy): Bacteria > Pseudomonadota > Alphaproteobacteria > Sphingomonadales > Sphingomonadaceae > Sphingorhabdus_B. The sequence goes on along the minus strand of CANIRZ010000002.1, from coordinate 123,657 downwards.
TTTGATCGATAAGCGGAGCCTGCCCCGCGCTCGATCCGGCGGGTGACTTCTAACTCTTCATCGGCATCGTTCTCGTCGCCTTCGTCGCTGCGCTCGGCCAATATGGTTACTTCAGCGAAATCGCGCGGCGGACGCGACGCGGTTCCGGCAAAGATCACATCTTCCATGCCCGCGCCACGCATTGACTTGGCGCTGCTTTCCCCCATCACCCAGCGAATGGCCTCAAGCAAGTTGGATTTGCCGCAACCATTGGGCCCGACAATGCCCGTGAGCCCGCTCTCAATCCTGAGTTCGGCGGGCTCGACAAAGCTTTTGAAGCCGACGAGTTTCAGCTTCTTTATCCGCAACGGGCTGTCTCCATTGCGGTTGTGGTGCTGTTATGCCCCCCCCGAGCCATATTTAGCGTGCGCCGGCCTCGACCAGCTTGCCCTTGATCTGGTTCCAAGCACCACCGTCAAGCTTCGCGCCGTTCAAAAAGAACGAAGGGGTTCCCGATATGCCATCATCCTTGGTGCCACGCTCTGTCATTTTGATGAGATTATCAATCGCAGCTTTATCCGACAGGCATGATTTGGCTTGGTCTTCGCTGATACCGCGTGACTTCACAAATTCGATCAGGCCCATCTTGGTGCCAAGCAAGGTTGCAATCTGCTCGGGTGCCATTTTCTGCATCGCCTGTTGATCTGCCTCCGTCACAGTACTGAGTTTGCCGAGCCAGGTTTGCTGTTCAGCATATAGCTGCTCAACAAGCGGGAAGAATGCCTCGGGGCCACTGCATTGCGCCAGAAGGAAACCAGGAATGTCCTGAATGCCATGCACGAGGAACGGGCGATATTCCATCGACACCGTGCCGTCATTGACGATTTTGTGAATTTCTTCGGTCGATTGCACCGAGAATTGCGCACAGCCCGGGCAGCTGATCGCGCCATATTCGATAAGTTTCAATTTCGCGCTGGGGTTGCCCATTTGATAGCCGCCAAATTCGGTTTTGGAGACCACGTCGATCCACGCCTTGCCAGCGGGCGGCGCGACCTTGGCAATTGGTTCACCCTTTGGCGGGCCTGCGGTGTCGCTGCTGCCGCAGGCTGCCAGTGCAAATGCGGCAGCAGTTGTGATGATGAATGTCTTAATGCGCATAGGAAATCCTTCAGTCTGGGATGTTGGTTTATTTTAAGAGAGCCGCCAGTTCGGCGGCGCTGTGCACATGATCTTGCAAAACGCCGTTGATTAGGAATGACGGAGTCCCGCGCACACCAAGCTTAGCTCCAGCGTCAGTCATGCCCACGACTGCATTGAACGCAGCCTTATCCGCTAAGCAAGCCTTCGCTTGTGCTGGCGTGATCCCGCGCTGTTGCATGATGGAACCAAGACCGATTTCATCAAAGGTGCCAATCATGAACCCAGAAAAATCTTGGGCCTTCAGTTTTGCTTGTGTGGCTGCACTGATATTTTTGGTTTTGCCAAGCCATACAGATTGCGTGGAAAAGAGCTGCTTATGGTTTCCAAAAAACTTGCCCTTTCCGCCGCATCGCGCAAGCACGGCGGCAGTCAGGTCGACAGGGTTTAGCACCATGTTGCGGATTTCAAGGCTGGCCTTGCCTGTCGATACAAATTGCGCCTTGAATGCAGGCGATTCATTGGCCTCAAAATCGGCACAATGGCTGCAGGTGTAGCTGAGATATTCCACCACTTTATTCGGTGCGGCGGGGTTGCCGAGGACATGGGCGCCGTTGGCGGTCACCGTGACGGTCGATAGCCATTTATTGGGTGTAGGCGCGGCGATCAGCCCCGCCGAGATTGCTGTTACGCTTATGAAAGCAGCAGCCAGGTATTTTTTTAACGGCAACATAACTGTGAGCCTCAGTCTTGAAAAACTATCTTGCGCATCTGGTATTACTCGCCGCCTTTGGCAAGGCTTTTTGCAAGGCTTTCCAGAACGGCAAACAGCTCCGGGTCGCCAATTTCACGCAAGGATTCGCCGAGCTCCATGGGTACAGGTTTCAGCATGGGTGGAGGTGATGGCTGCCGAGGTTTCGGTTTGGATACGGGGCCTTGCCGAACCTTGACGCGAGCGACCGCCCCATAACCGAAAAAACGGTTCACACGGTCCATGATTTCAGGAAGGACATGCTGGATCATGGTGGCGTGGGCACCTTCCACGGTCAGTTCAAGTGTACCATCGGATTTCTTGCCCACCGGAAAACGAATGGTTTCTGGCGCCGATACAGCGGCATAGCGCGCGCCAACAATTTCATCCCAGCGGCTCACGACCGAGCTTTGCACAAAACCGAACCGGCGAAATGCCGCACGACCAATATCGGGCATGAGCGCGGATACGGCGCGTGCCTCTCCACCGCGCGGACGCTGAAATGTTTTGGGCGTCAGTGCCTTTTTGGTGCCTTTTGGCGGTGTTGCTGACTTGCCTTTATCCATTGCCTCATCCATGCCATTTTGAATGGCAGACGTCCAACAATCCGAATATTATTCTGGGGATATCGCCCGGCAGTTGCTGGCACATTATGACGTGCATGCCCGCACGCTCCCATGGCGCACGCCGCCGGGTGCGGGTTTTGCCAACCCCTATCATGTCTGGCTGTCGGAAATCATGCTGCAGCAAACGACAGTTGCAGCGGTAGGTTCCTATTTCCAAAAGTTCACGCACATCTGGCCGAGCTTTGCGGCACTTGCTGCGGCAGAGGACGCCGATGTCATGGCGGCATGGGCAGGCCTTGGTTACTATGCCCGTGCACGCAATTTGCTCAAATGCGCGCGGGTGGTTGTGACGGAGCATGGAGGTCGCTTGCCGGAAACCGAGGCGGAGCTGCTAAAGTTGCCCGGGGTAGGCCCCTATACCGCCGCCGCCATTGCCGCGATAGCGTTCGGGCAAAGGGCAGTGGTCGTTGATGCCAATGTTGAACGCGTCGTGTCGCGGTTATTTGCAATTTCCACCCCATTGCCGCAGTCGAAGCCGCTGATCCGTGCAGCGACCGATAGCATTACGCCCGATGGCCGCGCAGGGGACTTCGCGCAGGCCATGATGGATTTGGGCGCGGGCATGTGTTCGGTGCGCGCGCCGTCTTGTCTCGTTTGCCCCGTTGCCTTTGCCTGCGAGGGCATGCGTTTGGGCAATCCGGAAGTTTACCCTGCAAAAACACCCAAGGCCGCAAAGCCGCAACGGGCAGGGAATGTGTACTGGATCGAGCGAGACAACCATGTTTGGCTGGTGCGCCGGCATGACAAGGGACTGCTCGCGGGCATGCGCGCACTGCCTGACGATCAATGGACAGCGCGTTTGGATGGCCATTCCGCGCCTCCTGCGCCGGCGGCATGGCGGCGATTGCCGGTGCAAGTGTCGCATGTTTTTACCCATTTTTCGCTTCTTCTCGATATTGCCGTTACGGCATGGCCAGCAGGGGCCGCTGACCCAGGTGAGGGCGAATGGTGGCCGTTAAAATCGCTCGACAAGGCTGGCCTGCCAACCGTATTCAGAAAAGCAACAGAAGCGGCAATGAACGCAGGAGAGAGAATATGAGCGTGCAAGATAGTGGTCAGGCAATGATTGGCCGGCGCGGGTTTTTATCGTGGGGTGGTCAACTGGCAGCGGCTGGCGCTTTCGGCGCATTTGCGCCTGCGCGCCTTTGGGCAGGTACGGCCGATCTATATCCTACTATCCGGACACAGTTTGAAAGCTATGTCTCTTCGGGTAAGCTCCCAGGTATTCTCGCCACCATCGGCCGCGCAACCGGAATGCCGGATTTGATCGCTGTAGGAACGCAAGGGTTGGGTGAGAAAACACCTGTTGATATTGATAGCTTGTGGCGCGTTTACTCAATGACCAAGCCAATCACGGGCATGGCCGCGATGATTTTGGTCGGCGAAGGCAAGATGAAGCTAGACCAACCAATTGCCGATTTCTTGCCAGAATTTGCCAATATGACGGTTCTTACAGACCCTGAAAAAAGTTTGGATGCAGTTCCCGCAAAGACCCAGATTACTGTCCGCCACCTGCTGACGCACACAGCTGGCCTTGGATATTCGATCGTCACCAAGGGACCATTGCTTCAGGCCTATCTCGATAACGGCATTACCCCCGGAATCATAAGTCGCTTCCCCATTCCTGGTCAGCCAGCGAGTAAACCGACACCCGACATTAAAACATTCTCCGAACGTTTGGCGAAGCTGCCCTTAATCGCAGAACCGGGCACAAAGTGGAGCTATTCGATCTCGCTCGATCTGCTTGGCCGCGTAATTGAGGTCGCAAGCGGAATGGATTTTGAGGCGTTCCTGAAGACCCGCATCTTTGAACCACTCAAAATGAACAGCAGTTATTTTCAGGTTCCAGCGTCGGAAACCAAACGCTTTGTGTCGAACTATGCGCCCGTGAATGGTATGCTTTTCCCAATCGATCCTGCAGCCACGAGCATTTACCTCGACAAGCCAGCTTTCGCCTTTGGCGGCGCTGGCCTTGTTACTTCGGCGCGCGATTATGATCGCTTCCTCAACATGCTTGCCAATTATGGCGAGCTTGACGGTGTGCGCATCATGTCGACCGCAACAGCAAAGCTGGCTATGTCCGACTTGTTGCCGGCTGCTGTTTCTACCACCGGTACTTTTGCCGATGGCGCTGGCTTTGGTGCTGGCGGCAGGGTGGGCAAGGGCGCTAATGATGGCGTGTATGGCTGGGGCGGCGCTGCCGGGACGGTGGCCTTTGTTGATCCAAAACGCAAAGTGCGCGCGGTCTTGATGGCGCAATATATGCCAAGCAACGTCTACCCGTTTAGCGAAAACTTTGCCAAATGGGTCCTTCAAGACCTAGGTCGGCCAGCCTAATCCGATGATGGCTCCTGGTTTTACGGGCTCGCCGCTCGATCGCGCCGATCGTGTCCGCAATGATGCAGAAGCTTATGGCGCGCTGCTGGGTGACTTGCGTGCGCGGGTGCTGGGACTTGATGGGCTTGATCCAAGGGTCAGCGATGCAGGTGGCCTGCACTGGCATTCTTTTGCCGAGCTTGAGGGTTCGGAAGAACTGATCCTGCTTGGCCTTGCTGACGGCAAACCACATTTTGTGGCCGTTGCGGATGCTACGGGTGATGCGTTTCGTTCACCTGCCATTTGGCGCGCATTGTCAATGCTGCCAGCCGAAGACGCTGCGATTTACGGCACTGCACGCAGCCTTATTGAATGGCATAATGGGCATCGTTTCTGCGGACGCTGCGGCGAGGCGACAATATTGTTCCGCGCCGGCTGGGGCCGGAAATGCGGCAATTGCCAAAAGGAACATTTCCCGCGCACTGACCCTGTCGTCATCATGCTGGCTGAATTTGAAGGCAAGGCATTGGTCGGGCGGCAGTCGCGTTTCCCGCCGGGCAATTATTCTGCGCTCGCTGGCTTTCTGGAGCCCGGTGAATGCATTGAAGAGGCGGTCCGCCGCGAAATACATGAGGAAGCGGGGGTCACTTGCGGTGCAGTCCGTTACATCACCAGCCAGCCATGGCCCTTTGGCGGATCGCAATTGATGATTGCGTGCACGGCCGATGCGCTTGGGGATGAACTCACGCTCGACACGGACGAGATTGAAGATGCGATGTGGGTGACCAAGGATGAAGCCATGGCTGCTTTGGCAGGTGACACCGACCGTCGCTTTAACGCGCCGCCGCCCTTCGCCATTGCGCACAGCCTGTTGCGCCATTGGGTAAATCAGTAATGGCCGCTGCCGTTCCGCTGCGCATCGATATTGTGTCGGACGTGGTATGCCCATGGTGCATCATTGGCCTGAAGCAAGTTGAGCAGGCTCTCACGCTTGTTGGCCAAGACATTGCCGCCGAAACGCACTGGCACCCGTTTCAACTGAACCCCCACATGCCGCCAGAAGGCGAAGATACCGCAGAGCATATCGCGCGCAAATATGGCAGCACGCCCGAACAAAGCCGCGCTAACCGGCAAAGGCTATCCGACATTGGTGATAGCGTCGGTTTTGCGTTCAATTATGGCGAAGGCATGCGCATTTACAATACGTTCAACGCGCATAAATTGCTGACCATCTTTGGCAGCGAACGCGGATGGCGCGCACAAACTGCGCTGAAAATGGCTTTGTTCACAGCCTATTTTCAGGACCGCCGCGATGTGAGCGACACCGAAGTCTTGTGCGATATTGCCGAGGCGCAGGGTATGGACCGCGCCGTGGCTTTGGCATGGATCAATGATGCTGCACTTACCGAAACCGTGCGGGCGGAAATGGAGCATTGGACTGACCAGAATATCACTGGCGTTCCCGCAATCATTTTTGATCAGAAATATATGGTGCCCGGTGCGCAAAGCGCCGAGACATTTGCCGATGTGATTAACAAGGTACTGACCAAGCGCCCAGCGGCTTAGGGTCCTGACCCTAGACCAGCCCCATTTTCATTAACTCATTCAGCATCTTTGGCGACATCTCGTCGCGGCCATCGGTTTCGATGGAATCAAGATCGGGCGGCGCATTGGCTTCTTCAAGATAGCGCCAGCCCTGATGCGCGCGCTTGGGTGTTGAGCGGACGGCAATAAGGCGCGGTTCAATGCGGATCCAATGCCGACCAGCGCCATTTTCCATAAATCCAATAATCGGGCTTCTACCGATGATCGTATGCGTGTGAATCCAGTATAATGATCCGCCCGCCATTTCGCCGACGCGTTTGGGCAAGTAGCGGGTGGTTATGCGCACCTCGCCGTCTTGGGCATAAGCCGCAAGGCGTTCACGCAAATGCTTTGGGCTTTCTGCGCCAAAGGCTATTTTGGTCATGTTCAGTGGCATAGGTTGTATCTGGGAACCGCGTGTTTAACCGACAAGGCCGCTGAATACCGCAAGGCTAAGAAAAATGAGGAAGCCCATTGAGTCCGTGATCATCGTTACGAAAACAGAACTGGCAACGGCGGGGTCTTGGTCGAATCTATCGAGCATTACCGGAATGAAAACCCCGGCAAATCCGGCGAGCAGGATGTTACACTGCATGGCCGCTGCAATGACGAAGCCCAGATGAAAATTCTGAAACCACAACGTCACGCCAATCCCTGCAAGCGCAGCTATTGTTGCGCCGTTCATGAACGCAATGGCCATTTCGCGCTTGATCGCGCGGCGGGTATTCGAATCGGTCAGTTGGTTCGTCGCAATCGCACGGACCGTAACGGCCAAAGTCTGCGTACCGGCATTGCCGCCAACGCCGGCAACGATGGGCATCAGCACGGCGAGTGCGACCATGTGTTCGATGGCGGCACCGAAGAAGCTAATCACGCTTGATGCAACCAAGGCGGTCCCCAGATTTGCGATCAACCACCGCACGCGCGCTTTGTAACTATCGGCTATCGGCTCGTTGATATCGCCATCGCCAGCGCCGGACAGGCGCAGAATATCTTCGTCCGCTTCTTCCTGAATGATGTGGACGATATCATCGGCGGTGATAACCCCGACCAACCTGCCAGAAGCATCGACAACGGCGGCTGAAATGAGGGCATATTTCTGGAAGCGTAAGGCGACTTCTTCCTGATCCATGTCTACGGGGATCAGTGTCTGCTCGTGCATCATGATGTCGCTGACCGGAACTTTGCGCTCACTGCGCATGATCCAACTTAGCTTGCATGTGCCAACGGGTTTATGCTGCGGGTCGACGACGAAGACTTCCCAGAATTCGGTGGTCAGATCCTGATGATCACGCAGATAATCGATTAGCTGACCAACAGTCATATGCTCGGGCACCGCCACCAATTCGCGCTGCATGATTCGACCAGCCGATTCGTCGGGATATGAAAGCGCGTCTTCAATGACCGCGCGGTCTTCTGGGTCCAGTTCGGCAAGCACCGCTTGCTGGTCCTCAGCCTCCATATCCTCGATAATCGCAACAGCATCATCGGAATCCAGTTGCCCTGCGAGCCCTGCAACCTGTGCGGCGGGCAGAGCATCAATAATATCCTCACGGACATAATCATTGACCTCGGCCAGTACTTCGGCGCTCATCAAGTCGCCAAGGCTTATGGCGAGTTCGCCGCGCCTTTCGGATGGCGTCAGTTCGAGAAGGTCGGCAATGTCGGCTTCGTGGAGTGGCTCCACCAACCGGCGAACTTCGTTCAGATTTCCATCTTCAACAGCATCGAGAACGCGGTCGACATAGTCGCGGGTGAGGCGGTTGTCCTCATCCAGAGTTTCAACAATTTCGGTGTCGATGATGATCGGGCTGGCGATGTCGCTGGTCATGTGCGGGCCTCCCGATTTTCAATTTGGAACCATGATGTAAACAATGGCCCCTCCTACGCAGGCAGCGTCAAAATGCAATGATTTTGGCTTTGCACCGATGCGATGCATCCACTAGGGCAACCGTCATCTATTTCCCATGCCTGAAGGAACATCAAAATGGCCGATGAAACACTTACCCTTTCACTCGACAGCGGCGACGTTGTCATCAAGCTGCGTCCTGATTTGGCACCAAATCATGTTGCCCGCATCACGGAACTTGCCGGCGAAGGTTTTTATGACGGTGTGAAGTTCCACCGCGTTATTCCTGGTTTTATGGCGCAGGGCGGTTGCCCCAATGGCACGGGCATGGGCGGATCATCCAAGCCCAATCTGAAGCAGGAATTCAATGCTGAGCCACATGTGCGCGGCGTATGCTCCATGGCGCGGACGAATGATCCGAACACCGCCAACAGCCAGTTTTTCATCTGCTTTGACGATGCAAGCTTTTTGGACCGTCAGTACACAGTATGGGGCCAAGTGATAAGCGGCATGGAGCATGTTGATGCTTTGCCAAAGGGTGAGCCGCCTGCGAACCCAGGCGTTATCCGCAAGGCTACCGTTGCCTAAAATAGAAACGCGCGGGAGGCCATATGGCGTCCCGCGCGTCTTACGCATTTATGATGCTGTTATTGCGAAGGCTCTGGCGGACGCATTGCGGCCATGGCGGTTTTTAATTCTTCCAAAGAAATCTTGTCGTCTTTGTCCGCGTCGATAATTGCGAAATACTGAACCAATGGCCCTTGTGCTTCGTCTTTTGCGATGAAGCCGTCCTTGTTGGCGTCCATGAATGCCACAATCTGTTCTGGTTGTGGCGTGCCGCCGCTTGGCGGGGGCGGTGGGGCATCTTGCGCCATTACGGCGGGTGAAAGCAGGAGTGCCGACAAAACGGCTAATGACTTCAGCATGAATGATCCTTTAAACAATAGAATGTCGTTGATGGTCAGCGCAAGCTGAACATACCCTTTACTACCGTAAAACAATGGCCTGACAACCAAACTCTGTCGCCCTCTAATTGGCAGCCCAAATATCCACCGCGCGCCGAAGCCTGATACGCGGTGAAATGGTCGCGGCCGAGCACCGACGCCCAATAAGGCGCAATGACGGCATGCGCGCTGCCCGTGACGCTATCTTCATCAACACCTGCACCCGGGACGAAGACTCTGCTGACGATGTCGGTATCTTCTCCGCGCGCCGTGGCGGTAAAGCTATCATCGCCGAGCGTCGCGAGTGCCTTCATATCGGGTTTGAGTGCCAGTATTTCCGCTGCCGTGGCATATACGAACATATTGTAGCTGTCGGGGTTGCTGCGCATCGACAAGGGCTTGCCGCCCATCGCTGCCATCATTTCGGGATTGTTTACCTGCTCGGTCGGAATGGCGGGTAACGCCACGGCATATCCATCACCTTCGCGCCGCACCTCCAATATGCCTGCCTTGCGTGTGCGCAGGGTCACGCCGTCAAGGGCAGGGTTTTGGCTTAGGATGATATGCCCGCTTGCCAATGTTGCGTGGCCGCACAGGCGAATTTCTACCTCAGGCGTAAACCAGCGTAGTTCATAATCCGCTGCGCCAGTTTGATCCGGTACGTAAAATGCGGTCTCGGCGAAGTTATTCTCCTCGGCAATCGCCTGAAGCACATCGTCATCAAGCCATTGTGCAAGCGGCATGACTGCGGCCTGATTGCCGGTGAAGGGCCGGTCTGCAAAGGCATCGACGTGAAAATAAGGCAGGTCAGCCATGCGGATGGTCATGATGCTCGATAGTTTCCGAAGGCAAATATCCCATTTCGTCTTTGTGACCTTCGGGATCGGGGTGAATGAGCACCTCCACGCCGGGGAATTCGTCCATCAATGCTTGCTCAACTTCATCCATGATTTGGTGCGCAGCTTCTACGGTCATGTTCGGGTCGACCCACACATGGAACTGGCAGAAATCATGCACGCCGCTTGAACGGGTCCGCATGTCGTGAATACCCCGCAATTCGGGATGGCGAAGCGCGACCTCAATAAACCGTTGCCGTTTTTCCTGCGGCCATTCGCGGTCGAGCAATTGGTCAAGTGCTAGGCCTGCCGCGCGGTAAGCACCCCACAGCAACCATGCCGCAATCGCCAAACCAAATAGCGGGTCGGCCCCGCGTACATTCAGCATAGTGTCGAGTATAATTGCGATGATCACTGCTATATTGAGCAACAGATCGCTTTGATAATGCACATGGTCCGCCTGAATGGCGACAGAGCCGGTTTTAAGGACCACATAGCGTTGATAGGCAAGTAAGCCCAAGGTCGTGATAATCGCGATGATGGAGACGCCGATGCCATATTCTGGATGGTCAGTTGGTGCTTGATCACCAAACCGCACAATGGCGCGCCATGCAATGAGAATGGCCGATACCGTTACCAATATGACCTGAAGCAATGCAGACAAGGCCTCCGCCTTGCCATGGCCGAAGCGGTGGTCGTCATCGGCTGGCATCGCGGCGTAGCGAACGCTAAATAACGTAAGCAATGACGCCAGAACATCAAAAGCTGTATCTGCCAGCGACCCCAATAAGGCAACCGAGCCTGTTTCGGCAGCTGCAAAGATTTTAAGTGCCAGCAGGAACAGGGCCATACTGACGCTGGCAATCGCTGCCTTTTTCGTCAGGTCACCATGGGCATGGTGATGATGGTTATGGGCAAGGCTCATGGTGTATCCGTCACGGAAACAGCATGCCGGTTGTCCAGCCGTCGCCGTCGCGTTCATATAGCCAGCGTTCGTGCAGGCGAAATTCCCGGTCTTGCCAGAATTCGATCCGTTCCGGGTTCACCATCCAGCCGGACCAATGCGGCGGGCGCGGAATGTCCTGACCATCAAAGCGGGCTTCCACTTCGGCGAAACGCGCTTCAAAGGTCGCGCGGTCTGCAAGGGGGCGGGACTGGTCTGATGCCCATGCGCCAAGCTGCGAATTGCGTGAACGCGTTGCAAAATATGCGTCGGCTGTCGCGTCGTCGACCGGATTGGCCGCGCCTTCAATACGAATTTGCCGGCGAAGCGATTTCCAGTGAAACAGCAAGGCAACATGCCCATTGTCGGACAATTGCATCGCCTTGCGGCTTTCGAAGTTCGTGTAGAAAACGAACCCGCCATGCGTGCCGAGGTCGCGGCCATGCCCCTTCAACAACACCATGCGGACCGAAGGCTGGCCATCGGCGCCCGTGGTCGCCAATGCCATCGCGTTGGAGTCATTTAGTTCGGTGGTTCGCGCTTCGGCAAACCATGCGTCGAACAGGCTAAAGGGATCGGGTCTTTCCATCGCTGATCAATAGGCTAGACTGATGCCGGTTAAAAGGGGCTAGACAATAAAATGAACTGGGAAATGATATTCGGCCTAGCCAACGCATGGGCTTTGCTTGGTTGGTTGGCCTTGGCGTTCGTGCCGAAGCGCGAAATTGTAGTGCCATTTGTATTTTTTGCAGGCTCGGTCTTGCTCGCATGCCTATATGCGGGCCTTATCATTCCGTTGATGGCAGGCGTAATTTCGGATGGTGGACCAACTGGTCGTCCGGCGGCAGATTTCAGCAGCTTGGCAGGCGTTATGGCGCTTTTTGATTCCCCCGGCGGTGCGACCATCGGCTGGATTCATTATCTGGCCTTTGACCTGTTTGTCGGCACCTGGATTTCGCGCAATGCGGATAGGCACAAAGTATCCCGTTGGTTTCAGATACCGATATTGTTCTTTACCCTGATGGCAGGGCCGATTGGCTTGCTGCTCTATCTTCTGCTACGCCAGTTAAAGGGTGAAAAACCCGAAAATGCAGCGGTTCCAAGTTGACTCCCGGCACTGTAATACCAATGTAAGACGGATAGTTTGAGTAACAGGGACAAGAATGGCAGATCCTTATTCCATATTAGGCGTGTCCAAAGGGGCGGACGAAAAGGCGATTAAGATCGCCTATCGCAAGCTGGCAAAGGAATTGCACCCCGACAAGAACAAGGACAATCCGAAAGCGTCGGATCGGTTTAGCGAAGTCACGCAAGCCTATGACCTTTTGTCCGATGCCAAAAAACGCGGCCAATATGATCGCGGTGAAATTGACGAAAATGGACAGCCACGTTTTGCCGGCAATCCGTTTGGCGGCGGCGGCGGCTACAGCCAAGGCGGCCCAAATGGTGGCAATTTCGACTTTGGCAGCGGCGGAATTGACTTGGGCGATATTTTCGATGGCCTGTTTGGTGGCGGCGGGGCACGCCCCGGCGGCGGTCCCGGACAACGCCCGCAACAGGCTCCACCGCCGAAAGGCGCAAATATTGCCTACGAACATCTGGTATCGTTCACAGACGCTGCAACGCTTGCACCACAGCGCATCCTGCTGGGCGATGGGAAGACGGTGGAGTTCAAACTGCCCGCCGGCATAGTTGCCGGACAGCAAATCCGCATCCCCGGCCGCGGGCAAGCCGGCCCCGGTGGTAATGGCGATGCGATGGTAACGCTCAAGCTAGGCAAACATCCGGATCTGGTCCGCGACGGCGATAACATCCGCATTGACCTTCCGATTTCGCTGAAAGAGGCGGTGGTAGGCAGCAAGGTTAAGGTGCCAACCGTTGACGGCGCAGTGATGCTTACCGTTCCACCGGGTACCAATTCCGGCGCGGTGTTGCGTATCAAGGGGCGTGGTTTCACAGCCAAGACCGGCGCGCGGGGTGATCAGTTGGTGACGTTGATGATCCATTTGCCGACCGATCCTGCGGAACTGGAACGGCTGAGCGGTGTTCTTTCGGACAGTTCTGTCCGGGAGAATATGGGTGTCTGAAATTTCGCCTTTGTCACCGGAGGCGCGCGCGCATCTTCCGGCGGCAAAACACGCCGATGAAAGCGAAGCCAAATGGTTCGCGCGCCTTGGCCGTCCGCGTCAGGTCATTGAAGTGGTCAAGCGTGTGGGCGTCGGTGTGTATAGCGATGGGTTCATTCACGCAGGCAATTTTGCGTATCTCTCGTTGGTGTCGCTGTTTGCATTTTGCATTGTCGCGGCGGCCATCGCAGGCGCTTTCGGACAGACTGAGTCGGGCCTTGCGCTTATCGCAGGATTTTTCAAGACGGTACCGCAAAGTGTGTCAGTTGCCTTACACGAACCGATCGAAGCGGCCATGAAAGCCCGCTCTGGGCCATTATTGTGGTTGAGCGCCGCCGTCAGCCTTTGGACCGCAGCGAGCCTTATCGAGACCTTCCGCGACGTTTTGTATCGCTCCTACGGAGCAACGCCAAGCCGCGCATTTTGGCATTATCGCTTGGGATCGCTTGGGGCGATTATCGCGTCGGTCGTGCTCGCGATGATTGCATTTTCGGCGCAGGTTCTCGTGACCGCGGCTGAGGATTTTGTGTATCGCTTCATTCCTGAGGCGCAGACTGTTTCAAGCTATTTTGCGTGGGGGCGCATCATTCCCTTCATTGCATTATTCGCGGCAATTTACGTAATTTTTGTAAGTCTAACGCCCTCCAAATATCGGTCCCCCGACTTTCCAAAATGGCCGGGGCCAGCCTTGGTCAGTATTTGGTGGCTTGGACTGACCGCCTTATTACCTCTATTTCTATCCAGCGTCAGCAACTACGACCTTACATATGGCAGCTTGGCCGGGGTTATGGTCGCGCTGATTTTCTTTTATCTCATAGGACTTGGAATGGTGACTGGCGCGCAGTTGAACGCGGCGCTGGCCAACGCGCATGAAAATGGACTAAAGGATGCGCCAGAGATTTAACCTGACGAATGAGGATATTATGACCGGATTGATGGCTGGTAAACGCGGGCTGATTATGGGGCTTGCCAATGACAAGTCGCTTGCATGGGGTATCGCGAAGCGCTTGCACGCAGAAGGTGCCGAATTGGCCTTTAGCTATCAAGGCGAAGTCATGGAAAAGCGGGTGCGGCCATTGGCGGCGCAGCTGGGTTGCGATTTCCTGATTGATTGCGATGTGGCCGACATGGCCAATCTCGACCGCGCGTTTGAAACGCTCGCCGACAAATGGCCAACCATCGATTTTGTGGTGCACGCGATTGGCTTCACCAATAAAGAGGCGCTGCGCGGCAAATATTATGAGGTTGGCCTTGAGGACTTCCTGATGACCATGAATATCAGCGTCTACAGCTTCACCGCCGTTGCCCAGCGCGCTGCCGCAATGATGAAGCCGCTTGATCCCGAAACTGGCGAAGGCGGTGGTTCGCTGCTGACGCTCAGTTATTATGGCGCTGAAAAGGTCATGCCGCATTATAACGTCATGGGCGTGGCAAAGGCAGCGCTGGAAACGTCAGTCAAATATCTGGCCAATGACGTCGGCCCGCAGGGTATTCGCGTCAACGCGATCTCCGCTGGTCCAATCAAGACGCTCGCGGCGTCTGGCATTGGGGATTTCCGCTACATCCTGAAATGGAACGAGCTGAACACGCCGCTGCGCCGCAATGTGACGATCGATGACGTTGGGTCATCTGCGCTGTACTTTCTGTCCGACCTTGCGGCAGGCGTTACCGGCGAAATCCACCATGTTGACGCAGGCTATCACACCGTTGGCATGAAGCAGGAGGATGCTCCTGATATCGCGGTATCCTAATGCTCGCGGGGGTGTAACTTTCAGTGTATATGAAGAAAACGGGAACAGTAGATGAGCTTTAACACTTTTGGCCGCGTGTTCCGTTTTTCGACATGGGGTGAGTCGCATGGCCCCGCGCTTGGCGCTTTGGTGGACGGGTGCCCTCCGGGTCTTGCATTGTCCGAGGCTGATATACAGCCATTTCTAGACAAGCGCCGCCCCGGCACGTCGCGCTTTACCACACAGCGGCAGGAACCGGATGCCGTGCGCATATTATCCGGCGTGTTTGAAGGCCGCACCACAGGTACGCCGATTTCGCTGATGATCGAAAATGTTGACCAAAGGTCAAAGGATTATTCCGACGTCGCCAAGGCCTATCGCCCAGGACATGCGGATTACAGCTATGATGCTAAATACGGCTTTCGCGATTATCGCGGCGGTGGCCGGTCAAGCGCGCGCGAAACCGCCGCGCGCGTGGCGGCGGGCGCAGTGGCGCGTGCCGTCATACCGGATGTGGAAATCATGGCCTATGTCGCCGAAATCGGTGGCGATGCGATTAATCGCGACAATTTTGAAGCATCGCAAATTGGTAAAAACCCCTTCTTTTGCCCAGATGAAGCCGCGGCTGGTCGCTGGGAAAAATTGGTGGATGAGGCACGCAAGTCTGGCTCCTCGCTTGGCGCGGTTATCGAATGCGTTGCCACGGGCGTTCCCCCCGGTTGGGGCGCGCCTTTATATGCAAAGCTTGATAGTGAGCTTGCATCTGCGATGATGAGCATCAACGCCGTAAAGGGCGTCGAGATCGGCGCCGGCTTTGGGGCAGCACGTTTGCGCGGTGAGGAAAATGCGGACCGGATGCGCCCTGCAGCTGAAGGGTCGAACCATCCGGAGTTTATGGCGAATAACGCAGGCGGTATCGCGGGCGGTATTTCAACGGGGCAAGCTGTGTTGGTTCGTGTTGCATTCAAACCAACGTCGTCCATCCTCACGCCAGTTGAAACGGTGACGCGTGATGGCGATGCCACGGACATTGTCACCAAGGGCCGCCATGACCCTTGCGTAGGCATCAGGGGTACGCCCGTGGTCGAGGCGATGATGGCGCTGGTGCTCGCTGATCAGAAGCTGCTGCACCGCGCGCAATGCGGCTAAACGCAACTATGTAAAGGCGCGTTCGATGCGTTCTATCGTCCACGGCTCTTCGGCCGCGGCGGCATACCATTGTTCCATCCATGGATGCGTCATGATGGCTTCAGCATAAGCTTGCGCAAAGCCGGGTAGGTTGAAGCCATAGGTCACAAACCGGGTTACAACAGGCGCAAGCATAATGTCTGCGGCGCTGAAGGTGCCGAACAGATAAGGCCCATCCTTGCCAAAGCGCGATCGTGCCTCCGCCCATGTTTGTAATATGCGGATTGCGTCGGCGCGGGTTTCTTCGGACAGCGTTACCTCGGTGAAGGTCTTGCGCGTGTTCATCGGGCATTCGCGGCGCAACGACATGTAGCCCGAATGCATTTCCGCCGCCATGGACCGCGCCATGCCGCGCGCGACAGCGTCCTTGGGCCAATAACGGTCACGCCCGACCTTGTCGGCGAAATAATCGATTATCGCGAGGCTGTCCCAGACCACCGCCTCTCCATCCCACAAGATTGGAACCTTGCCCGACGATGGCGCAAGGTCTGCCTGACGCTGGCGTTGTTCCCAGTCCGGCGCAAACAAAGGCACGATGACCTCTTCAAAATGCAGGCCAGATTGCTTAGCCGCAAGCCAACCGCGCAGCGACCAGCTTGAATAGGCTTTGTTTCCAATGATCAGTTTCAAGGTCATGCGACCTTACATGGTCGCTGTTTGCTTTTCTGTCGAGGGGGCAGAAAAGCAAAATTTATGCACTTTATCTAAGATGCCACAGCTTCCAATACCGCCGCGCGCAGTTCTTCAATACCGCCGCGCTTTTCGGCTGAGGTCACCGACAGGTCAGGATAAGCGGCGACATGCTTGCGCAGCTTTGTCATCGTATCGGTTTCGACATCCGCAAGGTCGCTGGCTTTGATCTTGTCAGTTTTGGTCAGCACGATGCGGTAGCTTATTGCCGCTTTATCGAGCATCGACATGATGTCGTGGTCGACCTCTTTAATGCCGTGGCGACTGTCGATGAGAACGAACACGCGTTTCAACACCACGCGGCCGCGCAAATAATCGTTAATCAAATACCGCCACTGCTGCACGGTCTTGATCGGCGCCTTGGCATAGCCATAGCCCGGCATGTCCACGATGCGAAACACCGCAGGGTCGCCCACATCAAAGAAGTTAAGCTCCTGCGTGCGACCCGGCGTATTCGACGCACGCGCGAGATTGTTGCGGTTGACAAGCGCGTTGATCAGGCTCGACTTGCCGACATTTGACCGGCCAGCAAACGCGATTTCCGGCACCGTTGGTTCGGGCAGAAATTCAAGTTTAGGCGCGGATTTCAGGAAGCTTATGGGCCCTGAAAAGATTTTGGTCGTCGTTTCGGTCACGCCTTTGCATTCGCCTTTGCCTTGGCTTTTTCTTCGGCATCACGCGCCATTTGCTCCCGCAATACGGGATGCCGCGAATACAGCCATTTTTGCTGCGCAATCGATACCAGGTTTGACATCACCCAATACAGTTGAAGACCAGCGGCGAACGGTGCCATGATGAACATCAGGAACCATGGCATTACCGCAAATACCTGCTTTTGCACTTCGTCCATGGGTTGCGGGTTAAGCCGCTGCATCAACCACATCGTGACCCCCAACAAGATTGGCAATACACCGATGGCGATGAAGGATGGCGGGTCGAAAGGCAGCAACCCGAACAGGTTGATCGGTGTTAGCGGATCTGGCGCTGACAAATCCTTCAGCCACAAGACGAAAGGCTGGTGACGCATTTCAATCGACAGCAGCAAAATCTTGTAGAGCGCGAAGAAAATTGGGATCTGCAGCACGACCGGAAGGCAGCCCGCCAACGGGTTAACCTTCTCTTCCTTGTACAGCTTCATCATCTCTTGCTGCAGGCGCGGCTTATCGTCTTTCCAACGCTCTTGAAGGGCTTTTAGCTTCGGCTGGACAGCACGCATCTGCGCCATCGACGCAAATTGCTTCTGCGCGACGGGATACATGAAGCCGCGCACAATGACGGTCAGGCCGATAATGGCGAGGCCAAAATTGCCGAACACGCCAAACAGCCAGTGGAGTATCCAGAAGAACGGAATGGCGATGAACCAGAACCATCCCCAATCGATAGCGTAATCTAGATAAGGGATACCCAGTTTCTTTGAATAGCTATCCAGAACAGCCATTTCCTTTGCGCCGGCGAAAAGACGCGAATTGGTCTCCAACGCGGCACCAGCAGCGACATTGGTATAGCGCGTGGGTATAACTTGCGCTTGATAGACATCACCGCTGGCACGGAACTTTGCCGACACAGCTGTTTTCTGGTCGGGAATGAGCGCACCCAGCCAATATTTGTCGGTGAAGCCAAGCCAGCCTCCGGTGCTGTTGAACGACGTTTCGCCCTTGTTTTCGGCAACATCGACATAGCCCCAATCATAATTGGGTTTGTTATCAAATACGCCCATTGGGCCGATATGAATATGCGTAAAGATGGAGCCGCCTGCTGTCGAGTCGGCAGGCTTTCCGGTGCGGCTAAGTAATGCAAAATTTGCGATCTGCACCGGCGCAGTTCCGCCATTGGTAAAGCGCTGCTTCGCGGTGATCATGTAGTTTTCGTCAATCGACAAAGCGATCTCGAACTTTTGGTTTTGCGGGTTGGTCCAGCTTAATGTGACGGGGGTTGAAGGCGTCAGCTTGTTGCTGCTTGGCGTCCAGACGGTTTTGTCATCGGGCGCGATGATGCCCGTACCCGCCCAACCAAAGCGTGCGAAATACGCATCTTTGGTACCGGATGGGGCAAAGAGGCGTACGGGCGCCGAATCCTTGGCGAGCTCAGTGCGGTGGGCAAGCAGCAGGAGGTCATCGATCTTTGCGCCCTCAAGGTTGATTGAACCTTTCAGCTTAGGTGTTTCCACAAGGACACGTGCTGACGACTGGAGCGCTGTCCCTAAGGCTAGGGATTCCACCTTCGCGGGGGCAGCTTCGACAGACACATCGGATGTCGCGGCACCTGCAGGCGTTGCCGCAGACTTCGCTGTGCTGGTCACTGGGGCGGGGGTTGGCAAGAAATAGCTTGCGACATAGGGCCAACCGAACAGGATGAGGCCCGTCAGCAATACAGCAAAAACCAAGTTGCGTTTATCGTCCACGTCTACAAATCCCCATTAAACAGTCAGTTGGGCGTCATGGCACAGGGTCATATCCGTGCCCACCCCAAGGTTGGCAGCGCAATAGCCGTTTGATGGCCAGCCAGCCACCCTTAAATGCGCCATATTTCTGGAGCGCCCCAATCGCATAGGCCGAACAGCTTGGGCTAAACCTGCATGTCGGCGGCAAAATGCGCGACGGGCCTATTTGCCAAGCCCTTGCAACAAGGATGAGGAGCTTTGCGATCATCTTTATCGCGGCCCTGATTCTGTCGAAGGGCGCTTTTTGTCTTGGCGTGCTTCGGCAGGCTCCGCGCTGCGGTTTTGCTGACATAATTTGTCTAAAGCTTTGGCCATGTCCGCCCGCAATTCGCTGAAATCCCGTTCAATACCGCTATCGCGACCAATCAGAATGTGATCGGCGCCACATTTGCCTTTTTGTCCGAGCATCTCCTGCGCCAAGGCACGGAAACGGCGGCGCATGCGGTTGCGGACGACGGCGTTACCCACTTTTTTGGTGATGGTAATGCCAAGCCTAATATCGGCGCTTTCATCTTGCCTGTCTTTCACAAGCAAAACAAAACCGGGAGTTGCATATCGCTTCCCCCGGTTGGCGGCCAAGAAATCTGGCCTTTTTTTGATGACGCTATAACCGCGCATGTCGCGGTTCGCCTGCTGTGCGATTAAGCTGACAGCTTCTTGCGGCCGCGTGCGCGGCGCGCGTTCAGGATGTTGCGGCCTGCAGCGGTCGACATACGGAGACGAAAACCGTGGCGACGGGCACGCACGAGATTGCTCGGCTGAAAAGTGCGCTTCATGACTGTAATCCTTAAATTTTTTGCGTCTTGAAATGAAGATGGCCGCCGAATCTGTCCAGCGACCGTTTCTGTTGCTGTGGCCGATACGGTTAGGGAGGTGAAAAGTCAACACAGGTCAGGGCATTTTCATGTCGATGTCGTCGCGGCGGAATAGGTTCAGAAAATCGCCTTTAACGTTCGGGAAGGGAGGGCGGCCTTTGACCTTGTGGCGCCGCAGTGCCCAATTTGCCCAGCGGGCATATTCGGGATGTTGCTTTGAAAGCCGCGAATATCGCTTCTTTGCCCAGCGGGAATGTTTGAGGATTACGCCGAGCCCGATGATAAACAGCAATAGTCCGCCTGGTCCTGGAAGCCAGCTGACAAGTGGCGCTGCAACGATCAGCGCCCAACCCAAAATGACCATCGACCAGCGATAGGCGGGCGTGTCGCTCCAGTTTTTTCGTTTCGAGCGGTGCATGTTCGTCATGTGGGATAGCGGAACAGGTGTTGCAAGCTCATGTCGGTACCAAGCAGTTTCCGCAGAGATATAAAATATTTGGCATTGTCATCAATCGCCAGCATTCATTCATGGTTTCGCCGCAATAAGGCTGTATTCCTCTTCTTCACCGCTTATATTGAAAGATTAATGACAAAAGCTCTCTCCCACCTTCACCGCATAGGCGTGTTGCCCTCTGACATCGACTTCATGGGGCATGTGAACAACGCGCGTTATCTGAACTGGGTGCAGGATGCCGTTTTGGCGCATTGGAACAAGCTTGCCCCACCTGAGACGGCGGCGAAATACCTTTGGGTCGCGCTGAAGCATGAGATTACCTATCGCAAGCCAGCCTTTCTGGATGATGACGTCATCGCAACGGTTGTTCTTGAAAAGGTGCAGGGCGCACGGTCTTTTTATGACACGGTTATTAAGCGCGGCGAGGAAGTTTTGGCTGAGGTCAAATCAAGCTGGTGCTGCATTGATGCAGAAACTTTGCGGCCTGCGCGGATCGCTGCCGAGGTTCAGGCGTATTTTTTCACAAAGATTGAACCGAAGCTGCTTTAAAAAATAGGATCGTCGCTGCCATCCCCGATCGGTGTGACTGCATTGTGGATTCCACATTCCACCTTGTCCCAGCCCTTCCATCGGCCAGAACGGGGGTCTTCGCCGGGCGCAACTTTCGTGGTGCAGGGTGAGCAACCGATGGACGGATAGCCAAGTTCTACCAGTGGATGTGAAGGCAAAGCATGCTCTGCCATATAAGCGTCAATTCTGTCCTTGTCCCAATCGGCAAGCGGATTAACCTTTAAGCGGCCGTCTTCAATTTCAAATCGGGGCAACGCCCTGCGCGTCGATGACTGAAATGCTTTGCGTCCGGTAAATTGCGCATCGAACCCCGCCAATGCGGCACTTAGCGGCAGTACTTTGCGCATTTCACAGCAGCCATCGGGGTCATAGGACCAACGCAGGCCAGTCTCATCTTTTTGACTCAACAAAGCAGGGTCAGGCGACAGGATGCGCAAGTCTAACAATCCAAGCATCGCGCGCAATTCCTCCCGATAGGTAATCGTTTCGGGGAAGTGCTTGCCCGTGTCCAAAAACAGCACTGGTATCGTCGGATCAATATTCGCAATCAGGTGCAATAACACCGCGCTTTCTGCCCCAAAACTGGACACAATAGCGGCATCACCCAACATATTTTCATGCAATAAAACAGTCAGCATCTCAATCGTATCACGCCCCCGGAACATGTTGTTCAGGCGCACAGCATCACCCTCGGTGTACCGCGGGTCATTGTTGATACGGTCGGCGATGCGAACTGTTTCAGCCATGCCGCAATTTCCAGATTGGCACTGCGGCATCGGCAGCCTTTTGATACACATGATCATAGTTCGACAGCGCGCGTGCAACGGCTTCAGGATTTAACGAGGCTTCTGGGGCAAAGCTGTCAAAGCCGCAGCGGCGCATGAACGCAATCTGGTCGACCAAGACGTCACCCTGCGCCCGCAGCTCGCCTTGATAGCCTGCCTCGCGCAAAATTCGAGCCGCGCTATAGCCCCTGCCATCGCGATATTTGGGAAAGGCAACTTCGATCAAAGTTAGCCGATCCAGAAACGGGATCAGCGCACGGGCATCATCGTCTGGCTCAAGGCGAACCGCAGTTGCGTTTGATTGGTCAAGAAACGCATCAAGCGTAACGGACGGCTGTTCCGTGACTTCATCTGAGCGATAGCGAAACTCAACCATAAATCGCTTCCTTAAATGGGTTCATTCCGACGCGGCGATATGTGTCGATGAAACGTTCATTGCCTTGCCGCAAAGCCTTGTAGACTTCAGTGGCTTTCTCGACTGCGTCTACAACGCCGTCTTCGTCAAAGCCGGGCCCGATGATTTTGCCGATGCTGACATCTTCCGCGCCCGACCCTCCAAAGGTCAGCTGGTAATTTTCCACGCCCTTCCGGTCCACGCCTAAGATGCCGATATGACCCGCGTGGTGATGCCCGCATGCGTTTATACAGCCCGAAATTTTAAGCTTTAATTCGCCCAAGTCACGTTGCCGGTCCATGTCAGCAAAGCGGGTGGCAATCTTCTGTGCGACGGGAATGGAGCGTGCATTGGCGAGACTACAATAATCCAGACCGGGACACGCGATGATGTCACTGATCAGGTCAAGATTGGCATCGGCAAGTTCGGCATCGCGCAGACCCTGCCAGACGGCGTACAAGTCACGCTTTGCAACATAAGGCAGCACAATGTTCTGTGCGTGGGTGACACGTAGTTCGTCAAAGCTGTATTTTTCCGCAAGATCAGCCATCACATCAATCTGCGCCGAGGTAGCATCGCCCGGTATACCGCCAATCGGCTTCAGGCTGATGTTGACGATGGCATAGCCCGCTTGCTTGTGCGGTTTGACATTTTGGTCAAGCCACACGGCAAAATCAGGATCGCTGCGGTCTGGCTCTACATCAGATGCGTCATACGCAGGTGGTGCAAAAAACGCGCTGATGCGTTCAAGTTCTGCCAAGGGCGGGTCGATACCCAAAGTCTTCACATGCGCAAATTCTTCGGCCACTTGACGGCGATATTCGTCCGCACCGATCTCGTGAATGAGGATCTTTATACGGGCCTTGTAAATATTATCCCGCCGTCCGTAGCGATTATACACGCGCAGGCACGCCTCAAGATAGCTCAACAAATCGTCGGCTTTTACAAAGGGGTTGATTTCAGGTGCGATCATCGGCGTACGCCCCATGCCGCCGCCGACAAATACACGTGCGCCCAGTTCGCCATCTTGGCGGATCAGTTCAAGCCCAATGTCATGCAGACGCATTGCTGCGCGATCTTCGGACGACGCGATCACTGCAATCTTGAACTTGCGCGGCAGATAACTGAATTCAGGATGGAACGTCGACCATTGGCGAAGTAGTTCTGCCCATGGACGCGGGTCAACGACTTCGTCGGCCGCAGCGCCCGCATATTGGTCAGACGATATGTTGCGGATACAATTTCCGCTGGTCTGAATGGCGTGCATCTCGACCGTGGCGAGCTCCTCAAGGATGTCAGCGCATTCCTCAAGCTTGATCCAGTTATACTGAATATTCTGACGCGTGGTGAAATGCCCGTAATCGCGGTCATATTTGCGCGCGATATGCGCCAGCATGCGCATTTGCGTTGAATCGAGCGTGCCATAAGGAATGGCCACGCGCAGCATATAGGCGTGCAACTGAAGATAGAGGCCGTTCATCAACCGCAGCGGCTTGAACTGATCCTCTGTTATCTCTCCAGCGATCCGGCGTTTTACCTGGTCGCGAAAGTCAGCAACACGGGCATCGACAATGGCTTGGTCATAATTGTCATATTTATACATGTCAGATAATCCAGTCGCCCGCCGCAGGGTCGGCAGGCTTGAGTGAGAAGTCAGCGCGGACGGTGGGTCCAAGGGCGCGGATCCGGTCCTTGATGTGCGCAGGGCGTGGGCCATTAGCGGTTGGAAGGGCGTCGATGATATAGGGCGCATTTACGCGGCGTGCGCCCTCTTCGGCGTGCAATATGGCCTCGCCATGTTCGCCGACATCAGCTGCATCTTCGACATGGATAGACCAGCCATTGCCCGTCCACCAAGTCACTGCGCCTGATCTCAATTCATTTCCCGTCAGTAATTTCACGCAATTTTCTCCGCCTCTTTGGCAAAATGGAACAACCGGTCTTCGGCATCGGATTTCAAGACAACTTCACCGACGATGATGATGGCAGGAGACACAACGCTTTCGCGCGCGATCATGTCACCCAGGTCAGTCAATATCGTGCGCATGGCACGTGCATCAGGCCGCGTGGCCCGTTCCAATACGGCTACGGGCGTATCGGGCGACAGGCCATCGCAAATAAGCTTTTCAGTGATGTCTGCCGCAGTTGCCACACCCATGTAGATAACCAAAGTGCGGCCTTTGCCAGCAAGTCCAGCCCAATTCTGGTCGGTCAGGCCTTTGCACTGACCAGCGACGAAGGTAACGGCGCTTGCGGCATCGCGATGGGTCAGCGGCAACATACTGGCTGCTGCACCGCCCATCGCGGCGGAGATGCCGGGAACGACCTCAACATCGATGCCAGCGGCACGGCACGCTTCGGCTTCTTCGCCGCCGCGTCCAAAAATGAATGGATCGCCGCCTTTTAGCCGCACGATCACCCGACCGATTTTAGCCTCGCGCACGAGGATGTCGTTAATGCCATCTTGCGGAACGGAGTGGCGCGAACGGCGTTTGGCGACCGAGATCAACCGCGCTGACGGGTTAATGAGTGCCATGATGGCATCATCAACAAGGCCGTCATGCACCACCACATCTGCGGTCGAGATCAGCCGCACAGCCTTTACCGTAAGCAGTTCCGGGTCGCCGGGGCCAGCGCCGACCAAATACACACGAGCTTTTTCCATAATGCTAAAGTGCACCAGTTCATCGCCAACATCAAATCAGGATAAGTTGGCCACCGATTAGAAGAACTTTACCGATGCTTTAAGCCGCCTCATGATTACGCCTTTAGAATGCCCCTTTGGTAAACTTTACGCGTAAAAACTGCTTTTTAGCTGCATGTGTCGAGCGCGCGGCCCATGGCACGAATGGCCGAAACCTTATCATTGAGCGGCTGCCAATCGTCTTTTTCGGCAATCGCCTGCCAAATGTCCTCCACCTCATTTATGAGCATCGAACATATGCGGCCGTTGGTCCAATAGGCATCCCGATGTGCATCTGCCGGGGTATATTTTTGCAGCAATTCAGTGAACGCCATTTGATATTTGCCTGGAGTTGCAAACGCACCTTGGCTGCCAAAACGATAGTAATAAAAAAATGAGTCGATCGGAATTCTCTCCCGCGACATTGCCCGTTCGGCTGCTTCGACCAATTGGCGGTCTTCGGCTTCTCCAAGCGATGCAACGCCCAGACGCCATAAAAAGCGCCGAATAATTGCCCTTTGATACAGTTCTGGGAACCGTTCCAGCGCTGAAATGAGCGGCGGAGCCTCCGACACCAGTCGCAAGGCAACGGCTAGCTGCCCAAGATTCCAGTGCAACGCTTCGGCCTGTCTGCCAAAGGCATAGAGCCCGGATTCGTCAAAATAAGCTGCGGTAAATTGCGGATCCCAATATTGCGTAAAGCGCCATGGCCCATAGTCGAAACTTTCGCCCGTGATGTTGATGTTGTCGGTGTTCAATACGCCATGAACAAAGCCCGCTGTCATGTAGGACGCAGCAAGATCAGCGACGCGTTCGACCGCCAGCGCAAGCAATTGCGCCGCTGGGTTCTCCGACAGGGCGACATTATAGAGCTGTGTCAGGCAATATGTGATCAACTGCTGCATGAATTCCGCATCGCCCTCAGCAGCCACACGTTGGAAGCTGCCAATGCGGATATGGCTGTGGCTTAACCGCACCATGACCGCCGACCGTGTGGGCGATGGCTCATCCCCACGCATCAGTTCTTCGCCGGTTTCGATGATCGAAAATGTCTTGGAGGTGTTGACGCCAAGCGCCTCCAGCATTTCCGTTGCCAATATCTCGCGGACGCCACCTTTCAGCGTCAAGCGGCCATCGCCCCGCCGGCTGTAGGGTGTCGTGCCCGATCCCTTTGTTCCCAGATCAAGCAGCCGGTCATCACCGTCACGCATTTGCGCAAACAGGAATCCACGACC
This sequence comes from Sphingomonadales bacterium, assembly GCA_947470185.1. Taxonomy (GTDB): domain Bacteria; phylum Pseudomonadota; class Alphaproteobacteria; order Sphingomonadales; family Sphingomonadaceae; genus Sphingorhabdus_B. Next base: position 97,582 of record CANIRZ010000002.1, on the reverse strand, counting down.
GTCCCCGATATTGGGATTGTACACGCGAAATTGGTGCCCGTGATATCGCAACGCAAGCGGGACCGGCATATTACCGGGCAATGGTTCAAAGCGCCCAAAGTGCCGGATCCACGTCGCGTCATCATAATCCGCCAGCCCGATTGTTTCAGCCCAGCGGTCGTTGCGAAACCGCAAGATCGTCTCTGGAAAATTCGCGGGCTGTGCGGGGTCACCAATTTGCGCGCCAAGGCTGGCGATTTGTGGATCGGGACGGTAGGGGGATGGGAACGGTTTTTTATTCATATATCGCATCTGGGCGGTGCATAAAGGAAAGGCAAGTATGGCGGCGGTCCGCATCCTCCATTTGCATAGCAGTTTTAACGTGGGCAGCCAGGAATCGCGCACGGTTCGCCTGATGAACCATTTTGGCGATCAGGCAGAGCATACAGTGCTTTCGGCCGTCGACGACGCCTTTGGGGCAGCAGGCGCACTCGACCGTCGTGTGAAGGTCAACTTTCCAACAGACGCAGCACCTTCCCTCGCCGGAATGCCAAGCATGGGCCGCTATCGCCGCCTCGCGGGCTATATGAAGAAATTCCACCTCGTGCTCAGCTACAATTGGCAGGCGATGGACGGCGTTATGGCGCACACTTTGTTCACGCGCAGCATGAACTTGCCGCCGCTGATCCATCATGAAGATGGCTTTGACCATGACGAAATCGAACGGCTGAAATGGCACCGAAATTGGTTTCGAACGATTGCGCTTCAACGGACAAACGCGCTTGTCGTGCCATCAAAAACATTGGAGAAAATTGCCCGCAATATCTGGCACCAACCGCTGGATAAGATATGCCGTTTTCCGAATGGGATCGATACCGATCACTTCAACCGTCGGCCACAACGCGGCGCGTTTCCGGGCTTCCAAAAACGGAACGGAGAAATCGTCGTTGGCACAATCGCTGGGCTGCGTTCTGTTAAAAATTTGCCACGGCTTGTGCGTGCAGTCGCAGCGGCTGGACCAAATGTCCGGCTTGCTATCGCAGGTGAAGGACCTGATCGCGATGCCATTATGGCAGAAGCCGGACGCCTTGGCATCGCCGACCGCGTGATGATGCCGGGTTTCTTGCGTGATCCAGCGCGCTATATCCGCCTGTTCGATATATTTGCACTCTCTTCAGATAGCGAACAATACCCAGTTTCGCTGGTTGAAGCGATGACGAGCGCCCTTCCGATCATATCGACCGATGTAGGGGATGTCCGCAATATCGTGTCGCGCGAGAACCGGCCATTTATTGTCCCGCGCAATGACGAGGATGCTTTTTCTAGCGCAATTAGGGCTTTAGCAACGGACGCGGCATTGCGCGAAACGTTGGGCGCAGCAAACCGTCTTGCAGCCTGTTCCCAATATGATGAAGAGACCATGTTTGCCCGTTACCGACAGCTCTATGGTTCCGCCATGAAGCGTGCCGATTTTGCGCGACAAAGCTAAATAATTGCGATAGCGCGCCCCTAGAGAAGCACGCTGAACGGCGCTTTTGACATAAAAATTAGGAATTTTAATTGTGTTCAAGGGTCTGAAACCCATAATGTACGGTGGCCGTGAAGTTTGGCCATTGGTCGAAGGTGGCAAGGGCGTTGCCGCAACAAATCATGCAAGTTCTGGCGCATGGGCTGCAGCCGGCGGTATTGGCACAGTTTCGGCAGTGAATGCCGACAGCTATGATGAAAATGGCGAGATGATCCCGCAGGTTTTCCTCGGCAAAACACGCGCCGAACGGCATGAAGAACTTGTCGAATACGGCATTCGCGGCGGCATAGCGCAGGTTCGCCTTGCACATGAAATATCGAACGGCCGTGGCGCAATCAACATCAACGTCCTGTGGGAAATGGGCGGCGCACAGCGCATACTGCACGGTATTCTTGAACAGACCCGGGGCATGGTTACGGGCGTCACCTGCGGTGCTGGCATGCCATACAAGTTGTCTGAAATCGCCGCACAATATGGCGTGTACTATCTGCCGATCGTCAGCTCCGCACGTGCGTTCCGCGCCTTGTGGAAGCGTGCCTATCATAAGGTGCCTGAATGGTTGGGCGCTGTAGTATATGAAGATCCATGGCTTGCGGGCGGCCATAATGGCCTGTCCAACGCAGAAGACCCACGCAGCCCAGAAGATCCATATCCTCGTGTAAAAGCGCTTCGCGACGTAATGCGCGTTGAAGGTATCGCCGATGATGTGCCGATTGTCATGGCAGGCGGCGTTTGGTTCTTGCGCGACTGGAATGACTGGATTGATAATCCCGAGCTTGGACAGATAGCGTTCCAGCTGGGAACGCGCCCTCTGTTGACGCAGGAAAGTCCGATACCCGCAGGGTGGAAGGACGCACTAACGAAGATACCCGAAGACGGCGTATTGCTGCACCAGTTTTCACCAACGGGCTTTTATTCCAGCGCTGTGATCAATCCCTTCCTGCTTGAGCTTCAGGCACGGTCGGACCGTCAGATTTCTTTTGTGCAGGCAGCCGATACGGAACACACCGCACAGCTTGATGTTGGTGTGAAGGGCAAGAATTTCTGGGTCAATCCAGCCGACCTCATGAAGGCCCGCGAGTGGGATGCACGCGGCTTCACCGTCGCGCTGAAAACACCTGATAATTCGCTGGTGTTCGTCACGCCTTCATCGGGGGAAGTTATCCGCAAGGACCAGAAGGATTGCATGGGCTGTTTGTCGCATTGCGGGTTTTCGTCTTGGAAAGACCATGACAATAATTCTACTGGCCGCCTTGCGGATCCGCGCAGCTTCTGCATTCAAAAGGCGCTTCAGAATATCGCCCATGGCGCGCCCATTGACGAAAATTTGATGTTTGCAGGGCACAGCGCCTATCTGTTCGGAAAAGATCCGTTCTACTCAAACGGTTTTGTTCCAACGGTACAACAATTAATGGATCGCATTTTAACGGGCGACTGACGCTATTTCTGGCATTTACGCGTTAGGCCGGTTAAAACTGTTCGCACTTCGGCGGGGCATCGTACCCCGCCAATATCCTCAATCCAGATCCCACGCGCGTTCGCCATGGCTGGATAAATCCAGCCCATCGCGTTCCTGATCTTCACTGACGCGCATTGGGATTAGTTTCGATACTACATAGCCTATAATCAGCGTCGCTACAGCAGAGTACACCGCCACTAAGGTAACGGCTTTTAGCTGCACCCAAAGCTGCGATGCCATGTCTGTACCCTCGGCATAGCCAGCACCGCCAAGCGCCTTGCTTGCGAAGACAGCGAGCAACACAGAGCCCAATATGCCGCCAACGCCATGCACGGCGAATACGTCGAGCGAGTCGTCAATTTTAAGCTTACCTTTGACGATCCCAACAAACCAAAAGCAGATGATCGCGGCCAAGATGCCCAAGATTATCGCGCCACCAGGGCCAATAACGCCAGCGGCGGGCGTTATAGTGGCCAAGCCCGCAACGGCACCCGTTGCAAACCCAACTGCGGTTGCCTTGCCGACCTTGATCCGTTCAATTAATAGCCATACTAAGGCGGCTGCCGAAGCGCCTATATGGGTGTTGATAATCGCACTTGCGGCGGCGTCATTGGCGGCCAATGCCGACCCGCCATTGAAACCAAACCAGCCCACCCATAATAATCCGGCACCAGCGACCGTCAGAGCGGGGCTGTGGGGCAACATCAGCGTTTTAGGGAAGCCGATACGCTTGCCAAGCATCAGCGCCACAATAAGCGCTGAGACGCCTGCGGTGGTATGGACGACAATGCCGCCAGCAAAATCAATAACGCCTTGTTCTGCTAAAAACCCGTTGCCCCAAACCCAACGGGTGACGGGGACATAGACCAAAAGCGACCACAAGCCGCTGAATGCTACTACCCAACCAAAACGCGCCCGTTCCACCCATGCGCCAATGATAAGGGCGGGGGTGATGATGGCGAATGTCATCTGGAATAAAGCAAAAGCGACCGCGCCTGTTGTTTGTCCCTCGCGAATTGAGCCCAACAGGCCATTAAACATGAAGTTTTCCGACGAGCCCAAAAAGCCATTTCCGTTTGCTGAAAAGGCCAGGCTGTAACCAATTACGATCCAGATGACCGATGCAAGAGCCGCCACTGCGCCACATTGCACGAGCACGGAGAGAAAGTTTTTGGCACGTACCAGTCCACCATAAAAAAGGGCAAGGCCAGGTAGCGTCATCATCAGCACCAGTGCTGATGCCGTCAAAATCCACGCGCTATCGCCGCTATTGGCCTCGGGCAACGTGCCGACAGCGTCTTGCGCCATTGTAGGCGCGGCTATCAACGCACTGATCCAAAGTGCTGACTTCATTATCTTTTGTATCATGGTGTTGGATCCCCCCCCGATTTTTCTCAGGTGTCTCTAGGCAAGAGTGCGCGCAGGCTCAAGGTACAAAATTGCTGTTAAGCCACGGCAATAGAAAGAAAGTTGCTTACTACCAGCCTTCTAGGACTTGATCCGGTGGTCTGTGGCCATCCGCCCAAACGCGGATATTCGTAATGACCCGTTCGCCTGACGCTTCTCTGCCCTCAAAGGTCGCACTGCCCAAATGGGGGAGAAGGACGACGTTGGGAATGTCGAAAAGCCGTGAGTCAACGGCAGGCTCATGCGTGTAAACATCAAGGCCTGCACCTGCGATACGGCCCGTTTCCAACGCATCGATTAGCGCGTCTTCGTCAATCAACTCACCGCGTGAGCTATTGATGATATACGCGTCCCCTTTCATCTGCGCGATGCGGTCAGCGTTGATGATCTTGTCGGTTTCCGGCGTCAGAGGGCAATGCAGGCTGATGATGTCCGACCGCGCCACCAATCGGTCAATGTCGGGTTCAAATGTGATGCCAAGCTCATCTTCAACACTCGCGGGCAGGCGGTGACGTTTGTTATAAATAATGTTGAGGCCAAAGGCTTTTGCCCGCACGGCAACAGCTTCGCCAATACGGCCAAGCCCAATAATGCCTAAAGTCTTGCCGCCAATGCGATGACCAAGCATGCCCGTTGGGCTCCAACCGCGCCATTCGCCGCTGCGCACGACCCGTTGCCCTTCACCAAGGCGCCGGGGCACATTCAGGATAAGCGCCATCGTTAGATCAGCTGTGTCATCTGTGAACACGCCGGGCGTGTTGGTAACGATGATGCCCTTCGCTTTCGCAGCGGCAAGGTCGATATGATTGACGCCCGCGCCATAGCTAGCGATCAGTTTTAGCCGGGGCGGCGCAGCGGCGATAACGACAGCGTCGATGCTGTCTGTCACCGTTGGCACCAGTACGTCGCAATCGGCCATTGCCGCGATCAGCGCTTCACGCGTCAGCGGCGTGTCATCAGGGTTGAAGCTTGCGTCAAACAGTTCGGCCATCCGCCTTTCAACGGCGGGCAGCAATGTGCGCGTGACACGGATGGATGGACGTTCGATGCGGCTAAGTTCTGGCATAGGCATGACTAAAGCTGAATTTGAGGCAAGGTCAAGACTGGATGGTTGCGCTGCCCAACAACCTTCCCTTATAGAATGAAAACGGTGGTAAAAAATATGGGTGTTCAGAACAATTCGATACTGCGTTGCTGCGCCGCAGCGCTTGCATTTAGTGGCGCGGCTTCTGCGGTTGGGCAGGCGCAACAGACGCCGCCTTATTGGGCTTCAATTTCCCAGCCGGAGGCGCGGATGCGCACTGGGCCAAGCACAGAGTTTCCGGTCACATGGGTGTACAAACGGCAGAACCTTCCCGTGAAAGTCGTGGCTGTCCACAGCGTATGGCGTAAGGTTCAAGATATGCGTGGCGACCAAGGCTGGCTTCATGTGCGGCTGTTAAGCCCCAAACGCGCTGCCATCGTTATTGGTAAAGACATTGGTACACTGCGTGATGCGGCCGATCCTGGCGCACACATTTCCTGGCGTGTTGAACCCGGTGTCGTTGGCCTTATCGACGAATGTGATAAGGGATATTGCCGTTTCGAAACGGACGGTCGCTACGGTTATATCGAAACCGCGCGTATCTGGGGCGATGAGGCGCCCTGATACAGGCCGTGGCGGACGCGTGAAGCCTTAAGCTTCGACGCGTTCTGCCAGAACGGTAAGGCCGTTCGCATTCACCTCCGCAAAACCACCCGCGACCATCAGTCGTTCAGGCGTTGCGCCTTGCGTTTTGTATATCTCAAGCGCCGCGTCATTGCGCAATGTGCTCATTATGGGGCTGTGGCCCTCCAACACACCGAAATCGCCCTCAGTGCCCGGAACGACGACCATATAGACGTCATCCGAGCGATAGAGCTTCTCAGGGGTTACGAGTTCGAAGTGTAATGGCATGATGTCTTACGCTGCTTCCGCAGCCATCTTGGCAGCCTTGGCAACCGCTTCTTCAATGCCACCGACCATGTAGAACGCGGCTTCTGGAAGATGGTCATATTCGCCGTCAACGACTGCCTTGAAGGACTTCACAGTGTCTTCGACCTGAACAAACTTGCCGGAGATGCCCGTGAAGACTTCGGCAACGTGGAAAGGCTGCGACAGGAAGCGCTGGATTTTACGCGCACGGGTCACGGTCAATTTGTCGTCTTCCGACAATTCGTCCATGCCCAAAATGGCGATGATATCCTGAAGCGACTTGTACTTCTGCAACGTTTCTTGAACGCGGCGAGCGGTGTCATAATGCTCTTGGCCAACAACCGCTGGCGTCAACACGCGGCTGACCGAGTCAAGCGGGTCAACGGCGGGATAAATGCCAAGCTCGGAAATCGCACGGTTCAACGTGGTCGTTGCATCCAAGTGGGCAAATGACGTGGCTGGTGCGGGGTCGGTCAAGTCATCTGCGGGAACGTAAATGGCCTGAACCGAGGTGATCGAACCCTTGGTGGTTGATGTAATACGCTCTTGCAACTGGCCCATGTCGGTTGCCAGCGTTGGCTGATAGCCCACAGCCGAAGGAATACGACCAAGAAGTGCGGACACTTCCGAACCAGCCTGCGTGAAGCGGAAGATGTTGTCGACGAAGAACAGAACGTCCTGACCTTCTTCATCGCGGAAATATTCCGCCATCGTCAGACCCGAAAGCGCAACACGTGCACGCGCACCGGGAGGCTCATTCATCTGGCCGAATACCAGCGCAACCTTTGAACCTTCTGGGGTTGGGTTGCCATCGGCATCCTTGGCGATAACGCCCGCGTCGAGGAATTCGTGATAGAGATCGTTACCTTCGCGGGTACGCTCACCCACGCCAGCAAACACAGAAACGCCGCCATGGCCCTTTGCGATGTTGTTGATCAGTTCCTGAATAAGAACGGTCTTACCAACGCCGGCGCCGCCGAACAGGCCGATCTTGCCGCCCTTTGCATATGGTGCGAGCAAGTCGATAACCTTGATGCCCGTGACAAGAATTTCAGCCTCTGTGGATTGGTCCGTGAACAAAGGCGCTTCGGCGTGGATAGGGTTGGACTTTGCCGCGCCAACGGGGCCACGTTCGTCGATTGGTTCACCGATGACGTTCATGATGCGGCCAAGGGTCATTGGGCCAACAGGCACAGAAATCTGCGCGCCAGTGTCGCGAACTGGCTGACCACGGGTCAGACCCTCGGTCGCGTCCATAGCGATCGTGCGGACGGTGTTTTCGCCCAAATGCTGCGCCACTTCAAGGACCAAGCGATTGCCATTATTGTCGGTTTCAAGCGCCGACAAAATCGATGGCAATTGGCCAGTGAAGGTGACGTCGACAACGGCGCCGATGATCTGGCTGATGCGTCCAGTCGCGCCGGCGACATTTACAGCGGTCTGGCCTGAACCAGCCTTAGGGGCAGGGGCCTTGCTTGCGGCCTTTGGTGCTGCCTTTTTGGCGGGAGCTTTTGCGGCTGCAGCTGCTTTTGGTGCAGCAGCCTTCGGAGCGGCGGTCTTCTTAGGGGCGGTAGCCATGTGCTTCTTCCTTGCCTTTGATGTTGTTACAGCGCTTGCGCACCACGTTTATTCTGTTGCTACAGTGCTTCCGCACCAGCAATAATTTCGATGAGTTCGGTTGTAATCGCCGCCTGACGCGTGCGGTTATATTGAATGGTCAGTCTGTTGATCATGTCGCCCGCGTTGCGCGTTGCGTTATCCATAGCCGTCATTTTCGAACCTTGCTCCGACGCCGCATTTTCACGGTTCGCACGCAACAGTTGAACCGAAACGTTGCGCGGCAGCAGGTCGGCGAGGATTTCTTCCTCATCAGGTTCATATTCAACCGAAGCACCTACGGTTGGCACAGTGCCATCGGTTGCAACCGCAACTGGCATCAGTTGGATGGCCGTGGGCTCCTGAGTCAGTACGGAGACGAATTTCGAAAACAGCAGATGCGCAACGTCAAATTCGGACGCCTCGAAACGCGCGGTCAGGTCTTCGCCCCAGCCTTGCACATCTGCGAAGGTCAATTTGCCAAGATCGCCAGGCTCAATGCTGTGGATGATGTCGTTACGATATGTGCGAGCGAGCTGGTCTTTGCCCTTCTTGCCGATCGTGTAGAATTTGACGGTCTTGCCAGCGCCGCGCAGTTCTTCTGCTTTCTTACGCGCCAGACGTACGATGTTGGTGTTGAATGCACCCGCCAGACCCTTGTCCGAGGTTGCGACGACCAGCAGATGCACATTGTCCTTGCCGGTGCCCGCGAGCAGTTTCGGCGATTGCGGTCCAACCGTAACCTTCGACGCGATGCTCGACACTACAGCTTCGAGGCGTTCGGCATAAGGGCGCGATGCCTGAGCCGCTTCGGTTGCCCGACGCAGTTTCGCTGCAGCGACCATTTTCATCGCCTTGGTGATCTTCTGGGTCGACTTGACCGAGTTGATCCGCATTTTGAGGGCCTTAAGAGACGCCATCTATTCTTCCCTTTGCCGTCACCCTGAACTTGTTTCAGGGCCTTAGTTAAGATGCTGAAACATGTTCAGTATGACGGGTGATTGTTAAGCGAAATTCTTTGTGAATGTGTCGAGTGCAGCCATCAGCGCCTTTTTGCTGTCGTCGCTGAAGTCGCGGCTGTCGCGGATTGTCTTCAGGATGCCAGCGTGATTAGCGCGCAAGTCGGCAAGCATCGATTCTTCATACCGCGTGACGTCGGTCACTGGAATGCCATCGAGATAGCCGTTGGTGCCCGCAAAGATCGACGCGGTTTGCTCTTCGAACGGAAGCGGCGAGAACTGCTTTTGCTTCAACAACTCGGTCAAACGCGCACCACGGTTCAAAAGCTTCTGCGTTGAGGCATCAAGGTCAGAACCGAACTGCGCGAAGGCCGCCATTTCGCGATATTGCGCCAGCTCAAGCTTAATCGAGCCCGAAACCTTCTTCATCGCCTTAGTCTGCGCAGCCGAGCCAACGCGGCTCACCGACAGACCCACGTTAATCGCAGGGCGGATACCCTGGAAGAACAGGTCGGTTTCAAGGAAGATCTGACCGTCGGTGATCGAAATCACGTTGGTTGGGATGTACGCCGAAACGTCGCCAGCCTGTGTTTCAATGATTGGCAATGCGGTCAAAGAACCACCGCCATTGGCGTCCGACATCTTTGCGGCGCGCTCAAGCAAACGGCTGTGCAGATAGAAAACGTCGCCTGGATAGGCTTCACGGCCCGGAGGACGGCGCAGCAGCAAGGACATTTGACGATAGGCCACAGCCTGCTTCGACAGATCGTCATACACGATGACGGCGTGCATACCATTGTCACGGAAGAATTCGCCCATCGCAACGCCGGTATATGGCGCGAGATACTGAAGCGGTGCAGGCTCTGAAGCGGTCGCAGCGACGACGATCGAATACTCCATCGCGCCTTGCTCTTCCAATGCGCGGACGATCTGCGCAACGGTTGAACGCTTCTGACCGACGGCAACGTAGATGCAATACAGCTTCTTCGATTCGTCAGTGCCCTTATTGACTTCCTTCTGGTTGATGAAGGTGTCGATGGCGACAGCGGTCTTACCGGTCTGACGGTCACCAATGATCAATTCGCGCTGGCCACGGCCAACAGGGACGAGGGCGTCAAGCGCCTTGAGGCCGGTCTGGACAGGTTCCGAAACCGATTGGCGCGGGATGATGCCCGGTGCTTTTACTTCAACGCGGCTGCGCTGTGTCGTCTTCAATGGGCCCTTGCCGTCGATTGGGTTGCCAAGGCCGTCAACAACGCGACCAAGCAATTCTTTGCCGACAGGAACGTCCACAATCGTGCCGGTACGCTTAACAACGTCACCTTCACGGATTTCGCTGTCGGAACCGAAGATAACAACACCAACATTGTCCGCTTCCAGGTTCAGCGCCATGCCCTGAATACCGTTGGAAAACTCGACCATTTCACCAGCCTGAACATTGTCGAGGCCGTGAATACGGGCGATACCGTCACCAACAGACAGAACGCTGCCGACTTCCGAAACCTGAGCTTCGGTGCCGAAATTGGCGATCTGGTCCTTGATGACCTTGGAAATTTCTGCGGCGCGGATATCCATGTTGCTACTTAGCCTTTCACCGACGGCAACTGCCGTCAGCCTTTCATCTGGTTTGCGAGAGTGTTCAAACGGGTTTTAATTGAGTTGTCGATCATCTGGCTGCCGATGCGGACAGTCAGGCCGCCCAGCAAGGACGGATCAACTTTAGTTTGTATTGCAACGTTGCTGCCAACGCGTGTTTTCAGCGTTGCCAACAATGCCTTGGTCTGCGCGGCGCTTAACGCGTGCGCCGAAGTCACTTCAGCGGTCACTTCGCCACGATGGGCCGCGGCGAGCGTCGAAAAGGCGCGGGCGACCGAAGAGGCTTCGCTCAAGCGGCGGTTGTCCGCCAGCACGCCCAATGTCTTTGCGGTCAGGGCATCCAACTTCATCGCCTTGGCGACGGCGGCTATGGCCTTTTTCGCATCCGTGCGGCTGAGCACTGGGTTTGACGTGAGTGCCTTAAGGTCGGCCGATTCGCTGACTGCCTGCGCGATGGCGCCCATGCTTTTTTCAACGGCATCGATAGCCTTTGCATCACGCGCAAGCTCAAACAATGCCGTTGCGTAACGGCCAGCCAAACTGGCTTGTATATTAGCGCTTGTGCCGCCGGAATTATCCACGCGTGTATTTCCTAGAATGTGAGACTTAAAAACTTGCCGACCGAACCGAAGGGTTGCCCCTTCTTTGGCGTCGGGCCGCGCCTAGCAGGGGTTTTGCTGCGATGCAAGATAGCGATTTATGTTCTTGGGCAAACTGCATATCGATGCCTGTAATTGGGCCTATCGTTCGCCGCGGAGTACCCAAAGCCTTATTGTCATTGCGTGATGACGGCCATTGCCAAACAATCCGAATGACGTTCAGAGTAGATGAAATTGAGGAGGATGTTTATGGGTAAAATGATTCGCATGAAAATGTCGGATGGTGCGGACATAGCGGTTTACCACGCCGAAGCAGTGGGTGAACGCCGCGGCGGCCTTGTTCTCGTGCAAGAAATCTTTGGCGTAACCGACCATATTCGCGAATTGTGCGATGAATATGCAGCCGACGGATATGACGTCCTTTCGCCCGCTATCTTTGACCGAGAGCATCCCGGGTTTGAGGCGGATTATACCGGCCCCGATTACAACCGCGCCGTTGAACTGGCCCGTGATCTTCACCCGTTTACGCAATCGCTCGATGATGCACAAACATGTGTGGATGCGCTAAAGGATAAAGGGCCGGTGTTCATCACTGGCTATTGTTACGGTGGGTCGGTTGCTTGGGCATTGGCTGGCATCAGCGATGATCTCACTGCCGCAAGCTGTTACTATGGAAGCTTGGTTCCCACAGTATATGCCGATCAAGTCCCTAAATGCTCCACTATCGCGCATTTCGGCCGATATGACGCTGGTATTCCTATGGAAGGCGTTGAGGCACTGATCGAAAAGGCCCACCCAACCGTGCAAATATTCGTTTATGACGCCAATCACGGGTTTAATTCGGACCGGCGCAAGGATTATCACGAACCCAGCGCCGATCTGGCGCGGGAACGCACGCTTGCGCTTTTTAACGCCTGTGGCGGATAGCGGCTGGCATGACACCTAGCGCATGGATTAACGGCGGGGCTGGTGTGACTATAGATTGGGCTGTGGTCGAAAGCGCGCTTGGCCAAATGCTGCTTGCGGCGACCGATAAGGGCATTTGTCGCCTGTCGTTTGACGAAAATGAAAGCACGCTACAGCGCCGCTTTCCGAACGCGACCCTGCTGAGTAAAGGCGGTTCGCTTTCGTCCCTAATCGACGGTGCCGTCTATGCCGTTCAAAACCCAAGGCAGATGCCCAAGCTGCCCCTTGATGTCGGCGGCACTGTTTTCCAAATGGCGGTGTGGCAGGCGTTGCTCGAAATACCCGCTGGCGAAACGCGCAATTATGCCGAAATCGCTGCGGCGGTTGGAAAGCCCGATGCGGTGCGCGCGGCGGGTTCGGCCAATGGTGCCAACCCTGTATCGGTGCTTATTCCCTGCCACCGGGTCATCCGGTCAGATGGCGGCCTTGGCGGATATGCGTATGGGCTGGAACGCAAGCGCCGTTTACTGGCGTGGGAAAGCGGGCAAGGCGGTCTGTTTTCAACTTAAGCAAATAGGTATCGCGAAATGTGATCCGCTTAAGGGTAGGTCGCGCGCACGAAATAAAGGCCTTCGGGAGGCGCATTTTCCGCCAATGCAGATCGGTCGGCGGCATCTAGTGCCGCTTTCAAGTCGGCCGCGTTCCAACGACCCAATCCAACAGCGACAAGGCACCCGACCATGGACCGCACTTGATGATGCAGGAAGGACAAGGCCGCTGCCTGAATAATCACATGCTGCCCCTCACGCCGCACGTTCAGGCGATCAAGCGTTTTGACCGGGCTGGCGGCCTGACACGCGGTGGAGCGAAAGGTGGTGAAATCATGCAGGCCGACAAGTATCTGTGCGGCGTCATGCATCGCATCGGCATCTAGTTCCGGTCCGACCCTCCAGACACGGCCCCTTTCAAGCGTTAACGAGGCGCGCCGATTAAGGATACGATAGGCATAGGCCCGGCCAATGCAGCTATAGCGGGCATGCCAGTCACCGGCGACTTCTTCGCACGCCAAAATCGCTATCGGGTGCGGCCGCAAATGGGCGTTGATGGCCTCCATCAAGCGAAAGGCTGAAAGGCCTTTTTCCACATCAACATGCGCGCGCATGCCAAGCGCATGGACGCCCGCATCGGTTCGGCCAGCGCTGTACACAAGGGTCTTTTCGCCCGTTGTCTTAAATATGGCCTCTTCGATGGTGCCTTGGACGGATGGGCCATGGTCCTGCCATTGCCAGCCCATATATGGGCCGCCGTCAAATTCGATAGTGAGCGCAAAACGGGTCATGACAGGCGTGTGCCAACCGCAATCGCCTTGCCGCGCAGTAGGTCGGCGGTTGGCATTGCAGGTTTACCGGCGCGTTGGATCATGCTGGGGCGAATGGCGCTGGCTTTGCAAGCGATTGTCAGCGCGTCATCAATAACTGCGCCCGCCGCGCCATTGGCTGCAACGATTTCGGCGGACAGCACGCGGTAACGTTCGCCTTCAAACGCGAACCAAGCGCCCGGCGCGGGATTAAAGGCGCGGATTTGCCGTTCGACCGCCTCGGCGGATAGGCTGAAATCAAGCTTTGTTTCAGCCTTGTCGATCTTGGCGGCATAAGTGATGCCTGCTTCAAGCTGACACACGCATGGAAATGCATCGAGATTCGCTAATACCCGAACCATCAACTCCGCGCCAAGCTCCGCCAGTTCCATAGTGAGCATGCCAGTTGTCTTCTGCGCGATTTCAACTTCGGTCGTCGCGCGGACGGGGCCTGTATCAAGTCCAGCCTCCATCTGCATAACCATGACCCCACTGGTGGCATCCCCAGCCAATATGGCACGCTGCACCGGCGCGGCACCGCGCCAGCGCGGCAGCAGCGAGCCATGGACATTGAGGCAGCCATGTTTTGGGGCTTCAAGTACTGCTGGGGGCAGTATGAGGCCATAAGCAGCGACAATTGCTACATCGAGGTCCAGCGCTGCAAATTCCGCCTGTGCGTCCTCCTGACGCAGCGACAGAGGCGATCGCACAACTAGGCCAAGTTCTTCTGCACGTTGCTGAACGGCCGACGGCGTAAGCTTCTTGCCGCGATTGGCGGGACGGGGCGGCTGCGTGTATACCGCGACCACATCATGCCCGGCCGCCACCAATGCATCGAGCGTCGGCACGGCAAATTCCGGAGTTCCCATGAAGGCAAGACGCATCGTCACTTTTCCTTTGTTCAAAAGCCTCCTAAGACCCGGCGCATGGCATCGCAAGAAATAGACGCACTCGCACAGGCATTGTCCAAACTGCCGGGGCTCGGCCCGCGTTCCGCGCGGCGTGTTGTGTTGCACCTGATGAAGAAGCGCGAGAGCGTGTTGCAGCCACTTTTGCGCGCGTTGGAGCATGTGGAACAAAGGCTCGTGGTATGCAGCACCTGCGGCAATATCGACACCGGCAATCCCTGCGGCATTTGTGTCGACCCAAGGCGCGACATCCGTTCAATCTGTGTTGTGGAGGATGTATCCGACCTGTGGGCGCTTGACCGATCACGTCTTTTTCCCGGGAAATACCACGTCCTTGGTGGCCGTTTGTCCGCGCTCGATGGCGTTCGGCCAGAGGATCTGAACATCGACGGCTTGGTCAGCCGGATCGCCGTGGGCGGCATTGACGAGGTCGTGCTCGCCATGAATGCTACGCTTGAGGGGCAGACCACGGCGCATTATCTGGCCGAGCGGCTTGAACAATTCCCTATTCGCTTAACGCAGTTGGCGCATGGTGTGCCTGTGGGCGGGGAGCTTGACTATCTCGACGACGGCACCTTGGCGCAGGCATTACGCGCCAGGCGTCCTGTCGGTTGATTTATCCAAAGACCGTCCCTATTTGCGACCCATGGCTATCTTACCTATTCTTGAAGTGCCCGATGCGCGCCTGAAAACTATCTCAAAACCTGTTGAGAGCTTTGGCGACGACCTGAAGACCTTGGTCAATGACATGATCGAAACAATGTATGCCGCGCCCGGCATTGGCCTCGCGGCCATTCAAGTGGGTGTGCCAAAGCGTCTGTTGGTCATCGACTTGCAAGAAGATGAAACGGAGGGTGAAGAACCCGTCCGCAACCCGCGCGTCTTTGTGAACCCCGAAATCTTGGACCCATCCGACACGTACAACCTTTACAATGAAGGCTGTTTGTCAGTGCCGGACCAATATGCTGATGTTGAGCGGCCTGCGCAAATCCGCGCCCGCTGGCAGGATGTTGAAGGCAAAGTGCATGAAGAAATCATGACTGGGCTCATGGCGACATGTTTGCAGCATGAGATGGATCATTTGGAAGGCATATTGTTCATCGACCATCTTTCGCGCCTTAAGCGCCAGATGGTGTTGAAGAAAATTGAAAAGGCCCGCAAAATGGGTGGCGGCCATGTTCATAACGAGCATTGCAACCACTGATAGCGTCGGTCAAAGCTCCGCCGCTGGTCGAGTTTCCTAAACTTTTTGCTTATTTCGCAAATTGGGTAGGTGCCGGGCTGATGGTAACAAATTTACCAGCCTCAATTTCCTGCACCTCAAGCATACGGTCGGTAAGCCCGTTGGCGTTAAAGCGGAACGCCCCGTCAACGCCAATGAAGCCTTGCGGGTCCGTCAGCTGCCCGACCGGAAACCGCGTTCCCGGGCGCCAGTCGCGGGCGACGCGGGCGACCAGTAGTACGGAGTCATAGCCAAGGCTGGAAAGACGCAAAGGCGCCTTGCCAAAGCGGGCGCGATATTTGGCCGCATATTGTGTGAACAAAGTGTCCGATACGCTCGCGAACCACGCGCCATACATGGACGCATTGTTCGCAAGGGTGCCGTCGATATTCCACAAATCGGTACCGAGAATTTTTGCCGTGCGCAGGCCGTTGCGACGCAACGCGGGGACGGTTGCAACCGCTGCGCGGCCGCTGTCGGCAATCAGGATCGCGTCAATACCGCCCAATCGGACCAGGCGGCGGGCGGCGGCATCCGCCGAAGCCGCAGTGCCGTTTGATTCCTGAATAGCTACCAAAGTGCCGCCTGCAGCCCGCACCGCCACAGTCATATTCGACTGCGCGCGTTGCCCGTAGACATTAGAGGACACTATGCCAGCAAAGCGATTATAGCCTTGCGATTGGGCGTATCGCACGACGCGTTCAATCGATTGGTTCGGCAAATGGCCAAGCAAAAACACATTTTGTCCGGCAACGCCAATGTCGTTGGAGAAGCTGATGATGGGCACGCCCGCTGGCTTTGCCTGCGCCGCAACTTCGACGACATCGTCACCGCGTAGTGGCCCCAAGATAAGCTTGTTGCCATCGGCGATAGCCCGCTTCGTCGCCGCTGCGACGCCAGTGCCAGTGTCATAGGTGATCATGCGGATGTTGGTTACTTTGGTATCGGTGAGGGCCAGAGCAGTTGCATTGGCAATCGCCTGCCCGACATCTGCGTCTGGGCCAGTGACTGGCAGCAGCAAGGCAACGCGGTGCATGCCATCCATCGGATCGGCGGTCACAACAGGCGGCGGCCCTTTGCCGTTTGGTATCGTGCTACACGCCGCCAGCAGCGTTACCGACGCCAAGATCAGTAGCTTTTTGAATTGGCCTGCTAAAGCTTGCGGCCGTGCGCTCGTTGCGGCAATGGTTGCGCTCATTTTGTGTTCCTTGGGAAGAAGCTTCTAATTCCGATGACTTTCGAATCAGGCTTATATGTCGTTGCGACCCCTATCGGCAACCTTGCAGATATATCACAACGGGCAATCGACCTTTTGAAAGCTGCAGAAATCGTCGCGGTTGAGGACAGCCGCGTAACCGGCAAATTGCTGCATCATTTGGGCATAAAAAAGAAGATGCGCCGGTACAACGACCATAGTGGGGAAGTCGAACGAGAATCCCTGGTCGCGGCCGCGCGCGGGGCTGTGGTTGCTTTGGTATCGGATGCCGGAACGCCGCTCATCTCCGACCCTGGATATAAGCTTGTACGGTCCGCACGTGAAGCTGGCGTGCCTGTGTTCACCATTCCCGGCGCAAGTGCCGTGACAGCGGCTTTGTCCATCTGTGGGCTTCCCACGGACCGTTTTTTGTTTGCTGGGTTTCTGCCGAACAAAGCGAAAGCGCGGGTTGAGACCTTGATGGAGTTGGGGCAGGTCAAAGCAACATTGGTCTTTTACGAGGCTGGCCCCAGGCTCGCCGCAAGCTTGGCTGCGATCGCCCAAACCTATGGCGACCGCGAAGTGGCCGTGGCGCGTGAGCTGACCAAGAAATTTGAAGAGGTCGTTACAGGAACGGCTGCTGAACTGGCCGCACGCTATGCAGAGCATGAACCGAAGGGCGAGATCGTCCTGATTGTCGGCCCGCCTGCTGATAATGTGGCGGCGGAAACAGGTGATGTGGATGCCGCCCTGAAAGAAGCTTTGGCAACTATGTCGGCGGCCAAGGCGGCTGGCGCGATTGCCAAACGCTTTGGCCTTGAACGGAATGCGGTCTATGCGCGCGCTACGGAATTGAAGGCCACATGAACCGTTTTGCCGCCGAAAAACGGGGGCGACGCGGCGAAGCGATTGCGGCGTGGTTCTTGCGTTTGAAAGGTTGGCGCATCGTTGGCGAGCGCGTGAAGACACCGCGGGGCGAAATTGACCTAATCGCACGGCGCGGCAAAAGCATTGCCTTTGTTGAGGTTAAGGCACGGACGAAAGCAGTTGACCTTGCCACCGCAATTGATGCCACACGGTTACGCCGCGTGGCGGCTGCGGCAGAAATTCTGCTCCCGAAATATGGCAAAGAGTGTGAAAATATGCAGATAGACGTTATTATGGTTGCACCATGGCGCTGGCCCAACCATTTGCCAAATGTCTGGCACGGATAGGAACTCGCGAAATGGCAATCAAAATGGCGGTCCAGATGGACCCGATGGACGGCATCAACATCAACGGCGACTCAAGCTTTGCGCTGATGCTTTCGGCGCAAACGCGGGGCTATGATACCTGGCATTATGATGTTGGTTCGTTGACCTTGGATGCGCATGACCGGCTGACGGCTTGGGCATACCCAGTGCACGACCTGCAACGGGTGGAGGGCGCGCATTACCGTTTTGGCACGCCAAAGAAGATCGACTTGGGCACGGATATTGATGTCGTTTTGATGCGGCAGGACCCGCCTTTCCATGTCGGCTATATTACCGCCACGCATTTGCTTGAGCGGATTGAGCACGAAACTCTGGTGGTCAACAATCCGGCGAGCGTCCGCAACGCGCCGGAAAAGGTGATGGTGCTGGATTACCGCCAGTTTATGCCACCGACCATCATCACGCGCTCAGCCGACGAAGTGCGTGATTTCCAAAAAATACATGGCGCAGTGGTGGTGAAACCGCTGCACGGCAATGGCGGCAAAGCCATTTTCCGCATCGATGCCGACGGCAGCAACCTTGGCGCTCTGTTCGAAGTGTTCAACAATACGTGGCCCGAACCGCATATGGTGCAGCCATTCCTTCCCGATGTGGCGAAGGGCGATAAGCGCATCGTCATGATCGACGGCGAAGTGACCGGCGCGATCAACCGCCGGCCGGGCGAGGGCGAATTCCGGTCGAACCTAGCCGTAGGGGGCAGTGCAGAGGCGACAGACTTGACGCCCCGTGAGCAGGAAATTTGTGCGGCAATGGGGCCCCGCTTAAAAGAGCTTGGCCTGATATTCGTGGGCATTGACGTTATCGGCGGACAGTGGCTGACCGAAATCAACGTCACATCGCCGACAGGCATTGTTGCGATCGACCGGTTTAACGGCACCGACACGCCATCTCTGATTTTGGACGCCATCGAAGCCCGAATTAAAGCATAAAATTCATGGAACACTGGATCATCCATCTGGTCGAATGGGGCCATTATTGGGGCGTGGGCTTGCTCATGCTTCTGGAAACAGTGTTCCCACCCATACCGTCCGAAGTCATCATGACCGTGGCAGGGGTATCTGCCGCGCGGGGCAATATGAATCTTGGCGGTACCATCGCGGCGGGCACCGCGGGTGCGATGCTGGGCAACTGGATGTGGTACTGGCTGGCCATCAAATTTGGTGAGGCCCGCATGCGGCGCTTTATTGATCGCTATAGCCGCTGGTTGACGCTGGATTGGGTAGAGATCGAACGCGGGCAGGCGCTGTTTCGTAAGCATGGATCGATTATCGTTCTGGTGGCGCGCATGTTGCCGACATTGCGGTCGTTGATTTCCATCCCCGCCGGCCTGTTTGGTATGTCGCTTGCCCGGTTCCTTATTTTTTCGACAATCGGAACTGCCGGTTGGACCGCGGCGCTGGCTGGCGGAGGATATGTTCTGGGATCGCAATTCAAAGATGTCGAAAAATGGCTTGGGCTATTATCGACCGTCGTGATCGTCGGCATCGTCCTGACGTATGTTTGGCGGCTATTGCGGTGGAAGGCTACGCCCGCGGATGCGCGTTCTGATACACATCCAGAAGCATAGCGGTATCGACAGCGGTATAGACCTGAGTCGACGACAGGCTGGCATGGCCCAATAATTCCTGAAGACTGCGTAAGTCCGCGCCGCCCGCCAACAAATGTGTGGCAAAGCTGTGGCGCAGGGCATGCGGCGTGGTGCGGTCCGATAAGCCCAATCGCGTCCGCGCCCCCTGAACCGCGCGGCGCACGAGTGCAGGCGATAATGGACCACCGCGCGCGCCACGAAACAGTGGCTGGTCGGCGCGCGGCGCATAAGGGCACAAAGCGAGATATTCCTCAATGGCGGTGCGGACTTGCTCCAGCAACGGCACGATGCGTGTCTTGTTGCGCTTACCCGTGACGCGCAATGTGCTGCCCAGCGGCAATATGTCGCCCATCAGGCCCGTTGCCTCGCTCACGCGCAAGCCGCTGCCATAGAGCAGCAAAAGCAACGCCCAATCGCGCGCACCAATCCAGCCATCCTGTGCATTTTCGGCAACATCATCGGCCAAAGCCAGAACGTCGTCGGGATTGACGGGATGCGGCAGGCTGCGCTGTACGCGCGGGCCCTTCATCACGGGCAAAGTAACATCATCGCCCAAGGCAAAGCGCAGGAAATGTCGCGTGGCGGAAAGTTCGCGCGCGGTGGAGCGGTTCGTGAGGCCATCGCCCCTGCGGTCGGCCAGAAATGCCCTCACGTCGGCTGCGGAAATTTTGCGCAGCGTTTCACGCGTGACGTCCGTGCCCCAATGCAATTGCAGAAACCCAGTCAGCCGATCGGCTGTTGCGTGATAGGCCCGCACGCTATGCGGCGACAGCCGGCGGTTGTCGGTCAGATATGCAAGATATTCGGCAAGCAAGGACGGCATAAAGCTTATGCTATCAGGCGGCGGCTTCCGCCTCAACATTTACTATCTGCGGCAGGATGGCATCAAGCAACGGCATGCCCTGCGGTGTCACCGTCACGCGGTCGCCATCGCGACGGATAAGGCCAAGCTGCGCGATCTTGTCGACCGCGTGGATATCGAGCAAATCGTCGGCAGCGATGCCCGTCCGTTGCGACAGGCGGCTAAGGCTAATCCCCTCGGCCAATCGCAAACCCATCAACAGGCTTTCGGTCGCCCGTGTTGCCGCATCGAGACGATCTTCGCTGCTGATGCCATGAGCGTTACGTTCAACAGCGGATAAGAAATTTTCAGGTTTTTTATGACGTTGTGTCGCAAAGTTAAGACGCCGTCCATGCGCGCCAGGGCCAATACCGATATAATCATCATAGCGCCAATAGCTGAGATTATGGCGGCTTTCACTGCCAGGCTTGGCATGGTTGCTGATCTCATAAGCCGGGATGCCTGCGGCGGATGTCATCTGTCCGGTTAATTCATACAGCGTTGCTGCATCATCATCATCGGCGGGGATGAAATGCCCCGTACGCACGAGCGTTTCAAACCGTGTGCCTGGCTCGATTGTCAATTGATACAGCGACATATGGTCGGTGCCGAAGGACAAAGCGCGTTTAAGTTCCGCCTCCCACTGGCCAACGGTTTGCGCGGGCCGTGCGTAAATCAGGTCGATGTTGACCCGCCCGAAATGATGTTGTGCGACCGCCAATGCGTCAAGGCTCTCGGCAACCGAATGCGCGCGCCCCAGAAACGCCAACGCAGCATCATCCAGTGACTGAAGCCCAAGCGACACCCGATTGACCCCTGCTGCGGCGATGTCCGCAAAGCGCGCGGCCTCGACCGACGATGGGTTAGCCTCCAAGGTAATTTCGATATTGTCGGCAAAGCCCCAATGCTGCGCCGCTGCATCAATAAGCGCAGCAACGGTCGATGGCGGCATCAGCGACGGTGTTCCGCCGCCAAAGAAGATGGATGTGAGCTTGCGACCCGGCGTCAGCGCCGCCTCATAGGCCATATCCGCCAGCAACGCGGCGCGCCATGCGTCATCGTCCACCGTGTCGCGCACATGGCTATTGAAGTCACAATAGGGACATTTGGAAACGCAAAACGGCCAGTGAATGTAGAGGGCGAGGGAGCTAGACATCAGATTTCCTACCCTATTTCGCAGGAAGGGCGATCAAGAAAATACTGCCGCAACCAACTGGCGGAACGCGTCTGCCCGGTGGCTCATTGCGTGCTTTTCTGCGGGGTCGAGTTCGGCAAAGGTCTCGCTTCGGCCTTCGGGCACAAAAACAGGGTCATAGCCAAAACCTAGCAATCCACGCGGTGGCCAGGTCAGGCTGCCCTGCACGCGACCTTCGAATATTTCTGTATGCCCATCTGGCCACGCAATGGCGAGTGTGCAGACGAAATAGGCGCTTCGGTCGGCGTCCGTGCCAAGCTCGGCTAGCTTGCCCTCCACTTTGCCCATCGCCATGTACCAGTCGCGCCCAGGTCCGCCTTCGAACTGCTGTGTTTCCGCCCAATCAGCAGTGTAGACCCCCGGCGCGCCGCCCAAGGCAGCGACGCATAGGCCGCTGTCATCAGCCAGCGCGGGCAGGCCGGAACCTTGCGCCGACGCATGGGCCTTTAGCAAAGCATTTTCGGCGAAACTCGTTCCGGTCTCCTCGGGTTCAGGCAAGCCCAACTCGCCAGCGGAAATGGGTTCGATACCAAATGGCGCCAGCAGTGCCCGTATTTCCCGAACCTTGCCTGCGTTATGGCTGGCGATGACCAGTTTTCCGGGCTGGAGTTTGCGGTGGGTCATATGAAATATTGCCTCAAGTCATATTGTCATTCCCGCTTTCGCGGGAATGACATAGAATTTTAGGGTATCAAGCCTTCCCTACTTAACGGCTTCGGCCTGCGCGGCGAAGATGCGGTCTGTCCCCATGCGTGCAAGACGTAGCAAACGCAGGAGGCCCTCTTCGTCATAGGTCGCGCCTTCGGCAGTTGCTTGCACTTCGGCAATCTGGCCGCCTTCGATCAGAACGAAATTCGCATCGGCATCGGCATCGGAATCTTCGATATAATCAAGGTCCAACACGGGCGTGCCTTTGAAGATACCGCAGCTTACCGCCGCGACGCGGCCGGTGATGGGGTCTTCTTTGATTGCGCCCGATGCCAGCAAACCATTAACCGCAAGCCGCAACGCAACCCATGCGCCGGAAATTGCTGCAGTGCGTGTGCCGCCATCGGCTTGCAATACGTCGCAGTCGACGGTGATTTGATTTTCGCCCAGCTTCTTCATATCGACGACAGAACGTAAAGAACGGCCAATAAGACGTTGAATTTCTTGAGTCCGTCCGGACTGCTTGCCCTTCGCCGCTTCACGCTGGCTGCGCGTGTGGGTGGCGCGGGGGAGCATCGAATATTCTGCCGTGACCCAGCCTTCACCTTTGCCACGCAACCATGGCGGAATGCGATCTTCGACGCTGGCGGTCACCAACACGCGGGTGTCACCAAAACCGATAAGGCAGCTTCCTTCGGCATGTTTGGTGAAATGGGTTTCAATCGAAATGGCGCGCATTTCGTCTGGCGCACGGCCTGATGGACGCATGATGTTCTCCTGATAATGGGTTGAAGGCTGCCATAGCCTGCCCCGCTTGCTTTGCAAGCATGCGGTGCGCTACTATAAGTGCGTGAGCCAAACACCCATCAATGAATTGAATGACCGCACGCGCACCGTCTTCCGGATGGTGGTCGAAAGCTATTTGGACAATGGCGCGCCGGTGGGCTCGCGCACCATTTCGAAATTTGCAGGGTTGAGCTTATCGCCTGCCTCCATCCGGAACGTCATGCAGGATTTGGAAGAGGCAGGCTATCTCGCCTCGCCGCACACCAGCGCCGGACGCGTGCCAACCGAAAGCGGGCTTCGCCTGTTTGTGGATGGCATGATGCAATCGGCCGAACCCTCCGCCGAAGAACAGCGCGCGATTGAATCGCAGATTAGCGGCGAGGGGCCCATTGAAGAGGCACTGGCGGCCGCGACGTTGGTTTTGTCAGGATTGTCCGCCTGCGCCGGTATCGTGCTTGTACCAAAGCGTGACGCGGTCCTGAAGGCATTCAGCTTTGCGCGCCTGTCCCCGTCACAAGTGCTCGCGATCATGGTCGGGTCCGATAACAGCGTCGAAAACCGGCTGGTGTCAATTGATCCGGCAATCAGCGAATCCATGTTGGTGGAGGCGGCCAATTATATCTCTGCGCGTTTGTCGGGGCTGACGTTATCCGAAGCCTTGGAACGTCTCGACAGCGAAATTCGCGCCGAGAAAGCGGAGCTTGACGTGGCCAGCCAGAAACTGGTGCGGGATGGCTTGGCAATCTGGTCGCTCGACGCAAATGACCGGCCCGTGCTGATCGTGCGTGGGCAGTCGAACCTGATTGACGATGCGGCTGCTGCGGACCTCGACCGAGTGCGGCAATTGCTCGACGAATTGGAGAGTAAAGAGGAAATCGCAAGGCTCGTCGATAGCGCGCGGGATGCGCAGTCAACGCGGATATTCATTGGTTCGGAAAATAATCTTTTCTCATTATCGGGATCATCGGTGATCGCCGCACCCTATCGTGAGGCTGGCGGCAAGGTCGTTGGCGTCGTTGGCGTGATTGGCCCGACACGCCTGAATTATGCGCGTATTGTGCCGATGGTAGACTTCACCGCGCAAGCACTCAGCCGTTTAATTAAGTGACTGGCTGCTTGATGAAATAGAATTGCTTTCTATATGCGCAAAGCAACTAACGACCGAAGCGTCGCAACGTAAATGGGTTAATCAGGTTTATGACAGACAAGAAATCAGCGACTGCGGATATTGCGGTAGAAAAAGAACTTGAAGGCGTACCAGAGCATATGAAGGACCAAACGCCAGAAGCGACCGACACTGCCGATGCAAAAATCGCGGCACTGGAAGAAGCGATTGCCGCTGCGCAGCAGGATGTCTTGTACGCGCAAGCCGAAACGCAGAATGTGCGCCGCCGTATGGAAAAAGAGGCGCAAGATGCGCGCGCGTATGCCGCAACCGGCTTTGCCCGCGACGTGCTTTCGGTTTCCGATAATTTATCGCGTGCGCTGGAGGCTATTCCTGCCGAAATGCGCGACAGCGAGGCTATGAAACCGCTCGTGATCGGGCTTGAGGCCACTGGCCGCGAACTGGACAGCGTATTTTCCAAAAATGGAATTACGCGCATCGCCGCCATGGGCATGCCGCTTGACCCGAACCAGCATCAGGCAATGGTTGAAATCCCAAGCGCCGACGCCGCACCCGGCACAATTATCGCCGAAATGCAGGCGGGTTACATGATCAAGGACCGTTTGCTGCGGCCTGCTTTGGTTGGGGTTGCAAAGGCAGTCGAATAAGCTTGCTGTCGCAGGCATGACGTCTGCTTGCGCGGGTATGGCAAAGTTGTGGGGTAGTCTCAGCGCTGCCTCTCCGCTATCCACCCCCACGCATGACCACAGCAGCAGTCTCTACGGAAGGCCAATCCCCTTGGCGCGATGAACTTCGCGCGACGCTGTTGCTTGCATGGCCGATGATCCTGTCGAACCTGACGATGATGCTGATCGGGGTGACGGACGTCATCCTGTTGGGCTGGCTTGGGCCACGCGAATTGGCGGCGGGTGCGCTGGGGCATAATCTGGCGATTTTCTGTGCGATTTTCTGCATGGGCCTTGTGACCGCGACGGCGCCAATGATGGCTTCGGAAAAGGGCCGGATGGCGCATTCGGTGCGCGACATAAGGCGGACATTTCGGCAGGGGCTTTGGGTCTGCTGTTCGGTCATGGTGCCCATTTGGGCATTTTTGTGGAATACCGAAGCGATATTGGTCGCAACGGGTCAACAACCAGATTTAGCCGCGAATGCCGCTATTTTTGTGCGGGCCTATATGTGGTCTATCCTCCCGTTTCTGGGCTTTTTGGTGCTGCGTAATTTCGTTGCCGCGCTAGAAAAGCCGGTTTGGGCTACCGTCGTTGCGTGTGGCGCTGTGGTTTTGAACGCGGTCGTCAATTACGGCCTCATCCTTGGCCATTATGGTTTGCCGCAGCTTGGCTTGATGGGTGCAGGCATTGGCAGCACGATAACCAATATTGTTCAATTCGCCGTCATGGCGCTTGTCGTCAGCTTTCATCCGAAATTCCGGCGCTATCATCTGTTTGGCCGCTTTTGGCGTCCGGACTGGCCGCGGTTCCGGCAGATTTGGCGGCTCGGCCTGCCAATTGGCCTGACCATGGGTTTCGAAGGCGGCGTGTTTGCGGTTGCGATTCTGCTCATGGGGTTGATTAACGAAGCATCGGTTGCTGCCCATGCCGTTGCTATTCAGATTGCCTCGCTTACCTTCATGGTGCCGATGGGACTTGGGCAAGCGGCAACGGTGCGGGTGGGGCTTGCTTTTGGCCGCAACGACGCGGACGGCATAACAAAAGCGGGTTGGACTGCGTTCGTCTTGGGCACCGGCTTTATGGCGGCCATGGCTCTGGGGATTTACAGCTTTCCAGAGGCTTTAATCGGCATTTTCGTGACGCCGATTGACGCCGAAACGACGCAGGTGTTCCACCTTGCCGTCAGCTTCCTCATGGTCGCGGCTATTTTCCAGATCGTCGACGGTGCACAGGTTGTAGGAGCTGGTATGCTGCGCGGTTTACACGACACCAAGGTGCCGATGTATTTTGCCGCCTTTGGTTATTGGGTGGTTGGCATTGGCGTTGGTGCGTGGCTTGCATTTCGCGGCGGTTGGGACGGTGTCGGTGTGTGGACTGGTCTTGCAACCGGGCTTGCAGTTGTGTCCGTCCTGATGCTGGTTCGTTGGTCGATGCGTGCCCGGCTGGGTCTGTTGCCGTCACGAAATTAGAACAGCGTCATCCTGAAACAGGTTCAGCATGACTCAGGTATATCAGCCATCGATTGCCTTTTTCTCGTCTGGGTCGCTGCCATCTATTTCTTGTACGCGTGCTTTGACCAAAATGCGTTCATTGTTCGAAAATAGAAACTCGGTTTCAATTTCACCTAATTTGCGCGGAATGGTATTTACGCCCCACATCATCACATGCTTGCCGCCTTTTTTGAAGGCAACTTTTTCTCCGGCGGGGATTAAGACGCGGTCCATGGGTGCCATGGATACGGCACCTGTTTTTGCGTCCACCGTGACATCATGCATTTCCACACGAATGGCCGAAGGCGAACTAACGCGCAGCAAGCGTACATCTTCGGGACCGCCATAGACGTTGAAATGCAGCGCAGATGGATTGCTGTCGACTGGCGACAGAGTCAGCACAGCCTCTTTCACTTTCAACTGTGGTGTTGGACCGCAGGAAGCAAGCAGCAAAGCCGCCGCAGCCGTAACTAAGGTGAATATCCGTCGGTTCATAACATACCCATCTTGTCGGTAGGATCGTCCAGCGCCTGGACTCTCCGATACAGTATTTCCACTTACTTTTTACCTATCTAGGCGTCCCAAAGTCTTGTGCCAAGAGAATTGGCACCTATATCGCCGCTACAACGTCACGATACGAGATACGTCGGTGCCTGATAGGGCTGGCGCGTAACGGGGCAGATTATAGTTCAATTTTAAAATTTCGGGGTAAAGTTTTTATGGCTAAAGTTATTGGTATCGACTTGGGCACGACAAACAGCTGCGTTGCGGTCATGGACGGCGGCAAGCCCAAGGTCATCGAAAATGCAGAAGGCGCGCGTACGACGCCATCCATTGTGGCCTTTGCCAAGGACGGCGAGCGTCTGATCGGACAGCCAGCTAAGCGTCAGGCTGTCACCAATCCAGAAAGCACAATTTACGCAGTGAAGCGCCTGATCGGCCGCCGCTTTGATGATCCGATGACCAAAAAGGACATGGGCCTCGTCCCTTATAGCATCGTCAAGGGTAAGACCGGCGATGCATGGGTTAAGGCTGGCGGCGAAGATTATTCGCCATCGCAAATTTCGGCATTCATTCTGCAGAAGATGAAGGAAACAGCCGAAGCCTATCTGGGCGAAACCGTCACGCAAGCGGTTATCACCGTTCCAGCCTATTTCAACGATGCCCAGCGTCAAGCCACTAAGGATGCTGGCCTGATTGCAGGGCTTGAAGTGCTGCGTATCATTAACGAGCCGACGGCTGCTGCGCTTGCGTACGGCATGGATAAGGACGAAAACAAAACCATCGCGGTCTATGACCTTGGCGGCGGTACGTTTGACATCTCGATCCTTGAAGTTGGCGATGGCGTGTTCGAAGTAAAATCGACCAATGGCGATACGTTCTTGGGCGGTGAAGATTTCGACAGCGTGCTCGTCGAGCATCTGGCGGCCGATTTCAACAAGGCCGAAGGCATTGACCTGACGAAGGACAAGCTTGCGCTGCAACGGTTGAAGGAAGCGGCTGAAAAGGCGAAGATTGAATTGTCTTCGACGCAGACAACCGAAGTCAACTTGCCGTTCATCACCGCCGATCAAAATGGTCCGAAGCATTTGGTGAAAACCATCACGCGCGCTGACCTTGAAAAGCTGGTTGATGATTTGATCAAGCGTACGCTTGAGCCTTGCAAAAAGGCGTTGGCTGATGCGGGCATCAAGGCCGATGGCATTGATGAAGTCGTGATGGTCGGCGGCATGACCCGCATGCCAAAGGTGCGCGATGTCGTGAAGAGTTTCTTCGGTAAAGAACCGCACACCGGTGTGAACCCAGACGAAGTTGTCGCAATGGGCGCCGCCATTCAGGCGGGCGTGTTGCAAGGCGACGTCAAGGACGTGCTTTTGCTCGATGTGACACCATTGTCGCTGGGTATCGAAACGCTCGGCGGTGTGTTCACGCGCATGATCGACCGCAACACGACGATCCCGACGAAGAAGAGCCAAGTATATTCGACTGCAGAAGACAATCAGAATGCTGTCACCATCCGCGTGTTCCAAGGCGAGCGCGAAATGGCGGCGGATAACAAGCTGCTTGGCAATTTCGACCTTGTTGGCATTCCACCAGCACCGCGCGGCGTGCCGCAGGTTGAAGTGACTTTTGACATCGACGCCAACGGCCTTGTCAGCGTGACCGCAAAGGACAAGGGCACGGGTAAGGAACAGCAGATCAAGATCCAAGCATCGGGCGGTTTGTCAGATGCGGATATTGACCAGATGGTCCGCGATGCCGAAGCCTTTGCCGAAGAAGACAAAAAGCGTCGTGAATCGGCAGAAGCCAAGAACAATGCCGAAAGCCTTGTCCACTCCACCGAGAAGCAGCTTGTAGAACATGGCGACAAGATTGACGCCGCGTTGAAGGGTGAAATCGAAGCGGCCGTGGCGGAAACCAAGACCGCCATCGAAGGTGGTGATGCCGAAGCGATGAAGGAAAAGGCAACTGCCTTGGCCCAAGTTGCGATGAAGCTTGGTGAAGCGATTTACAAGGAAGAGCAAGCGGCCGGAGCCTCGGCAGAAGCCGCATCGGAAGAAGCGCCAGCAGACGACAATGTCGTTGATGCCGAATTCTCCGAAGTCGAAGACGACAAGAAAGACTGATGTTGAAAATTTCCGGCCGTCGTTCTCGGAACGTAGCGATGGCCGGAAAGTCCGGGGGGTTAGTCAGTCATGAATCTCGACATTGATTATTATGAATTGTTGGAAGTTGAGCGGACAGCGGATGAAAAGACGCTGAAAACCGCCTATCGTCGGATCGCGATGGAATGCCATCCCGACCGCAACCCCGGCTGCGACCAGTCCGAAGCCAAATTTAAGGCCATCAGCCAAGCTTATGACGTCCTAAAAGATCCGCAAAAGCGCGCAGCCTATGACCGTTTGGGCAAGGCCGCGTTTGAAAATGGCGGCATGGGCGGCGGCGGTCAAGGCGGCGCAGGCTTTGGGGATTTCTCCGACATATTCGAGAGCTTTTTTGGCGATGCCTTTGGTGGGCGCCAGCGTGGACCTGCCCGCGGGGCAGATCTGCGCTACGACCTTGAAGTTTCGCTCGACGAAGCTTTCCATGGCAAAGACGCCGAGATTACCATCGACGTCGCAACGGCGTGCGGCACATGTGAAGGCACTGGCGCGACGCCGGGGTCCGGCAAACGCCGCTGCAACCTGTGTGCTGGTCACGGCAAAGTGCGCGCGCAGCAAGGCTTTTTCGTTGTAGAACGTACATGCCCCACCTGTCATGGTCGCGGCGAAGTGATTGAGTCCCCATGCCGCGCATGTGGAGGCGAAGGTCGGGTGGATGAACGCAAAACCATTTCGGTTAATATCCCCCCGGGCGTTGACGAAGGAACGCGCATTCGCGTTGCCGGCAAAGGCGAGGCTGGACCTTATGGTGCCGCCGCGGGTGATCTATACATCTTCATCCATTTGTCACGGCACAAGGTGTTTGAGCGCGACGGCACGACATTGTTCTGCCGTGTGCCCGTAAGCTTCACCACAGCGGCGCTGGGTGGCGAAATTCGTATTCCGGGCCTTGATGGTGCGGAGCATATCATCGTCGTTCCAGAGGGCATCCAGTCGGGCAAGCAGCTGCGCCAGCGCGGGGCAGGCATGCCCGTGTTGCAAGGACGTGGCCGCGGTGACATGGTCATTCAAATCGACGTAGAAACGCCGTCCAAGCTGTCGGCCCGTCAGAAGGAAATCCTGCGCGAGTTCCGCGAAACCGAAACCGGCGAAGAATGCCCGCAATCAACTGGTTTTTTTGATAAGCTTAAGGGCATTTGGGACGGCATAGCGCCGTAATCGGATGTGGTAGAAGGTCAGATGTGAATCTGATCTACCTCGACCCTGAGCGTATCTATGAGGGGACGGATGTGCGTGAGCCGGTCCTGCTCCTCATCAAGGATGGCATGAAATACCTGTCGCTTGTAACTTTGCGCGCGGCTGGCCGAAAATTCATGGCCCTGTGGCAGTGACGACAGCAGAATATCAATCATCCGCTCGGCGCCATGCAAGCGGCCCCAAAGATAGTCATTCTCGCGATAGGAACGGCTGAAAAACGCGCCGAAATTGTTGAACTGGATGCCTTTAAGCGTGGCTGCGGCGCCACCCTTGCGGATGGAGGTGCAGTCTTCGGGAGAAATGCGGTCCACTTTGACAGGGTCGAATTCGTCCAAGCCTTCGTCCTGCAACAAAGGCAAAGTCGCAATATCGTAAAGCGCATAGCCTAGATAGCCAAGCAACATCGCCCGGCGCGCCTCCACCGGAAGCGTAAGCAAGGCCTGACACAGGATTTTATCGACCTGCGTGTCCTTTTTGATCAGGTCGCGCTGTGCGGCAAGATGGTCCATCAAACCTGCCGGATTGGAGACGCCAGCTTGCGCAGCCAAAGCAAAATCGGCACCCAAAAAATCCGCCGTTTCCAGATCTAGAAACACAGCGAGGCATTTATAAATGGCGTCGCGCACGTTGGTGATATTGTCGTCCGGCACATCTATGACATTCTCGACCTCTTCGGTCAGGTGTCGTGCTAGGAAACGCAGGCGGCGGATCCGAAAGCGCAGATCATGTGCGCGGAAAAAAGCGATCGCCTGTCGGGTCGTTTCCTTACCAGCGCGTTGCGGCATGTCGTCAACACCACGGGCCTTAATCTCTGTCCATAATGCGCTGCGGAGCGCACGAAAAAAGGCGGGGGATGAATCGGGAAGGCTGCGGCGTGCGGTTGCGATAAGGTCGTCAACGACGCCTGCAACTTTAAGATGGCTATACGCACGATAGCTAAACCCACCTGCCACAATGGCTTTTTGCTGCGCCGATTGCCGCCACTTTTGCATGCGGGCCGCTGTCGGCTGGCTTAGGAACCATGTTTTGCCAAGCAGCGTTTCGACCGTATTTTCGACTTCGTCGCGAAGACTATCGACGATGCGGCGGGTCCTTTCGATCCGGTCAGAGTGCCCCGTGATTTTTTCGAGACTGTCGCGGATCGGCTGTTCGCGTGGGATGTTGGATGTCGCACCCAATATGGTCGAGAAAAACCCCGGTGGCTTGCGCGGCATGTCGGCAGTGCCGTCCGCATTGCGCCCGCCAAAGCGGAAGCTTGGTCGACCTGGCTTTGGGTCGATATACACAAAGCGCCGGTCTACTTCGCGGCGTGCAGGGCGGTTGCGTAACGCTGCAATCGCTTGGTTAAAGGGCGCGTTTGCAAGGACCGAACCGTCAATCAGCATCGTGTCCTCAGCGGCATTGGCGGCAAATTGTTGCGGTAATATACGTTTCAAAAATGCACTGCGGCCAAGCCATCCGACATTTTCGCGCGCGAGCAAGCGGTCGAGTTCGCGCACGGAAAAAGGCGGAAAGGCCCCCGGAAAGCTCGCCGTAGCTCGGGCCGCGAATATCAACTCGGCGATCTCGGCAAGTCCGGTTCGCCCGCGTGTCGAGAAATCCACAGTGATGCGATGTTCGGATTCGGTCACTTCTTCCGGGCTGTTCAGACGCAAGACCTGATCATGGCCATTAAAGTCCGTTACCGTGACAAACAGATCCAGTGGCTGATTTTCCGGCAAAAGCAGTGGCCCGGCATTGCTCGCCGCCATGGCGTTCAGCGCGTCGAGCAAGAGCTTGGAAAAAACATTTCCGCCAAAGGGTGGCGCAAACCAGCGCGCGCGGACAAAGCGCGACAGCTTTGTGGCGACTTCCTCCTGCGCTTCTTTGGCGACGGTCCGTTCAACCGCACCGCCCCGTCTGCGCAGTATCATCCATGCAATTGGCGTGGCCCAAAATTTGGTGAAGCGCGATAGCGGGCGGGCATCAGGGTCAAGCAGCACGTCAACATCGGCCATTTCGAGCCACATGTCCGTCAATGGTTCAAGCGATTGGCCGGTGACAATGGCTTGCGACAGAAATATCCCGTTGATGCCGCCTGCGCTTGAACCCGCAATGATGTCGGTCAACACCCGCAACTTAACGCCGCTGACACGCGACATTTCGGCAAGCAAATCGCGATAGACGATTTCGCTGCTGCGTGAGGGTTGCACACCGTCATGGAAGGCGCGGCTTGCCCGAACCATATGCCAGATTTCGCGCGTGACGCCGTGCATGTAGATGGCAAGGCTGACCCCGCCATAGCAAATGAGCGCCAGTCTGAGTTCTTTTTCGCGCATATCAAGGGTGTGGCATTCCGGCTGGCCACGCGCAAGCACCGAATAATTGTCTATTATGCCTTGAGTTCTTGATATGTTCTGCTAATTTAAAGGCATGGCAAAAGCAAAGCGCAAATATATCTGTCAGGCTTGCGGTTCGGAGTCCAACCGCTGGCAGGGGCAATGCGACGATTGCGGTGAATGGAACACTTTGGCTGAAGAAGCCAGCGCCACTGTTTTTGAACTGAAGCATCATCTGCATTCGGGCGGGCGTGCGGTTGAACTGTCCGGGCTGAATTCGGACATCAAACTTCCCGATCGGGCATCAACAGGCATATCCGAATTTGACCGCGCACTCGGTGGCGGCCTTGTGCCGGGTTCGGCGACCTTGCTCGGCGGGGATCCTGGCATTGGTAAATCGACGTTGCTGTTGCAAGCGGCAGCCAATCTCGCGCGGCGTGGGCTTTCCGTCGCGTATATTTCTGGCGAAGAGGCGGTTGATCAAGTGCGCTTGCGTGCGCGCAGGCTCGGGCTTGGCGACGCGCCTGTGCAGCTTGCGGCCGCAACCTCGGTGCGCGACATTTTGACGACGATGGCACAGGGCGCTCCGCCGGCATTATTGGTCATCGATTCCATTCAGACCATGCACAGCGACTTGATTGAAGGCGCGCCCGGCACGGTCAGCCAAGTGCGCGCGTCTGCACAAGAACTTATTCGCTTTGCCAAAGAACGCGGCACGGCGTTGATGCTCGTTGGTCATGTTACAAAGGACGGCACGATTGCCGGACCGCGCGTGCTTGAACATATGGTCGACACAGTATTGTCGTTTGAGGGCGAACGTAGCCATCAATATCGTATCTTACGTGCCTCCAAAAACCGCTTTGGTGGGACCGACGAAATCGGCGTCTTCGCGATGGTTGAAGAGGGCCTGACGGAGGTTGGCAATCCAAGTGCATTGTTCCTGACCGACCGGGCCGAGCAGGTTACGGGCGCGACGGTATTTCCGGCGTTAGAGGGGACGCGCCCTGTTCTCGTGGAAATTCAGGCGCTGACGGTTCGGCTGTCGAGCGGCGCGACGCCCCGCCGCGCTGTCGTGGGCTGGGACAGTGGCCGGCTTGCGATGATCCTCGCGGTGCTTGAGGCGCGTTGCGGGTTGAGCTTTTCAACGGCCGAGGTGTATCTCAACATTGCGGGTGGCTATCGCATTTCCGACCCAGCTGCCGATCTTGCGGTGGCCGCGGCATTGGTCTCTGCCTTGGCCGAACGGCCACTGCCGTCCGACGCGGTTTTGTTCGGCGAAGTTGCTTTGTCCGGCGAAATTCGTCCCGTGGCGCATGGCGCCTTGCGGTTAAAGGAGTCTGCTAAGCTTGGCTTCAGCCGCGCTTTAGTCCCGCCGTCGGTAAAAGGTCAGGCGGGTATTTCGACACAAGAGTTCCGCACGCTTGCCAATCTCGTTGACCATATGCTGGGACGCCCCTAAATCTAATCATATCCCAAGGGGCAGTCCGCGCGCCGCAAAGCAATATGATCGGTTGTCTGTTCGGGCATCGGAATACAAAGCGATCCGCAAGCACGAAACATTGCGTTTCAACGAAATGGGCAAGAGGAACAGATGACGGCACTTGATATAATTGTTCTGTTTCTGCTCGGCAGCGGGGCCGTGCTCGGTCTCTTGCGTGGCTTTGTGCAAGAGGCGCTGTCGATGATCGCCTGGGTATTGATTATCGCTGCTGTCCGTATGTTTCATGCCCCCGCGACAGCCATTCTGACTGAGGCCGTGGGCTCTGGCTCGGGCGCAGCGGTGGCGGCCTTCTTGGCGATTGTCATTGTGATTTACGCGCTTGGCAAATGGATTTCGCGTTCTCTTGGGGCGAAGTCGCGCAAGTCTTTGCTTGGTCCTGTTGATCGCATGCTTGGCTTCGGATTTGGCTTGCTCAAGGGGTTGATCATGGCAACGTTGATATTCCTGCTGTTTGTGATGGGCTATGACATGGTTTACGGCGCAGACGAGGGGCGGCCGGAGTGGATGACCACTTCGCGGACCTATCCGCTGCTCAACGCCAGCGGAGAGGCCATGTCGGAATTCGTTCGCGAACAAAGCGCCGCACGTGAAGCCTCTCCCACGGCGGCGGACTGATGGACTCGGCGCTCTACAACCGTGACATATTAAGGTTGGCAACCGCTTTGGTCGCCAATCATCGCCTTGATGATCCGCAAGGCACAGCGGAAGTGCGATCGCCTTTGTGCGGCAGCAGGATCCAGGCAGATGTCACCACCGACGCTGCGGGTTGCATATCGCAGCTTGCCTTGCGCGCGAATGCCTGCGCGCTTGGTCAGGCCTCGGCCGCTATCTTGCAAGACAATGCGATTGGCTTGGACATAGCCGAGATTGCAGATTTACGCGACGGCATCGCGTCGGCGCTAAAGCGTGTCGGCGAGATGCCAACGCGCTGGCCGGACCTCGCACTGCTTGCTGCGGCGTGCGATTATCCATCGCGCCACGCGGCAATATTGCTGCCTTACGACGCGATACTTGCTGCGGCTAAAACACGGAATGTGCAGACCTGATGGCGGATGCCCCGCACAACCTCGTCGCTGATGTGATGTTGGGCGGGGTCGTGCTGCTGGGCGCTGCACTGATTGCCGTGTTGCTTTTTCGCCGCCTTGGGCTAGGCGCTGTGCTTGGTTATCTCGTCGCGGGGATTGCGATTGGGCCAGACGGACTAGGCCTCATTGGCGCGCCCGCGACGATAATGGCGTATTCCGAAATTGGAATTATCTTGCTTTTGTTCTTGGTTGGACTGGAATTGTCCCCAAGCAGGCTGTGGCTGTTGCGGCGTGATATTTTCCTTTTCGGGCCGTTACAGGTGATTTTATGCGGGCTTGGTATGTTTGCCGTGGTGCATTTTGCCATGCCAAGCTTTAGCTGGGAAGCGGCCTTGGTCCTTGGCCTGCCTCTCGCATTGTCGTCCACAGCGCAGGTGCTGCCATTGCTGCAGTCGCGCGGACGCATGAAGACTGATTATGGCGAAAAGAGCTTCTCCATTTTGCTGTTTCAAGACATTTCGATTGTGCCCATGCTCACCATCGTTGCCGCTTTGTCGCGTGCGCCAGCGCTGGAAGGTGCCATTGAAGGGTGGGCTCTGGCCCTGTACGCTGTGCTCGCAATTGTCGCGCTGGTTCTGGCAGGGCGTTATTTACTGTCGCCATTGTTGCGGCTGGTCGGCAAGATTTCGGAACGGGAATTGTTTATCGTCACTGGCCTGTTCACGGTATGCGTCAGCGCTGCGGTGATGCAGGCGATCGGCGTGTCGCCAGCGCTTGGTGCGTTTGTTGCAGGCGTGATGCTCGCGGATTCGCCGTATCGGCATGAGCTTGAGGCTGACATTGATCCGTTCCGTTCAATTTTGCTTGGGCTGTTTTTCCTAGCCGTGGGCATGCTGCTTGATGTCGACGTCATTCTTGCGCAGCCCTTGTTTGTAGCCAGTCTTGCGCTCGCCCTCGTCGCCGTCAAGATAACGGTCATCTTCGCATTGGGCCGGTTTTTTGGCCTGAAGAGTAAGCAGTCGATCATCATGGCTATGCTTTTGAGCCAAGGCGGTGAGTTCGCCTTTGTGTTGTTCACAGCAGCGCAGCAGGCTTTGCTGATCGAGCCAGAGGCGGGAAGCCTATTCGGGGCGGTCGTTACCCTGTCGATGGCGACAACACCTTTCCTGATGATCATTGCAGGTAAGCTTGCCGCACGTACGGGCAAGGAAGATGTGCAACTTGATGACCCCGCACTGGCATCGCAAGCAAATGTAATCATTGTCGGCCATGGCCGTTTTGGACAGCAGGTATCGCAAATTATGCAGGCGGCGGGGCGCTCTGTTACGTTGATTGACATCAACCCGCAGACCATTGACCTCAGCAACGACTTTGGTTTCAAGGTTTTTTATGGCGATGGCACGCGCGTTGACTTGCTTAAGCGTGCGGGGGGAGAAGACGCGCAGGCGATATTCTTCTGCATCGATGATCGTTATGTGACCGCAGAATCGCTGATACCCGTGCGCGAGACAT
Organism: Sphingomonadales bacterium; assembly: GCA_947470185.1. Classification (GTDB taxonomy): domain Bacteria; phylum Pseudomonadota; class Alphaproteobacteria; order Sphingomonadales; family Sphingomonadaceae; genus Sphingorhabdus_B. Next base: position 61,106 of record CANIRZ010000002.1, on the reverse strand, counting down.
TCCCTCGGACAAAGTTGTTCGTGCGTGCATTCGACAGGGAGCAAGCGCTCAAACTTATGGAAGATGACGGCATCAGCATCATGCGCGAGGTGTTTGAATCCTCAATCCGCATGTCTGCCGATGCGCTCAAATATTTTGGCACTGATCGCGAGGTTATCCTGGATATCATCGCGGAGTTCCGGCGCCGTGACCGAAGCCGGCTCAAGGCGCAATTTAATAGTGGCGATATGCACGCCGGAACCCGCCACAGCTTTGGTGGCGATGATTCCGACGATTTCCTAATTACGCAGGATTAAGCTTCGCTGTCGAGGAACGCGGCAACATCTTCCAAATGGACATCTTTGGACAGGAATGTTTGGCCGATCCCGCGTGCGAGTAAGAAGGGAAGGGTTCCCCCACTCATTTTCTTGTCGTGCCGCATATAGTCGACCAGAGCGGCGCCATTAGCGGTGACGCCAGCCTCCGATAGGTTGGTAGGTAAGCCCGCCCGTTTTAGAAGCCCTGTGGCACGCTGTGCATCCTCTGCGGGGCAAAGGCCCAGCCGGACCGAGTAGCGAAACGCCAATGCCATGCCGGCCGCGACCGCTTCGCCATGGAACAGTCTATCTGAAAAGCCTGTGTCAGCTTCCAGCGCATGGCCGAAAGTGTGCCCGAGATTGAGTAAGGCACGCGTGCCCGTCCGTTCGGTCTCGTCCGCAGCGACGATCCGCGCCTTGGACTGCACCGACCGAATGATGGCTTGCGCACGCACACCGGCATCGCCTGCAAAAAAGCGTTCAAGATGTGCGTCACAATAATCGAAAAACTCTAGGTCATCGATTAAGCCATATTTCACCACCTCGGCAAAACCGGCGGCGAGCTGGCGCGTGGGCAAAGTTGATAACAGGTCTGGATCAATGAGCACCAAGGCGGGCTGATGAAAGGCACCGACCATGTTTTTGCCAGCTGCGCTGTTAATCGCGGTTTTGCCGCCGACGCTGCTGTCGACCTGCGCAAGCAAAGTTGTTGGGATCTGGACAAAAGCGCAGCCGCGTTTGACGATATGTGCCGCAAAACCCGTGATGTCGCCGACCACGCCGCCCCCGAATGCGACGATATGGTCGCTGCGTTCCACATGCTGTTCAAGCAGCCAATCGGTCAGGCGCTCCAACTGTTCCCAGCTTTTACCCGCTTCGCCTGCCGGAAGTGTGAAAACAGCCGTATCAATTCCCACCGCCGTCAGTGCGGCGTGCAACGCAGGCAAAACGGCCTGCGCGACATTTTCATCGGTCACTATGAGCAAGCGATTGTCGCGGGCAAAGGGCATCAAATGCGTCCCTGCATCCGCCAACAAACCTGCACGCACATGGATGTCATAAGGTGCGTTGGAAAGGTCGACGGAAATCACGGTCATGCAGCAAGCGCCTTTAGAATATTCTCAACCGTCCGCGCATGCGGTGATGTATCGCTGCGAATGTGGAAGTTTGCCGCCGCATAAAGCGGGTTTCGAACTTTGCCAAGTTCCGTCAGGACCGTGACGGGGTCCTTGCCTTTTAAAAGCGGGCGGTTGCTTCGCCGCGATACACGGTCGGCCAATATCTGGATATCTGCATCAAGCCAAATTGATGTTGCGCGCTCCAATATCAATGCGCGGGTAAAGTCGTTCACGAACGCGCCACCGCCAGTCGCAATGACTTTGGGGCTCTCCTCGATCAGCCGCGCAATCACGCGGCGTTCGCCATCGCGGAAATAATCCTCACCATATTTCTCGAATATCTCGGCGATAGACAGGCCCGCGGCCTTTTCAATTTCGTCATCCGCATCGACAAAGTCTGTGCCAAGGCGTGCAGCAAGTCGCTTGCCAATGCTGGTTTTGCCAACACCCATCATTCCGACAAGCACGATTGGCCGGTCGAGAATGAACGCGGCGCGTATATCGCCTTTCTGGGTTTGCGGTTCGTTATGTAACGCCATGACCCAACGACCTATATAGTGGCTTGGCTTAAGCCGAAAGCAATTTGGCGCTTTGTTATTTTATATAGAAAAAACAAATTCTTAATTTGGCTTCTTCCTCGGCGTGGCGCGACATTGGATTTTGGGGCATAGTAACTGTTGCCGCTAGGGGCCTTGGCTTGCTATTCTCACCGCATGGTTGCGGCATGCGCAGCCAATGCTATTAGAACTAACGACATTGCAGTTCGCAACTATGGAATCAGGTTCGCATCATTGACTGACAAGATATCAAAAAGCAGCCTTTTGGTTGCGAGTGCTCTTCTTCTGGTCATTTCCTTGCCAGCTTTAGGGCAGCAAGGTCCTGAATCTTTGCTGCCTGAGGGATTTGGCGACCCTGCACCGCCGCCGCCCGCGTCTGCCCGCCGACCGACGCCAGCGGCGCCTGGGACAGTTGCACCAAGCGCAGCGGCAACGGTGGACGACCCGACTGCTGAGGCTGATGCAGAGACAGACGAAGAAACGCCAGCACAGATCGTCCGATATGATGTTCCACCTGCTGCGCGCCGGTCTTTAAGCAATATTGGAATAATTTCCCAAGCATCTGGCGGCTTTCCCGCGGACTCTTTCGGGTCGCTGAGCGGGCCGTTTCTAATGCAAGTTGTCGAACGGACGTCTGGTCCGATTGCCTCGCGTTGGGGGACGATTATGGCGCGGCGGTTGCTTGCGAGCCGAACCAATACGCCAGAAGGGGTAAGCGGTGCCGACTGGACAGCCGAGCGTGCTTGGTTGCTTTTGCGCATGGGGGATTCTGTCGTTGCGCGAAACCTCGTTCAGCAAGTTGATGGTGGAAATTATACAAAGCGGCTGCATGAAGTTGCCATGCAAGCCTATCTTGCCAATGGCGACGTGGCAGGCCTTTGCCCGCTCAGCGAAAGCGGCGTGCGCTTGGTCAATAATGGCAACTGGAAAATGTCGCGGGCCATCTGCGCGTCATTAGCGGGCGAACAAGGCAGTGCGACCGCCTTTATCAATCAGGGCCGTTATCAGGGCTGGGTCCGCGGCGTTGACTATCTTTTGGCGGAAAAAGTCGTTGGCGCGGGCATTAACGGGCGACGGTCGGTCAAGATTGAATGGGACAATGTCGAGGGCATGAACCCATGGCGCTTTGGTCTGTCCGCTGCTGTCGGTTTGGAACCGCCCGAGAGGCTTTTTGACAAAATTGGCCGGCAGGTTGACGGATGGCGCGCACAATTGCCGATGTTCACACCGACGATCCGGATCAAATATGCCTCTGGTGCTGCTGCTTTAGGTATATTGTCGAACCGCGATATGGTTGATCTTTATGCGCAAGTGTTTGAAGATTCCGACGCGCCTGATGCTGAGCGGACCAAGGCAGAAAACCTTGGCAATGCCTACACGGCTTCCGGCGCGGATGCGAAGGTTGCGGCTATGACATCCTTATGGTCGGCCGCGGCCGCTGGCGCTGATTATCACGCTGCGCTTGTTATGACCGCGCGGGCTGCGGCGCTGATTGCGCCTGATGCAGACCATAAGGCAGAGGCTGATGGCTTGGTTGCATCCATGCTCACTGCTGGACTTGATCGGTCCGCCGCGCGCTGGGTAAGCGTCGTACCGGACGGATCGCTCGGTTGGGCACTTATCACTTTGGGCGCGCCTGGGCGGGTTGCGCCAGCGGATTATGGCAATCTCGACGCATTCTACAGCAACGACGAAAGCGTCGAGGGCCATAAGTCCGCGCTGCTGTTAGCGGGACTTTCTGGCCTTGGCCGAATTGATGCCGATGCGCGGACCGAATTTGGCGGCGACCTCAAGGTGAACATATCGCGGCAGACAGCATGGTCGAAAGCCATCACCGCAGCGGCCCAGCGCGGCGAAAAGGGAACAGTTGCGTTGATGGCCATCGCTGGAATGCAGGCCGCGTCTTGGTCATCAATTCCTGCTTTCCATCTATATCATATTGTGCGGGCGTTGCGTCAGGTGGGGCTGGAACCAGAGGCACGGATGATTGCGGCGGAAGCGGTTACTTTTGGCTGATCTTCGGTCCACGGCACATACCGGCCATATATGAGCGCGTCCGATCGTCATCTGATTACCCGGTTTCTGGAAATGCTAGCAGCCGAGCAAGGCGTGGCAAGTAATACGCTGTGTGCATATAAAAGTGACCTTTTGGCTGCATCCCAATTGTTGGATGGAAAGCTTAATCACGCTGGCGCCGACAATCTGGCTGAACTGGCAAGTAATTGGCGAGACCTTGCCAATAGCTCAGTTGCGCGCAAGGTGTCCGCACTGCGGCGCTTTTTCGCTTTTTTGCATGAGGAGGGCTTTCGCGCCGACAATCCGTCTGCTGCTTTGCCAAAGCCACCACAGGCGCGAACGCTGCCTAAAATTCTTGATATCGACGAAGTGGATAAGTTGTTCGCCGTCATTGCGGACAAGCTTGCACAGCCTCACCCTGCGCCCGCCGACTTCCGCTTGGCGGCGCTTATCGAATTGCTTTATGGATCAGGATTACGCGCAACCGAACTGGCGGCGCTGCCTCGAAATGCTGTCGTGTCGGATCAGCCATTCATTATCGTCAAAGGCAAGGGCGCGAAGGAACGTTTGGTTCCCATCTCTAACCGTGCACGCCAAGCCGTTGGCACTTGGTCGGCCATGATACCTGAAAAGGCACGCTTCCTGTTTCCCTCGCGCGCGAGCCATATCAGCCGCATCCGTCTGTTTCAGATTATAAAGGAACTGGCGGCGCAGGCCGGTTTGGACCCGGCAAAGGTTAGTCCGCATGTCCTTCGGCATGCTTTTGCCACGCATTTGTTGGCAGGAGGCGCAAACCTGCGGGCGTTACAGTCCATGCTGGGCCATGCCGACATCGCCACAACACAGATTTACACGCATGTGGACAGCAGCCGGCTGGTCGAACTGGTCAATCGGCGGCACCCTTTGGCAACGCGCACATTGACCCGTCGCGCCGCAGGCTCTAACCGACAGGCATGATGGTATATCTTGACTTCGAAAAGCCTGTCGCTGCTTTGGAAGCGCGTATCTTGGAACTCCAAGCCGCTGCGCAAGAAAGTGACGTCGATGCGGACGCAGAAATCGCAAAATTACGTGGCAAGGCGGACAAGCAACTCGCCGACACCTATGCAAATCTGACGGCATGGCAGAAAACGCAAGTTGCGCGCCATCCGGAAAGGCCCCATTTCAAGCATTACATCGCATCCATGTTCGAAGATTTCATGCCGCTGGCCGGGGATCGCGCCTTTGGCGATGACCAAGCGATCATCGGCGGGCTTGCGCGACTACATGGTCGCCGGGTCATGGTCATTGGCCATGAGAAAGGCGACGACACGCAAAGCCGGATACGCCATAATTTTGGCATGGGAAAACCAGAGGGCTATCGTAAAGCGATCCGCTTAATGGAGCTTGCTGATCGCTTCGCTATTCCCGTCGTAAGCTTGGTGGACACGTCAGGCGCGTTTCCCGGGATTCAGGCCGAAGAACGCGGGCAGGCCGAAGCTATTGCCCGTTCTACCGAAAAATGCTTGGCACTTGGCGTCCCCATGATTGCGTGCATTGTGGGCGAGGGCGGGTCGGGCGGCGCGGTTGCCTTGGCGGCAGCAGACCGGATTCTCATGTTTCAATATGCCGTTTACTCGGTGATCTCACCCGAAGGCTGTGCATCGATTTTGTGGCGTACAGGCGACAAGGCGGCTGATGCAGCGCAGGCGATGAAAATGACTGCAGACGATCTCAAATCGCTGCGTATCATTGATCGCATTGTTAAGGAGCCAGTCGGCGGTGCGCATCGCGACCATGCGCTGGCAGCAGCGACGCTGGCATCCGCCATCCATGAGGAATTGGAGGCGTTATCCGCTTTCTCCGCAAAGGAACTGTTGCAGCAACGCCGGGCAAAATTTTTAGCCATGGGCGCTTGAAAGTTTTAGGCTATACTTCGGTAAAGCCACAGTGTGTTTGAACCCTTGCAACAAAGCATGCTAATCATCATTCTCCTTGCTTGAGGAGTGTCTTTATGCGTTTTTCCAAGGCGTTTTTGGTAGCTAGTGTCGCGATATTGGCACTGGCAACGTCTGGCACCAACATGCCGATCGAAGCTAAAACAAGCACTAAGGCTGCGCCTGCCCCAAAGCCATTCAGCCCCAACGAAAAGGCAGAAGGCGCCAAATATAACACCGAAATCTTGAAGGAATTTGGCGGGCCGATGCAAAGTCCGCAAACGGAATATGTTGTGCGCGTCGGCAAAAACATTGCGATGCAGTCGGGGCTCGGCAATGCGCAGAGCGATTTTAATGTGACGTTGCTCAATTCGTCCGTGAACAACGCTTTCGCCTTGCCCGGTGGCTTTGTCTACATCACCCGTCAGCTTGTCGCCCTGTGCAACAGCGAGGCCGAAATGGCTGGGGTTCTGGGGCATGAGGTCGGGCATACCGCCGCACGGCATAGCGAGAAACGCAAAAGCAATGCGACGCTTGCTGGCCTGTTGGGCATGGGTGGGAGCATATTGGGTTCAGTGCTTGGCAACTCCGGCGGATTGCTGGGGGCGATTGGTGGCGGCTTGCAACAATATGCAGGACCACTGGCGCAGGTGTTCAGCTTGAAATATTCGCGCACGCAGGAAGAGGAAGCGGATGATTACGGCATCCTTTATCTCAGCAAGGCTGGCTATGACCCAAGCGCATTGGCGTCGATGCTCAATTCGCTTGCCTTGCAGACGGTCTTGGATTCACGGGTTGCTGGCCTGGCCGACGGCCAAATTCCGGAATGGGCAAGCACGCACCCTGATCCTGCGCGGCGTGTTGTGCGGGCAGAAACGCGGTCCAAGGCGTACCCTGTGAGCACATTTCGTAATGCGGACGCTTATCTAGCGGCTATTGATGGTATGTTATATGGCGATGACCCCGCGCAAGGCGTCATCGAAGGGCAGGAATTCCTGCATCCGCAGCTTAAAATGAAGTTCACAGCGCCCAATGGCTTCGGCATTCAGAATGGCAGCGACGCCGTTTCCATCAACGGAAATAGCGGAAAAGCCATTTTTACCGCAGCGGCATTTGACGGTAATCGCCAAAGCTACATTTCCAAGGCGTTGAAGGCCGTATCGGGCGAGGGTACGACTATTCCGGTTGGGGATATTCGCTGGACGACGGTGAATGACATTCCCGCATTTTACAGCGATTCGGTGGTCAATACCCAACAAGGGCAACGCGTAGTGCGCGTATTTGTGTATGAATGGGCGCCAGGGACGGCCTATCATTTCGTCACGATAACGACCATTAATGCAAACCCATTTGACCAAATGTTTTCCAGCATGTCGCGCTTGAACAGTGCGCAGACGGCCGCAATAAAGCCCCGCAAGCTGCGCGTTATTTCGGCGGGGCCGCGGGATACCTTAGCATCGCTTGCCGGACGCATGGCATATACGTCGCTGCAGACCGAGCGCTTTTTGGCGTTGAATGGCTTGCCATCCAACGCAACAATCCGGGCAGGTCAAAAGCTGAAAATCGTTACATATTAAAACGAAACCAGCGAAGACCTCTGGCTTCTTTACCAAGGGTTCCAGCCAACACCTGAATGCCGCAGCGACTTGCCATAAAAAAGGACGGAAACCGAAGTTTCCGTCCTTATGTTCTTCATAAACTGAGGAGCTGATCCACAGATTTTTATACGCCGCTTTTTATCTAAGGTTAGTGGCGACCCTATTGAAGGTATTCGTCAGGTTAGTGCCGAGGCTAGTCATTGCAGTGATTGCTGCAACAGCAATCAAAGCGGCGATGAGGCCGTATTCGATTGCAGTAGCGCCGTCTTCGTTTTTGAAGATTTTCTTGATAATTTTCATGTTTGGTCTCCAGTCTGTTTCTTCATACGCCGAGGCGGTTTTGTTAAAATATCCACCTTGGGAACGATAATTCATTAATGTTTACTAAATGATTAAGCCGATAATCATCGCGTACTTTTTGTAAATTTGTTCGAAACATTAATCCAAATTCCGTTATTACTCTCGGCAAGGTTGCCCAGAGAAGCAATCATCGCAATAATGATTAATGAAACTATCAAACCATATTCTACTGCTGTCGCGCCGCGGTCGCACTTTGCAATGCGAAAAACTAGTTCCAACATGTCTGGCCCTACTTCATTGCTTGGTTGCGACCTCTGTCAAAATCCCACATATGGGTTAACAAAGCCTTTCAGCACGATGAGAATATGGAAAAAAATCCGACAATATTGCTCGTGGTTGCCGCGGCCTTAACCAACGAGAAGGGTCAAATTCTGCTTCAAAAGCGTCCTGAGGGAGCGCAAATGGGCGGGTTATGGGAGTTTCCTGGCGGCAAGGTCGACAATGGCGAATCTCCAGAAACTGCACTTGTGCGTGAATTGGAGGAGGAGCTGGGCATTACGGTAGCAGCGCAGGATCTGGTGCCGGAGACATTTGCAAGTGCGCCATTGGGTGATCGAAATCTTGTACTACTGCTGTATCGTTGTGACCATTGGGTCGGCACCCCAAAACCGATTTACGCAACCGATATTCAATGGCTTCTGCCGCAGGACATGGCTGTATTGCCGATGCCACCTGCTGATTATCCTTTGGTACGAAAGCTTCAGTCGCTTTAGATTTTGCGGTCCTTTGATAAGACGTCAGCGAGAGAAACTTGCGCGCTTCCTCTTTTAGCGGGGCGAGGTTGGTTCTCCGACGGTGCCCATCCACTTAGGTGCACATGCGCAAAGCATTCCGTAACCTTGCCGTGTTCGTCGGCGCGCCTTGCGAAGATTTCATCCAATCGGGCGGCGATGTCCTTCCCTAAAAAGGCGCGTGGTCCCGAAAGGGCGTTGCCAATCCCCGCATCGCGAATGTCAGAGATGATTGCGCGCCAGTCGCCATAGCGGACTGCAGAATTGTCCTGGTCCGCAACCGGCAGGTTGAAACCCGCACGGACAATCAGGTCGGCCGCGCTGCGCAAATCAATCTGTGGATGTATATGCGCCGCCACGCGTTCCGCATCGGATTCTAGAAACATGGATTTCAGCGTACCTAATGTTCCAGCCCCAAACATATGACCCAGAAACAGACCGTCAGGTCGCAAGATACGGCGTATCTGAATAAGGGCGCCGGGAAGGTCATTGACGCTGTCGAGCGTGCCAGCGGATATCACAAGGTCAAAGCTCCCCTGCGCGTATGGCAGGCGATCTTCGTCCAGCACGATAACGCAATTATCCCCTGTTCCGTCTTCGCGCAGCGTCGCCAGCGTATAGCGTATATTCGGCGGCAGAATGTCTGCCTGCCATCGCGCGATGGGACCGATGATTAGCGCATGTTCAAATACACGCGTTACGGCGGAAAGCCGCTCGGTGAGATCTTGCGCAATATGGTTCCACAGAAACATGTCGCCTGTCCGCTTGTGCGCGCGTTCCCGCAAGCTCCGGCGACGGTGGCGGTCAAAAATCTCTGGTGGATTCACATCTTCATGCATTTGAGCCTTGTGAAGCGCGATGCTTTGTCCGACAAGTCCGTTATGGCATGGGGCAGCCACATTTTCCATATAATGTTGAATTGGGTGTTGCCTGAACGCTGCCCCTGTTGCGGCGCAATCACCCCAGCGGGTGGACCCTTTTGCGTCTCTTGCTGGCAAAATTTAGAATTTCTGGGGCCGCCTTGGTGCCGCGGATGCGCAGCGCCTTTCGAATTTGACCGTGGCGATGATGCTTATTGTGCGTCATGTATCGCCCACCCACCCCGTCATGACGGCATCCGCGCCGCCGTGAAATATGATGATGTATCGGCGCAAGTTGTGCTTCGGCTGAAATATGGCGGAAAAATTGGTTTGGCCCGCGTCATCGCACGGCAAATGGTTAGACATTTGCCTGATGATCATGCCGATTTGATCATCACCCCAGTCCCGTTGCACTGGACCCGGATGTGGTCGCGCACCTTCAACCAATCCGCCTTTATTGGCCAAGAGTTGGCCGCATTAAGCGGCATCCCCTTTGTTCCCGACATATTGGTCAGGCATAAACGCACGCCAATTATGCGCGGCCTCGACGTGCGGCGCCGCAAAAAAGCCGTGGGCGGCGCCTTTGCCGTGAACCCTAAATGGCGGGGCAGGGTAAAGGGGTTCCGCATCATCCTAATTGATGATGTGTTCACCACGGGCGCGACCAGCGACGGATGTGTGTCGGTGCTGAAACGCAACGGCGCAAGCTGGGTACAGATTTTTTGTTGGGCCCGTGCTTTGCGCGGCACTAACCATCGGCCCACTTCGATATTGCGCGACGCTTGACTTGGGTGCCGTTGCACACCATCTCTAAGTCATGACCTCAACTGTTGAAATTTACACCAAATTCGGATGCCCTTATTGTGTCCGCGCCAAGCATCTTTTGGACAGCAAAGGTATCAAATATACCGAATATGATGTGACAATGGGTGGCGCCAAGCGCGCTGAGATGGTTGCGCGCGCGCCCGGCGCTCGGACAGTGCCACAGGTTTTCATCAACGACGTCGCAATGGGCGGATCGGACGACCTGCGTGCTCTGGATTCCCAAGGAAAGCTTGATCAATTGCTTGGAGTCGGCGGCGCGCAATGATCGCATTCGACCTGAACTGCGGTAACGGACACCCGTTCGAGGGCTGGTTTTCGTCCGCTGCCGATTTTGATACGCAAAAATCCAACGGCATGCTGGTGTGCCCGCTGTGCGCCGACGTTCATATTCATAAGGCGCTTTCGGTGCCCAACGTGCCACGAAAGGGCAATCAGCGCGCGATGCGTCCGCCCGCAGTTGTGGTGCCGCAGGCCGATGTGACAGCCCCAACACCTGCCGCTGCGGAAGGTCCGTCCCCAGCATTGGTTGAACTGGTACAAAAACTTGCGCGCGCACAAACCGAAATGCTGGATAACTCGCAGTGGGTGGGCGGCAACTTTGCCGAGACCGCCCGTGCAATCCATTATGGCGAAGAGCCGGACCGCCTTATTCACGGTGAAACAAGCACCGGCGAGGCAAAGGCCTTAGCCGATGAAGGCATTGGCGTAGCGCCATTATTATTTCCGGTCGTTCCACCATCTGCTAAAAATTGACCACGGGAATGTGGGCAGCTATGGCCACCACAAGGCACCCATAGCTCAGCAGGATAGAGCATCAGATTCCTAATCTGGGGGCCACTGGTTCGAATCCAGTTGGGTGCACCATTTACGTACCAAACCACTAACAGGGATTTTCCCCGTTAGTGTGGTACCGACAGCCTTCTCTAGGTTGGACTTTTCTCCGATAATGCGGATTTTTTCATCACCCACTTCGATGCGGGATATGACCGCGCGCAGGTAGGCTTTGCGGGCGTGGATATCGCCTGTGTCGAGCTTGTCGCGCATTAGGTCCGAGAACGCCGCCAGACGTGCAGGGGTGATCTGGGTTCGGCTCGCTGCCGTATCGGTGATTCTCTCGATCGCTGTTTCAGCCAGATCCCGTTCTTGCTTGATGGCTTGGATGCGGTCCTTAAGGTCCGCATCAAGTTCCACCACGCCATCTTCGATGGCACGGTAAAGCCGGGCTAGCTTGTCCTTTGCTTTGTCGCGCTGGGCTTCAAGGGCACAGCGCCGCTCGGCAACCTCGGTTTGACGCGAGGTGCGCCGCTCCACAAGCTTACACAGGATGTCTTCAAGGCGTTCAGGCGCGAGTAGCTGTTCCTTGACGTTGCAGAGGATGAGGTCGTCAAGCTTGGCGAGCGGGATATGCCGTCCCTTGCAGACCGAAGGGCCCTTTTGATGACAGCCTGCACAAGTGTAATAGCCTTAGGAGCGATTACCGCGCTTTGTGCCGGTGCGGGTCATGCCTGATCCACAGGTGGCGCACACGGCAAGGCCAGTGAGCAGAATCGGACCGTTCACCACGCGGGGTGCTGTGACCTTGGGGTTGTTGCGGGTAAGCTTGGCCTGCACCGCCTCGAACAGCGGTAAGGCCACGATAGTAGGCACGGGGATCTCAACGATGCTCTCGGGGTCATTGAGTTCTTGGGTCCGACCATTGCGAACGCCGTAGCGGCAGATGCCCAAAGCGTAGGTCCGGTTTGTTAGGATGTTATGGATAGGGCCAACGCCGAACGCTGCACCTTTGCGGGTACGATAGCCTTTGGCATTGAGCCACTTGGTCGTGTCCTTAACCCCAAGCGGAGGTGCGCCATCAATGCCAAATGCATAGAGGGTGAAGATCAGGCGCACGAGCTCTGCCTCCACAGGGTCAACCGCCAGCTTCTTCTTGATCTTTGATCCGCGCTTCTCTGCCTCGACAATACAGTAGCCGAGCGGCGCGGTGGCACCGTTCCAAAATCCCTGCTTGGCAGATTCGCGCATCGAGCGGCTTACGTTTTTGCCGTTCTCGCGCGAGGTGTACTCATCGAAGATGCCAATGATCTGGCGCATCAGCAACTGGCTTGGATCATCACCGGTGGGCTGGCTCATTGAGATGACCTCGACGCCCTGCTTGCGTAACTTCCGAATAGTAAGCTCCATCTCGGCACCATTGCGGTAGAAGCGTGAGAAGGCGTGGACACAGATCACGTCGAACCTGCGATCGGGCCGCGATGCTTCTTCTAGCATGCGCCTGAACACTGGGTGGCGGTCATCGGCGCCTCCAGCAGCGCAACAAGCGCATTTGCAAGGGTGGGCTTATTTTGGTCGTTATCGGTCATCTAAACCTCGTGAGGACTGGGGGGACATAAGGTGATATTCGTGGGTACATATACAACATATTCAACCCAGTATGGGGCGGCGCCTATTCACGACGGGCGCCTAAACGGTCAGAAATACTGGGCTTTTCATTAAGCATATCGAGTAGGTCTGATTGTCGGATCCGGACGGCTCGTCCAATGCGTGCAGTGGGCAATTTGCCTGTGCAAATAAGGCGCGATACCGTGCGGTCGGACACGCGAAGATATTGCGCTACTTCTGCTCTGGTCAGTAGTTCGGCCGGGTTGTCCGCCGACACTTGTGGCGTTGCTGCGTGAACCATAGGCTCAGGCTTTGCGTATACCCACGCGGGTAGGTCCGCGCGACTAATGGGTGGAGAAGCAGCGGGAGTATGCGATGGCTTTTTGGTGTTTTTGCAAGACATACGCGTATATCGCATATGCCAAATATCAGGTAATCAGCATAACCTAACGATTTTTAGGGGAGGTTATGCGACAACGTATATGTGCTGGTAATTTAGCTAATCTCGAAGCCTGCGACAACCACACTTATAACGCCGTACCGCTAACCTGACAAATTTTCTTTGGCCTTTAACGGTAGCTTTGCTTCCAATTCAGGACATGCCTTCTACATCATCTTGCGCTTAATAGCTGCTGTTAGCACGTCCTTCAATTCCGCAGTATTGTTAACTACATATAGGTCGCTAGAACTCTCTCCATAATGCCAAAATTCTCAGTCACACGAAATGCGCTCTAACGTATCGATTTAAAATCCGGCTTGCTGAACTGCTCGAGTTTGAAGGCGCCGCCGCCTCATATGCATTTTTCAATGCTGGTTTTCTAAGGAAAAAACCAACACCCTACGTGGTACTTCCCAGTTGATCCGAAGCTAGATATCCGGCCCGACCCAGAAGAACTACTGGCGCCAAGGAAATAATTTAAACCAATGCTGCAGAATGGGTGCCCTCGCATGACGATGGAACTCAAGGAAGTTGGGTTCGATTTTGGTGAGCGCCGTGTTGGCAGGTCGATGCGTATCAATGGGATTAAGCCAGTTCGCGCGCGCAAGCATAAGATCACTACCAACAGCAACCATAGTCTGGGGATCGTGGCCAATGTGCTGGATGGGAACTTCACTGTGGATACACCCAACAGCAAATGGGCAGGCGACATCAGCTACATCTGGACGTCTCAAGGCTGGCTTTATCTCTCGGTGATCCTTGTCCTGCATAGCCGGCGCGTCGTTGGTTGGGCGGTCAGCTACAGGATGAAGAAGGACCTGGCGATCTAGCCGCTGGATATGGCGGTGAGGCTACGGAAATCACCAGAGGATTGCATCTCCATTCTGATCGCGGCAGCCAATATTGCGCTTATGATTACCACAAGAAGGTGCAGGCCTATGGCCTGGGGCCATCAATGAGCAGCAAGGGCAACTGCTACGACAACCTCTTAGTCCAGAAATTCTTCAAAACGATCAAGGCGGAGCTAATTTGGCGGCAAAGCTGGCAAACACGCCGTCAGGCTTAGGCTGCCGTCTTCCGATACGTTGACGGGTTCTACAACGCCCGAAGGCGCGGCATATATCTGGGCGGTGTAAGCCCCTTGGCTTTCGAAGCTAAGGTTACATAATGAGAGAAAAGCGACCAGAACCAAAAAAATACAGGTCCAAAAACTCTCCAATTTTATGCGGACAGTCTCAATTGAGATGTTGCTTAACTGGTGTGATAGAACATAGGCATTCCGAGTTCACTTTTGTTGACGTTTTTTAGCTGTTCAGTCAGCTGCTTTTATGATGTTATCGCTGGTATTTACTGCCGTAAGCACGAAAATCTGGTGTTCGAAACCGACAACAGCCTCACCCACTTCTGCACCTTAAAACAATAGGTATATCATGACCCAAAAAGCCTCTGACTTATTCATTGCCTGCCTCGAAGAAGAGGGCGTCGAATATATTTTTGGTGTTCCAGGAGAAGAAAATCTCGACTTTCTAGATAGCCTTTCGCGCTCGAAGAAAATCAAGCTTATCCTGACGCGGCATGAGCAAGGTGCAGGCTTTATGGCCGCGACATACGGACGACATACGGGTAAAGCCGGCGTGTGTTTGGCCACGCTTGGCCCAGGTGCAACCAACCTTGTGACAGCGGGGGCCTATGCCACGCTCGGCGGCATGCCAATGATGATGATTACTGGCCAAAAGCCGATCAAGAAATCAAAGCAAGGGCGTTTTCAGATTTTGGACGTCGTTGCCATGATGGGACCGATCACGAAATACACCCATCAAATGGCCGCCTCGGATAATATCCCAAGCCGCGTGCGTGAGGCATTCCGTTTGGCCGAAGAAGAAAAACCCGGCGCGGTTCATATTGAACTGCCCGAAGATATTGCTGACGAACAGACCGATGCTTTGCCCATCAAACGCAGCGTGTCGCGTCGCCCCAGCGCCGACCCTAAAGCGGTGCGCGCCGCAGTCGAGGCGCTGGAAAATGCCAAATCACCTGTGCTTGTTATTGGCGCTGGCGCCAACCGGACGATGACCGGCAGGATGCTGCTGCAATTTATCGAGAAGACCGGAATCCCGTTTCTCACGACCCAATTGGGCAAGGGTGTGATTGATGAGCGTCATCCGAAATTTCTGGGTTGCGCCGCCTTGTCTGCGGGTGATTTTGTCCATCGCGCCGTCGAAGCGTCGGATTGCATCGTCAATGTCGGCCATGATGTCATTGAAAAGCCGCCTTTTTTCATGAAACCAGGTGGCGCCCAAGTCATTCATATCTCTAGTAAAACTGCTGAGGTTGACCCTGTCTATTTCCCAGGCATCGAAGTCATCGGCGATATTGCCAACGCAATCTGGCAAATGAAGGAAGACATCGTTCCAAGTGGTAGCTGGAATTGCGGCCATATGCTTGATTACCGCAAGGCTGAGGTTGAACATACCGCAAGCCTGTCCGGCGACACACGGTTCCCTATCTTTCCACCACATGCGGTGCAGCAAGTCCGCGATGTGATGCCCGATGACGGCATCATCTGCCTAGATAATGGTGTTTATAAAATCTGGTTTGCGCGGGGCTATACGGCGCACCGGCCAAACACTGTGCTGCTCGACAATGCGCTTGCCACGATGGGCGCGGGCCTGCCGTCGGCCATGATGTCGGCGATGGTCTATCCTGATCGTCAGGTTATGGCGATTTGCGGCGATGGCGGCTTCATGATGAATAGCCAAGAGATGGAAACCGCTGTCCGGCTGGGCCTCAACATCACCGTCCTGATCCTGCGCGATGACAGCTATGGCATGATCCGGTGGAAGCAGGCGAATATGGGCTTTGCCGATTGGGGGCTGACCTACGGCAATCCCGATTTCGTCAAATATGCAGATAGCTATGGCGCCAATGGGCACCGTGTCGAAAGTGCGGCGCATCTGACCGAATTGCTGAAATACTGCCGTGATACGCCCGGTGTGCATCTCATTGACTGCCCGGTTGATTATTCCGAGAATGACCGCATCCTTAACGCGCAAATCAAAGAGCTAAGCGCTGCATTATGAGCATTTTGAAAGACACTTACCCATTATATCTGAATAACAAGGCCGTGCAGTCTAATACCGACCTTGCGGTAACCGACAAATATACGGGCGAAGTTGCTTTTCGGGTTGCCTTGGCCGATAGCCAGACGATTGATGCCGGAATTGCGGGCGCCGTGAAAGCGGCCGAGCCAATGGCGCAGATGGCCAGTTACGAACGCCAGAATGTCCTTATGCACTGTGTCTCGCGGTTCAAGGAACGCTTCGACGAACTGGCTTATGCGCTATGCGTAGAGGCAGGCAAGCCGATCAAGGACAGCGAGGGTGAAGTCACCCGGCTGATTGATACCTTCCGGATTGCCGCGGAAGAATCGGTCCGAATGACCGGAGAGGTTCAGCCGCTCGACATATCCGCGCGCGCCAAGGGGTATCAGGGCATGTGGAAGCGGGTCCCCATCGGCCCATGCAGCTTCATTTCGCCGTTTAACTTTCCACTAAATCTTGCAGCGCACAAGATCGCACCTGCCATAGCCGTTGGGTGTCCGTTTGTTATGAAGCCCGCCAGCCGCACGCCCCTGGGCGCCATCATCATGGGCGAAATACTTGCAGAAACTGACTTACCCGAAGGGGCGTTCTCGATTCTTCCGACCAGCCGTGACGGCGCAGATTTGTTCACCGAAGATGACAGGTTAAAACTGCTGTCGTTCACGGGCTCGCCCGATGTGGGTTGGGCCTTAAAGGCCAAAGCGGGCAAGAAAAAGGTTGTTCTCGAACTGGGCGGCAATGCTGCGGTCATCATCGACGAAGATGCCGATCTCAACGATGCGCTGGAGCGCGTCATCTTCGGAGCATTTTATCAATCTGGTCAAAGCTGCATTGGGGTGCAGCGCATCATTATCCATGACAGCATTTACAACACGTTCCGTGACATGCTGGTCGCGCGTGCGGGCAAACTGGTGTCTGGAAATCCGCATGATCGGGAGACTTTTATTGGTCCAATGATCGATGTCAAAGAAGCTGCACGCCTTGATGGCTGGATTCAGGAAGCGTTAGCAGACGGGGCGAAGCTGCTCTGTGGTGGCAAACGGGATGGAGCAATGCTTGAAGCCACTTTGCTCGAAAACGTTCCACGCATGGCCAAGGCCAATCGCGAAGAAGCCTTCGGACCGCTCGCCATCTTATCGCGCTTTACCGACTTTGATGCGGCGCTCGACGAAGTAAACGACAGCAAATTCGGTTTACAGGCAGGCATCTTCACCCGTGACATTTTCAAATCGCTCGACGCTTGGGACCGGTTGGATGTTGGCGGCGTTGTGATCAATGATGTGCCCAGCTACCGCGTCGACAATATGCCTTATGGCGGCGTCAAAGATTCAGGTTTGGGTCGCGAAGGAATTCGTTTCGCAATGGAAGATATGACTGAAATCCGCAACTTGGTAATACGTCGCCGCAAATAAGGAAATTACATTACAGTTAATCTGTCTGCTTGGTACTTGATAGAAATTTACCGCTTAAATTCTTACGGAAGAGGACGAATATTATGGCACTGAATGATCATGTCGACTTACCCACATTCATGCAGGGTGTTAGCAAGCGTAATCCAGGACAGACTGAATTTATCCAGGCAGTACAGGAGGTTGCGGTCGATATCTTTGACTTTATGGAAGATAAAGAGCGCTATCACAAGGAACAGATATTACGGCGCATCGCCGAACCCGACCGGGTAATTTCATTCCGCGTTTGCTGGGAGGATGATAACGGCAACGTCCGTGTGCAGCGCGGTTGGCGTGTGCAGAACAACAATGCAATTGGCCCCTACAAAGGCGGCATCCGCTTTCACCCTTCGGTTACGGAAAGCGTGCTCAAGTTTCTGGCATTTGAACAGACCTTTAAAAACGCGCTGACTGGTTTGCCGATGGGCGGGGCCAAGGGTGGATCGAACTTCAACCCCAAGGGTAAAAGCGATCATGAGGTGATGCGCTTTTGCCAGTCCTTTATGACCGAGCTCTATCGTCATGTGGGTGCCGATGTGGATGTGCCCGCCGGCGATATCGGTGTTGGTGCGCGCGAGATTGGTTATATGTTTGGGCAGTATAAGCGGATCACTAACCAGTTTACCGGCGTGTTGACCGGTAAGGGCTTGGAATATGGCGGCTCGTTAATCCGCACTGAGGCAACCGGCTATGGCGCGGTATATTTCCTCGCCAATATGCTTAAGACAAAGAATGACGATCTGGTCGGCAAAGTTGCGGTCATTTCAGGATCAGGTAACGTCGCAACCCATGCGGCCGAGAAGGCCACGATGCTGGGCGGCAAGGTGGTGACCATGTCCGACAGCGCTGGTTTTATCCATGATCCTGATGGCATCACGCAGGAAAAAATCGACTGGATCAAACAACTTAAGAATGTACGGCGCGGTCGGATCAGCGAATATGTAGATCAGTTCAAAGGAGCAACATATCATGAGGGCAAGCGTCCTTGGGGCGTCCCTTGTGACGTTGCGCTACCTTGCGCGACACAGAATGAGTTGCTCGGCGATGACGCCAAGGAATTGATCAAAAATGGCTGCATTGCGGTCAGCGAAGGCGCTAATATGCCGACAGACCTCGAAGGCGTTCACGTCTTCAAGGACGCGCAAATATTGTTTGCGCCGGGCAAGGCAGCCAATGCGGGTGGTGTTGCGGTTTCTGGTCTGGAGATGAGTCAGAACTCAGGCCGCATTTCCTGGAAGGCAGAGCAGCTCCAGCAATTGCTGGTCGATATTATGGACGGCATTCACGGCAGCTGCGTCGAATATGGTCAAACCAAGGGTGGCTATTGCGACTATGTGCGGGGGGCAAATATCGCAGGCTTCAAAAAGGTAGCCGACGCGATGCTGGCATTTGGTGTAGTGTGATTGCAGCATATTGGCAGCACGCAAAATTTGCTGCCAATCTGCTTGAATATTTGATCAAAGGACCGGATAGTCGTATCGACTGAATTAGGGCTGCGGCCTTACCGGTTTGGGGGGAATTCACGATCAATGGCCGAGTTTGGGAAAAGCCATGCTTTCTTGAAGGCTATGCCGGGTGTGCTTCTTACGTTGTGCGTCCTTCTTTTGCTTATGGCAGTTGTATTTCCAATTTTGTCCCCTGTGCGGGCAACAGGGGTTTCGGACTATACACATTTGGGCGTTGCCTCATGCGCTGGCTCAACCTGCCACGGCAGGTTGGAAGCCGATGGCGCAGTGGTGCGGCAGGATGAGGTTTTGCGTTGGCAGGAACCCTCATCGCCCGCCGGAAAACATAGCCAAGCCTATTCTGTCTTATTGGGCAAACGCAGTGGACAAATCGCCCGCAATTTGGGTATCGGCAAAGCATCTTCGGCGCCAATGTGCCTAGGTTGTCACGCCGACCCGGCCGCATCGCGAGGCAACAGCTTTCAACTGGCCGACGGCGTGGGATGTGAGTCATGCCATGGTGGTGCTTCAAATTGGATTGCCAGCCATTACGCTGTTGGTGCAAGTCATGCCAATAATGTTGCGCGCGGCCTGACGCCGCTTGAAAATCCAAAGGTGCGCGCAGGCGTATGCCTCGACTGCCATTTTGGAAGCGCCGCCCAAGGGCAGTTTGTAAACCACCGGATCATGGCGGCAGGGCACCCACGTATTTCGTTCGAACTCGACCTATTTTCATCTCTGCAACAACATCATGATGAGGATGCCGATTATGTGGCGCGCAAACGGCGCACTGATAATGTGCAGCTATGGGCCGTCGGGCAAGCGCTTGCGCTCAAACGCTCTCTGGATCTTTATGCAAGCGCCAGTCGTGGCACAGAGGGTGCGTTTCCCGAATTCTATTTCTTTGATTGCCATAGCTGCCACCGTCGGATTTATGATCAAGCTGACGCAGTTAAGACTGGCGTGCGCAACCCCGGACGGCCAATTCCGGAAGGCATGCCGCCATATAATGATGAAAACATGATCATGCTGTCGGCGGCTGCGCGGATAACGGCACCAGCGTCGGCAGGGCAGTTTGATAAGGCAAGCAAGGATTTCCATGCAGCTTTGGCGCTCGACCGAAGCAGTGCAATCGCCGCGGCGCGGCGCTTATCCATCGCAGCAGATGATTTGGCGAATAATTTTGCATCTGGCAGCTTTGGTAGCGGCCAAGCCTTTGCAATAATTGACATCATCGCAACCGATGCCATTGCCGCTCGCCTCACAGATTATGAGGGGTCGGTGCAAGCCGTTATGGCGGTTGATACGTTACTGAGTGCACTGGTGCGTTCGGGCAACATCACGCAAGGTGCGGCAGCTGGCATCCGTGCCAATGTAAACCGCGCTTATGAAGCGGTGCGTGATCCAAACGCCTATCGCCCATCGGATTTTCGCAGTGCGATTGGTGCTGCTGCCAGTGCAGTCCGGGCGTTGCGATAGACATGCGTAAACAACTGACCGCGATCATTACGAGCTCTTCGCTCATATTGTCGTCCTGTGGCGGCGGCGGAAGCAGCAGTGGTGCAAGCGGCAGCGGCAACAGCGCGGCAACACCTTCGCCGCCGCCACCATCCAGTTCGGCAAGACTGTATACCGACCCCGCGGCGGAATCGCTTACGGTCACAGATGTCGAGCGGGCTATATCGCTGGCGGTGGCGGAGGCGCAGGCGCGTAACTTGCCTTCCACAATCGCGGTGGTGGATCGCGTTGGCAATGTACTCGGCGTGTTCGTTATGAACGGTGCGAATTTGAGCCTGAGAATTCCTGATGCGCCGGGCGGCCCTTCGTCCAACACCGATCTGCAAGGCGTCAATCTGCCCGCTCCAGCGGCGGTTGCCGGGGCAATCGCAAAGGCCATTACCGGCGCCTATCTGTCTAGTAGCGGCAACGCCTTTTCCACCCGCACAGCAAGCCAAATTATCCAGCAGCATTTTCCGCCCGCACCCACGACCCTTGGCCTTGAAAGCGGCCCATTATACGGCGTGCAATTCAGCCAACTCCCATGTTCGGACATGATGCAACGCTTTGGCAGTTTTGGTGCAGCAGCGCTTATTGGCCCCAAGCGTTCGCCATTGGGGCTATCCGCAGACTCGGGCGGATTTCCGCTTTACAAAAACGGAGTAGTTGTTGGCGGCATCGGCGTGATGGGTGACGGCATTTATGGTTTTGACCCGAACATATTGGATGTCGACAATGACAATGAAGAATTTATTGCGCTAGCAGCCACGCAAGGGTTCGCGCCAAGCGAAGACATTAAGGCAGAGCGGATTAGCGTCGACGGAACACTATTGCGCTATTCTGACGCGACGCTGGCCGGACTGCGTGGCGGCACCGCGCAAAGCTTTGCGGCATTGAACGGTAGCGTCGGCAATTTGGCACGGGTCCCCGGTTATTCAAGCGGCAGCATAGTCGCCGGATCGGTTTTTGGCAGCGAAGCGTCAGGTGTACGTGCAGCCACTGCGGCGGAATTTGCCAACCGCGACGCGTATATATTATCGGATGGATCGGGAACCAATCGCTTCCCGATACGCGCCGGAACCGACTCCGCGTCGGTTGCAACGCCACTCAGCAGTGCAGAGGCACGGGCGTTGTTGGAAGAATCCTTCACAACAATGAGCCGTTCTCGCGCGCAAATACGCCGCCCTAACGATAGCCGCGCACAAATGACGATCAGTCTGGTCGACACGCACGGTGCGATACTGGGCATTGTGCGTGGCCCTGATGCGCCCGTCTTTGGTACGGATGTTTCATTGCAAAAAGCGAGAACTGCCGCATTTTTTTCCAACCCGCGCGCAGCATCTGATTTGGCAGCAAATAGCAGTCCGAACATCGGGATATTTCTTGGCAACGCACGGACATTTTTCGGCAACAGCAATATTTTTACTGGCCAGCACGCTTGGACTACCCGCGCGATCAGCAATATTTCACGTCCCTATTTTCCTGACGGCGAAATTGGGCGCCCACCGGGACCATTTTCGCGCGATATTAACGGCTTTAATCCTTTTTCTACCGGACTTCAGTCGGCCTTGATTGTTGGCAACATTACGACCCATCTTGGCTTTTTGTTTGGCAGCAATCCAGACACGCCAGCACGCTGCACCACAACACCAGATGTTGCGACCGGACAAAACCGACTGCAAAACGGCATCCAGATATTCCCGGGGTCCGTTCCAGTGTACCGCGGATCGACATTGGTTGGTGCAATTGGCGTTTCTGGTGACGGTATTGATCAGGACGATATGGCCGGTTTCTTAGGCGCCAATAACGCAGGTCTGCGCGTTGGCAGCATTGGGAATGCGGCCCCTGCGATACGCACTGATCAGATCGAAGTCACCGTCGGCGGGGCCAAAATAAGGCTGCGTTATATCGGGTGCCCGTTCGCATCGTTCCTCGATACCAGCCAGCAGAATGTGTGCCAGGGGCTATGATGTTTGCCGATCTGCCACCAATACCAATACCGATAACCGCAGCGGTCAGTGCCTATAATCCGTTGGCCTCCATCGATGCAAAGCCGCCAGTATCTGGGACTGCTTTGCCAACGGAACCCGAAGTTGATCCGCTTGCGGATCCCGATAACGGCATTATCGAAGGCCGTAAGCGCCCCGGATATCAAACGCGTCTGCCTGAAAAAGTCACGCAAGATAACATTGGCGCAGTGCGTCCGCCGCCGCCTGAGGCATTTCCAACCGATGAGTTTCCAATCCCCGACAGATGGCGACTGATCCAGTCTTTGGGGCTTGTGAAGGAACGTTGGTTCGACCCCTATAATCAAAACACGTATAAAGGCGACCGTCCCATCAATCGTGCGAAAGTTCCATGGTTGCCTATCAAAGGCGATGACTGGTTTTTCGTTGCGAGCGCAGTTAGCGACACCGTTGTCGAGGCACGCACTTTTCCGATTCCGGTCGGCGTCCAGACCACAGAGCGTCCCGGCGATTTGGATATTTTTGGCAAAGACGGCAGTGAGGTATACTCGCAGACGTTTATCCTTGGGGCTGCTCTTATTAAGGGCCTGACTGCGTTTAAACCGCCTGACATAGAATATCGCGTCGCGCTTGCGCTCAACGTCAATTATGTGAACGTGCCGGAAAAACGCGTGCTGTTTGTTCAACCCTCAAAGCCTTCGCACCGGCTTGACCATTTTCTGGGTTTGCAGGAATTGTTCGTTGACTATCACGTTCGCAATACATCGGATCGTTATGACTTTGAATCAATCCGGGTCGGCATACAGCCGTTTCAAAGCGATTTTAGAGGCTTCCTGTTCAACGACCAGCAACTGGGCATCCGCTATTTCGGCAGCCGTGACAACAACCGCTGGCAGTATAATTTGGGTGCGTTCTGGCGACTGGAAAAGGACACCAATTCGGGCTTGAACAGTGTCGTGCAGCGACCACGCAATGACTGGGTTTTCATCGGAAACCTATATCGGCAGGATCTACCTATTCCTGGCCTGACCAGCCAAATTACCGCCGTGTATAATATGAATCGTGAGAAAAGTCGGGTCGAGATTGACGATAATGGCTTTCCTGTTCGGCCTGCGTTGCTTGGCAATTTGCGCGGCCGGAATTACGACGTTGTCTATCTCGGCTATAATGCCGATGGCCGCATTGGACGGGTCAATCTAACCGCATCAATCTACGGCGCGTTTGGTACCGATAGTCAGAATTTCTTCACCGGGCAGAAATCCAAAATCCGCGCTGGCTTTGCTGCCGCTGAAGCGAGCTATGATCTTGACTGGACACGCTTCCGTCTATCTGGCCTTTATGCAACAGGTGACCGCGACCCATTTGATAACAAAGAAACAGGCTTTGATGCGATTTTTGAAAATCCCATTTTTGCAGGGGCTGACACCAGTTACTGGATACGCCAGACTATTCCCTTCGCCGGCGGCGGCCGTGCGATCAGTATCAATGGCCGCAACGGCATGTTAAATTCGCTGCGCTCTTCTAAAGAACAAGGCCAGTCGAATTTCAACAATCCTGGAACGATATTGCTTGGCGCTGGGGCTGATTTTGATCTGACCCCAACGATGCGTTTGTCAACAAACGCCAACTATCTGTGGTTCGAAAATACATCCAATCTGAAAGTGCTCCGTGCGGAGGGTAGTATTCCAAGAGAGATCGGTTGTGACCTGTCAGCAGCAGCGATATGGCGTCCCAAAGCTACGCAAAATATCGTTGCCCGGTTGTCGGCTGCGACGTTGTTACCCGGTAAAGGATTCAAAGATTTGTTTACCAACCGACCGCGCAACAAACAATATTACTCCCTGCTCGCCAACGTGATATTGACCTATTGATGCGCGCCGATTTTGCCTTGAACCGCAACCGGATTTGGACAGTCATTTTGCTGCTGCTATGCTGCGTGTTTGCGGCGTCATTGGCTTATGCTGCGGACAAGGAGAAGCCAGTAGAGCGCATCTACCCGACCTTTCCGCCTGCACCGCGAACGCAAGAAGTTTCAGATGTGCTGGCAAAGTCATCGGGCTGCTATTCCTGTCACATCCAAACCGACGCGCCGACCATGCACAGCTCGCCAGCCGTCCAACTGGGTTGCGTGGATTGTCACGGTGGCGATCCGAAAGTCATGGGTAATTCCAATCTGAAACATGATGATCCTGCCTATGTCGCAGCGCGTGACAAGGCACACGTCCTTCCCAAATACCCAAAAAGCTGGCATTTTCCTTCGTCTGCCAATCCCAAACGCAGTTACACCTTGCTGAACCAGGAAAGCGCCGAATTTATCCGCTTCAATAATCCAACCGACTACCGCGTTGTCCGTGAATCCTGCGGCGCGTGCCATATGGAAGTCATCGAAGCGGGCGAGCGTTCGATTATGGCATCTGGCGCGATGCTATGGGGCGGAGCGGCCTATAATAATGGCATATTGCCCTATAAAAATTATGTAACAGGGGAAGCTTACACCAAGCACGGCGAACCGGCAAAAATCATGTCGCCGGGCACTCCGCCGGGTACCGTTACCGATGAACAGAAAAAACGCGGTGCATTGGCGGTGCTTTATCCGCTGCCGATGTGGACAGTCGTTCCGCCGGGCGACGTTTTCCGCGTCTTTGAGCGCGGCGGACGCAACATCAATACGCAGTTTGCCGAAGTTGGCCTACCCAACCCGACTGGCAGCATACAGCGGCTTGAGGAACCGGGGCGTCCCGATCTCAAGCAGTCCAATCGCGGTCCAGCTACCGGATTGCGTGTTGCCATACCCATTCTCAATATTCACAAAACACGCCTAAACGACCCATTCATGTGGTTCATGGGAACAAATGATCAGCCGGGTGATTATCGCCATTCGGGCTGTGCTGCATGCCATGTTGTATATGCGAATGACCGCGAGCCACGGCACAGTCTTGGCTATTCCCAATATGGCCGCGACGGACAGACGCAGACGATTGACCCGACCATTGCCAATAAGATGGAGCCGGATGATCATGATGACAAAGGCCATGGCGCTGTGAAAGAGCCTGGCCATGACGCCGCACCGGTAAAGGAAAAGGGCCACCCGCTTCGTCATATATTCACGCGCGCAATTCCAACATCGCAGTGCATGAATTGCCACATGCATCAGCCGAATATTTTCCTGAACAGCTATCTCGGTTACACGATGTGGGATTACGAGTCCGATGCGCCCTCGATGTGGCCGCAAAAGCAGAAATATCCAACGGCGGCGGAAAAATTCAAAGTTCTTGACCGCAATCCTGAGGCTGCAGCACCCAAGGGCAAATGGTCGGATCTCGATTTTTTGCGTAACGTGTACGACCTTAATCCCAACCTGAAGGATACACAGTTCGCCGACTATCACGGCCATGGTTGGAATTTCCGCGGCATTTTCAAGCGGGACCGCGAGGGCAATTTGCTTGATGCAGATGGCAAGATAGTGGCGCCCGACGATCCTGAGAAATGGCGTAAAAAGGGTGAGGGCAAATTTGTCGAACCCGGGATAAATCCCGGCAAGACCGTACATATGATGGATATCCATGCCGAAAAAGGGCTGCAATGTGCAGACTGTCATTTCGCGCAGGACAGCCATGGCAATGGTCTGATCTATACCGAGGTCGCCAATGCTGTCGAGATAGGCTGCAAAGATTGTCACGGCACTGCCGACGCTTACCCTACGCTGCTGACATCTGGTCCGGCTGCGCGCCCGCAGGGTAATAATCTGGCGTTGCTTCGCAATGCCGATGGTCGGCGTCGTTTCGAATGGCTGTTTGAATCCGATGGCAGTCGCAAGTTAATGCAGAGGTCTATCGTTGATCCCAAGCTAGAATGGGAAGTCAGCCTAGTTAAAGACAGCATGAACCCCGGCAATGGGCATTTCAACGCAAAAGCCGCGCGCGCCAAGCTCATGGGACGCATGGGTAAAGAAACCGGCGACTATAAATATGGACTTGATGTCCCCATAGGCGAGCGTGCCCACGGTGACGACAAAATGACCTGCTTCACCTGCCATCTGTCCTGGACCACGAGTTGCGGCGGATGCCATTTGCCGATTGAAGCCAATTGGAAAACCAAAACGCACAAATATGAGGAAGAAGAGACGCGTAATTTTGCGACCTACAATCCGCAGGTTGCGCGAGAGGATATGTTCCAGCTTGGTCGGCATCAAACGACCAAGGGCAATATCATCGCACCCGTTCGCTCTACTTCTGCGCTGGTCCTGTCGTCAACAAACGTCAACCGCGAGCGCATCTATATCCAACAGCCACCTATCAGCTCGATCGGATTTTCCAGCCAGGCCTTTGCTCCGCATTTCCCACACACGGTCAGAAAAACTGAAACGAAGCAATGCACCGATTGCCATTTGTCGGCAACGGGAGACAATAACGCGATCATGGCGCAGTTAATGCTGCTTGGCACAAATTACGTGAATTTCGTGGGCTTGAACGCATGGGTCGGCCTAGAAGGCGGGTTTGAAGCCGTGCGTGTTACCGAGTGGGACGAGCCGCAGGCAGTGATAGGCTCGTATCTCCAGCGCTATGCTTATCCGGATTATTACAAGCTACACGTGGACCAAAATGGGCGCGAGCTTAAAAATTGGGTGCGCGGTAAGACACTCGACAAAAACCTTTCGGGCGAAACCGACGCAACGGAAGAATTCGTCAACATTGTTCAAGGCACCGGCGACAAGGTTGGCTGCCTGCAATTGCGGGGCGAGTATATGTACGTCGCGCAAGGTAATCGCGGCTTTCAGGTCTATGACGTTGCCTCGATTGCCAATAAGGGCTTTTCCGAGCGAATCGTGTCAGGACCATTTTCCAAACTTGGCCACAATACCAAGGTCAAATCGAGGAACGCGACGTGCATGGCGCTGGCAACCAACCAGCCGATCAGTCCATTGCGCAACACGCCCGAAATGCGTGAGGCCAATCAGGAGCAGGCATTCCACCCGATCTATAATTACGCGGTTATTACCGATAGCTTCGAAGGACTTATCCTTGTTGATATCAACACCATGGCTGATGGAGAGTTCCGCAATAATTTCCTGAAACGTGCGGTGACTTGGAACGATCAAGGCGTGTTGAAAGGTGCGCGTCATGTTACACTTGCCGGACATTATGCTTATGTGACCGCCGATGTCGGGCTGGTCGTCGTCGATCTCGACAACCCCATGCGGCCAAAAACAACTGCCGTAATTAAACTTAACGATGCGCGCGCATCAGCGATCCAATTCCGCTATCTTTGGGTCAGCGATGCAGAGGGTGTGAAGTTATTTGATGTGACAAAATTGGCTAAACCAGTAGCGGTGCCGCAAGGCAATATCGCGCTGGCCAATGCCCGCAAACTCTATGTCGCGCGTACATATCTATATGTTGCCGCCAAGCAGGATGGCTTGGTCATCGTCAATGTCACAAAACCCGCTGCGCCATCTATCTATCTCAAAGAAACATTTGGCGGGCAATTGTCGGACGCCGAAGATGTTGTCGTGGGCTCTACCAATGCCTCGGCTTTCGCATATGTCGCCGACGGCAAAAACGGAATGAAGGTTATCCAACTCACGTCGCCTTCGTCTCAGCCGAATTTTTATGGCTTCTCGCCTGCACCAAAACCGGAGTTGATTGCTTGGGCAAAAACGCCTTGGCCTGCTTATGCTATTTCCAAAGGTATCGACCGTGACCGTGCGGTAGATGAAAGCGGAAAACAAATAGCGGTATTTGGCCGACTGGGTTCTCGGCCATTCACGCGGGCGGAGATGGAGAAGCTTTTCCTTAACAGCCTAGGCAAGCCCTATATGGTAACTGATGAGGCGGAAGTAACCAGTTGGCGCCCCCCCTTGAAATCACCTAGCTAGGGCGCTCGCCAATCAGCTTTTTGATGAAAGGCTGCAAATGGCTGTCATATTTAGCCAGAATGGCTTGGTCGCCTGCACTGTCGAAATGTGACACAAGTTCCCGCCCGTTCCAGAAGTGTAGTGCATAAGCAGGATGATCGGCGATGATCATGGCCCTGTTATCCGGCTTTTCGGGATCAATCGGGTTCAGGTCCAACGCTACTTGCGCCGCGGTTGAGGAGCAGATCGTAACTGCTGTTCCGTTCCACGGCACAGCAATGGATCTGTGGACATGGCCGCACATTATTCCCTTTATATTGGGAGCATCCTGAATGGCTTGCGTGAAGTTGCTGACCCATTGTTCTTCGGGATGGGTATTCATCCACGCGATGCCGATTTCGACAGGTGGATGATGCATGCCAATAATGGTCGGAGTGTCACGGTCTTGTGCAAGTGTTGACCGAAGCCATTTGGCGCGCGTGTCACAAAAAGCACCGCCATGACGTCCCTCTTCCAGAGTGTCGAGCATTAGTATGCGAACACCGCCAGCTTCCAACGCATATTGAACGAAACCATCTACGACAGGAATTTCAGGGAATTGCGCGGTAAAATTGCTTCGGATATCATGATTGCCAAGACACATATGAACGGGGAAACTACATACACTAAACGCATCTGCGAGTTGCCTGTAGCTCGCAGATGCCCCATGTTCAGTCAAATCACCTGTGGCAATGAGTAAGTCGGGTCGGTTGGGGCCATTGTTCAAATGCCGCAACACCTTATCAAGGCGCTTGCGATTAAACTCGACCGGATTATCCCGATCAAATCCTAAATGAATGTCGGTAACCTGAGCAATTAACAAAGCAAATCCCTCTGCCTATGTGCGTACCTTGATATTCTCTACGCGGGCTTTGCTAAGATCCCGTTTACGCGTCATATCAAACTTCGGCACCCATGGCGCGCCATCATCTGCATGGAAACTATGGCACATTGCGCAACTTGATGGGACATCTGCGTTAGACGCCTCACCGCCGTGGCAAGTTCGGCATGTCTTGATGCCGGGTAGCAACAACTCACTGGCATTGCCTGACTTTTTCGCCGCGTGACAGGATGAGCATGTCTCTGTGTCATGCGCCGCATGGTCGAACCAGCCCTTCATCATAAAGCGCGATGTTTGATGGACCTTTTGCACCTGCCAATTGTCTGAACCGGCAGGTGGCGTGATAACGGTATGGCAGTCATAGCATGCTCCACCCTTTGAGAAGACAGAGCGGATGGCGCTGTCAGCACGGCTGTAATTCACGCTGCCGAAATAGGCATAATAGGGTTGGCTACGGGCATAGCTGCCGGGACGTTTCCGTCCTTCCATGACTTGCCGCGTGCGCACACGGTAAGGGCCACCTGCGCGATAAAAGGCACGCAGATCGGCAACGACCATCTTAGGGTCGCCGTGACGCAGTGTTCGGACCGTGTCACCGATCTTTTCAATACCCAGACTGTGACACATGGCGCAACTCTGCTCCATATCGATGGCCTGGAACTGAACGCCGTCGGGGGTCTTTATATGGCAATCCTTGCAATCAAGCGCTTGACCAAAACCAAATTGCTGGCCCATACGCGCGACACCGTTCGTCCGCGACAGATGCACATCGTGCGGGAACTTTAATCCGCTATCTTCCAAAGGCTTTTGATCGAGCGATATCCGCTCCCGTTTCGGTGGAGAACCGTTCGCCGTTATGACCTCTGGCTTGAATTGGGGATGCGCTGTGCCGAAATCACCCGCATTGGCAATCTTAGTGTCGGTCAGCCGCTTGTTCATATCGGTATGGCAGCTGCTGCAAAATTGCTGCTTGGTATCTTCCATCGGTCCGGCGCCTTCGTGCTCGGTATGGCATTCAACGCAGCGCCCCTCGGGCCGGCTAAAGGTCTCGGCAATTTTACGCGATATTTTTCCATCCCAATTCAGCGGAGCTTTGGCAAGTTTCAGCCTTTTGGGATCGGCATGGTCATGGACATCTTCGTGGCAAGAGACACACGAACTATCGGACACCGCAACAAATGCTTCAGTATGGCAAGACTGGCAATCCATTCCCAATCCAGCATGCGGCGATGATAGCGACCCGCTGCTCCAAAGACTGTCGGCGTGAAAAGCCGCAGGTCGCTTTTCGGCATTTTGATAATTATAGAATGTGTGGATGGGCCAAACCAGCAGAGCCAGCAGAATAATGATAGACAATGCCCAGGCCATTAGCCTCCTGCTGGGCATTATAGACCGTAACGTGAACAGGCCAATTTCGTCTTTTTCCTGGGTCGAGTCCGACAGCACTTCGATGCGCTCTGCCGTGATAACGACTACGCCATCGTCGACAGAAATGACCAACAAATGACTGCCAAAACGCAGTTCAGAACCACCCGCCGGGTCGATAACAGCTTGTGACGTTTTGCTACCATCTACCTCAAAACCGTTCCCGGCGAGCGCCACAACGTCAAGTTTGCCATTTGCCTGCAACGTCAGACGGGCATGGCGCAGTTCAACGGCCAAATCGGCGAGGTGGATTTCGCACGACGCTTCACGGCCAATTATAATCTCGCGCACATCATGGGGATAAGCACGGATAATTTCCCGGCCATCGGAGGTGCGCGATATTTGGCGGATAAGAAAGCTCATGCTGCAGTCACCAGTAGAAAAATACGCTGACGATATGAGCAACAAGCGCAGCAATGAGCGCGAATGTCAGCGGCACGTGCAAATAGAGCCATATTTCAAGCATGGCCTTTAACTGCAAATGCTTCCGTGTCCGCGCTAGGATCGCCCTTTTTCGCCCCAAAAGCGAGCCCACTTTCTCCAACGGATCATCCTTGCCCCCCGGCTGACTTCCCATAATAACCAGAATTTCGTCATGCGCTTGACGCGTCTTGCAGGTCGCGTAGCGATTGGCCATCCTGCGGATTATACCGCCACCAAACGGATCTTGATCCAGCGAACTTCGCACAAGTTCGGCATGGTTTTGATCAAGCGGTTGCGCCGCGTCATGCAGCTGTCGGTCAATCGAGCGCAAAGAAGCAAGCATTTGTGCCTCGGTCGTCTGGTCGCGATTGGCGCTCATAACCTTTGGTAAGGTTGCGTACACGGAAATACCCCAGACACCCGACAGGATGACAATCATCATCAATACGTAAGCGAGCGTGTGGACGTTCCATCCAAGTTGGAACCCGGTATGCAGCGTTGCGATCACAATCAGGCTAAGACCAAGATAGACATGCGCCGAAGTCCATGCCTTTAAGGACCAATGGCCGCGCGACATCTTGCGTTTGCGAATACCTATTAGACTGAGCCACAAGATTATCAGGACGCCAATAGTACCCAACGTGTAGCCGAACCAACTGCCGCCATTGTGGCGCGGCTGGACATCAATCAAAAGATAACTGACTAGAGCCAAAAGCGACATCATCGTTGCGATTTTTAGCCAGCGAAAATTCTCATGGCGCAAAAATCCCTCATGCGTCCCATCGCTCCGCACTCGTCCGGACTGTGCTGCGCGCCCCGCCATCAGCCGCCATCGCCTTCAAGTCTGGCGACAGTCAAGAACTTCTCGGGGGATACACGTATCGCCGCGCCAGTGGGGCAGGCCCTTACACAAGCAGGACCACCATCAATGCCAGAACACATATCGCACTTAATTGCTTTTTTGGGCTTCTCTACATTGGGGTCAACATTTTTATACGACCATTTCTTACTCGGCTCGCCTGGCCCTGGCCCCATGCCCAACATCATCCAACTCAGTAATCCAGGCTTTTTCGGTGGTTCGGCTTCCATGCGGATAACGCCGTAAGGGCAGTTGCGCTGGCAATTGCCACACCCGATGCAGGTGTCGTCAATGAATACCTCACCATCAGGACCGCGGTGGATGGCATTGGGAGGGCAATCTGCCATACAATGCGGGTGTTCGCAGTGACGACATGACGTAGGCACATGAAGATGCGCGTAAGTCCGCCCCGCCTCGCGGTCTAAGCGTGACAAACCCTCATGACTGTCGGCGCAGGCTTTTTCACAGTTATCGCAACCAACACATAGACTTTCGTCTATCAACAGCACGTCGGTCGCCTCACCCATTCCGTTCTCAACGAGGAAATTGGCGACGTTGGAATAGTAATCAACGACGCTGGAAAAACTGTCCTTCTTGGCTTCCATAAATGCGTTGAGGTCTTGGCGCGATGCCATGTCGGATTTGATCCGCGCCAGCAGTTCCGGTTTCATCTCTAGCAGTGCTTTGAACGTAGCGCCGTCGAGTTTGATCACTTCGGATTTGACCGCTGCTTTAACAGTGGCCGTTCGGCGGGTATTCCCGATCAGCGCCATTTCGCCGACATAGGAACCCGCGGGAAGATAGGACAGAAAAACCTGTTTTCCAGCGACCTTCTTTTCAACGACCATAGAACCTTGGCGGATGATGAAAATGTCATCGCCCTCATCACCTTCGGTAATTACCGGCTTACCCGCGCTCACGGTTTGGATTTCGCTATTGTCCAGGACTTCGGTCAAATCTGACGAAACAAGTCCAGACCCGAAAAGCTGGAGCAATTGGCGTTCGGTTGAGATGCGTTCAATTGCACGCTTTGCGGCAGGCACCGAGCTCTGCAGCTTCAGCGCGGCAGTGCGCGAGATTTCGACGCAGATAGAATCCTCGCCAGCGCGGATCGTGGCCCCGCGCCGCCGACCCGAAATCAATCCAACTTCGCCAAAGATTGAACCCGTGTTGATAGGAACAATTTTGGTCGGGTCATGTGCGTCAATCAATACCTCGACCGAACCGCTAGCGATCGAAAACAATGATGCCCCGGGATCATTACGTTCAAAAATCGTTTCTCCGCTCCGGTAAAACCGCGCGTCGGAATCGAGCATAAACTCGCGCATTTGCAGCGGTGTAAGGCCGTTCAATATCGTTATATTGGACCGCAGAAATTCCAGCCATTCCTCGACACTTTTGCGACCCGGCAATTCTTTGAACTTGGCCTCAAGGATTGGTTCATCTGCTGGCTTCAATGCATTGTTGCCATTGATGAATTCAACAACATCATAGCCTTGGTTCATGCAATGCTTAATCAGCGGATAACCTGCCAACGCGCCGATGACATAGATGCCCTGTTTTGTTGATTCAAAGGAAGGCGACAATTTTGGAAATGCAACGCGGTCTTCGCTGGTAAACTCTACGCCGCAACTCTCGATAAATTTACGCGGCGGCGCCGACCCCATACGCGCGATAATCCGATCGCATTTGACCTTCGCTTCGCCGTCTGGGGTATCATAGGTGATGAAACCAGGTTCAACCAGCGTGGGCGTTGTGCCCGTCCGCACAATCACCCGACCGATATCGCGCGCAGCAATTAAGGCTTTGATATTGGCATCTTTGGCGGTGGTAAATTCTGCGTTCCGGTTGACAATTGTAACCGTGTTGCGCTGCTCAGGATCCGCCGCGAGACCGAGCGCGTTCTCTATACCGGCATCGCCTGCGCCGATCACGGCGATATGTTCGTCGATATAGGCGCCGGGGTCATCAAGTGTATATTGGATATGGGACAACCCGCCGCCATCACAACGCATCAAATTGGGGTTCCCCTGCGTCCCGATGGCAAGGATGACAGTTTCCGCTTCAATGACAGCACCATCGGTCAGCTGCAAACGGAAGCTTCCCTGCTCTCCTTCAATCGCTTTAACCTCTGAATGGTAGCGGACGTTCACCTTGTGGTCGCCGGTTTGACTGTCCCATGTATCAAGTATGACTTCACGCTTCCCTGCACCAAAGTCGACATCGGACCGCAGGACCAGTTGGCTGGGCGTCGCCATGACATGCTTGCCCTTTTGATACTTATATATCGTGTCGGAAAGGTGATCGGTCTTTTCAAGCAACACATGCGTCAGACCTAAGACAGCGGCGCGCGAGGCAGCACTCAGTCCGGCGGGGCCGGACCCAATGATTGCAACGCGATATTTTGTTGTCACGCCATTATTCCCCCATCATGACCAAACCGACAAAATTATCCGAGGACAAGGCAGCGAGACTTACCCACCTGAAATTCAAACTGCCAATTTTACGATACTTTACCAACTCTTACAGATAGTGCTATACCTTAATTCTAATTAAATTGAGACGATCATGACTGAAACAGTTGAAACATCTAAAATTTCAAGGGTCCTTCTCTTTGGCGCTCTCGTGATTTTCATTATAGCCATTGCCATTGGCGCATCACGCAATTTTGGCAGTGCAAGCGAACCAACCGCCCCAACTGGCCGCAATGGCATTGACGTTAATACAGCCGGACCTGACGCCGTAATCGCATCGCTGGAGGAACGAACGCAAAAAGATCCAACGGATGTGGAAGCATGGCAGTTACTCGGCTGGTCTTACTTCGAAAATGGCAGGTATCTGGATTCGGCCAATGCCTACGGCAAGGCAACAAAACTTGAACCGGACCGCGCAGTATATTGGTCATCACTTGGAGAGTCTTTGGTCATGGCCGACGAACGCAATCCGATGCCAAAAGCAGCCAAAGCGGCTTTCGATAAAGCGATAATACTTGACCCAAAAGATCCGCGATCCCGCTATTTTCTTGCCGTCAGTAAAGATTTAGATGGCGATCACAAAGGTGCGATCAATGATTGGCTGGCGTTATTGAAAGACACTCCGAAGGATGCGCCTTGGGAAAGCGATCTTATCAGAACCATCGAGCAAGTTGGAAAAATTCACAAAGTCGATGTTACAGAAAGCTTGGCAAGTACACAAAAGAAACGGACAGGCGACTTATCGGGGATCCTGAAAAGCATTGCGGCAGCTCCAATACCTGGACCTAGTAAAGCGGATATGGCGCAAGCGGCCAAGCTTCCACCGGGCCAACAACAGCAAATGGTTACTTCAATGGTAGAAGGACTGGAAACCAAGCTCGCGAACAATCCTAAAAACGTAGACGGTTGGATCATGCTGATGCGTAGCCGCATGACATTGGGTGAAACGGCAAAAGCAAAGGCGGCACTAACAAAGTCAGTCGCGGCAAATCCGGAAGCGCAAAGCAAACTGCTGAAGGAAGCTCAAATACTAGGTGTTCCAGGAACTTGATTTCGGCGGAGCAGCCATGTGTAATGGCCTTACAGAAGCCCCGAGGCCAGCGAATGTAGTCCTCAACCGAATAGGCGCGCCTCATTCGAGTTGTTTTGTGTGCTACCACTGGCCCTTACTTTACAACACTTTACAGTAGGCCCTGACTTTAGTAGAGACGACGAACTGAATGACAACGCGTTAGGGCGAATGTTCTAACGATTGCCTGAGAGTGAAATATTTATTTTTTTCCGATTATTATTTTCGGCTTTCTTAATTGTGTGGGCAAATTCTGCCGCACTCGCTTCGAATGCAACGGCGGGGTTGGAAACGCTATCGGGAGAAAAATGCGAACTTAAGGGAGTGAATCAACAGTCGCCCAGCAGTGTGTTTGTCGATGATAGGCAATTACTATGTGGTGGGTTGGTGGTTGGTCGGTCCGCCCGCCTTTTGTTTCCCGAGAATATTACAGATTCTGGCAGGCAACCGCTCGAGCGCGCTTTCAGCGCAGCAAAGAGAGAATTGCTGCTCAATACTCAATTGATCTGCGAACCAGAACGATACTTGCCGCGTGATGGTGAACCTGTTCTCGCCCTGCCGTGCCGAAGTTCGACTGATGGTTGGCCAATTTTATTGCTCGCGCAGATCAGCGGTGGAACGCTGAACATCGTTCAAGGTCCTGCATCAGCTTATCCAGCCCTATTGACGCTACTCGGCCTGCAGTTCGATGCAAACCGAAACCTTCTAGTCGCCGAAGTTCGTGCTCTTTGGTCGGCCCCCATCGTCATCGGCAGCGAAGTCGACCAAGCATTGATCCGTGAGCTCTGGTCAGATGCTAGGCTTGCAAACAGCCGCTTTGCCTATGCCGAAGCCGAACAGGCCTTGCGCAGGGCGCTCGATGTTCAAATTCGCATTTTTGGGGAGGATGACGTTGTTACCAACGCGCTTTTTCTCGATATGGCGATGATCGTTGCAAATCTTGGTCGATTTGACGAGTCAGATGGCCTGCTACGCCGCGCGGCACCTATCATAGAGCGGTCGCCAAGCCCCGCCGAGAGAGCCCGTCTTGCCACATATAGGGCCAATATATCAGCATTACGCGGCAATTATACCGTGGCCCGCTCGGAAGCCAGCGATGCGGTTGCGCAATGGCGCGCAATAACCGACGCGCGCCCTGTTACCGACGACACGGCCTTGGCTCGAGGGGAAATGGCCATGGCCCTGAACCTTGAAGCCTTTGTGCTGATGCGCAGCGGTGACACAACCAGCGCTAATGTGCTTGCAAGCCAAGCATTACTGGCGCTGGCAGCCGCGCCTGCAACGCCGGTTTGGTGGCGCGCTGATATAATGGGTGTGCTTGGCGAGACCAGCCTTTCGGATGGTCGACTGGCAGCCGCCGAAACTTATTTCAACACTGCGATCAGGATCCGCAAGGATACGTTTGGCGAAGGCGCCGGCACCCTGCGATTGCGGACGGCGCTGGCGCGTGCCTACCAAGCAGAGAACATGAATACAAACGCCATCATTGCTTATCGGGATGCGCTTACCCTCGCCCGCGGTCTGCCGCGCGACAGTTTACCGTTCACGGATGAAGACTTGATGCCGCTGGCAGCGGCAGTCGTCAATTATAGCGCAGATATTACCGACGAAAAGCAACGTCAGGGGTTGTTTACCGAAGTTTTTGACGCCTTTCAACTTGCCCGCAAGCCAGGCCGCGACCGCACAATAGCTTTATCCGCCATGCGGCTCTCGTCAGGCTCCGTCGAATTGTCAGCCTTATTGCGCCGCGTCGAGGACGATAATCGCGCGATAGCGCGGTTTCAAAGCGAATTGGCTCAGCAGCAGGCGCTTGCGGCTGATGACCGTAATCCCGAAACAGAAGACGCGCTGGTTGCGCAGATCGCTAGCCAAGCGCCCCGCATAGCAGCAACCCGCGCAGAGATCGCCACGCAATTCCCCGACTATCAAGCTCTAAAAGAAGAAAATTTGTCACGGATTGACGATGTTCGCTCCCGGCTGGACGACAATGAAGCGGTTATTACCTTCTTGCTTGGTAGGGAAAAATCCTTTGTTCAGCTCATCAGGCGCGATGGAACGATCGTTGCGGAAGTGTCGGCTGGCGCAGACGATATCGCCGCAAGTGTAAAAAGCTTGCGCCGCGGCCTTGAAATAGAGGGAAGATCGGTTGCTGATTTCGACCTTGATACCGCGCATCAACTCTTTTCCCAATTGCTTGGTCCAGTCCTCTCGAAGCTCGGCGGAATAAAGCGTCTGATTATTGTGCCATCGGGTGCTCTGGCGAGCCTGCCATTTAGTCTACTTGTCACTGAGCCAGCAAATAGTAAAAACTATAGCAGCGCCGCTTGGCTTTCCCGCCAATTTGCGATCACAAACAGCCCTTCAATCTCCAGCTTCATCGCACTCCGCTCCACGCGGCTTGTCGGCAAGCCGCGTCACCTTCTGCTGGCTGTAGCCAACCCGCTGCTCGCTCCCCCGCCAAGTAAGGGGCCAATAGGTTCAAAGGCGACACGGGCTGGGTTTGCGGGCCTATTAAGCAGCTGCCGGAAGGATGCCCCTGCATCACCAGAAACACTTCGCATGCTGACATCATTGCCCGAAACCGCTAGCGAGGTTGCAGCAGTCGCGGCATCACTCAAAGCACCTGACGCAGAATTAATGCTCGCTGAGAATGCTACCGAAGCCAATCTGCGCAGCAAGTCCCTTTCGGACTATCGCATATTGTATTTTGCCACCCATGGCGTGTTGCCTGGCGAATTGAAGTGCGAATCCGAACCGGGGCTTGTGCTCACACCACCTGATACAATTGCTACAACGCGCTCAACTGATGGCTTGCTTGACGCCAGCGAAATCGCCGCACTGGAACTTCGCGCCGACCTCGTCGTGCTGTCAGCCTGCAATACCGCCTCGGATGGTGGCGATAAACTGGGTGGCGAGACCCTGTCGGGGCTAGCAGAAGCCTTTTTCCATGCTGGCGCCCGCAGTTTGTTGGTTAGTCATTGGCAGGTGCCATCGGCGGCGACCGCGCGTTTGATGATCGATGTATTTAAGGCCGTCGGCGCCAACCCAGACCTTTCTATCGATAAAGCCCTTGCCCAAGCGCAACTGAAGGCCATAGCAAACCCGGCCACGGCGCACCCCTTCTTTTGGGCGGCTTTTGTGTTAATCGGCGACGGTGCATCATCTCCGCTTAACGACAGAGCAGCGCCATGAATTGGAAGGCGCTCGCTATAGGGCTTGCACTCTTTCTTGCCTGGCCAGCCCTTGCCACGCCGATGATTATCGTTGAAGCGCGCGGTGGTGGCCTAAAGCCCGGGATGCGTATTGATAGTGCGCGTACGGTTAAGCTCGTCGAGGGCGAAAAAATCGTTCTAGTCGCGCCCGATGGCCGTATATCGACATTACGTGGTCCCTATTCTGGTCCCGCGGTCCGTAACGCTGGATCCGTTCAGAATCCACGGACCGCTTTGGCAGCACTTATCGCCACCCGCAACGATCGTGCTAGCTCAGTCGGGGCAGTTAGGTCCGGGGCGAGTGCCGCGCCATTGCCGGAGCCTTGGCTTATCGACATCTCACGCGGCGGCGACCGTTGCCTAAGAGAGGGAGAAAAGCCGGTCTGGTGGCGTCCAGACAGCATTGCCGAACAGACCTTTTCAGTATTTCCTTTAGATCGCTCGTGGCGCGCCGATTATGTATGGAAGCCGGCTACAGATCGCATGACGCCCCCCGATATTGTCGGCCTTGACGATTTAAAAACCTTCATAGTCCGTGCAGATGGTCAGGAGTATCCCGTCCGTATCAACATGATACCGCGTGATATCGACGACCCCCTAGTCATCAGCGCCTGGATGCTGGAAAAGGCTTGCGTTCAGCAAGCTGATTCATATCTGAGGGCTATCGGCAAAGATCTTGCCGATAGCGCAACGTCGCTGGGTAATGGCGAGCCGCAGACCGGGGCATTACAAAGATGAACCGCGCAACCCGCCAGGTCTTGGCCGCGATCGCAATTGCATTTGTTGCCGCGTTTCTAAGTGGTGGCAGCGTCAAATTCATCGCGCCGCTGGCAAATCTGGAAACAAAGCTCGCTGATATTCGCGTCGCAGCGATGCAGCCAGCCATGCTGCCATCTTCGGATGTAGTAGTCATCGCCATCGACGAGGCGACGCTGGCCGCATTTTCCTATCGATCGCCGGTTGATCGGGGTCTTGTTGCCGATTTGATCGAACAACTTGAAGACAAGGGCGCAGCTGCCATCGGGGTAGACATCATCGTCGATCAACCGACCGAACCCGCAAAAGATGAACGACTTCGCAAGGTCATCCGCGCGACGAGCACGCCGCTAGCCTTCAGCTTCAGTTCGGCCCCTAATGTCGTCAACGCCGAGCAGCTTGCCTATATGGAGGCGTTTATTCCGGAAGATAAGCGCGCAGAGGCAAACCTGCTGACCGATCCCTTTGACGGGTTGGTCCGCCGCATCAACCCCGGCGGCACTGTCATTAATGGCCAGCGCGTGGACACCCCTCGGCATCCAGCTGGGTTTGTGAGAAAATTGGCCGGAATGGGCGGTGCAAAAGCACCTCTGGTTCCAATCGACATCGCTTGGCGTGCGCGGCCAGACGCCGAAAACACGCCTTTCCCAACTTTTTCCGCTACTTATCTGCCGTTTTTGCCTCCTGAACTGATCAAGGGCAAGATCGTGTTAATTGGCGCAGTGCTGTCGATCACAGATCGCCACCGTACCCCGCTGTCCATAATTGACGATGGCGATCAGGGCAATATGCCCGGCGTTATGGTTCAGGCGCACGGCATAACCCAGATGCTAGAAGGACGGCGTCCTCCAACGGTACCTATGTCATGGACGATCGGCCTATTGGCGCTTTTCGCCATAATCGGAACCGGATTAAGCCTGTTGCGCATGGGCATAGTCTTCAATGTCGGGATCAGCTTTGTCATCACGATTGTATATTGGGTCGGCGCAATTTTGGGCTTTGGCAACGGCCTGCCAATGTTGCCGCTGTTCGGACCAACGTTGTCGCTATTCCTCGCTTTGTGGATGATGGACCTCATTATTGGACGCGGCGAACGCAAGCAGCGCGAGTTTATTCAGAGCACATTTTCACGCTATGTCTCGCCGGCAGTGGTCGACCAGTTGATCGCCGATCCGAGCGCGGTGCAAGTGTCGGGTTCCAAGCGGGACGCAACGTTCATCTTCACCGATATCGCTGGCTTCACCACATTGTCTGAAAAACTGGAGGCTGAAGAACTCTCCGAAGTTTTAAACAAATATCTCGATGGCGCGTGCGAGATTATCCTGAAACATGCCGGTACGATCGACAAATTCATCGGCGATGCCATTATGGCGATCTTCAATGCTCCGATACCGCAACCCGACCATGCTGCGCGTGGAATTCGTTGCGCGCTTGAACTTGATGCTTATGCCGAGGCCTTCCGAAAGGACTGCAACGCCCAGAATATTCCGCTTGGTGTCACCCGCATAGGCATTCATAGCGGCCTATCGA
This sequence comes from Sphingomonadales bacterium, assembly GCA_947470185.1. Taxonomy (GTDB): domain Bacteria; phylum Pseudomonadota; class Alphaproteobacteria; order Sphingomonadales; family Sphingomonadaceae; genus Sphingorhabdus_B. Next base: position 20,071 of record CANIRZ010000002.1, on the reverse strand, counting down.
TCATCGGTAACTTTGGTTCACAATCGCGTATGGATTTCACGGCGCTAGGCGACACGGTAAACACCGCCGCGCGGACCGAAGGCGTTAACAAATATTTCGGCACGCGCATCTGTTGCACGCAACAGGTCGTCGACCAATGCCCCGATCTCGAATTTCGGCCGATTGGCGACATTGTACTTAAAGGCAAGGTGCAGGCAACGCGCCTATATACCCCTGTAGCCGCTTCCGATGCGCCGGAGTTGATTGCGGGTTATCGCCGGGCCTATGCCCTGCTTGAAGCCAGCGATCCAGACGCTGCCGATTGTCTGGCGAGCCTTTCCAAGGATTTTCCGGAAGATCCCGTCATCCGTTTCCATCAGGATCGGATTGCACACGGGTTGCTTTCCTCGCGTGTGGTGATGGATGACAAATAAACTCCGAGCTTTGGCATATGTTATGCCTATATTTTACGTTGCACCGACCTTGATGGCGATGCACGCTGCGCCTGTCATCGCCCAAATTATCCGGCCACCGCCACAGGCCGAAATTTCACGCCAGCGTGTCCAACCGCTGCCCCTCCCAGACACGCCAATGCAATTGCGCATTCAGAACCCTGAAAAGGCGAGCGTTCCAAGAGCAGTGGATGAAATCGAGTTTTCGATAACCCGCATCAAGGTAACTGGTGCGACGCATTTCCCGGAAGAGCGCTGGCGCGCAATTTTTGCCGCGCTTGAAGGCCAGAAAATCGTTTTGAGCGACCTTCGTGAGGCCGCCAATAAACTGGAAAATCTCTATCGCGCCGAAGGCTTTTTTCTGACGCGGGTTTTCATCGCTCCGCAAGAGGTGCGCGACGGTACCCTTGAAGTACAGGTAGTCGAAGGTTTCTTAGCCAACGCTTTTGTCCAAGCACCTAACGATCCCAGCCGGAAGCTGACTCAGGCAATGATCACCCCAGTGCTCGACCAGCGCCCGGTGCGCTTCCTTGATCTTGAACAAAGGCTGCTGCTGCTAAATGATACACCAGGCATGGCCGTGACAAGCGTGCTGCGTCCCGGGGGCACACTGGGCAGTAGCGATATCTTGCTAACAACCGTCAAGCCGCCAAGGACTGCCTTTGCCGCATTCGATAATTCGGGTTCCGACGTCGTGGGGCCAATCAATTATTCGCTTGGCACAACGATCATTCAGCCCTTTGGCAGGCCCGGGGCGCTTGACCTGTCGCTGGCAATGTCCGGAGAAGGTTTTAGAGAGCTACAAGCAGTGAGCGGACGATATGCAACACCGCTTGGCAATAATGGTGTGGTGGGCAGCATCGGCGCGCTTGTCGCGCACGCCGGACCGGGCGGGCTAATTCGTGATCTTGATGTACAAAGCAGATCGGGCTCGTTGAGCGCAAGTGTGCGCGTGCCATTGCTTCGATCCCGAGCCAACTCCATCTATCTTGATGCTGGGATGACGGTGAACCGCAGCTTCGTCAAGGCATTGGGCACAGAGATTAACGACGACCGGAGCACGGTTGCCAGCCTTGGCCTGCAATGGCGACAGATCGGCTGGCTGGCGGGCGACATGACATTTGGCGTTAACCTACTTCATGGCCTTGACCTGTTCGGTGCGAACAATGCCGACGCACCCTTGCCGTCGGTTCTAGGGTTCAATCCGCATTTTTTACGGTTGACCTATCAATTCCAGCGCAATCAGCAAATCCGCGGCCCGATCGGCGCGCGCATGACATTGCAAGGCCAGTATACCACCAGCCGTCTGCTCTCGGGGGAGCAAATCTCCTTTGGCGGGGGCGGCATAGGGCGCGCCTACGATCCATCATCGGTGACCGGCGAGCGCGGCGTTGGAGTAATTGGTGAACTGCATGCATCGCTTCCTGGCGCGCAGTTACCCAACCTCATTGAGGGCGCCCAAGTCTATGCATTCGCCGACTGGGCGCAAACCACGGCGCTCGCTTATGAGGCAGCCCCCAAACAAAGCGCGACCATTTCCTCGCTCGGGGTTGGAGCGCGGTTCACGCTTCTACGCCAGTTGTCGGTCGAAACGCAGTTCTCGTCAGCGCGCCGCGCGCTCCCGGACGGCGTCGAAGGTAGCGGCCGCTTCACGCTCAGCGCAATTTTGCAGTTTTGAAGGACGATGTCATGACCAGCGCAAAAATTCGATCCGCCAATCATGGTCGAACATGCCATCCGACTATTCGCCGGCTGTCTTTTCGGGCGACACTGGCCTTAGCGGTTGGCATGCCTGCACTCGCGGCCGCCAATGCTCAGGTGGCCCCGGCAACCTCCAATGCGCAGGAGGTGCCGTTCACGGTCGCACGGGGAAGCGCCACATTCGCTAGCAGTGGGAACAGTGGAACGGTTACACAGACCACCCGCCGAGCAGTACTCGACTGGTCACGCATCGTTTTGCAAGCCGGCGAGACCTTAAACTTTGTCCAACCTGACAGCCAGTCAATCACGCTTAACCGAAGCAGCGGGTCCGCAGCGTTCCAAATCGATGGCACTATCAATGCGAATGGCCAAGTCTGGCTTCTCAACCCCAATGGCACGGTCATAGGCGCCACAGGCCGCGTCAATGCCGCCGGCTTCCTTGCCACCACGGCCTTTATCGATGCTGACGCCTTCATGGACAGCACCGGGCGTTTTATATTTTCTGGCGCAACCGACGCGGCCATCACCAATTATGGCCAGATCAACGTGCCATCGGGATATGCTGTGCTTGCTGGCAGGAATGTCGCAAACATCAGTACCAGTGCCACCAACGAAGCGCTGATAAGCGCCCGTTTGGGAAAGATCGCCTTGGGTGGAGGCCGAGCCTTTACCGTTGATCTTGACGGTAACGGGCTGGTGTCATTCCTGGTGTCCGACCCGGGGAACGCCACCGGTGGAAATGTCTCAAGCAATGTCTCCGGCAATTACCCAAACAGTGTATCAAATGGCGGCAGAATTGTAGCCGATGGGGGCACTATTCTGATGACGGTCCGCAGCGCTGTCGACATGATCGGCGGCGTCATCAATAACAACGGCATCGTGCAAGCGCAGACCGTCAACAACATTGGCGGCGTGATAACCCTCGATGCAAGTCCGAGGGGGCAAATATCTGTCGGCGGCTACTCTTCCGAAGTCAGCAACGCTTCCGTCGGCGGCATTATCGATGCCACCGGTGCTAGCGGTATGAATGGTGGTGGTATAAACCTTACCGCTGCTGCTGTCGATATTGGCGCAGCCAGCAAGATAGATGTTAGCGGTGAAAGCGGTGGCACTATAAATGTGGTGTTACCGGTTAACAGCGTGCCATCCGGCCAAAGCACTGGGGCGCGGCTTTACATCGCATCAGGCGCGCAGTTGCTCGCAAATGCTGGAAGCACCGGCACTGGAGGCAACATAAATTTGCGCGGTGATCTCGGCAATTCGCAATCCTTCATGCAGATTGCGGGAACCTTACAGGCCGACGGCGGAACAACTGGCGGCGACGGCGGGACGATTGATATACAGGCTTACAGGCTTGAGCAAAGAATGGTCGCATCTGCCCGCGCCAAAGCCATTAGCGGTCTGGCCGGCAACATCAACATCACCTCCGCATCGATCGATGTCCTAGGCATGACACCACTGTCTCTCGGCGACGATACAGTTGCAGCTAACGTACCCCTTGGCTTCAGTTTCAAATATAATGATCAAGACTATACCAGCGTCGATGTTTCATCGAACGGTTTCCTGACATTTGGAAGCCTGAATGGGAACAGCTATTGCTGCGAAGGATTGCCACTTGATAATGTTGGAACGCCCCGTAACTCGGTATTTGGATTGTGGACCGACATCATCGATCTCACCAACCCCTATTACACAACCATAGTCCTCCCCGACGGCAAAAAACGCTTTATCCTCGGATATTACGGAACGAGGGAGTTTTATAACAATAACAGCAATAGTTTCGAAATCATTCTCGATGAAGATGGTCGAATTCAGTTTAACTACGGTGATCTCAAAATTCTGAATCACTCTGTAACAGCGGGCGTCACTAGGTCAGGACCCACGGACTTCACTGAGCTGTTTCGAGGCACGCGAAACGCCACTACAGGCCTGCTCGATCCTGGCCTGCTCGCAGGTTATGCCAACAAGTCATTCGAATATAATAATGGCGCATTTCAGTTGCTGAATTCGGTTCCGATCCTTCCGACGGGCAACACCAAAATTCTGGCATCCCAAGTCGAATCATGGCTCAATAGTGGAACAAATGTGACGCTACGCGCGCAAAGCCCAACGTCCGCAACTACTGGCGGAACAGCAATTACTGGTGGAACTGCAACAGGTGGTGGAACCACAACAACTGGTGCATCCACGGCAGTTGATGGAAATGTGACGATCTATGCGTTCAACAATAAAAGCGCGGGCCCTCTTACAAAATTGTCGCTTGGCGCCACCGGCGATGTGGTAATCGCAAGTGGAGTTAACATCACGGCGCAATCTGGCCTGTCCGTCGCACTGCAATCCGACAGCAACCAGAATGGCTCTGGCAGCGTCAAACTTGCAGGGACGATCGACACCGGCGAAACGGCTCAGGCTGGAAATGCGGCATCCATCCTTATCAACGGCAACGTCAAACTTGGTGGTAATAGTGCCCTCATTTCGAAGGGCTCCGTTGTCGTAACAGGCGGCATCAGCCGCGATGCGGGCGGATCTACGCCCGTCAATCTAAGGGTTAACGCTGCAGATCTGAACGCCGGATCCATCAATCTTGGTCAAACGGGGCAACTTGACGTGGCACTGGCTGGGACACTCGGTAGGGAAAGCAAAATCAACGGCGCCATAGTCGCGGCATCGCTGACCAAGTCAGGTATTGGTCAGTTGGGCTTGTTCGGCGACAATGTTGGCCTGGGTGCGATTACATTCCGGAACGGAACATTGATGGTCGCACCAACCGGCAACCTCGGAAACGGCCTCCTGACGTTGGGCGATAGCAACAGCAATGGTGAAACGATCTTGCGCTTGGCCGCGCCACAAGACATCGAGATTGTTCAGCCAATTGCGCTGGCTGGAAATTCTCGGATCGAAGCAGTGGGCCGCCTGACGATGCGTGGGACGATCAACGGCAACTACGGTCTGACCATAAAAGGCGACAGCGATATCACCCTCAACGCTGCAATTGGGGGATCGGCGAGACTGGCAACATTTACAAGCTATTCGGCCAAGACTTTGACACTCGGGCCTGGCGCTACATTCGCAAGCGCCGGCGACATAAAGATTGCCGGCGCGAGACGGTTCGTTAACTCTGCCACCGATGTTGCACCGCTAAAAACCGGATCACGCTGGTCGATCTGGAGTGGCAACACCAATCCGTTCGGCGGTGACACCCCGGATGTAACCGGCGGGTTGCTGCACGATTTCCGTGCATATGGCGTAACTCAGGAGCAGGCACTGGGAAGTGCACCGCTGCCGGTGCTGCCAATCGGCAATGGGCTCGCTTATAGTTTGCAGCCTTCTCTGTCCTTGTCAGTCACCGGAAGCATCACGAAAATCTACGACGGCTCGACCGCAATTCCGACCGGCTCGATTGCATTCGTTGGCAATGGGCTGGTTTCCAACGACCAGTTCGCCGTCAGCAACGTCACCGGAAGCTTCGCCAGTGCAGATGCTGGAACCCACGCAATCTCATTCCCCAACCTCGCCATCACAACGACAGACAGCAGCGGCAAACCCGTTTTCGGATATCGTTTCAACCCTAGCCAGGTCACGGCCATCGGCAGCATCACGCCGGCAACGCTGGCGATCATCGCCGATGCGTTGAGCATCGTGTATGGCACCGCAATCCCGGCGCTGACCTTCACCAGCCGCGGCTTTGTCGGCACCGACAGCGCCAGCCTGCTCACCGGCAGTCTCACCCGCGCCTCTGGTACCGATGCGGGGCGCTATGCCATAGGTCTGGGCACGCTATCAGCCGGCAAAAACTATAACATCAATTACACCGGCGCAGATCTGGTCATCAACCAGCGGGCACTTTCTGCGGCGCTTACGGGCAATATCACCCGCATTTATGACGGCACCACTGCTGCCACACTGGCCGCGAACAACTATGTTCTGGCCGGCTTTGCCGACGGCGAAGGTGCGAGCGTTACCCGCACGCAAGGCATCTATGACAGCAAGGATGTCGGTACAGCCAAAGCAGTCACTGTCTCGCTGCAGTCAGGTGATTTAACCGCCAATGGCGCGACACGCCTCTCCAACTATGTCCTGCCAACAACAGCAACCGGTAACATCGGCAGCATCACGCCGGCAACGCTGGCGATCATCGCCGATGCGTTGAGCATCGTGTATGGCACCGCAATCCCGGCGCTGACCTTCACCAGCCGCGGCTTTGTCGGCACCGACAGTGCCAGCCTGCTCACCGGCAGTCTCACCCGCGCCTCTGGTACCGATGCGGGGCGCTATGCCATAGGTCTGGGCACGCTATCAGCCGGCAAAAACTATAACATCAATTACACCGGCGCAGATCTGGTCATCAACCCGTCGGTCGCCTCAGTTGTAGCCTCCGTGACCAGCAGCATTACAGCGCCAAAGGCGCCCGCGCCAGTTACGCCAGTTGCAGCACCGGCGCCAAAGGCGCCCACGCCAGTTGCAGCACCAACACCAGCCGCAACACCAACGCCAGCTCCAACTGCCGCACCAGCCGCGCCAGCACCAGGGCCGGAACCCACACCAGCACCAGCACCCGCACCCGCACCAGAGCCAACCGCGCCAGCACCAGCACCAGCACCAGCGCCAGAACCCGCACCAGCGCCAGCCGCCCCAGCACCAGCCGCCCCACCACCAGCGGTCGCCGTACCTCCTGCCCCCAGTCAGCCTGCCCCTCCAACAGTAGAAGCGCCCCCAGCAGTTGCCAGCGCCCCGCCTCCAGTGGTCGTCGTGGCGGTTGCAGCCCAACGGGTCGAGAGCAGCCCGCCTTCTCCGGTTGCCACCCAGCCCGACCCTACACCAGCCGACCCTGCGGATAAAAGCGACCCCATCTTGCAGTTGGCGTCTGGGCCGACTGAGATCACTACAGCGGTCTCGCAAACGAAGGGAGCCCTTGAACAGCTCAGTCCAGAAATTTTCATGGCTACGCGCGCGGCACCGGCGCCCGCTCTTAAGAGCATAAGCACCCCGCGTTATTCGATGCTCGGACTTACGATGTAGGGTTCACACAAGTCGATACAAATGCGCGACTGGAATGCGAATAACCCTGCAATGATCACTCCGAATATCGTCAATATCCAAGGATTAAAGCCCAAGCTTACATATTTCCGACCTTCGGCTGCCGATCTATTTTTTACGGAATGCGATTTTTTATTGTGCCTGCGCGGATTCTATCTGCAACGCTTTCACATCGTTTAATTGCGACACCAAATGCGGCCTTTCCATTTCGCATTTGGTGTCGCGAGCGAAAGAGTTTTTTCCCAAAAGAGAATAGCCACATCAAGGTCACCACCAAACAGCCGCTAGCGCGGCTTCTGCAATCATGTGAAAGCCCTCATTTCGCAAGACGAATCTACGACACAATATCAATAGTATACGTGTTATCAGATACATTCTCCACGGTGCACCATTTTCCTCTCTTTGCTAACGTCTGTTCGCCCCGAGCGCATTCGATGTATTGAAACGATATGCGCGTGGGCGGTGTCTCGACATTGCGCGGTGCGAAGGTCTATGGGGGCGGCATGACAATGCACACCAAATCCGCAATCGTCCTTTTGTCCGGTGGTCTCGACTCCATGGTCGTGGCCGGATTGGCGCGTGAGGCTGGCTACGACCTGATTGCGCTCACCATCGATTACAACCAGCGTCACCGAGTCGAGCTGGACAGCGCGGCGCGTATTGCCGCGCATTTGGAGGCCAAGGAGCATATCATTCTGCCGCTGGACCTGACGCGCTTTGGCGGGTCGGCGCTGACGGCGGATATTGATGTACCCAAGGAAGGCGTTGAGTCCGGAGCGATTCCGGTAACATATGTGCCTGCACGCAACACGATATTCCTGTCCTTATGCCTTGGCCTGGCCGAAGCGCGCGATGCCCGCGATCTTTGGATTGGGGTCAATGCGCTGGATTATTCGGGCTATCCCGATTGTCGCCCGGCGTTCATCCGTGCGTTTGAGGCGACCGCCAATCTTGCCACCAAAGCGGGCGTCGAAGGTGACCATTTTACCGTGCACACGCCCTTGCTGGATATGAGTAAGGCCGACATCGCCCGTGAAGCTGCGCGCCTTGGGCTGGACGCTGGCATGAGTTGGTCCTGCTATGATCCAAGCCCAGATACCAAAGCCTGTGGTCAATGCGATGCCTGCCGCCTGCGTGCCAAGGGCTTTGCCGATGCCGGCCTGCCTGACCCGACCATTTACGCATGAGTTATGCCGTCAAAGAGATTTTCCTGACGTTACAGGGCGAAGGTGTCCATGCGGGCCGCCGTGCGGTTTTCTTGCGCTTTTCCGGCTGCAATCTTTGGTCGGGGCGCGAGGTGGATCGCGCCACCGCCATCTGCCAGTTTTGCGACACCGATTTTGTTGGCACGAATGGCGAAAATGGTGGGCGCTATGATGCTGATACATTGGCGGCGAAGGTTGCCGCGTTGTGGGGCGATGGCACCGCCAACCGCTATGTCGTAATTACCGGCGGCGAACCAATGTTGCAGGTCGATGATGCTATCGTCGACGCGTTGCATGCGGCAGGCTTTCAAATCGCGATTGAAAGCAACGGCACGATATCGGTGCATCCCGGTATTGATTGGATATGTATCAGCCCCAAGGCAGGGTCGGAGGTTATGCAGCATGTCGGCGACGAGCTGAAGCTTGTCTGGCCGCAGCGCACCAGCGACATTGATGCCATGGAACAATGGCAGTTTGCCCATTTCCTCATCCAGCCCATGGATATGGGTGATGCGGCGTTGAATGAAGCCAGCATATCGGCAGCGACGCGCTTCGTAATGGAGCGCCCAAAATGGTGCTTATCCTTACAAAACCACAAGATTCTGGGCCTTCCCTGACGCCTAATAAATTTGCTTGAAACCTCTTCCTGAAAGTGACAGTCTTGTGACGGGATAGAGGAGAGAGAAAATGGCAAAAGCCGAAACAGCGTATATGCGCGCATATAAAAGCTATTCGAAACGAATGTCCGACCACGTCGCCTTTGCTTTGGTCGTATACACTTTAATGCTGATATTTTTGGTGACGCCGACCATAGAATCAAACGGCACATCTATTTTCCCTTATTTTGTCTTGGTCTTGTTTGTCGGCGCGGTCATTCCACTTTGCCGTAATTTGGAACGGCGCTGGCAGGCGCTCAATGCCAATGCGTGTCCAGGTGATGGGCTTGAAACTCGCTATTATGCAGATCGGTTGAAACTGTGGGGCGCGGCGATTGCCATTCCTGCTGTATTGGCGGTACTGTTCACCGTTTTTTGACTGCGGCTCGATTGACGCTGTAATTGCCCGCGCCTAAGCGGGGGAATGCTGAACCCACAAGAAGCGCTTGATCGCGCACACAATCTCGTTTCCCAAGCCATAAAGGCCGGCGCTGACGCCGCTGATGCGGTCTATGTATGCGATGCATCCACTGAGGTCCAAGTGCGGCTTGGCCAGTTGGAAGATGTCGCGCGCTCCGAAGGTGAAGATATCGGCTTGCGCGTTTTTGTCGGCCAACGGTCAGCCACCATTTCTTCGTCCAACATGAACCCTGACATTCTTGCAGGGCTCGTGACGCGTGCCATAGACATGGCGAAAGAAGCACCGGAGGATCAATATGCGGGCCTTGCGCCGCAGGATCGATTGCTGAAAGGCGCCGTTCCAGATTTTGATGGGGATGATGGCCTTGATCCCGATCCCGCCCTGCTGCGTGCTGCTGCGCTCGAATGCGAAAACGTCGCGCGCGCCGTACCCGGCGTAACCAACAGTGAAGGCGCAGGCGCAAGTGCTGGACGCTCCATCTTTGCATTGGCCACTAGTCATGGCTTTGCCGGAGTCAAATCCGGCTCAGGCTATGGCATGTCCGCAAGCGTGCTTTCGGGCGATGGCGATGCCAAGGAGCGTGATTATGACTGGCGGACCACGCGCCATCTTGCCGATCTGGATAGCCCTTTCAACATTGGCACTCGCGCTGGTGAACGCGCGGTTAAACGGTTGAACCCCGGCACAGTCAAAAGCGGTCAGATGCCAGTTGTGTTTGACCCACGCGTCGGCGGCTCTTTTGTAGGCCATTTGCTTGGCGGCATCGGCGGCTCTTCGATTGCGCGAAAGACAAGCTTTCTGCTCGAATCGCTTGGAGCACAATTGTTCGACAGCAGCATTTCCATTGTTGATGATCCGCACCGCATGCGCGGGCTTGGCTCGCGTGCCTTTGATGGCGAAGGCCTGCCCACTGCGCGCCGCTCCATTATCGAAAACGGTGTTCTGACGGGCTGGTTGATGGAAAGCGCATCCGCGCGGCAACTGGGACTTGAGCCCACAGGCCATGCCAGCCGCGGCATCGGCGGCGCTCCCGGTGTCAGCACATCCAATGTCCACCTTGAAGGCGGCAGCGTTAGCGTGTCGGAACTTATCGCCGACATTAGGCATGGTATCTATGTGCATGAACTCGCAGGGCAGGGCGTAAACCCCGTCACGGGCGATTATAGCCGAGGCGCAGCGGGTTTCCTGATCATCAATGGCGAAATTGCGGGCGCGGTAAGCGAATTCACGATCGCCGGAAATTTGAAGGATATGTTTGCGGCGATGACAGCAGCCAATGACTTGGAATTCACACGGGGCACAAATGTGCCAACGCTGCGCATCGACGGCATGATGATCGCAGGTGCCTGAGCGCCAGCTTGACCGAGATGCCGTTGTTGCCGCCACACAGGAGGCAGCGGCATTGGCCTTTGCCAGCTGGCGCGATGGCGCATCTCCCAACACCAAAGTGTGGGAAAAGAGCAAGGATAACCCGGTAAGCGACATCGACATAGCCGTCGACGCGCTGCTTACAAAGCGGTTGCGGGCGATATTGCCTGAGGCCGCGTGGCTTTCAGAAGAAACAATCGATGATCCGTCACGGCTCGATGCGCGCTTGCTGTGGCTTGTCGACCCAATCGACGGAACGCGTGACTATGTCCGTGGACGCAGCGGCTGGTGCGTGTCAGTGGCATTGGTGGCGGATGGCCTTCCGGTGTTCGCCGTCATGGCGGCACCTGCGCAAGACAAAATCTGGATCGCCGCCAGCGGTGAGGGCGTGACATGCAACGGCGCGCGGCTGTCGGGCAGCATACGTCAAGATTTTGCAGGATCACGAGTGCCGGCCGACGATTTGCCGCGCTTGGATTTAGATCTGGTGACGGTCGACAAGCCCAATAGCATCGCAATGCGCATGACGATGGTCGCCTGCGACAGGGCCGACCTTGTTGCGACATTGCGTTGGGGTAATGAATGGGACATTGCCGCGGCGCATCTGGTGGCGCAAGAGGCGGGCGGGGTTGTAACGGATGCGCTTGGCCAGACTATAACATATAATAAACGCGCGCCGCTGGATTTTGGACTAGTCTGCTGCGCGCCGGGGATTCATAAGGCTGCTGTGGAACGTTTGTCGGAGCGGGCCGGGCGAATCCTGTCGTCAGCCTGAACCTGTTTCAGGATGACGGTCTAAACAAATTTACCGCACCCTCGTCCACAACATATCGCGGTTCGTATCGCGCGGGTTGTTGGCAATCGCATCGACAAACGCCTTGCGCACCCAACGGAATTTTTCCGGCCTGCTTGTAAAAATCCGCTGATCCCATGCGTGGGCTTCTGCGGCGCGGACCTTGCGCGCGATTTCGCCATAAATGCCCGCGGCCGACAACACGGCCCAGCGCGCACGCAGGGGCAAATGCTTAGCGCCAACGCGCGCTGATGCCTCATATTGCTCAGCCTCATCGGCGAGCCAGCGGCCTATCAGCGCCAATTTCTTGCGGTTATGCGGCTTCATATGTTCGCCCGGCCCGATGTCGAGCATGGCGAGCCAATCATCGGGCAGATAACAACGCCCGGCTGCGTCATCTTCGGCGATGTCCCGAGCGATATTGGCAAGCTGAAACGCGAGGCCAAGGTCGCATGCCCGGTCAAGTGTCGCGTCATCGTCGGCTGGAACACCCATAACCACCGCCATCATGACACCAACTGCGCCTGCGACATGGTAGCAATATTGATACAGATCGCTTTCGCGGCGCGGGCGCCAGTCGGCGGCATCCAGTGCGAAGCCTTCAATCACGTCTTCGGCCATGCGAGAGGTAATTCCGCATTCGCGCGCAACCACGCCAAGGCAGTCAAAGGCCGGCTCACTTGTGGGTGCACCTGCCAATGCCATTGCGGTCAGTTGGCGTATCGCCTGAAGCCGCGCTTGTGGATCAGTTACCGCCTCCATCGCGCCGCCATGGTCTTGTCCATCGGCCATATCGTCGCATTTGCGGCACCATGCGTAGAGCAGCCAGACCCGTTCGCGCGTGGTGCGGTCGAACAGGCGGCTAGCAAATCGGAACGATTTCGACCCACGCGAAATGCTTTCTTGCGCGAACGCTACGAGCGCAGCGCGGTCTCTCACAAATCATCTGCTTTCATCTGGAAAATCGTCTTGTGCGGCACATAAGCCGCCATCTTACCCAGCAAGCCATCTAGATTATCATCGACAATCATGATCCCGGCATGTTGTGGCCGGATGAAACCAACATCGATCATATTCTGGTTAAACGCAATCAACTGGTCGTAAAAACCGGCAACGTTCAAAACGCCAACCGGCTTTTGGTGATAGCCAAGTTGTGACCAGCTGATCGCTTCCCACAATTCGTCCATCGTACCAACGCCACCTGGGATGGTTATAAAACCATCGGAGAGGTCCGTGAAGCGGGCCTTGCGTTCATGCATGCCAGAAACCACGTGCAGTTCCGTGCAGCCCTTATGCGCCACCTCTGCGCCGACCAATGCTTCGGGGATGATGCCAATGACTTCGCCGCCTGCCTCAAGCGCGCTATCCGCCACAGCGCCCATAAGGCCCAAACGCCCACCGCCATAGACCACGCCAATGCCGCGCGTGGCAAGTGCCTTGCCGACTTCGCGCGCGGCGTTGATGTAAACTGGGTTCTCGGGCGTCGCTGACCCGCAATAAACTGCTAGGCGCTTCATGTGTTTGCTACTTCCATCATTAATGCTGCGGTTGCCTTTGCGCTGCCGACAACACCGGGAATGCCAGCGCCGGGGTGTGTACCCGCACCGACGAAATACAGGTTCGATATTGCGTCATCACGATTATGCGCACGCATATATGCGGACTGCCAAAGAACGGGTTCTAGGCTGAACGCGCTGCCCAAATGGGCCGATAAGTCACGGCCAAAATCGGCTGGCGTGTAATGGAACTGAGTCATGATCCGGCTGCGGATGTCAGGGATCAATCGGCGTTCAAGCTCGTCCAATATCCGCTCCGTCATTGCCTCGCCCACATCGCCATCCCAGTTAAGTGGTGCCTTGCCCAAATGCGCAACCGGCGCGAGCACATAAAATGTTGAGCAACCTTCCGGCGCAAGGCTTGGGTCGGTCACGGTTGGATGATGTAAATAGAGGGCAAAGTCCTTTGGTAAGACGCCGTTAACGAAGATATCATCCAGCAGGCCCTTATAACGTGGGCCAAACAAGATCATGTGGTGTGGAATGCCCGGCCAAGTGCCCTTGATGCCCAAATGCAGCACAAACAAAGATGGCGACCAGCTTTTACGACGAAGGGCGTTGGTCGCCCGTTCGCCGCGTTTGTTGCTTGTTAAGAGGTCCTGATAGCTATGCATCAAATCGCCGTTTGATGCCGCCATGTCGCAATCCATGCGCCAGCCGGATTTTGTGCGCACGCCTGTGACTTTGTCACCGCGTGTCTCAATCTCTTCGACAGCATCGTCCAAGCGGATAGTTCCGCCAAGCCGTTCGAAATGCGTCACCATAGCCGCGACGAGGCGGTTGGTTCCGCCCTTAGCAAACCAGACGCCACCTTCTTTTTCGATGGTGTGGATGAGCGCATAAATTGCGCTGGTGTTCATCGGGTTGCCGCCGACCAGCAGGGTATGGAAAGACAGTGCCTGACGTAGGCGTTCGTCTTGCACATAAGACGATACGATCGAATAGACCGAGCGCCAGGCCTGATATTTCATTAATGCAGGTGCAGCCTTAATCATCGATGCAAAGTCGAGGAACGCGACTGAACCCAGCTTTTGATAGCCCTCTTTATACACGCCCTTTGAATATTCGAGGAACTTGCGATAGCCCTCGACATCTTCGGGGTTCAGCTTTTCGATCTCTGCTCTCAGACCTGGCGCGTCGTTCGAATAATCGAAATTCGTGCCGTCGGGCCAATTCAAGCGATAAAATGGAAAAACGGGCATCAATTCGATGTCGTCTGCCATCTTGTGGCCAGACAGCGCCCATAATTCCTCCAAACAAGGCGGGTCAGTAATGACCGTTGGTCCACCATCAAAGGTGAAACCGTCCTTCTCCCAATAATAGCCACGGCCGCCGGGCTTGTCCCGCGCCTCGATTATTGTGGTGGCGATACCGGCCGATTGCAAACGGATAGCAAGCGCAAGGCCACCAAATCCGGCACCGATGATCGCAGCGGTTTTGCTCACTTCTTTTTGCTCCGGATCGCTTTTATCGCCCGCCTTATCGAAATGGGTGGCTTACCGGAGAGGATCCGCGCTTTATCTCCAAGCGTAGTATTTCCAGCGTAAAAGCGCGCGATCAATCCGGGCGTTAGCCGGTAAAACCGTTCCAATATCTTGTACCGGTCTGCACCATCTGCGCCGCGGAAGAGCATGCGGTTTAGCATGCGGAAGAATTTGCCCTTACGCCAATGCTCCTCTGCCCGTTGACGCAGCGCGAGGTTCAGCTTGTCACCATCAAGCTCAGGCTGCTCGGCAATGAAAATCGCGTTGCGCACGGCGTCGGGCAGGGAGTAACTGGTCACAGGTTGAAAAAATGCGCCACGCGCGCCGGCCTTTGCCGTTCGGCCACTACCGCTATTCCAATAGCCTTCAAGATCACCGCCCATAACGACTGGCAGAACGCCATTTTCCTCGCGCAGGACGCGCTCGACTTTCCAGCCTTTTTCGTCGGCATAAGCCGCCAGCCGTTGCCGCAAAATGCGCGGGTCATGGTCGGGCTTGTCACTATAATAGGTATCTTCGACAAACAGCTTATCCATGCCAAAGGGCAGGACGTAGACGAAGCGATAGCCATCATGCTGGTCCACCGTGGCGTCCATGACAATTGGCTTGGTAATGTTATGCGGCTCGGACAATTGCATCAATTGTCCGGTGAATTTTTGCCAACCGCAGTCGAGATGGTTCAGATCACCTGCGCCGCGCACGTCAATAACGCCGCCAGCGTTGATCCGCTGCGCGCCGTCGAGTACCACAAGACGGGGAGAAACGGCCTTAACCTCCCTACCCAACATGAGCGACGATGCAGGTAGGTTTTTCCGCAAAACCCAGTCAAGCCGCTCGGACTCGATGGTGTAATAGATATTGTCGAGTGACCGGCTGTGCCCGGGAAATTTCACATCATAACCCGACCAGCCATAAGTGACCAAGGGCGCGGTCAGCCAGCGATGCTCAGGCAAAATGTCGCTCGCGAAGTAGCTCCAAATATGATTGCCGCCAAAGCTTTGACCTTGTTCGATGAGAACAACATTTAGTTCAGGCCGCATCTTGGCAAGCGCCAGCGCGATCAGCCCGCCGGCAAGACCGCCACCAACGATGGCAACGTCGCATTTGATATTTTCAAGTGTCACCTCAACGCCCTAGCGCAGCCGTTTTACAAGGGAAAGGGCTCTGCCAAGGTCATACACAGCTTTCTGTATAATTGGTGCGGTAACGCGCAGAGCACAGCAAAATTTTTCTGATGCTATTCCAGACTGGTAAGCCTAGATACACAAAGACTTCGTGGCGAAGGGCGGTTCAATTGGGAGGAAGTAAAATGCGTAAAAAATGGCTTTTGGCGACACTTGGGCTCGCGGCTGTTGTTGGCGGCGTTGCGTATACGCAGCGCGACCCAATCGCGATGGCGCTGATCACCCGTGCCGCAGATACAGCAATGACACGCAACGTCATGGCGGACTTACCTGCTGACCAATTACATGTCGGCTTTTGCGGCACAGGTTCGCCATTACCAAGCCGCGATCGTGCTGCCGCGTGCACCGTCGTTATTGCGGGTGGCAGGCTGTTTGTTTTTGACATGGGGGAAGGCTCCGGCGAAACATTATCTCTGATGGGGATGCCGCTGGACAAAGTGCAAGGCGTGTGGCTGACACATTTGCATAGCGACCATTTTGAAGGCCTTGGTCCATTCACTTTGCAACGCTGGGCAGGTGCATCCGCCAAAACACCTTTAACGGTGTCCGGCCCCGAAGGGGTCACGGAAATCACCCAAGGGCTGAACGCGGCCTATCGCATTGATTCCACCTACCGCATTGCGCATCATGGCGAAGCTGTGGTGTCGCCATCCGGTTTTGGCATGGTCGGCACGGCCATTCAGCCGGGAACTGTCTATGACGCGAACAATGTCCGCATCACGGCATTTGCAGTCGACCATGACCCCATCAAACCGGCATTCGGGTATCGCGTCGCGTTCAAGGGTAAAAG
Source organism: Sphingomonadales bacterium (assembly GCA_947470185.1). Classification (GTDB taxonomy): domain Bacteria; phylum Pseudomonadota; class Alphaproteobacteria; order Sphingomonadales; family Sphingomonadaceae; genus Sphingorhabdus_B. Next base: position 3,445 of record CANIRZ010000002.1, on the reverse strand, counting down.
CGTGACCATCACGGGCGACACTGCCTTTACACCTAAGCTTGCGACCGCCGCCAAGGGAACTGACTTGTTGGTGAGTGAGATGCTTTCGCCACGCATCGTCGATATTCTAGCCCGCAGCGCGCAAAAGGCGGGAATGACCAACCGCGCCAAAATCTTTAAAGACATAGAAAACTACCACATCAGCCCCGAAGAAGCCGCAGATGTCGCCAAGTCTGCGGGGGTAGGCATGCTTGCCTTTACCCATATCGTTCCATCGGTGCCGAAGGCGCTTCAGTTTGTGCTGTTGGGCAAAGCGGCGGACCGATATGTTGGGCCAATGGCCGTAATGCAGGATGGTGATGTCATCAGTATCTCTGGACGGCATGAATTTAAAACGCGCAATTTGCTAAAGTGATATCAACGCATGTAAGGGCGGCGGATGGATAGCTTGCGTGTCTTGATTATGTCTGCCGCTGCGATGACGGCAATTGTCGGTATACGGTATTTGCTTGTTAGCGGGACGTTTGCTTGGGCAACCCGGGTTCGTGAGCCCGGCCTCTACACCGGCCTCGATCAGCAAATCAAAAGTGAGATTAAATGGAGCCTAGCCAGCGCAGCTATTTACGGCATACCAGCCGGAATTGTTGCTTGGGGCTGGGATAGCTTAGGCTGGACGCAGATTTACCGCGACATAGACGCACTTCCCTTGTGGTATCTTCCGGTATCAGTGCTCCTGTATCTATTTGCGCATGATACGTGGTTCTATTGGACGCATCGGCTGATGCATCGTCCGTTTTGGTTCAAGGCGGCGCATGCCGTGCACCATGAAAGCCGCCCGCCGACCGCATGGGCCGCGATGGCCTTTCATCCATGGGAGGCCTTATCTGGCGCCTTTGTCATTCCCGCGTTGGTTTTTATCATACCTGTTCATGTAGGGGCTTTGGGCGCTGTGCTAGCGATCATGACCATAATGGGGGTGACCAACCATATGGGCTGGGAATGCTTTCCGAAATTCATAGTTAACGGCAAATTAGGACAATGGCTGATAACAGCAACGCATCACCAGAAGCATCATGATGCGTATCGGGGGAATTATGGTTTATATTTCAGGTTTTGGGACAAAATGTGCGGCACTGATCTTGGGCTTGGGAATTGGAACCACCGTCCTCGTTAGCGGGGCTGAGGCCGCTTCGCCCGCTGTAACGCTTGAGGTCAATATTTACGGCTTGCGCAGCAATAAGGGCAATGTCCTTGTATGCGTCACGGCAAACCCGCGTTTCTTTCCCGATTGCAGCAAGGATCCCAAAAGCCTTCGGGCCAATGTGCCGGCTAATAATGCCGCTCTGGTCTCCTTCAACGGCGTGAGCCCCGGGACATATGCCGTCGCCATTGTGCACGACGAAAATTCGAACAGCAAAATGGACATGGCCGTGTTTTTGCCACGAGAAGGCTATGGCTTTTCACGCAACCCTGCGGTGATGACCGGACCGCCTAAGTTTCGCTCGGCCGCCTTCGCTATTAATGCAACGGACGTTAGCCAACGGGTCCAGATGAAATATATGCTTTAATTGCGTCTCCGGCGCGACGGGGGAACCAACTGATAACTCAAATGGTTCGGTAGTTTCGTTGTACCGGAGCATTTTATGAAAATTCTTATACGCTGCGCCACTGCGCTTTGCATCAGCGCCGCTTTGTGCGCCCCTGCTTTTGCGCAGGATAGCCAAGTCATTAAAGCCGAAGTTGTTGATCGCGGGGTATTTGCCGGTGATTGGGTAATGGTCGGCGTCGGCGCTGGCTATCACCCCAGCTATGACGGATCGGATGATTATGTCTTGTTCCCGATGCCCAATGCACAAGGTAGCGTTGGCGGCATTGAATTTGGTGTACGCGGTCCAGGTCTTTATGCAGACCTGATTGCGGATGGACACAGCGATAACAACGTCAAATTCCTTTTAGGCCCGCTTGTGCGTGTACGCATGGACCGCCACAGCAATGTGAAAGACCCCATCGTCCGTTTGTTGGGCAAAGTTGATGTAGCCGTTGAAGTAGGGGCCAGGGCGGGCGTTTCTTTTTCCAAGATTATCAGTCCGTACGACTCGCTTACCCTATCCAGCGACATCCAATGGGACGTTGCAGGGGCACATAAGGGGCGCCTCATCAGCCCAAGCATTAGCTATTCGACACCGCTGTCGACCGCAATATTTACGAGCGTGGCGCTGTCGGCAACGCATGTCGATGACAATTATGCAGCTACGTATTTTAGCGTTGATCAAGTTGGAAGCAGTGCAAGCGGCCTGCCGCAATTTGACGCGCATGGCGGGTGGAAAAGCTATAGCGCAAGCATGCTTGGTGGCGTCGATTTGTCGGGTGACGTGCGCGACGGGGGCTGGGGTCTGTATAGCTTTGTTAGTTATTCGCGGTTGATCAATGATGCCAAAAGATCGCCTATCACATCGCTACGCGGTGATGCCGGGCAATGGTTTGTAGCAGGCGGAATTAGTTATACATTCTGAACGTGTTTAACGACTCTGAAATCATGACAGAGCCATACTCGTGCCCGATTCAACAATAACGGCGCGCTCCTCCATGTATTCATCGCAAAACAAGTTCACATTCGATGTAAAACAACCAGCGCTTTCCCGAGAAGCGCGACTGAGTTGGATCGGTTTGAAACTCGCGCAGGCGGTGTGCACGGACGAAGGTAAGCTTAAGGATTTACAACACCGGATGTGGATGCGGATATTGCAAAATGGTCTTGCGCCCGTGCCTCCGCGCGACGAAGCCGACCAGCTTGCGGTGGATATCCTCGCCGTTGCCATGCTAATCGAACAAGTCGCAGTGAACGAAGGCGCAGAGGCAGCATTGGCCGCAGTCAAGTTGGCCAGCGGGCAGGGCATTGACCCCGCGCTTGCGGACAGGTTCCTGTACCTTGGTGGAGCGCTGGTTTTTTGGACGGCGCTTCGATCAGACAATGCCGTTGACGTTTAGATCAGGTTAAGTCGCAACCACGGTTAATGAGAGCATGCCGGCATGACGATCCGCACCCGCATGGGTTGGGGATTAGATCCGAGCGAGATGAGTACCCTAATTTTGCGCTCCAATTGTTGTGCCCCACCTGAACAAAATTACTAAGCGTCGGGCCCTAACGCAAAGCGCCACATCACTTTTTAAACGGATTGCTCAGTTTTGCGTCATTGGTCAGGTTATTGTCGGTCAGCGTTAGCAGGAATGCTACCAAAGCGGCCTTCTCTGCCACTGTAAGGTTCAAGCGCTGCGGCGCGCCGCCTGGCGTTTTTAGTCGATTGTCGAGCGCCGGGCCATTTTGGATGCCGCTGTTATAATGTTCTACCACCTGCTCAAGCGTCGAAAATCTTCCATCGTGCATGAAGGCTTTTGATAAGCCGACATTTTTCAGTGAAGGCGATTTGAAGATTATGGTTTCGTTTGCATCCAAGCCGTTGCTGAG
>CANIRZ010000001.1 GCA_947470185.1 Sphingomonadales bacterium | reverse complement strand
CGCCTTGAACAAGGCCAAGCTCCGCCCTTGCCACGCGAAAGGCATCGCCCCAGACACTCGCCCACGGCAGTCCAGTGGTCAGCAGAACAAGTGCAAGGCCGGAAACCCAAAAGCCAGTCACAGCATGCAGGTCGCGCAGAAAAATACGCTTGCCCATCCTTAATCTGGGCCAAATGACACCCCTAAGCCCCTGCCCGCGCGGCCACCACATATATAGGCCGGTCAGGATCATCACGATAGCCCAACAGGCGGCCAATTCAACGATCCAATCCCCAACCCTGCCGATCAAAAGCGAACCATGAATGCGCGAAACCATTGCCGAAATGCGGGTATCAGGATCGACGCTGCCGAGTATTTTTCCCTGCGGCGATACATAGATATCCCGCATGGAACGGCCATCGGTAAGCCCTATATGGATCACTGCAGCGTCACCTATGCGTTCTGGCAACCGATAGCTTTGGAATTGGCCACCAGGGTTAACAGTCATAACAGCCGCGAGTTGCACATTGGGCGACACGGACCGATCAGTTGAAAGATTACTAAACGCGCGCTCCTCCCAACGATCCAATTGCGGCTTAAACAGATAGATTGCACCCGTTGTCGCCAGCACGAGAACAAGTGGCATGACGAAGAGCGATGCATAAAAATGCCAACGCCAGATTGTGCGGTAGAATGATGTATTTTCCATGCCCTACCTCCTAAAACCGCATCCGAACGCCGCCATAAATCGCTCGGCGTTCTACCGGATAGTAAATGGCCGAGGCTGGGGTCGCCAATATTGCTGCCGACACGTCGCCAATGGCTTTCACGCATGCGAGGTTTCGAGCATCGACGAATATATTTACGCCGTTTTTCATGCGCGCGGCGGCAGATACGCCCCACAATGTATAACCTCCATTACGGGTTGTGTTCCGATAATCCGCCCAAGCACCTTGGGGCACCCATTCCACATTTGGCGAAATATGCAGATCATCGCCGCCCAGCCGAAGCTCAGACCGCAGGACGTGGACCGGAACTACAGGTAGTCGGCGGTTTCCATATTGGGCATCATCCACAAATCTGAAATCCGAATATTGCCATATTTGCCGAAAGCGCAGCCAATTGGTCGGCGTGACGCTGAACGCAGCTTCGACGCCCTGATGACGCGTCTTGTCCGCGTTAAAGGTTGCCGCGGGAATGTCCGGCCCGACGGTAAACTGAAGCATCTCCCGTTTGATATTGGCCCGATAAACCGCCACATCCCAGCTTACCCATCCCAATGTCCCGCGCGTACCAAGCTCCGTGGTCCACGCGGCTTGTTCACGCACCGGAACAAAGGCCGCAATTTGTGCCAGTTCAACAAAGGTCGGGAATTCGGCGGATTTGCTGTGGTTCGCAAAAAATTGGATTTCAGTTGCCGGTTCCCAAAGCACACCCAATTTTGGTGACACCGCATCAAACGATGCCTGCGCCGTTACAGCAGTGGGCACAATTTGCGATTGTTTGCGAAATCCGTCGGCGTAAATACCGCCTGCGATCACGGTCAGGTTCTCGATTGGACTGACCCTGATTTCACCATAGATGTTGGTCGTGCGCGCCGTCTGATCAGCGTCAAATGTCAACACCCCGCGTTTACCGCTCAGGTTCACGAAACGCTTTGCATCAATGCTTCCCCAACGTGATTCACCGCCCAATGTAACACTCCACACGTCACCTGTGCGGTCATAACGGGCATATACGCCGCGATCTGTCGATGCCTGATCAATAACCTGGTAAATTGGGTGATATAATTCTTTGGCGTTCAAGAACGCGCCAACATCCAATTGGCTGTTGCCCCAATCGAAACGGGTTCGATTCTGGACACGGACCGAATTGATATCGCGCGCCTGATCCCCGACAAAATTGCCGCTGCGTGGCGCAGTCAATGCCGTTGCACGGGTCAATGCACCAGGTAATTCCTGGTTAAGTGTCGTCGCGCTTCCGTAAAATCGCGTCGACACGACATCCGAAATCCTAAGCCCAACATTTCCGTTAAAGCGAATTGAGTTCCGCTGGGCGTGTTGGCGATCCCCCTCATGGCTATCGGCGCTGACCGCTGCCCAAGCATTGGCATTGCTATCACCCACTCCAAAAGACGCCAAGCCACGATAAAAGTCAGAGCTGCCGACATCACCGCGAAGGTAAAGACCCGCCGCATTGTCCCCTGTGGGCGTAACACCGTTGATTGCGCCACCCAATGTGCCGGAACCGAACCTCAAAGCGTTCGCGCCGCGATAAACCTCAAGATGGTCGAAAAATATCGGTTCAAGTTCTTGAAAATCCCCATTGTCGTCTGCCAGATTGATCGGGATGCCATCCTGCAATAGCGTCAACCCACGCATATGAAACCCACGCGACAAGCCGGAGCCACGAATGGAAATCCTGACCTCTTGGCCAAAGCGAGGTTGCGTATACACGCCGGGGGAAAAGGCCAATGTATCGCGCAACGATACGATAGTCTTGTCTGCATAATCTTTGTGACTGACAACGTCAGTGCCACCTGCGGTCTTGTTTGCCGATGTTTCTGCTTCGTCAGCAGCGGCAGGTCCAGTGACGATGATCGTGGCGTCAGCTGCATCTTCAGCAGCGGCGGGGGTGACAACAGCAACAGCTACGCACGCCACAGAAGCGCGCAAAATGTACATAAATTTCATGGTATTTTCCCAAATCTAAACGAGAGATCGACCGCAATGCAGCCCGTCAGTTTAGATGAAGGAAGGTGGTCCTATCGCAGGAGGCGGTGGCGCCGCTAAACCAGCACCAACCGAAACCTCCCTTTTGACAAAACCTGAAATTGGCAGGGCGACTGGAGCCATTGCAATTTGGGAAACGGAGGAAAGGAAATCCGCTGCAATCGCTGCCCCAGCAAAAGCACAAGGCTGATGCTCAACAGATTTACCCTTTGACGGGTCTTCCTTGTGCAGGGTGCCCGATTTATCCATCCAAACGGTCTGGGTATCCATGCCAGTGCATATGGTCAGCGCAAAACTGCGCTCTGTCGACGGCATAAAACCTGCCGGAACCATGATACGTAAAGCAAGCGCCAGCACAATCAATGCAGCGGCAAAGTTCCGGAAAGGCGGAAAGTCTCGAATCACAACTGGCCTATGCGCCGATAGTTTCGCGCGTACAAGACGCTAGCCCTTCCACGCGCGCCGTTCTTCTGCGACGCGTAAGACGTCATAGGCAGCTTGCCCCGCCTGAAACGCCTTGGCGGCATCGGCATTGCCAGGGTTCACGTCAGGATGGGTTTCCTTAGCAATTTTGCGCCAAGCCTTTTTCGCGTCCTCAAAGTTGGTATCGCTTTCAAGGCCTAGTATATCGAGCGCGTGCATTTCGTCACGGCTTCGGCTGCCATCGCCGGACCCAGCCCAACCATAATGCGCCGATTCCTTATAACCCGAAGAATCTCGGCGTTCATTGGCCTCGCGTTCTTCGGCTTCTTCCTTGGTCAGCCCCTCAAAATAATCATATCCGCGGTTATACTCACCGGCATGTTCCTCACAAAACATCCAGCGATCTGGACTATTCGGAGATTTAGGCGCGGGGCAATTGCCTGCCTTGTTACAGCCATAACGGTCGCACAGACGCACCTGCTGCGCCTCGCTGCTACTTCCGTAACCGCGCCAGCGGGGAAAACCCCAGTCATTTCGTCGCGTAGTTCGCACCATGCCGCCGACTTAGCTGTGGCATGCCCATTTTGCTAGGGGCGTAAACGCAAATTATGCACCGGACAGTGCGCCCGTCGCTCCGCCTGCAAAAAATGTTGAAAACAGAAGACCGATGATGATGCCTGACACAATCAGAGAGAGGACGACATAGATGAGCACAATGACCACGGTGAAGCCTGCCACCTTTTCCTTGGGCACCCCTAAAACTGGCTGTAGCCCCAGATAAATGAGATAAACCACATACACGTTTGCTGCAAATGAGACTAACGCGCCCAATATGGGTATCCAGCTTACCAAACCAGCCAGCCAAGTTGGAGTTGACGCGTAGGTTAATAGCTTCAACGATTGGTGCAAATCTGACTTGCCATTAAAGCTGGGAGATACGGAGTTTACGATAATCCCCATCAGATAAAGAGTGATGAGCGACAATATATATCCAATCACCGACATCGCCGCGATTGCCGCAAAACCGATGGGTATACCCCCCCCACCAAGCAGACCTGCACCACTGATGCCTAACGCCCCTGTAAACAGGATACCTGCAGCCATTGGAATAGCTGCTAATATAGCTGCATAGCCGCCCAAGATCCCACTTATGGTTGCCGGCGCCCGCGAAATGATGTTCCATTCGTCGGTTGGTTTTAAGATGATATTCTTGGCGCGTTGCACAATCGACATTGACTTAGGCCTCCAGAATTGGCTTGTCATGAAACAGAACATATTGGTGCCAATATGTAAATATTGACGTGCGCGTCAACTTTGGGGGGAAGTATGATAATCATCACTAGAATTTTGGTCGCCGTCATCGGCGTCATTGCGTTGCTTGGAGTTGCCCAGCATTGGTTTAGCCTTGACGCTGTCTTTACCGAACGCGGCCTACAGGCCGTGGGTGAAATTGGCCGTGCGAACTTGCGTGCAGATATTGGCGGGCTGTTCCTGGGGATCTCGTGCCTAACGCTGTTTGCTGCGGTACGGCAGCACCAAGGCGCAATCCTCGCCGCTGCGGTGTTGTTGGCGGCGACATTGTTTGGGCGCTTCGTTAGCGTTGCGATCGACGGTTATAGCGCGCCTGTCGCACCACCTATGATTGTTGAAGCGATACTCATTGCAATATTGCTGTTCGCATATCGCGCATGGGGTAAAAAGCCAGAGGGTCTGTAAGCCGGGTTCTGTCCTCCGCTTCGGCCGAAACCGAGGCGGATGTGCGACCATTCATCTAGGCGACGCATTGCTGCGCCGCTCATGCAACCAACCCGGGCGACTGGCAGGAGGATGCCATATGCCGCCCCTATTCGGTTTTGCTCCCGGTGGGGTTTGCCATGCCATTTCTGTTACCAGAAATGCGGTGCGCTCTTACCGCACCGTTTCGACCTGGCCGCATCGAAATGCGGTGGGCTATTTTCTGTGGCACTTTCCCTAAAATTGCTTTCGCCGGACGTTATCCGGCACCGTTCCTCGCTGGAGCCCGGACTTTCCTCCCCTTAGCAGTTACCCGCTAAGCGGCGGTCGCCCAACCCTCTGGCGAGGGTCAGATAGCAGACCCGCCCTCAACCGCCAAGAGCAAGCTGAATAGGATAGCGCGGCACTCGCCATCAACGACACCGTCAATGTTTTCGGGCCGGAAACGCCGCTGGAACGCCACAGTCGCTGCGCGCCCGTCATTTATGCCATAGCCATAGCGTTCAAGCGCGAGGAAAAATGCGGCGTCCGGCCAACCTGGATCAACCAAGCTCGCTCTCGGTCGCGGCACGGCACATCCAAGTTTTGCCAGCCGTTCCCAGTCAAATAACTCGCCCGGATCTTCCTTCCGGGTTGGTGCGACATCGCTGTGCCCGACTACATCGCGCGGATCAATTCCGTAAGTACGAACCAATTCTGCAACCAGCCGCGTTACCGTGTCCATTTGCGCTTCGGGAAATGGGCGATATCCAAATTCGTGGCCGGGATTGACGATTTCAATGCCGATACTGGCACTATTGCAGTCTGTGACACCACGCCAATAAGATAGCCCGGCATGTTGCGCGCGTTGTTCCTCGCGTACCATGTGCACCAGCTGGCCATCTTCATCGACGACATAATGGGCCGATACCTTGGACGCGGGGTTAGCCAGCCAGTCAATCGCAGCTGCGCCAGACTGCATTCCAGTGTAATGGAGCACAAGCATTGTAATAGGCAGGTTGCGTTCGCCAAAATTGGGTGATGGGTTCCAGATCATGGTCATGGCAGGACCATAGGTAGGTCGAAGGGTGCATGCAATATAAGGCAGCGCTGCGACAGCTCTTTTAACTATGTGCGGATCAACGCCCCTATCACAAGATGCTCAGCATCGGGCTCAGCCAATTGGATCATACCGCCACCCTTTTGCGCGAGCGTTTGCGCCATCCAAGCTGCCGCTGTGCGCGAATCTACTTCCGAAGGTTCAATACGCCCCGTCAACGCGTCACGGATCGCTGAATCCATGACGACTTTGGAGCCGCTAGCACGAATGACGATTTCCTGCTCGCCTTCTCGCGCCTCGGCACCAACAAACAATGTCCCGCCGCGAACCAATGAATCATTTGCCAGCAGCACAAGATTCAAAAGGATTTTAATTGCCCGTTTTGGCATCATTTGCGCAGGCACCGCCCATTCAAGTGCAGTGCGTCCGCTTGACGTCACCAGCGGCTCAATCACCAACTTTGCTTCTTTGGGGTCCACGTCGGGGCCAAATCCGCCCGCACCGCCAAAGGCCAAGCGGAAGAATTTTAACTTGTCTGCTGCAGCCTTCGCACTTTCCGCAAGCAAATCCATGCACCGCTGCCGCATTTCAGGATCATGCTCGTCCGCGAGAAGCTCAAGGCCATTATTCATCGCACCGACAGGACTTAAAAGGTCATGACAAAGACGCGAGCAAAGTAGGCTGGCAAAATCAATTTCGGTCTCGGACATGAATCATATTTCCTGAAGGTGTTGGGCGATCTGCCGCGGCTTGTGAACTGAGTTTGAGGGCGTTTCAACCCTCCACGACCAACGTTACTGGCGTAAATCCGGTAACATGACCCTCCATGACTGCAGGCCGCCAAGCCGTTATCGTACGCCCGGCGATTATCAACCAAAAGCGGTCATCGGCTGCCGCCTGTGCGACGTCCATTGCAGAGGGTTCTTCAAGGCCATTTGGGTGCGAGTGAAAATATCCCAGCAAGGGCGCCCCTCCTGCCCTTGCGTCCTTATGAACCGCTATCAGTGCAGCCGGATTGATTTCAAAATTTCGGCTTGGGTCAGGTGCGACATTCTCTGTCAGCGACACTTCGACAACTCTGCCATCCATGCCCCGTAACAATCCGCAGCACTCTGCGTCACCCGCGCTTTTGGCCCAGTCGAGAAGTTGTTGCCAGTCGTTGCTTGATAAACGCAGGATCATTACCCATGTGTATGCGATGGTTGGGGAAATTACCACATTAACGGGTGTTTTGGGCGCGGGGCGTCTTGATAGCGCACTTGCGGCTGCACTGCCGCAATACTCCCGGGCACGCATTCAGGCGCTCATTTCAGACGCAGCTTTGCGTATCAATGGCCAAGTCTTTGCCGACGCAGGCAGCAAGAAAATGTCGGGACAGACATTTGAATTGAACATCCCTGCCCCCGTGCCCGACAAGGCAATAGCACAAGACATTGCACTCGATATTGTTTTCGAAGACGAACATCTCATCATCGTCAACAAGCCTGCCGGGTTGGTCGTTCACCCCGCCGCTGGTCATAGCGACGGCACACTCGTCAACGCCCTTCTGCACCACTGCCATGGCAAGCTATCCGGCATTGGCGGCGTCCAACGACCTGGAATTGTCCACCGTATTGATAAAGACACTTCAGGCCTTCTGGTCGTAGCCAAAAGCGATGCCGCGCATGAAGGCCTCGCAAAGCTCTTCGCCGCGCATGACATTGAACGCAAATATATCGCGATTGTCAGCGGAATCCCAGCTCCCCCTGCCGGAACGGTGCGCACGCAAATTGGCCGATCAACCACGAATCGCAAGAAAATGGCAGTGCTGCCGGATTCAAAGGGCCGACACGCCGTTACGCATTACCGCATGGCGCAGGCTTTTGCCAAAACCGCGATGGTTGAATGCACCTTAGAAACAGGCCGCACGCATCAGGTGCGCGTCCATATGGCACATATCGGCCATCCACTCATTGGCGATAGCGTCTATTCTAATCGACAAAACCATTACAGAATCGGTCCAAATCAAGCCAAATTCGACCGGCAGGCATTGCATGCGGCCTCTTTGGGGTTTATTCATCCCATCACCGGCGGAACATTACGGTTTGAATGTGGTATACCAGAAGACATGCAGCTTCTGTTAAGGCAGCTTCAACTATAAAGGTTTTAAAGGGAACGCTTTGCCATCGGGTGCTTGAGGAGGCCCGGCGGAAGGCACAATGAAAGAGGAAAACATGTCTGCTAAAAAGAATGTTCCGGCTACGATACCTGCCCTTGGGGGGGATGCGAGCCTTAATCGTTATCTAAGCGAGATCCGGAAATTTCCGGTTCTTAAGCCTGAGCAGGAATATATGCTTGCCAAGCGCTTTCAAGAACATGGCGATACCAAAGCTGCCGAGCAGCTGGTGACGTCGCACCTTCGTCTCGTATCAAAAATCGCCATGGGCTATCGCGGCTACGGCCTGCCGGTGTCCGAACTGATTTCCGAAGGCAACATCGGGTTGATGCAGGGCGTGAAGAAATTTGATCCCGACCGTGGTTTCCGCCTCGCGACTTACGCGATGTGGTGGATTCGTGCGTCGATGCAAGAATTCATTCTGCGCAGCTGGAGCCTCGTAAAAATCGGCACCACGGCGGCGCAAAAGAAGCTATTCTTTAACCTGCGCCGGATGAAGAACAATCTTCAGGCGTTTGAAGACGGTGACTTAAACCAAGAGGCGTTGCACAAAATCGCAACCGACTTGGGCGTCTCCGAAGAAGAAGTAAACAACATGAACCGCCGCATGGCGATGGGCGGCGATACGTCGTTGAACGTACCCATGCGCGAAGACGGAGACGGTCAGTGGCAGGATTGGCTCGTTGACGACACGCCATTGCAAGACGAACGCGTTGCCGACGCCCAAGAGGGCGACATGCGCCATGCTTTGCTCTCCGAAGCGATGGACAGCTTGAATGAGCGCGAGAAGCACATTCTCACGCAGCGCCGCTTGATTGAAGAGCCGCAGACGCTGGAAGAGCTGAGCCAGACGTATAGTGTCAGCCGCGAGCGGGTGCGCCAGATTGAAGTGCGCGCCTTTGAAAAACTGCAAAAGGCGATGCTCCGTATCGCTGGCGAAAAGCGTCTACTTCTGGCGTTTTAATCCGCTGTAAAAACAGGTGACGGGCGAAAGGCACTGCGCTAGTTTTTGTGCATGACAAAAACCAAGCGCTCGCTTTCCGCCCGTTTCTTTCGTTCCAGCTTCAAAGCGGCTCTCTATTTCGCGGGCGGTAGCGTTGCGCTTACCGCAGTCTATGCCGTGGTGCCCGTGCCCACAACGCTGACCATGCTGTTTGACAGCAATGGTGCAACGCGGGACTGGGCCCCAATTTCAGATATATCTCCCAATCTGGTGCGTGGAGTCATCGCCGCTGAAGATGGCAAATTTTGTAGCCATGACGGTTTTGACCGCGAAGCTATCGAAAAGGCCCTTACCCGCAACAAGCAAGGCGGACGCATGCGCGGTGGTTCTACTATCAGCCAGCAAACCGCGAAAAATGTTTTCCTGTGGCAAGGATCTGGCTGGACCCGCTATTTACGCAAAATTCCTGAGGTGTACTTTACCTTCCTGATCGAAAATATCTGGGGTAAGCGCCGCATTATGGAAGTGTATTTGAATGTCGCTGAAACGGGCATCGGTACATATGGCGCGGAGGCCGGCGCGCAACGCTATTTCCAGAAATCTGCCAAGAACCTGACCCGCACGGAGGCAGCGCGACTGGCCGCAGTCTTGCCTCTACCCAAAAAACGCCCCGTAAACGGAGTCGGCGGCTTTACCCGTCGCTATGGCAACAGCATTTCCGCCCGAATTCGCGTTGTCAAACGTGACGGCCTCGACAGCTGTATCTACACATAAAAAAGGGCGGAGCCGAAGCCCCGCCCTTTTTAATTCTTAAAAATTAATTCTTAGAACTTGAACGTCAATGTTCCGCTGACCGTGCGCGGCGCGCCGATTTGTACGAAACCTGGGCTGCCGTACGTCGCAACACCGGTTGCCTTGGCGTACGTTGCGCTTTGAGCAAGACCGCCGCCGAAACCGCCCACATAGAACTGGTCGAACAGGTTATAAACGTTGAGCTGGAAGCGCGAGTCGCTCAGTCCAACAAAGTCAAGATCGATGCTCGCATCAAGGTTGACCAACCAATAAGCAGGTGCGGACTTTCCAAAAATTTCAGTCCGCGCTGTTGTGCCCAGCGTTCCGCTTGGAACGGCACCGGTTGGAATAAAAGTCCCGGTATACGTCGCAGCACCCGTATCAAAGATATTCCGAGGGCCAGTGCGCTTCCCAGTGATACCAAGTTCAACTGGGCCAAGTTCACCGCGCAACGTTCCACCGAACGAGTATTTCGGCGAACCACCTTCACGCTGACCAGCAGTAGCTGCAAAAACCGCCGTACCGTCAGCATTTTCACCGATGGCCACGTTGTTCTTGATTTCCGACTTCATGTAAGAACCAAAGACATACACAGCCAATTCGGGAATTGGCTGATATGACACGGAACCATCAACACCGTATTTATCTACATTGCCGAGGTTACGATATACGTTTTGGTCCAACTCTGGATCGTAAGCCGAAGCCAAACGGTTCTGGAACTTGGTCAACCAACCAGAAAGTTGCGCCTGGATGTTACCCGAACGGTAGCGAAGCCCAACATCAACGCTGTCTGTCGTTTCCGGTGCAGGACGAGCGCGAGCCGTCGTGATTGGGAAGAAGAACGCATTGTAAAGGCTGTCTGTACCAGGAACCGAGAGCCCTTGGGCAAAGCTTGCAAACATGCTGAACTCAGGCGTGAACTTGTAGTTAAAGCCTACGTTTGGCAAAATCTTGTCATATTTGAAAACGCGATTTTGTGGCCCAGCCTGTGTGGGGTTCAATGTTGCGTTGAGCGTGTTCAGATTGGCATCACCAAAGCACTCAACAAAGCCACCGGCCGAGCTGGTGAAACAGTTGTTGGTAAGGTTACGCTTAAAGAACGGTGCACGAACACCGGCCGTAACGACCAGATTGTTGTCCATGAACTCACCGCGATATTCGCCAGAAATCTGCTGCAGAATTGCATACGACAAACGGTCACGCTTTTGTAGAGCTACGCCATTGGCCGCAAGTTCAGGCTTGTTCACTGGAAAAACGTCTAAAGGCTCACCAGTGGCATCTAAAAGGCCAACTTGGCCGGTTTGACGGTGCCGCGCACGGTCGAATGTATACGCAAGACGAACCGAGTGATCGTCGTTGATCTCATACCGCAGCGAACTGATGACGCCTAAACGATGGGTCTGGGTTTGACTCGGTGCCATCATTGTAAACTGGTCAAGAATATCGCCATCGCCATTCAGGTCTCTGCCGAAATATGGCGCACCCGAGATGTAACCAGCCTGACAATTTACACCGGCGCCCGTTGTTACCGTGGTACAGTTTGCACGGCTAACACCCGCCGGGTCAATGTCGCGACGCGCTTCAAATGCAGTGACTGTGCCGCCGCCATTTGCCTTAACGTACTGATAGCTTGGATCGACAGTAAGCGTAAGCTTTTCAGTAAGCGTGAACTTTGACGCACCACGAATACTTCCGGTATTTGATGGGTTATACCGACGGTCAAATTCAGTTCCGCAAGTCGTTGCAGACTGTGCTGTACCCGCCACTGGCGTAACAATTGCCGAACAAGGATAATTGATTAGATATTCGCGCTCTTTGTTGTTCGCAGGGAAACGGTTGGTAGAAAGGGCACCTACAACACGTCCGGCATCGTTACGCAAAGGCAGAGAACCGAAGAAATTATTGCGATTTTGGTTGTAGTTACCGGCAATCGAAATAAAATCTCCGTCGCTGCCGATTGGCTGATAAATCTTTCCGTTATACTGCTGCTTATCTACTACGCCGTAATTGTTGAACGGATTGTCGTTGGTCGCCTTTGATGCCGAGAAGAAAGCGCGCGTGCCAAAGGATGTCAGGCTGCCGGTATTTACCATCCCGAAAAAGCGCCTAAAATCAAATTGTCCGGCTGAAGCAGACAGCTTTACACCAAAATCTTCGGTAGGTGTCAGCGTACGATAGTTCACCGTTCCGCCAACAGCAGAAGCGGTTGGGCTGTCGACATCCGTCGTACCGAGGTTGACATTAACCTGCTCGATCAGTTCTGGGTCAAGCTGTTGGTTGGAATAAATTGCATAGTTACCCGAGTCATTTAACGGAATTCCGTCGAAAGTCAGCGAAATACGCGACGAATCAAATCCGCGGATGTTCAGCGTACCGCCCGACGAACCATAGGCATCATTATTCTGAAAGTTGACGCCTGGAATTACGTTGATTGTATCCAAGATCGTCTGACCTGGGTTCTGACGCTCAATCAACTCCTGCGTGAGAACAGCCTTCGCCTTCGTTGAGTCAGGTGCCTGGATGCCAGCCACGTCCTGCGAACGCGAACCGGAAACGACGATTACTTCTTCTTCGAAATCGACCGAGCCGGTCGACTGCGCAAATGCAGCGCTAGAAAAGCTGCAGATCGTCAGTGCGACGGCACTGGTTGCGAGCTGGAAACGAGATTTCATATTAAAGGACCCCTTTGAATGTCATCCCCATCCGGAGCGCGAAATCGGGGAAAAAACCGAATCACACACACGAAAGGGACCGAGCGCTCCCCTTGGAACCAGAAAATGTCAGTAAAGTGACAGTCTGCCCTAGAAGCCGGCCATCGTTTAGCCGACAGCAAGGTGGAAGCAAAGTTTTGCGTCACCGCAAATTGTGCATAGCAGCATTAAAGTGCATTTTATGCGCAAATGTGGCCAGTTTGCCACAGTCCAGTGGACCTTGGTTTAAGCAGCGTCCTCTTTATCCGCCTTAGCAGACTTGGCGTATACCAGCACCGGGGTCTTTCGCCCCTCAACCACATCCTTGTCGACAACAACCTCAGCAACGCCGTCATAGGTCGGCAGATCGAACATGGTATCCAACAAAATAGCCTCAAGAATTGAACGCAGTCCGCGCGCACCGGTTTTGCGCTCAATCGCCTTTTTGGCAACCGCTTCAAGCGCATCATCGGTAAAGCTCAACCCTACGTCTTCCATCTCGAATAGCTTGCGATATTGCTTCACCAGCGCGTTCTTAGGCTCTGACAGGATTCTCACCAACGCCGCGATATCAAGATCTTCCAGCGTTGCGGTGACAGGCAGGCGTCCGACAAATTCCGGGATCAGGCCATATTTCAAAAGATCTTCAGGCTCGACCTGTTTCAAAATTTCGCCAGTGCCGCGCTCATCCGGATCGGCGACATGCGCGCCAAAACCGATGGACTTGCCTTCAAGGCGGTTTGAAATAATCTTCTCAAGGCCAGCGAATGCGCCGCCGCAGATGAACAATATGTTCGTTGTGTCGACCTGCAAGAACTCCTGCTGCGGATGCTTGCGGCCGCCTTGGGGTGGAACGCTCGCTGTTGTGCCTTCCATAAGCTTCAGCAAAGCCTGCTGAACGCCCTCACCGCTCACGTCGCGGGTAATGGATGGATTTTCCGCCTTGCGGCTAATCTTGTCGATTTCGTCGATATAGACGATCCCGCGCTGGGCCTTCTCGACGTTATAATCGGATGCCTGAAGGAGCTTCAGAATGATATTCTCGACATCTTCGCCGACATAACCCGCCTCGGTTAAAGTCGTCGCGTCTGCCATGGTGAAAGGCACATCGAACGTCTTGGCAAGCGTTTGGGCAAGAAGGGTCTTCCCACAACCGGTTGGGCCCACAAGAAGAATGTTCGACTTTGCAAGTTCAACATCCGCGCCCTTACCACCGTGATTAAGGCGCTTGTAATGGTTATGCACGGCAACAGACAGCACGCGCTTTGCCTGCGGCTGCCCAATGACATAGTCATCAAGGACTTCGCAGATTTCCTGCGGCGTGGGCACTTCGCCCTCTTTGCGGCCGTTCAGTGCGCCCTTTGTTTCTTCGCGGATGATGTCGTTGCAAAGTTCGACGCACTCATCGCAGATAAACACAGTAGGGCCTGCGATCAGCTTGCGGACTTCATGCTGCGATTTTCCGCAGAAGGAGCAATATAAAGTGCTCTTTGTATCTGATCCGCTCAACTTCGTCATAATATATCCTGCTTGCACGCCGAAAGGTGGCCCGCGTTATTAAACCAACACCCTAAAGATGCGTTCCGATTTGGCAATAGCCGAAAACGAACCGTCCATCCTGACCAAGCTGCCATTGGAAAATCAAATGTGATCAGCTTGCGTCGGCATCCGCATTCGATGGCCGCTTGTCGTACACTTCATCGATCAGTCCAAACGCCTTCGCCTCGTCAGCTTCAAGGAAGGTATCACGGTCCATCGCTTTTTCGATGTCCTTCAGAGGCTTACCTGTATATTTCGCGTAAAGATCGTTCATACGCTTGCGAATACGAAGTATCTCATTTGCCTGAATCTGGATGTCGGATGCCATGCCACGCGCACCACCAGAAGGCTGATGCACCATGATCCGTGCGTTGGTCAAAGCGACCCGCATGCCGGGCTCACCAGCAGCAAGGAGAAAACTGCCCATCGATGCAGCCTGCCCAATGCACACTGTACCGACTTTCGGGCGGATGTACTGCATCGTATCATGTATCGCCATGCCAGCGGTGACTACGCCGCCGGGCGAGTTGATATACATCCAAATGTCTTTCTTCGGATTGTCCGATTCGAGAAACAGCAACTGCGCGGTGATGACTGAGGCCATGTTGTCCTCAACTTCGCCCGTCACGAAAATGATCCGCTCGCGCAACAGACGCGAAAAAATGTCCCAGCTGCGCTCCCCACGGTTCGATTGCTCGATAACGACGGGAACCAATGCTTGAACGGGATCAAAAGGAACGTGCATGAAATACCTCTAAGATGTTATGTTTTGCGTTAGTCCCTACATCGGCGCGGGCAACCAAAGTTTCAAGCACGAAAACGGTTAAGTTTTTCCAAGTGCTCATCCGTCGAACAAAGTGGCTTGATGATGGCAGTCGTAAATTCGATTAGTCTGGCTATGCCGAAAGCGGCCACAAAGAGAGGCTCGTCCGCGACTTCGTCAAGGTTATGAACGCTGACCGCTTTAATTTAAAGTAAGCAGGACCCGCCGAAACGAGAAAGGCCCCAGAATTCCCGGGGCCCTTTCGTTTGTCCAAAGCAGGACGATTATTTCTTAGGCGCAGCTTTTTTGGCAGGCGCCTTCTTGGCCGGTGCGGCTTCGGCATCCTTTTTAGGAGCGGCCTTCTTTGCAGCAGGCTTCGCTTCCTTTGCAGGTGCTTCTTCCTTTGCTGCGGCCTTTTTCGCTGGAACCTTCTTCTTGGCAGCTGGCTTAGCTTCTGGTTCTGCCTCGATTGCCGCTTCAAGCACATCCTTAGTCACGGTCTTTTCCGAAACAGTCGCCTTGTCGAACAGGAAGTCCACTACCTTGTCTTCAAACATCGGCGCGCGTAGCTGGGCCGCTGCCATCGGGTTTTCCTGCAAATACTGCACAAAACGCTGACGCTCTTCAGGGCGATATTGCTGCGCAGCTTGCTGCACGAGCATGTTCATTTCCTGCGAGCTGACTTCAACGCCATTGGCTTGACCGATTTCAGAGAGCAACAGGCCAAGACGCACACGACGGACGGCGATGTCGCGATACTCTTCGCGTTCTGCTTCCATTTCCTTTTTCGCGGCTTCAGCGTCTTCTTCACGCGCAGCTTCCTGCTCCAACTGTGCCCAAATCTGTTCAAATTCAGCTTCGACCATTGATGGCGGTACGTCGAAATCATGATCGGCGGCAAGCTGATCAAGCAGCTGGCGCTTCATGTAAGTGCGGGTCAGGCCGTTATGTTCTTGCTCAACCTGAACCTTCATCAGTTCGCGAAGCTTGTCGATGCCATCTAGGCCGAACATTTTGGCAAGATTGTCGTCGGCCTTAGCTTCGACTGGCTTGCGCACTTCGTTGACAACGATATCAAAGGTTGCGGCCTTACCCTTCAGATTTTCGGCGTTGTAATCTTCCGGGAAGGTCACGTTCAGTACCTTCTCGTCATTGGCTTTCACCCCAACCAATTGGTCTTCGAAGCCCGGGATCAACTGGCCCGAGCCAAGCTCTACCGCCATGCCTTCGCCCTTGCCGCCTTCGAAAGGCACGCCGTCAACCTTGCCTTCAAAATCGATAACGACACTGTCGCCCATTTTGGCAGCATATTTCTTATCGGCTGCTTCAAAGCTCTTTTGGCCTTGGGCAAGCTTTAGGATCGATTCGTCAACCTGCGCATCGCTAACATCAACAATTAGGCGCTCAAGCTTGATGTTATCGATAGATGGCGCTGCAATCGCAGGCAGGATTTCCAGATGGAAGTCGACAACCGCGTCTTTGCCGGGCGCATAATCTTCACCAAGGTGGACATGTGGCTGAGTCGCTGGACGCAGTTTGTTGTCGGAAATCGCTTTTTGGACGCCTTCCTGAATTGAACTGTTGAGGGCGTCCTGAAGCAACGAATCCTTGTGCATCTTCTTGACCAGATTGGCAGGAACCTTGCCTGCACGGAAACCGGGCATACGCACTTGAGGTGCAATTTTCTTCACCTCGGCATCAATGCGGGATTCAACGTCCTTTGCGGAAATCGTCATGCGATAAGCGCGCTTCAGGCCTTCATTCTGTGTCTCGACGGTCTGCATGTTTTCTTCTCTATCTACGGCGGGCCCTCTGGCCTGCCAAAAACTGTTAAATGGCTTTCGGGTTCAACGACAGCCGGGAACGTCCCTTTTTCGTGGTGCGGGCGAAGGGACTCGAACCCCCACACCTTGCGATGCCAGAACCTAAATCTGGTGCGTCTACCAATTCCGCCACGCCCGCTTACGAACAGCTGCCGTTTCACAAACGACGAGAGCCCCTAACGGGAAAGCCGCGGCGGGGCAAGGGGAGAAGCGGCAAATGCACCGCTGTCGCCTCCTGCCCGTGTCAACCAAGCGCCTTTTTCAACAGATCGTTGATGATCTGCGGATTGGCCTTGCCCTGCATTGCCTTCATTGTTTGCCCCACGAAGAAGCCGAACAACTTGTCTTTGCCCGATCGGTATTCGGTCACTTTGTCTTCATTCGCAGCCATGATTTTAGCGATTTCTGCCTCAATCGCGCCGGTATCGCTGGTTTGCTTCAGGCCCTTTTCCTCGACAATTGCTGATGCCGCCTGCCCTGTCTCCAGCATGATTTCAAAGACCTGCTTGGATATGCTACCGCTGATCGTACCGTCGGCGACGAGCCGCAGGAGCTCAGCAGCCTGTTTCGGGCTAACCGGGCTTTCATCAAGCGTTTTGCCCAACTTGTTCAGTGCACCAAACAGTTCAGACATCAGCCAGTTGGAGCCCTGTTTTGCATCCACGCCCTCAGCCAACAAATCTTCGAACCAGAATGCAGTCTCCGCCTCTGCGGTCAAAACGGCAGCATTATAGGCCGTCAGGCCCAATGACTCGTAGCGCGCGCGCTTGGCATCGGGAAGCTCAGGCAAGGACGCACGACATTCCTCCAGAAACGCGTCGTCCAATTCCACCGGCAACAAATCGGGGTCAGGGAAATACCGATAATCATGCGCGTCCTCTTTCGAGCGCATTGAACGCGTTTCCATCTTGTTGGCATCGAACAGCCGTGTTTCCTGCACAACAGCGCCGCCGCTTTCAATGAGGTCGACCTGACGCTGCGCCTCATACTCAATCGCTTGCATCATGAAGCGGATCGAGTTGACGTTCTTCGTCTCGGTACGCGTGCCAAGATCTCCGCCAGGCTTACGGACCGACACGTTGACGTCTGCGCGCATCGATCCTTGTTCCATATTGCCATCGCACGACCCAACATAACGCAGGATCGAGCGCAGTTTTTTGACATAGGCCCCTGCCTCTTGCGGGCTGCGCATATCGGGGCGTGATACGATTTCCATTAATGCGACACCCGAGCGGTTGAGATCGACAAACGACATTGTCGGATGCTGGTCATGCATCAGTTTACCTGCGTCCTGCTCGACATGGATTCGTTCGATGCCGATTGTCTTAACCACGCTGTCGGGGTCTTTTTCGTTGAGCGTAACTTCAATTTCGCCTTCGCCCACAATCGGGTGATAAAGCTGTGAAATCTGGTAGCCTTGCGGCAAATCGGCGTAGAAATAATTCTTCCGGTCGAACCGCGACCATCGATTGATCTGCGCATTTATCGCCATGCCAGTGCGCACGGCCTGACGCAGACATTCACGGTTGGGCACAGGCAACATGCCTGGCATCGCGGCGTCGACAAGGCTGACATGGCTGTTCGGCTCGGCACCAAAGCCGGTCGAGGAGCCGGAAAACAGCTTGGATTCGCTGGTCACCTGCGCATGCACCTCGAGGCCAATCACGACCTCCCATTCGCCTGTGTTTCCCTGGATCCGGTATTCAGTCATATTACCACCACTCTCCGGCTTCCGCCGTAAATCCTGAACGCTGCTCGATGGCTAGGCCTGCATTGAGCACAGCCTGTTCATCAAGAGCTTTGCCGATAATCTGAAGCCCCATCGGTAAGCCTTCTTTTGAAAGACCGCCGGGAACAGACATTGCGGGCAGTCCAGCCAGCGAGGCTGGCACAGCAAACACGTCGTTCAGATACATCGACAGCGGGTCGGCGTTCTTCTCACCCAAACCAAACGCCGCGCTTGGTGCGGTTGGCGCAAGGATGAGGTCGCAGCTTGCCCATGCATTGTCAAAATCGCGCGCGATCAAAGCGCGGACCTTTTGGGCTTGCGTATAATAGGCATCATAGAAACCTGCGCTGAGCACATAAGTGCCGATCATGATACGGCGGCGGACCTCTTCACCAAAACCTGCGGCGCGCGTGGCGGCATACATATCCTGCAAGCCAGCGCCTTCAGGCAAGTCGCGCAAGCCAAAACGCACGCCGTCATAGCGTGCAAGGTTTGACGACGCTTCGGCAGGCGCGATAATATAATAAGCGGGCAACGCGTATTTTGTGTGCGGCAAGCTGATATCAACGATTTCGGCGCCTGCATCTTTCAACCAAGCTATGCCATTATCCCACATCTTGGAGATATCTTCGTCGATACCATCCAAGCGATACTCCTTGGGAATGCCAATGCGCTTGCCCTTAAGATCGCTGTTAAGGCCAGCCTCCCATGCAGGCACTGGCAGATCGAGCGACGTCGAATCCTTCGGGTCAAAGCCTGCCATTGCCTCCAGCATGATTGCGCAGTCACGCACGTCGCGTGCCATTGGGCCTGCTTGATCAAGCGAACTGGCAAATGCCACCACGCCCCAGCGCGAGCAGCGGCCATAGGTTGGCTTGATGCCGCTAATGCCCACGAACGCCGCAGGCTGACGAATCGAGCCACCGGTGTCCGTTCCCGTCGCCGCCGGGCACAAACGCGCAGCAATGGCCGATGACGAACCACCTGATGAGCCACCGGGCGCAAGTGCGGCATTGCCGCCGTCATTGCGGCGCCATGGTGAAATGACATTACCGAAATAGCTGGTCTCGTTCGACGATCCCATGGCGAATTGGTCCATGTTCAGCTTACCGAGCATCCCTGCCCCAGCCTTCCACAAATTCGCCGACACGGTCGACTCATAGGTCGGCACAAAGCCTTCGAGGATATGGCTTGCGGCCGTTGTCTGCACGCCTTCCGTGCAAAAAAGATCCTTCATGCCAATGGGCACACCCGCCATTTTGCCAAGCGGCTTGCCAGCGGCGCGGTCAGCATCAACTGCCTGCGCAGCCTCGATTGCCTTTTCGGGCGTTTCTATGATGAACGCGTTGAGGGCCTTTGCCGCCGACACACGTGCATTCAAAGCTTCAGCGACCTCCACCGCCTTGAATGCACCATCGGCCACGCCTTCGCGGATGGCGGCCACGCCAAGTCTTGAAAAATCAGTCATTATTCGATCACCTTAGGCACGCCAAAAAAGCTGCCTTCTTTGGCTGGCGCATTGGCAAGTACCTTATCGCGCACGTCGCCATCTGTGACGACGTCGTCACGCAGGCGGAGCGTGTTGGGGATGACGGCCGTCATCGGCTCAACGCCGGTAACGTCGACCTCCCCCAATTGCTCCACCCAGGCAAGAATGCCATTGAGTTCGCCGACCATCTTGTCAGCCTCAGCATCGCTAATCGCGATACGCGAAAGCCGTGCGATTTTGTTCACGGTATCTTTATCTACAGACATGAGCCAGCCGCTAGCATTGCGCCTGCTATGCTTCAACGGAAAAGCTTGGGGTATAGACCTAATCTTTCAGCCCCCGTTCAATTTTCCGATGCTATTTCCGTCCAATCCGCTAAATCGGCTCAAAATCTCAGGACATAAACTTGGCTCGTAAATTTTTATACATCGTCGCAGCACTCATCGTTCTCGTTATTGCGGGCGGTTTCATTATCCGCATTTATGAAAGCGAACTGACAGAACTTGCCTTTGTCCCGACCGCCAAATTTGAAAAGCAGGCGGCGTTTGAACCCAGCAAATATGCGGGCAATGATATGTGGTTCGCCCGCCCCGGCAAAATTGGCAATCCAGCAGATTGGCTACCGACTGGTGCGGCTAAGGCAGAGATAACTGGGTCTGCCGCTATATTTTTTGTCCATCCAACGTCGTATATCGGCAGGGATTATTGGAACGCGCCCCTCAATGACACAGAATCGCAGGACCGTGCCCGGCTTTTCTTGCGTGGCCTTGCATCCCCTTTTGCGAGCGCTGGCGAAATGTGGGCGCCGCGCTACCGTCAGGCCGCAATTGGTGCGTTTCTGACGACAAAGCCAGAAGGCCAGCAGGCACTCGACGCCGCGTATCAGGACATTTTGCTAGCTTTTGATGAATTTGTGGCAAAAGTCCAAAAAGACCGCCCGATCATATTGGCAGGCCACAGCCAAGGCGCGCTGCACCTCACGCATTTGTTAAAAGACCGCGTCGCTGGCAAACCAATCGCAAAGCGGATTGTCGCAGCCTATGTTGTTGGTTGGCCAGTCTCGGTAACCGCTGACATGCCTAAAATGGGGCTACCTGCCTGCACGGGCCCCGATGACACTGGCTGCATCATGGCGTGGCAGAGCTTTGCCGAACCCGCCGAATATGACCGTATGGTTAAAGTCTACAACGCCACCAACGGCTTTACCGGGCAGCCGCGCAAGAACACAGCTATGTTATGTACTAATCCGTTAAATGGTGGTGCCGCACCTGCTGCTGTGATGAAGGCAAATCTCGGCACATTGAAGCCGGACGATAAGATGATAACTGGCGCATTGATTGTGGGCGCGGTGCCTGCCCGCTGCGATAATAAAGGCTTTTTGCTAATTGGCGACCCGCCGGAGATTGGTCCCTATGTCCTGCCCGGCAACAATTATCATGTGTATGATTTTCCTCTATTCTGGGCCAATGTCCGGGCGGATGCTGCATGGCGGCTGCGGAAATATCTGCAAAAATGATTTATGAATCGGTTTCCGACTTTCGCACTCAATTGCCTGAAGGTGGCGTGCTGATTGGGCTTGATGTCGGCAGCAAGACTATTGGCACCGCTTTTTGTGACGCTGGCTGGACCTTTGCCTCGCCTGCTGACTTGATCAAGCGCAGCAAGTTTACGAAGGACAAGTTTGAGCTGCAGGCCGCAATTGCGACCCGTCCGACGCGTGGCATTGTCATTGGTTTGCCGCTCAACATGGATGGAAGTGAAAGCCCGCGCAGCCAATCAAGCCGGGCATTTGCGCGCAACATTGAAGATCTTGGCCTGCCTATATTGCTGCGCGACGAACGCTGGTCCACGCAGGCCGTCGAACGTGATATGATCGCCGCTGACATGAGCCGCGCTAAACGCGCTGAGAAAATCGACAGCGGGGCTGCGGCGTTTATCCTGCAAGGCGCGATTGATGCTTTAACCCTTGGCTAGCGGGCAGCACAACCGTCACCCGTCACCCTTACCATGGCTCCGTCCCCCCGAACTTGATTTAGGGACTTAGTTGCGTCGTCCAAAAGTAAGATGCTGCAACAAGTTCAGCGTGATGGCTTTGGCAAGCATTGCACATCCCACAAAATGATTGAGTCTCACCCAAATCCCCATTAAGGGCATCGCTTTAATGACATGGACACAGCCCTTTGCCGCCGACAGCTTTCCAAGCGGGTCGGATGCCTTTCCGCACAAGCATTTGCTTGGTATCGCCGGTCTTCAGAAATGGGAAATCCTCTACATCCTGAAAGAGGCGCAGCAATGGGTGGTCTTGAACCGCTCTGGCGCCGCAAAGCATGATGATAGGCTTTCGGGTCTAACGATCATCAATGCCTTTTTCGAAAATTCAACGCGTACATTATTGTCTTTCGAAATCGCTGGAAAGCGGCTTGGTGCTGACGTGGTCAATATGCATGCTGCGCAATCGAGCGTGAAAAAGGGCGAGACGCTTATTGATACCGCTATGACATTGAATGCCATGCGCGCTGATGCCATTGTGATTCGCCATGGCAGTTCGGGCGCGGTCCAATTGATTTCGAGCAAGGTCGACTGCCCAGTCCTGAACGCTGGAGACGGCAGCCACGAACACCCGACACAGGCTTTGCTCGACGCGCTGACCATCATGCGCCGCAAAGGCAAAATAGAAGGTCAGACCGTGGTCATTTGCGGTGATGTCCTGCATAGCCGCGTTGCGCGGTCGAACCTGTTTTGCCTCAAATCGCTCGGCGCAGAAGTCCGCGTCGTTGCGCCTCCGGCCCTGATGCCCAGCGGCATAGAGGCCTTTGGCGCTATTCCCTTCAGCAATTTCGATGCGGCGCTCAACGGGGCCGACGTGATCATGATGCTGCGCCTTCAAAGCGAGCGCATGCAGGGCGATTTCATTCCCTCGCCGCGTGAATATTTCCATCTTTATGGCCTCGACGAACGGCGGCTTGCATTGGCCAAGCCTGACGCACTGGTCATGCACCCCGGCCCCATGAACAGAGGCGTTGAAATCGCAAGCAGCGTAGCGGACCATGTCGAACGCTCAGCCATTATCGAACAGGTTGAAATGGGTGTTGCCGTGCGCATGGCCTGCCTCGATGTATTGACCCGCAAAGCGCGCGGTCAGGAGGGCTGGGCATGACCGGCGTCAACATCATTCACGGCCATGTCATATTGCCCGGCGCAGACAAGGCCGAACCTCTGCATCTGCATATTGAAGACGGCAAAATTGCATCAGTTGGCAAGGCTGCACCCATTGCGGATCACGTCGATGCAAGCGGGCTCATCGTTGCGCCTGGCATTATAGATTTTGGCGTGTTCAAAACGGACAAGCCAGCCTTCCGCTTTGGTGGGATTACCCGCGCGGCGTTGATGCCCGACCAGTTGCCAGTACATGACGATCCTGCCACCGTGCGCTTCGCTGCGTTAAAGGGTAAGCCTGATTTGTGGGTGCATCCCCTCGCCGCTGCGACCCAGGGGCTTGATGGGCTTCGGATGGCGGAAATTGCGCTAATGAAAGAGGCGGGCGCAATCGGCGTTGCCACTGGCCGCAAATGGATATCCGACAGCGGCGTGATGCTGCGGATCATGCAATATTGTGCCGCGCTTAACCTTCCCGTCATTCTGCATTGCGAAGATTCAGGTGTAGCTGGTCATGCCGTGGCAACTGCGGGCGAGACGGCTACTTTGCTTGGTCTTTCAAGCGCACCAATCGTCGCTGAAACGCTTGCCATCGCGCGCGACCTTATGCTGGCTGAAGAAAGCGGCGCGCATGTGCATTTTCGGCAAGTCACCACAGCGCGCGGGCTTGACCTCGTCCGCGCCGCAAAGGCAAAAGGGCTGCACGTTACGTGTGGCATTACGCCTGCACATCTGTTTTTATCGGACAACGCCATTTCCGATTTCCGCACCTTTGCGCGCCTTTCGCCGCCCTTGCGTCCGGAAAGTGATCGACTGGCCTGCATCGCTGCGATTGCCGATGGCACCATTGACGTCATCGCATCCGGACATGACCCGCGTGGTCCAGAGGACAAGCGGCTGCCTTTTTCCGAAAGCGCGCCTGGCATGGCGGGGGCAGAAACGTTGCTGGCACTGTCGCTCAACCTTGTGCGCGACAATGTCATCTCGACCGGCCGAATGTTTGAACTCCTTGCATCTAACCCCGCAAAGATATTGGGATTGAACGCAGGCCATATTGCAGAAGGGCAAGAGGCCGATCTGATCCTGATTGATCCAGACGCGCCATGGCAGGTCGACGGTGACCGTATGGCTGCATTGGCCGGAAATACTCCGTTTGACCGCTTACCCGTTCAAGGGCGCGTTCGCCATATGCTAAAGGGCGGCAAGCTTGTCTAGACCCGCCACCCTTTAACGGTCGTTAAAACAGGTTTGTTACCGCGCCGCGATTTTTGCTTTGCCGCTTTGCGCCATACGAAGCGACTGGGTTCCGATATTTAGAGCCACAAAACACACACCGCCCTGAGATTTAATCTGGCTGCAGGTCGCGTTGGCGCTTGCAGCATTGCCAAAACCCACTGCCGCTAGCCTTGTGAGTTTCTTTCCATTCACCGTTACGGATGAGCTGGCCGACTTAAAACCATGCAATGCACCGAATTTTACCGAATATTTGTTCCAAGCTGGTTGCGCACTGGCCGTTGAAGAAAAGGCGCCAAGCTGAACCAGATGGCTACCCCCGACCGATGTCATGTTTGAAGCAGGCACATCTGCAAGCGCCAGTTTTACGGGAGCCGAAGATGCTCTAATCAACGGCGCTTCTGATTTCGGAACTGCTGGAACCGCAGGTGCGATTTTCACGTCTGTTCCGATGCCGGAAAAGCCAGCGCTTTCGGCAACAAGGCTTGGTTCAACCGCAGCGAGTTCAGTGACGGCCAGATCAGGCCCAGGGGTCGCCGCTGCAAATGCTGCAGATGCCGAAGAATTAAGCGCAAGGCGAACAGGCTGGCCAGCATCAGCCATGTCCGGACGCACCTTTAACAAGCCAGCTACGCGCAACATATGCGCACGTGGACGCGTGAACTGGGCCCATTCGGCAATGCGTTCATTAACATTGTCCTGCGCCATGTCTTGCGATGCCATGACGCGCGCTTCCCTCCAGCGACCATCAAGTGCGTACGCCAAAGCAAGGTTTTGCCGTGTACGTGGCGACGCGCTGTCCGCGCGAACGGCCTCATTCAAAATAATGATCGCGTCACCGGATCTCCCTGCCAATGCCAGGGTCAAGCCATAATCGCTGACTGGGAGAAGTGAGCGATGTGCCTGGATCAGCGAAATAGCGGCGTCCGTGTTGCCCTGCGCAATGCGGCACAGCGCTAAGCTGATGACCGTACGCGAGTCGACTTGACCAAGCTCCATCACATCCATCAACGTTTGCTCACCCGAAACAAAGCGACCATTGGCTATGTATATCCGCGCCAGCAACGCGCGGTATTCCAAGTTTTGCGGCTCTGCCTCAACCGCCATTTCAGCAAATTGCAACGCGCGGTCACTCTTGTTTTTGGCCATCGCACGCTCGGCCTTTTTCGCCGATTGCGATGCCTTTTCGGAGTGAGCCTTCTTTACGATTTCTCTGCGCGTACTGTCTGCTCCGGCGGCTGATGCAGTCATTGCGGGTATAGCCACAAAGGCGGTCGACATGGCCAGTTTCACGACAAAATTGCTATTCATGGCATTACCTCAAAAAGTCTAAATTCAGATATCAATGTCTTTTACCCGGCACGTAAGACGCAACTTGACCGATTTCGGGCATCGATTCGAGAAATGCGTCGAGCGCATCGGTGACCAGCTGTTGTGCGGACTGGTGACGTACAGCACAGGCCAGCCGAAGCTTTAGATGGCGTTCGCTCCCGAGACGCAATGTAAAGGCCGCCTTATCCTTTATACCGGGTTTGGAGCGTGCACGCGAACGGGGGGCATCTGCCTTGCCACGGCGCGAGATTGGTCGCGTCACGGGCTCCGGCGTAACCGTAATAATCGTGAGGGCCTCAGTTACCGATTCGGCTTCCATCGCCAAGCTGTCAAAGCCAGCCGCCACATCGTTGCTTGCGTTGATAGCTTGCGCCAAGCGGTCTTGTTGCGGCTTTACCTCTGGGGCAGCCGCCGCCAGAGGATTTGCCCCATGAAAATTGTGTTCATAATCCATTGGCGTGGATGGGTCAGGATCAACATCATATCCCATATCGTTCCAGCCCAAGTCGTCCTGTGCGATCGCAGAATTGCCGTTGATGCTTAACATCGACGTTCGACGCATCGCCGGACGTGCAAGTCCCTTGCGTGCCAGCAAAATTCTGGAAAGCGAAGCCATTGGTTTTGGTTCACCCATTATCTTACCCTCTCGCGCTTAACCAACTACTCGGCGACCGAAGCCACCCATGGGACGCACCGATGATGGCTGCTGACTTGTTGCGGCGGGGGGGCTAAAAACAGTGCGGCGGAAATTCTTTTCCAGGCGGTCGGAAACATAGGACCAAAGCTGGATAACTTCTTGCGAAGACCGGCCATTAGGATCGATTTCCATAACGGTACGGCCATCAATCATTGATGCAGCAAAGTCCGTGCGGTGATGCAGTGTAATTGGCGCAACAGTGCCGTGTTGTGACAGAGCAACCGCAGCCTCCGACGTAATCTTTGCCCTCGGCGTTGCAGCATTAACAACGAAGATGAGGGGCTTTCCAGCACGTTCGCACAGGTCCACCGTCGCACCAACGGCGCGCAGGTCATGCGGGCTTGGACGCGTAGGCACCACAATAAGTTCAGCCACAGATATCACACTCTGGATCGCCAAGGTGATAGCCGGAGGTGTATCAATAACTGCAAGCTTAAAGCCTTGTTGGCGTAATATGGCGATGTCGGAGGCCAAACGAGCTACGGTCGTCTGGGCAAAAGCCGGGAGATCGGCCGCACGCTCGTTCCACCAATCTGACAGAGACCCTTGTGGATCAATATCGATAAGCACCACTGGTCCGGCGCCTGCCAGTTGCGCCTGGACGGCCAAATGGCCGGACAAGGTGGTTTTGCCTGATCCGCCCTTCTGCGATGCCAATGCGAGAACCCTCACATCATTCCCCTTTTACACATGTTGCAGCTAGGGATTTGGCAGAACAGGGCTAAAAATAGGTTAACGCTGACAATAATAGAAAATGGCGGATTTATATCATTAGACCAAAATCCCCTAAAAGCCTGACAACTGTAATCAGTCACGTTTGCCAAACGTCTTGGCCAAGCAATTAAGACCAAATATTAACCAAAAATCAGTTTTTATGCGGCAATGTTGAAGTCTATATCGGTGGCAAGCTAATAGGGATGACTTAAAATGTCTCTGCGGTCTAATCTAGCGAAATTGGTATTAGCCGCAACAGCCATAACGGGCGGCGTGTTCCCAGCAAACGCAGATACCAAAGCAGGTGTCGATGCTTGGTCTCGCGGCGCGTATGAAGTAGCAATCAAAGAATGGCGCCCTGCAGCCGAAGCAGGAGATGCCGATGCGCAATTCAACCTTGGTCAAGCCTATAAGCTTGGCCGAGGGGTCAAGACCGACCTTAACATCGCGCTAGACTGGTATCGCAAGGCTGCGGCACAAGGCCATGTGCAGGCGGCCGATAGCTGTGGGCATTTGCTGCATTATCTCCAGAAAATTCCAGAGGCGCTGCCCTTTCTAATTGCATCGTCGGACCGAGGAGAACCACGCGCGCAATATTTACTAGCAACCGAATTGTTCAATGGCGTCCACATCGAGAGAGACTGGGTTCGTGCCTACGCGTTAATGACCCGCGCATCGGCGGCAGGCATGGCTTCTGCCGCGCGCAGTCTTGCCCAAATGGATCAGTATATTCCCATTGAGCAACGGCAGGCAGGAACCGCGTCGGCCGGTGAAATTGCCGACCGCGCCCGTACAGGGCAGCTAGCAAGTGTGCCTGCCAAGAGCGCTATAATACCAGGAATCCTGGCGCCTGTGGATGTTCCGCCCTCATCAGTAGCGGCAACAAGCCATGTTAGCGACGACAAGCTGGCACCTGCTGATAGCACATGGCGCGTTCAGCTTGGTGCGTTTAGCAATGCCGCAAATGCAGACAAACTTTGGCAGAAAGTTGCAAAAAATGTCGCTGAACTGGTGGATATGAAACCAATCCTAAAAACTGACGGTGCGCTAACGCGTTTACAGGCGAGCCCTTTTGCCAGCAAGGCGGAGGCTCAAGCGATATGTACAAAGCTTAAGGCAATCGGGCAGCAATGCCTGACGCAGCCCAATTTTTAGGTCCGCGACCTGACTTAATGGCACAATCTTTCAATGTCCCAACCCAGCGTGTCGCGCGCAGCGGCATTGCCTGGT
The DNA here is from genome assembly GCA_947470185.1 of Sphingomonadales bacterium. GTDB lineage: Bacteria > Pseudomonadota > Alphaproteobacteria > Sphingomonadales > Sphingomonadaceae > Sphingorhabdus_B. Next base: position 246,349 of record CANIRZ010000001.1, on the reverse strand, counting down.
TCAATCATAAAATAATGCGTCGCTGAAAAACTTGCCCGTTCGGAGCAATAATTGGAGCAGCCTGTGTCGATAACAGCAGGGAATTTTAGTTCAAAACCATCGTAGTGCGCAGTGAATGTGCAATCCCCCTGCCCGTTCAGAACGACATCCACCGTCTCGCCTTTCACCGTTGCGGTTCCCGTGCCTTCGCATTTGCTATCCGCACCGCTGACGGAAAGAAAGCCGATGTCGAAGCTACCTGCGGATCTTTTCACCGCACAGAGCTTGTCCACGCCAAGGTCACCGCGGGTTTCATAGCGTCCGGCAAGGTCATTCTTTTCCAGATCGGGAAGAATGCCCGCTTGAACCGCCTGCGCATCCAATGCTGCGCCTGCATCGTCGTCGCCACCAGGCATCGACGACAGACTATCCCCACACCCCAACAAAAGGCAAAGCAGGGCGCCGCAGGTAATGGTCGATAACCTCAAACGGGTTCAAGCCCCACATCAGTGACCCGACGATAAAAGCAACTGCGCTTTCCTGTGTGGCACGTCGGACCTTCGGGTCGGGCGACTATCCAGATTGCATCTTGATCGCAGTCGATGCGCATATCAACAATATACAGGACATTACCGCTGCTTTCGCCCTTTTGCCAAAGCCGCTGGCGGCTCCGCGAAAAGAAAACAGCCGTCCGGGTTTCAATGCTCTTTGCAAGCGCCTCTGCGTTCATATGCCCCACCATTAACACCGCACCATCAGCTTCGTCCGTAACCACTGCGGTCACCAAACCATTGGCGTCATATTTGGGGTTGAGCGTCAATCCGCTTTCTCTTTCGTCGGTCATTTCGCAATCCTAACCCATGCACAAATGCCCTGCCAACATTTTCTTTGTTACAACCATGCGACAAGGGGGAGACATTCGGCACAGCCATGCCTATAGGCGGGCCAGCGAAGCGCAGCGGGATTCGATATATGCTGACCACCGACCCTTTTGATGACGACAAACTTCGTGAGGAGTGCGGGATTTTTGGTGTCTATGACACTGAAGGCGCCTCTGCCATGGTGGCGCTTGGGCTCCATGCGCTCCAACATCGCGGCCAAGAGGCTGCGGGTATAACCAGCTATGACGATCATGATTTCCATACGCACCGTGCAATGGGCCATGTGGCAGGCAATTTTGACCGCGAGGAAATTATGGGCGGTCTCGCCGGGCGATGCGCGATTGGCCATGTCCGCTATTCGACCACTGGCGAGACATCACTGCGCAATGTCCAGCCATTATACGCTGACCTTGCCACCGGCGGATTTGCTATCGCGCACAACGGCAATATTTCAAACGCCATGACGGTGCGCCGCGACCTTGTGCGTCGCGGATCGATTTTTCAGTCCACATCCGACACCGAAGTCATCATCCATCTGGTAGCCACCTCTGGCTACCGGACGTTGCTTGATCGTCTCATTGACGCGTTGAAGCGCGTTGAGGGCGCCTATTCGCTCCTTTGCTTGACCACTGAGGGTATGATTGCCTGCCGCGACCCTCTGGGCATTCGTCCTTTGGTGATGGGCAAACTTGGCGATACCATTATCTTCGCGTCAGAAACCGTGGCGCTCGACATCGTCGGCGCGGAATATATCCGGTCGGTCGAACCCGGCGAATTGGTAGTTGTGCGCGGGACTGAAATCCAGTCGCACAAGCCCTTCATTCCCGTATCGCAACGCCCATGCATTTTTGAGCATGTCTATTTTTCACGGCCCGATTCCATCGTTGAAGGCATCAGCGTCTATTCGGTCCGCAAGGCCATTGGCGCTGAATTGGCGCGCGAAAATGGCGTTGATGTTGATTATGTCATCCCCGTACCTGACAGCGGTACGCCTGCTGCTATCGGTTATGCAGAGGCCGCCAAAATCCCGTTCGAGCTTGGGATAATCCGATCACATTATGTCGGACGCACCTTCATTCAGCCGGGCGACGGCGTTCGCCATTTGGGCGTAAAGCTAAAGCATAACGCCAACCGCAATCTCGTTGCGGGCAAACGGATTGTCCTCATTGATGATTCTATCGTGCGTGGGACAACTTCGCTGAAGATCGTGCAGATGATGCGCGAGGCTGGGGCCGCCGAGGTGCATATGCGCATCGCCAGCCCGCCGACGATGAACAGCTGCTTTTACGGCGTCGACACACCCGAACGTTCCAAGCTGCTCGCCAGCCGGATGGATGTAGAAGAAATGCGGCAGTTTATTCAGGCTGACAGCCTCGCCTTCTTGTCCATCGATGGCCTGTATCGAGCGCTTGGTGAAGATTCGCGCCATCCAGACAAGCCGCAATATTGCGACGCTTGCTTCACAGGTGATTATCCAACCACCCTGACCGACCATGAAGAGCATGAGGCGAGCGACCTGATGATGCTTGGCGACCGGAAGCCGGCTTAGGCGATGGCGAAGATATTTGAAGGCAAGATTGCGCTGGTTACCGGCGCAAGTCGCGGAATAGGCGCGGCCACGGCAACGGCACTGGCAGCGCAAGGTGCCCATGTCATCCTGACCGCACGCACAGCCAAAGATCTTGAAGCCGTCGAAGACGCAATTTTCGAGGCTGGCGGCAGCGCCACCATCGCGCCGCTAGATTTAACTGACGGCGACAGCATCGCTCGGCTTGCCGTCGCAGTGACCCAGCGATGGGGCAAGTTGGATGTCCTTATTCTAAATGCCGCAATGCTTGGCACGCTTAGCCCAGTGTCCGCGATAGACGGCGCAGAGTTTGCGCGCTTGTTCACGTTGAATGTCTCTGCACAGCAAGTCATGATCGCTTCGTTCGACGCTTTATTGCGCAAAAGCGAAGCTGGCCGCTTGGTCGCGCTGACCTCGTCCGTAGGCGCAACTCCGCGCGCATTCTGGGGCGCATATGGCGCATCAAAGGCAGCGTTGGAAAATCTGGTCGATAGCTATGGCGAAGAGGTCAAGAACCTGTCGCAAGTTCGCACTGCAGTCGTTGACCCAGGCCGCACGCGCACAACGATGCGGGCGAAGGCCTATCCCGGGGAAGACCCAGCGACGGTCAAGGAACCAACCGTTGTTGCCGATGCGATATTAAATATGCTGCAAACCGAGTTCGCGAGTGGGCATCGGTTGGTGTTAGAAGGTTAGTTAAAAATCTCGTCACTCTGCGCGCATATCGCCGTCACTTTATACTCCCCCGACCGTCACCCTGCCTCCCTTAGCCCTTCACCACCTCATGCGCCTTTAACGCACGCTCACGCGCGGCTTTATGGCCAATAATCTTGCGCGGATAGCTTTTCGGACGCGCGCCATATTCATCCGGATCGTGAATATAAGGCGCCTGCAGATCCGCCAGTTCGGGCACCCATTCGCGGATATAACGCGCGGCATCGAATTTCTCCGACTGCGACAGCGGCGCCATGATCCGCACGAACATATTGCTGTCGACACCAGTCCCTGCGGTCCACTGCCAATTCACGCTGTTGCTGCCATAATCGGCGTCTACAAGCGTATCCCAAAACCACTTCTCGCCTTCGCGCCAGTCAATCAGCAGGTGTTTGATAAGAAACGAAGCGGCAATCATCCTTACACGGTTGTGCATCCACCCAGTCGCCCATAATTGCCGCATTCCAGCATCGACAATGGGATAACCCGTCCGCCCTTTGGTCCACGCAACAAAATCTGCGTTCACCGCCGGATCGGATACGTCTCGCCAAGGCAGTTTATCAAACGCATCGCGCGCGTTCTTGGCGCCATATTCAGGCATTTGAACGATCACATTCTGCGCATAGTCCCGCCAAACCAGTTCCTTGAGGAACACATCAACCGATCCGCCCGCATGCATCGTTGCATGCCAGCATGCGGCAGGTGAAATCTCGCCAAAGTGCAGATGTGCAGACAAGAACGATGAACCTTCGACCGATGGCAGGTTGCGTTTCTCGTCGTAAAGCCCTGCCTTATCGACAAAATCCTCAAGACGCTTTTTGCCCCCCGCCTCGCCGGGCGTCCACATGTTGATCATGCCGCCCGACCAATCAGGCGAAGTGGGCAGCAAGTTCCATTCGCCGATATTCTCGCTTGCTGGCCAATTCTCAGGCACAGCGATATGCGTGGGCAGTGCCAATGGCGCCGGCGGTGGCATATGCTGCCACAAGGCCCGCATGAACGGCGTGTAGATTTTATACTGTCCGCCGCTGCCCGTGGTAACGCTGCCTGCGGGGAGCAGATAATTGCCGTCATGGCATATGAACGCGCAACCCTCGTGCAAGCCATTGGCTACGGCCTTCTCCGCATTACGCCACCATGGTTCATAATGGCGCATGCAGTGAATGGCTGATGCGCCGGTTTCCGCGGCCATCGCGCATAAAATCTCGTCCGATTTACCAGCTCGCAGGATCAACCGCGAACCCAGCGCCTGCAAATCTGCATCAAGCGCGGTCAGACTGTGGTGCAACCACCAGCGCGAGGCCGCACCCATCTTGCGATGTTTTGGCGTATCGTCATCGAGGATATAGATCGGAATGACTGGCGCGCCGCTCGCCACTGCCGCTGCCAATGCTGGCTGGTCGGCAAGGCGCAAGTCACGGCGGAACCAGAGGATGACTGGGGCGTTCATTTGCTTTCGTCTCCGATGGGGAAGTAGGCACTAAATCGGTCGCCGACCAAAGGATCGGTAAAACGCTGATCGGATATCTTCAACGTCCGCTTATTGCCTGCATCCACTATCTGCGCGATGGGCATGCGTGACCAAAACAGCAAAGGCGACCCTCTGGTGACGTTAGCCTCAAACGCATTTTTATCCGCAACGCCCATGTAATGCGCGCGCATGGAATTATCGATTCTCACGTCATCGAACATGGTATAGCTACCTTGCCCGTAATGGCTGTCGTCGCGCCACAGCGCCTCGCGCTTCCAGAATTGCACTGGCACAGGATTGGCAACCACCAAAGTGGGCGCCACGTTAAACTTTTTCTGCACAGCCTCTGCCGTCAATTGCTCAGCGCGGCCGGTGATAAGGCCATTGGCCAAAATATAGGCACAGGTGGCTGTGAAGCTTATAAGAGCAGGCGTGCGCCAATGCGCTTTGCCCGAGCGCTCGCAACGCCGCGAAATCCAAACACCAGCAATCAGTGCAGCCCACAACCAGATGTCGATAATGAACAAGGTGTCGCCATAGAACCACTGGCTTGAAAATGGCTCAAGCAAGCGGATGCCATAGCTGTTGAACCAATCGAACAGCGGATGGCTTAAGCAGCCTATATAGGCCAGCGCCAGCAACCAGCCTTTATGCACTGACAACCGCTTTTCCGGCCGCTTTCCTTGCTTTGTCTGCCAACGGTCGAACGCAAGCATTGCGCCCCAGAGCAGAAGCGGCAGGACAAACATAGCAATAGGCCCGTGCGTAAGTCCGCGTCGAAGCGCGAGATGCTGTTGCCCGCCAAGCAGCGTCGTTATCGCATCAATGTCTGGAATATTGGCCGCAATAATCAGCGTTGGCATCGCAAGGCCAGTTTTCCGCTTCAAGCCCATTTGGCCGAGCAATGCGCCAACGAGGCTATGTGTGAGATTATCCATTTACTTGCGCTGACGGAAACACCGTGAAATGGCAATACGGCGTTATCAATATGAGAAATTTTGTTCACGTAAGGGCTCGGAGCGCGAAGTGGCTATGTCGTCAGCGCATATGTTAATAAGATTTGCGCGTTTCAATGTGCTGGACCTGCCCCGCGCACCGCCCTATCACGCGGACAAAATGGAGATTGAGATGACTGAAACCGCCCCCTTCGTCCGCCCTGATGTGGCCTTATTCCTTCAGTTTTTGAACGCAGTTCCTGGCCCTAAATTCTGGGAAGTCTCTGCCGATGAGGCGCGCGCGATTACGTCGGCCATGCGCGACGTTGCCGACGCGCCAGTGGGTGAACTTGCGGTCATCCGCGACATTGAAATCCCCGGCCCCGCAGGCAATATCCCCGCCCGCGTTTACGACAGCCGTAGTGACCGCGGCGCCGGGCCAGTCATGGTGTTCTACCATGGCGGTGGCTTCGTGATCGGCAGTCTTTATACCTACGAGCCCTATTGCGCGGAAGTCGCGCGCTTATTGGACCTGCCAGTTATCTCCATCGACTACCGGTTATCGCCAGAATATCCATTCCCCGCGCCGGCAGAAGATTGCGAAGCCGCGACGCGCTGGATTGCGAGCAGCCCGACAGAACTCGGACTAGAAGTTACTGGCCTCATCACATCGGGCGACAGTGCGGGGGGCAATTTGACCATCGTCACAACTATGGCGCTGCGCGATAAGCCTGCTGCCGTTCCCGTATTGGTGCAATTTCCCCTATATCCCGTTGTCACGCTTGATGCCGATTGGCCAAGCATGCACGAATTTGCCAATGGCTTTTTGCTGACGGAAGAAGCCATGGTGTATTTTGGCGAAGGCCATGCGGCATCGCCGGGTGACTATCGTTCCGAGCCGCTGAACTTTCCGCAAGAAGGCATGCCGCCAAGCCTTGTGACGACCGCCAGCCTTGACCCCTTGCGCGATCAAGGCCTTGCTTATGTCGAAAAGCTAAAACAGGCTGGCGTTTATGTTCAGCACATTAGTGCCGATGGCAATATTCATGGCCATATCAACATTCGCCAAGCCATTCCTTCGGTTCAAACTGACGTTGAAGGCTATATCAGGGCTTTAAAAATAATGCTCGCTGAAGTAACGCCCGCGGCATGACCACTACATTTGAAGATCTTCCCTACCGGCCTTGCGCCGGCATCATGCTCGCCAATATGCAAGGCAAAATATTTGTAGGCCAACGCTTGGACCGGCCCGAAGGCACGGACGCCTGGCAAATGCCGCAGGGCGGTATTGATGACGGCGAAGATGCAGAGACCGCTGCATTACGGGAATTATTTGAGGAAACTGGGGTCCGTGCGGACTTGGTCGACGTGCTGGCCCGCAGCCGCGATGAGCATTTCTATGATTTGCCTGACGATATGATCGGGCGGATTTGGAAGGGCAAATATCGCGGTCAACGGCAAAATTGGTTTTTGATGCGGTTCAAAGGCACCGATGCGGATATCAACATTGAAACCGAGCATCGGGAATTTAGCAGCTGGCAGTGGGTGGATGCGCCGATGTTGCCGCAACTCATAGTGCCGTTCAAAAAGCGGCTATACGAAAACATTCTCGCGGAATTTGCCGACCTAATTTAGGCAGTACTCAAGGCAAAATTAGTTCGCCTTTGGCTCCAGCGGAGCACCCAAAGTCGCTTTGAGATCAACGGCACTGGCCTGTGCTTGCTGTTTCTGGGACGCAGCATCAATCGCCAATGAAAGGCGTGTTGGGGCGGTACAATTGGCGCGGCATAGCGTTCGCAACCGTGCAATGTTCTTACGCGCAATTTCCAATGCACCCTTAGAAATCAAAATATCGGCCTGTTCTGCCAAGGCAATCTGATCATTCGGTTCAAGTTCAAGCGCTTCTTTGTAGAAGCCGACCGCCTTACCCTCCAACCCTTGCATCTTTACGGCACGTGCCATTGCAACATAGGCAGCACCATTGCGCGGATCGACCGCAAGTGCGGACTCGTACCAACCAATCGCAATATCGAGGCGGCCAGCGCTGGCTTCCTGATCGCCCGCTTTTAATAATGCGATTGAGCGGGCGTCAACGTCCGCCCGCCCGCCAATGCTCGCACTCGACATGATTGCAAAGGTAAGCGAAAGGGCAATAGCTGCAGGCGAAAAGCGCATAAAAAATATCCAAATTCGTTCGAAAATCGACGCTATCACAGCTTTTGAAGCCTCGCGAAGAAAAATCCGTCACTGCCATCATGCATAGGCGTCAGCAACACGCCATCGCCATCCGCGCGGCCCATTGAAACGCCGGTTTCAGAAGCGCGCCAGCCCTTATGCGATTTCAAAAATGCAGCCACTTGGCCTTTGCCCTCATTTTCAATCAACGAGCACACCGCATATACCAAATGCCCGCCACGCGCGACCATTTCCGAACCGATGTCCAGAAGCTTTGCCTGTTCATCAATTACGCGTTTCAAACGGGCGGCATCTAGGCGCCAGCGCGTTTCGGGGTTGCGCCGCCACGTTCCGCTGCCTGAACATGGGGCGTCGATGAGAACGAGGTCACAGCCACCCGCAAGATCGGATAGCATGTCCTTTTCCTTATTCGGGTTCAGTAGCCGTGTTTCGACGTTCGTTGCCCCTGCCCGAGCCGCACGCGGCTTAAGCTGGTCCAAACGGTTGCGGTTTGTGTCTGTGGCAATCAAGCGGCCTGAGTTGCGCATAGCTGCAGCCAAGGCCAGCGTCTTGCCGCCTGCGCCTGCGCATAGGTCAAGCACAGTGCCCAACCCCTTTGCCTGACATGCCTCAACAATCAACTGACTGCCTAAATCCTGAATTTCAACTTGGCCGCTTTCGACAGCAGGATGGCTATCAATCGCGGTGCCGCCGGGCAGACGCAGCGCAAATTCAAGAGCTGGCAAAACCTCCGCCTCGGGCAGCACGGCGGCAACTTCCTCGCGGCGGGCCTTTAGCGCGTTCACGCGCAGATCCATCGGTGCGCGGTCAAGCAAGGACGCTTGTTCGGCTTCGTCAATATACGCGGAAAACAGCGGCTTTAGCCATTTCGGCAAAGCGCCACCCGTTGAGCGCGCCTCGGCCGGGTCGATAACCGCGGGACCATAGTCACTGCCGTCAAATAAAGCCGCGAGCTCAAGATCAGCATCTGCCATCGCGGCAAACGCGGAACGTGCGGTTACGGGACGCTTTCCAAACCGCCGTATGACGCCCCACGCCAAATCGCGCACAGCGCGGCGGTCTTTTGACCCCGCATAGCGCCGCTCGGCGAAAAATCGTTTGGCAATCTGATCCGCGGATGCACCGCCGTCGCGGGCCGCAAGGATGATTTGATCGACCAATTCAATGGCCGATTGCAGGCGCGCAGCGGGCCTCATGCCTTATCGCGTCGGATAATTGGGCGCTTCGCGTGTAATTGTAACGTCATGAACATGGCTTTCCCGTAATCCGGCATTGGTGATGCGCACAAACTGCGCGCGTTCCTGAAGGTCGGCGATCGTGCGCGAACCTGTATAGCCCATAGCCGCCTTTACGCCGCCCACCAGCTGGTGAATAACATCGCGCGCGGGTCCCTTGTAAGGCACTTGCCCTTCAATGCCTTCAGGAACCAGCTTAAGCTGATCCTTGATATCTTGCTGAAAATAGCGGTCGGCCGAACCCCGCGCCATTGCCCCGACGCTGCCCATGCCACGATAGCTTTTGTAAGTGCGTCCTTGATACAGGAACGTGTCGCCCGGGGCCTCTTCGGTGCCCGCCAACAATGATCCGACCATTACCGATGATGCACCCGCCGCAAGCGCCTTGGCAACGTCACCCGATGTCCGCAAACCACCGTCGGCTATCACGGGAATCCCGGATTTTGCAGCTTCCGCTGCTGATTCCATAATGGCCGTCAATTGCGGCACGCCAACTCCTGCAACGACGCGCGTGGTGCAGATGGAGCCGGGGCCAATGCCGACCTTTATGCCATCTGCGCCTGCGTCGATTAGCGCCCGGGTGGCGGCGGCAGTGGCGACGTTGCCGGCAACAACCTGAACCTCAGGCGCCATACGTTTGATTTCAGCGACTGCCGCGGCAACCATGGCACTGTGGCCATGTGCGGTATCGACAACAATCAAATCGCATTCAGCATCAATCAACGCCTTGGTATACGCCAGGCCCTTTTCGCCTACGGTAGTCGCCGCTGCAACGCGCAACCGACCGGAACCGTCCTTGGTGGCATTGGGGTAAAGAACGGCCTTCTCGATATCCTTAACGGTGATCAGGCCAATGCAATGATAGGCATCGTCGACGACGAGCAGCTTCTCGATCCGTCGCTGGTGCAGCAAACGCCGCGCTTCTTCCTGCGATACCGAAGCAGATACCGTCGCCAAATTTTCGTGCGTCATCAATTCGGACACAGGCTGCGAAGGGTTTTCTGCAAAACGAACGTCACGGTTGGTCAAAATGCCGGCAAGCTTGCCGCTCGCCTCAACCACCGGAATACCGGAAATCGAATTCGCCAGCATCAGCGCCTGTGCTTCAGCCAAAGTGGCGTTCGGCGCAATGGTTATGGGGTTCACGACCATACCGCTTTCAAAGCGCTTTACCTGACGGACAGCGGCGCATTGTTCTTCAATGGTCAAGTTACGGTGCAAAACGCCGATGCCGCCAAGCTGCGCCATGACAATAGCCATGCGTGCTTCAGTCACGGTATCCATCGCAGACGACAAAACAGGAATGTTAAGCGAAATGCTTTTGGTTAGCCGCGTCCGCGTGTCCGCTTGGCTCGGTAAAATGTCCGACGGTCCGGGCTGCAACAGCACGTCGTCAAATGTCAGTCCGAGGGGAATTTCTTTCATGTGGCCACCGCTTTAAGCTTTGATTCGTGGCGGCCCATGTAAACAGTAACCCTTTTATTCGCCAGCCTTCTTCGATTTATATTTTCGCGTGTCCGCAAAGTAGCGCCCAAGCGCAATATGCAAGTCGGCATCTTCGGCTGCGCCGCCAAGTTCGGTAGCATCCGTCAACTCATCATTAGGGCCATGATAATCGCTGCCCAAAAATTTCTGCAAAAGATCAAGGTCCGCAAACGATCCGCCAACCATCAGTGCCGGAACGCCCTTTTGCGTCAGCGCCCAACCGTCCTGCCGTTGAATGAAAGCATTGGCGTTGGTAGAACTTTCAATCATGCGCCCCATCTTTTTGGCAACAGCCTCGACCTCGGCATCGAGCGGCGTTGTGCCACGACCAATGATTGCTACTTTAGACCCCCGCGGCGCGATGGCGATGGTGTCGACGTTTAACGAAAGGATAATCTGATCCAGCGGGAGCACTGGCTTTTGCGCAAATGCATATGCACCAAGCAAGCCGCTTTCCTCGGCTGTGGTCGCCAAAAAATAAATGTCACGATCATGCTTCTTCTTTGCCAATGCCTTGGCCACTTCGTTCATCACTGCGATGCCGCTGGCATTATCGACCGCCCCGTTGCAGATGCGATCCGGCGCGCCCTCTGGCGCGCAGATACCCAAATGGTCCCAATGGCCCATATACATCAACGCGCCATTGTTCTTTTTACGGCCCGGTATTTTTCCAATGACATTCGAGCTGTTAAAACGATAAATATCTGTTTTAACATTGAAGTCTGCATCTATGCCAAGCGCTTCTCCGGCATAATCCGCTTGTTTTGCGTGGGCACGTAACGTGTCCCAATCCTGCCCTGCGGCAGTAACGAGGCCCACTGCAAATTCGCTTGTAATAGCACCTTCAAGTGGCGCCCGCGTCTCCCGGCTTTCAAGCGCTATCGGACGCGACAACAGCAACCGGCGCAGCGATGGCCAACTGCCCTTGCTATCGCCCACAAAGATAATGGCTTCCGCACCGGCCGCGACCAATGCCTCACGCCGCGCTCTGGGGGACTTCATCTTGTCTGGAACATTTTCGGCATCAAACAGGACGAGGACCGCCTTGCCCGCCACATCGGCGCCAACGGTTCCATCAGACTTTACGCCCATGCCTGCGAAAACCATCGGCAGGTTGCCACGCACATATTCCGCCTGCTTGCCAATCAGCACAATGTCATCCGACGCAACGCGCAATTTCCGTCCGTTTGCATTAAAGCTGTAGTCAAAACTGCCCTGCCCACGTTGAATGAGCGGTACCGGTTCAAACCAGCCGCCATCGGCAGCAGCGGCTTTCAAGCCTGCCTTCGCCCATTGCTCAGCAATATATTTGACCGTTTTGGCTTCACCTGCAGTACCCGGTTTGCGGCCCTCGAAATCATCGCTGGCAAGAATGGCAATGTGCGCGCGCAAATCGGCCTCGGTCACAGCCTTGGATAAAACTGGACTTGCCAAAAAGCCGACAAGACCGACTAAAATAGCTGAATGTACAAGCCGCATGATGGTTCGCTCCGGACTAAGACACGACGTCACCCATCGCATGGTGGGAACGTTCTACCTTCAGATTTGCTCCGTACATGCATCAATTCAATCATGCGACCCCTAATTCGACATAGCCGACCTCGACCCGACACCTAACCCCATGCAAAAAGCATCCGATCCGCAGTTGAGGCAGCGCAATTGATCAAGACGCTTGGCGAAATCGGCGGATTGGCGAAAGAGCCACTGGCCATGAGCGATAAACAGGCATAACGCTAAAAAACTGCGAAACAGCAGTCTTGAGCATTGGCCGCCGAGCGACTGAATCTGCAGAAGGCCTTCCACCTGGCAGCTGAGGGTTTTGGTGCGGTCTATGGTTTCGCGTTTCGAATTTTTGGGAGTGCTACAATGGCAGAATGGCTCGACACAATATCTACTCACTGGTTCTGGCTTTCACTTGGCCTTGTGCTCGGCGCAGCTGAAATGGTCTCGCCAGGGCGATACCTAATGTGGATCGCCCTGGCAGCGTTGATCGTTGGCGGATTGGACTATTTCCTGCCCATTACCGTTGCGTATCAGGTTGCGATGTTTGTCACTTTGTCGGTGATTACTGTCTTTACCGGCAAGAAATTTATGCAGGACAAATGACACAAAACGCCACGGCCGTGACGGCGGACAGGGTGCGAGAAATGTCAGCCTAAATATATTTGAGGCTAAGGCGGTCTGGCGCAACAAATTCCCGCCGCGCTTGAACCGAAAACAGGCGTTCTTTGGAGTAAAACCGAAGTGGCAAATCACGGCTTCCGCGCTCCGAAAGAAGTAATGCGTTGACTGCCTTATACAGCGGCAAGTCGTGCCCCACTTCTGCTAGATGGGCTTTAACCCCTGCAATATAGACATGCGTAATCGTGTGATGATAGCCCCGCGTGTCGTCATCCACCCCGCCGACCGCCACGTTATAAGATGAGATAATGAGGGGCAGTTCGCGTTCTATATCGATGTCGCCTCTCGCGCGCACCAGCCAACTACACGCCGCCAGATGCGCCTCATGCGTCCACGTGTCGCGCGGGAGAGTTGCCGAAAGCAAGCCTTCACCGATGGCTAAAATCGACGCGTCATCCTTGAACAAGCGCACTTCGAATTCAAACATGTCCCGGACGAACAATTGATCCGGTCATGTTCGGACGCGTTAAGCTGCCTTGGGTGCCGATTGTTTTACACCTTCATCGACATGGTCGGCAAATTGCGCGAAATTGTCGATGAATTGCTGCACCAATTTTTGCGCAGTCACATCATATTCCGCGCTGTCTGCCCATGCGGCACGTGGGTCAAGAATGCCACTGTCGACACCGGGGACCGCGACCGGAAATTCAAATCCAAAGTTGGGGTCCATACGGAATTCTGCATTATTGAGGCTGCCGTCAAGCGCAGCATTGAGCAGCGCGCGTGTCGCTTTAATCGGCATACGGTTAATGCCCGGCATCGTGGCCTTACCACCCGTCCAGCCCGTGTTAACCAGCCAGCACTGCACATTGCCCTTGGCAATACGTTCTTTTAGCAAATTGCCGTAAATGCTTGGATGACGCGGCATGAATGGCGCACCGAAGCAGGTGGAGAATGTCGCCTCCGGCTCAGTCACACCAATCTCTGTTCCCGCCACACGCGCTGTGTAACCTGACAGAAAATGATACATCGCCTGATCGGGCGTCAGCCGTGCGATGGGCGGAAGGACGCCATATGCGTCAGCGGTCAGGAAAATAATCGTGTTGGGCACTGGGCCCATATTCTTTTCCGATGTGTTCGGAATAAATTCAATCGGGTATGAACCGCGGCTGTTTTCCGCGAGGCTGTTATCGTCGAAATCAAGCTCACGGGTTTCCGGGTCTATAACGACATTTTCGAGTACCGTGCCGAAACGCTTTGTCGTGGCAAAGATCTCTGGCTCGGCTTCAGGGGACAAACGAATCATCTTGGCGTAGCAACCGCCTTCAAAGTTGAACACGGCGGTGTCCGACCAACCATGTTCATCGTCACCAATCAACGTACGGCTGGCGTCGGCGGACAATGTTGTCTTGCCCGTGCCCGACAGGCCAAAGAAGACGGCAGTATGGCCATCGACGCCGATATTGGCCGAACAGTGCATGGGCATCACGCCCTTTACCGGCAGAAGGTAATTGAGAATGCCAAACACGGACTTCTTCATTTCGCCCGCATAAGCAGTGCCGCCAATGAGAATAAGCTTCTCGGTAAAGTTGACCGCGACAACCGTTTCGCTGCGGCAACCATGACGTGCAGGGTCTGCGCGGAAACTTGGTAAATCGATGATTGTATATTCGGGCACAAAGCCGGCTAATTCATGCTGCGTGGGCCGTACAAGTAAAGTGCGGATAAATAGGTTATGCCAAGCAAATTCGTTGATAACGCGGACGTTTACGCGATGTTCTGGTTGCGAACCACCGAACAGGTCAGCGACGTATAATTTGTCCTTGCCGCCCAGAGCAGCGATGAAATCCTCTTTCAATGCAGCAAAATGTGCCGGGCCCATCCCCACATTGGTTTTGCCCCACCAAATGCTGTTTTCGGTTTCGGCATCGCGAACAATATATTTATCCTTTGCCGACCGCCCCGTATGCAAGCCGGTCTTGACCACCAACGGGCCATCCTTGGCCATTATCCCCTCTTTATTCGCAAGCGCTGCCTCAACCAGCTGGGCGGTGCCTAAATTGCAATGCAGCTCTGCATCTGTGCCGAAACCCTGTTGTGAAAGTGCGATATTCAGTGGTGTCGACATTGGCTGCTCCGGCGAAAGTTGCGAATCTGGTGCATACGTATGCACCGAGGAAGGTGCCGCCGGTATACGATGCGAAAGGCAAGGTCAAATGCGGGGCGGATGGATTGGACGAGAAAAACGTTATCCACGGAAGACTTTGCCTTGAAGGAGCAATGCATTGAACCCAAGCCCTGGCCTCACTATAACCGCGGGATGAGTGCCCATATCGCCTTGGTCGACGATGACCGGAATATCCTAACCTCTGTGTCCATTGCGATGCAGGCGGAAGGATATGTGACCCGGATTTATTCGGATGGAGAGACTGCGTTGAAGGCATTGCTGGAGAACCCGGCTGATTTGGGTATTTTCGATATCAAAATGCCCCGGATGGACGGGCTAGAACTGCTGCGGCGGTTGCGCGAAAAAAGTGACATGCCCGTCATTTTCCTGACATCGAAAGATGAAGAACTCGATGAAGCTCTTGGCCTTGCCATGGGCGCCGATGATTACATCACAAAGCCATTTTCGCAGCGTTTGTTAATCGCACGGGTCAAGGCCATTTTACGACGCGCTACCTATGACAAGGCGATCGTTAATGGCGAAGCGGGATCCGAACCCGAACCAATGATGCGCGGAAAGCTGGAAATGGACCCAGCCCGCCATCAGGTCAAATGGGATGGGCGGTCGCTTACGCTGACTGTAACCGAGTTCATGATCCTGGAGGCGTTAGCTATCCGACCAGGCGTTGTCCGCACCCGCGACCAATTGATGGATGCCGCCTATCAGGACGATGTCTATGTCGATGATCGCACCATCGACAGCCACATCAAAAGGCTACGCCGTAAATTCCGCGAAATTGACCCCGAATTCACCGCAATAGATACGCTTTATGGGGCCGGATATCGCTTCGCCGACAGTTGAGCCCGCTGATCTACAGTTGGGATGGAGCCGGGGGTTATCGCTAACCACCCGAATCCTTGCCGTAAACCTGTTCGTTTTGGCTTTGCTCGGCGCCGGGCTATTTTTCCTCGACAGCTACCGCGTGCGGTTAATTGCCGAGCGCGAACAGACCGCGCGCAACCAAGCCACTTTTCTTGCCCGCAGCTTGCCTCTAGTCGCCCAAGAAAACAGAGCAGCTTATGTCATCCAG
Source organism: Sphingomonadales bacterium (assembly GCA_947470185.1). Taxonomy (GTDB): domain Bacteria; phylum Pseudomonadota; class Alphaproteobacteria; order Sphingomonadales; family Sphingomonadaceae; genus Sphingorhabdus_B. Next base: position 230,508 of record CANIRZ010000001.1, on the reverse strand, counting down.
TTCGGTCAGCAAAACCAATCCCGCATTCGCATTTACGACCAAAAAGGTACTAAGATCCTCGATAGTTTCGCCAATCAACGGCCGACCTATGTCTTTCGCGACCCAGACCGTGAACCATGGCCCAAAGTCGCCGCGCGTGGAATCGACCGGCTATTCGACTTTCTAGTAGGCGCTCAGGCGCTTCAACCGTTTATTGAACCCAGATTCGACACCAAAGGAGCTTGGCCGGAATTAACCACCGCTAAGCCGTCCAAGGCTGCATCACAGGTACGTTTTGCTCCTGACCTAACCCATATGATCAGCGCGGCGTCGCAATCTCCAGACAGAAGTTACACTGTACTCACTACATCGAATGAGCGCGATATCCGACTCTTTGTCCGTGCCGAACGGTTTAACATCGGCATGTTTTTCTTGTTCGCGCTGGGTATCGGTATTTTACTATCGACCTTTCTGGCGCGCACCATTGTGCGACCCTTGCGCCATCTTTCCCGTGCTGCGGTCAAGGTAAGGCTCGGACGTGCGCAAGAGGTTACGGTCCCGCGCCTGCCCTCGCGCCGCGATGAGATTGGGATGTTGGCACGCGCATTGTCCGACATGAGCATAGCCCTTCGCCAACGCATTGACGCAACCGAAGCATTTGCTGCAGACGTCGCGCATGAAATCAAAAACCCTCTGGCGTCGTTACGATCTGCGCTGGATGGCGCAGAGCGGATTGACGACCCAAAGTTGCGCAAACAGTTGATGGACGTCGCGAAAGCGGACGTTCAGCGGATGGACCGTTTAATAAGCGACATCTCCGACGCCAGCCGTGTGGACTCGCAACTTGCCAAGGCAAAGTTCGAGCCCATTGATCTGGGCGATATGATCGAACAATTGCTTCAGGCGCGTGAGGATAGGGCTAGCGACAAAGATGTGACCATTGCGTTCGCAAGGCCGCGAAGGTCGATCGCTACGGTGATGGGTGAAGATGTTCGGCTTGAGAGGATGCTGACCAATTTAATCGACAACGCGGTGTCCTTTTCGCCTCCCGGATCAGTGGTTGAAATCTCCGCAACACTGGCCGACGCCGAAGTTATCATCCGCATCAGCGACGAAGGGCCGGGCGTACCGGCCCAAGAGCGCGAGGCCATTTTCCGCCGTTTCCACAGCCAACGGCCTGCATTAGAGAATTTCGGCAAGCATAGCGGGCTTGGCCTCGCAATTGCCCGCACAATCATCGAAGGGCATCATGGCCGCATCATGGTGCGCGATCGCGTTGATGGTAAGGACGGGGCATGCTTCGAAATCGCGCTTCCCTGTGCCAAAACGGCCAAACGCTAATGACGACGATGGTTCATGGTAGTGCGGTCGCTATAGGCGGCTTTGGCGTACTGATACTTGGACCGTCTGGTAGCGGAAAGTCAGATTTGGTCCTTCGGTTGATTGACCGCGGTGCCAAGCTGATCAGTGACGACATCCTCCATATCGAAAGCGCCGATGGCGTTCCCCTATTGGCGTACGCGCCAAGTATAGCTGGAAAAATTGAGGTGCGCGGCATAGGAATCTGTTCTGTCGAATATGAGATTTCCGCCCCGCTGCGACTCGTCGTCGAATGCGCAAAGGATGTTGACCGCATGCCCGCCGAAGATATGCGAACCACAATCGCTGATTTTTTGGTGCCGCTGGTGAAGCTTGATCCATTTCAGGTCAGCAGTGTGCTAAAGGTCGAACTGGCGCTTCGCTCGGTCGTTGAAGCTGGGCATCTGCCAGTGGAAAAACTCCCTTCCATTGCAATTGAGAGGGTAAAATCTTGAAGCAAAAGAAACCTTCTGAACCCCAGAAAATCTTGCTGGTAACGGGCGTGTCCGGCGCGGGGAAGACGACCGTGCTTAAAACACTGGAAGATTTGGGTTGGGAAACAGTCGACAATTTCCCGATTAAACTCGCGGGACAGTTGCTCAAAATACCAGCATCGGGAGGCGAAGATGGTCCAAATACCCCTCTGGCGCTTGGATTTGATAGCCGTACCCGCGGTTTTGATGCTGAAGCGCTAATTCAGCAAATTAAGGCGCTGCAGACCCAGCCCAATCTAGAAATTCTGACATTATTTCTCGACTGTGCTGGCGTGGAAATCGAACGCCGCTACGCCGAGACACGTCGCCGCCACCCTATGGCGCAGGACCGGCCGGCGATGGACGGCGTTGCGATTGACCGCCATTTGATGGAACCGTTTCGCCGCTGGGCGGAAACGGTCGTCGATACCAGCAAGCTATCAGCGTATGATTTGCAGCAGGTCATCCGCGAGCGCTTCACAAGCGCAACGACTCCACATTCGACCATCACGGTCACGAGTTTTGGCTTTTCCCGAGGGGTGCCGCACAACGCAGATCTTGTCTTTGACCTCCGGTTTCTGCGCAACCCCCATTGGGACAGCAATCTGCGCCCAATGACGGGGATGGATGCAAGCGTTGCAGAATATGTTGCGGCAGACCCCAAATATGACGAAGCCTTGCAGAAGATCCGAGACTTGCTCCGTTTCCTACTGCCGCTCTACGACGCACAGGGCAAGGCGTATATCAACATCGCATTTGGGTGCACCGGCGGACGTCACCGATCCGTGCATGTGGCCGAAACGTTTGGCAATTGGTTACGCGAAGACGGGTTCGCTCTTACGGTGTCGCATCGCGATCTGACGTCAAGACCGATTGACGCGCTTGAGGAGCCTGCTAACGGCGCAAACAGGATTACGGCGCTACAGGGCAGTCAAAGCACATGATCGGTTTAATTTTAGTCACACATGGTAAGCTCGCGAGCGAATTTCTTGTCGCCCTTGAACATGTTGTAGGGCCACAAAAGGACGTTGCGACCATCTGCATCGGACCGCATGACGACATGGAAGCGCGTCGCAACGAAATCGCGGCCGCGATCAAGACTGTCGATACTGGCAAAGGCGTGATTATCTTATCTGACCTATTTGGCGGCACGCCATCTAACCTTGCTATCTCACTGCTCGACAGCGGCCGTGTAGAGGTTATTGCTGGCGTAAACCTGCCCATGCTCATCCGGCTCGACAGCGCCCGCAAAAATCTGGACGTAAAAGAGGCTGTAGCGGCCGCCCGCGAAGCCGGCCGCAAATATATCAGCGTTGCCTCCGAAGTGCTTGAGGCATCAAGGTGACCCGCCTCAGCAGGACAGTAACGATCGTCAACCAAAAAGGCCTGCACGCCCGCGCCAGCGCCAAATTCGTGACGTTCGTAAGCCGCCTGCCTGAAGGAATTAAAGTCGAAGTCGAAAAGGACGGTCAGTTTGTTACGGGCACGTCAATCATGGGCCTGATGATGCTGGGCGCGGCACAGGGCAGCGAAGTCATCATCCATGTTGAAGGTGAACAGGCGGAGCTCGCCATTGAAAAGCTTGTCGGTCTGGTTGTTGACGGTTTTGGCGAAGATTGATGCGCCGGGAGATCACCGGGTTTTCAAATCCGCTGCTGAAGGAAATCCGCGGGCTGCGTGAGAAAAAATTGCGCAAGCGCGCAGGGCTTTTCCTTGCCGAAGGGCTGCGGATCATGACTGAGGCTCGGGAGGCAGGTTTTCTCCCCGAAATGCTGTTTCGTGTCAAAGACCGGCCGTTACATGACCTTGAAGTTACGCTGGAGGCGGAGGTGCTCGACAATGGCGGCGACGTTATCGAAACGAGCGCTGACATCATGACCAAGCTATCGGGCAAGGACAACGCACAGGCCGTGGTCGGCGTCTATCGCGACCATGGAACCGCCTTGGGGGATGTAGACCGCAGCACCGCGCCCATATGGCTCGTTGCCCAGTCGATGCGCGACCCCGGCAATCTGGGCACGATGTTGCGCACCGGTGACGCCGTTGGCGCCGGTGGTCTTATTCTGATAGATGATTGCACCGATCCTTTTTCCGTCGAGTCCGTCCGCGCAAGCATGGGCGCGATCTTCACCCAAAAGATTGTGCAGTGCAGATGGGAGGAATTCACCGCTTGGTTGCGTAGCGGCTCAGGCCAATTGGTTGGCACCAGCCTGCAAACCGATACCGATTACCAAGCCGCTCGCTACAGCGCGCCGTGCTTTATCTTGACGGGGAATGAGGCGCAGGGCCTGCCCGACGACTATGAAAGCCAGTGTGACCTGCGCGTCAAAATGCCGATGCAAGGCAAAGCAGACAGCTTAAATGCGGCTGTGGCGACCGCAGTGATGGCCTATGAGGTTTTGAACCAGTTTCGGCATTCGAACGCAGGATAATCGCAACCGCAACGCCAATTCTTATGCTGGGCCTTCGCGCTGATCGGCGATCGGCGTCGGCGTTTCACCTTCGCCATAACGCGGCAGCGCCTCAACCAATGGAACCTCTTCCAAATCGCGCTTGCCGGTTTCTATATTAAGGTCGGCAAACTTCCGGCCCGTCGATATGACATTGCGTTCGAAGCTGCCGACGAATTTGTTGTAATTGTTCACCGCCGACGAAAGGCCGCTACCGACTGATTTCAGATGCTGCGCCGCAACGGCAATCCGGTCGTACATTTCCTTACCCAGCGCGCCAATTTGCTTGGCTTCGCGCGCAAGCCCTTCTTGGCGCCATACGCTGGCAACGGTTCGCGCAATCGCCACAAGGTTGGTTGGCGTAGCCAAAAGGACCTTTTTATCGAATGCAAAGTCCCACAATTGCGGTTCATGCTCAAGCGCCGCCGCGAGGAAATGCTCACCGGGGACAAACATGATGACATAATCAGGGGCCTCGGAAAACTGGTCCCAATAGGCCTTGCGCGACAAGCCCTCAATATGGTTTTTCATCGACTGCGTATGGCGCGTCATGGCAACGGCACGGACATCATCGTCGACGGAGTCAAACGCGTCCTGATAATCGTTTAACGATACTTTGGCATCGATGACTAAGGTACGCCCACCGGGAACATGGATGACCGCATCGGGCCGCAGACGCAGGCCATCGCCAATATCAATGCTCGTTTCCAAATCGAAATCGACATGCTCGGACAAGCCGCAGCTTTCGAGCACATTTTTCAACTGTTGTTCGCCCCAACGCCCGCGCGCCTTCGGCGCATTGCGCAAGGAGTTCATAAGCCCCGAGGCGACACTCGACACACGCTCCTGACCAATGCGCATTTCACCAATCAGGCCCTTTAGATCGCCATAGGCCTCGGTCCGGTCCTTCTCGATTTTGCCGACCTGCTCTTCATAAGCTTTGAGCTTTTCACCCACTGGCCCAAGAAGCTGCTTCAGCCGCTCTTCGTTCTTCTCGCCAGCTTGGTGAAAGCGTTCGTCGGCGCGTTGCAGGAACGCAGCCTGCGCCTCGCCCAATAATTTCTGTCCAATTTCGCCAAATTGCGCGGACAAATTCTCTTTGGCATCACCAAGCGCCGCGATCTGTTCTTCAAAGCTGCGCTCGCGCTCCTCCAAGCTCGTTTCAAGCCGCGCCAAGCGATCCTTGGCGCTATCACGCTCGACAACCACCTGATCAAGCATCGCGCGCAGTTGGCTTGTCGTTTCAAGCCCTGCTTTGCCCGCCCGGCCACCGGCGAACCAACCAAGCGCCAGCCCACCTAACAATGCAAAAATGACGATGACAATGACGATTAACGGCTCCAACGGCCAACTCCCAAATAAGAACGAAACTGGAACATAGCCCCTGCGGAACAGAGGTCAAGTGGCTTCGGAAACGGTCCGTTGCGACTTTTTGACGCGGGCATAGCTCATCATACTGAATGGCAGCATCCCGGCGTATAAGATGCCAACACCAATGAGGGCGACCCAAGGCGCGGCAACCAACGTTGCCACAAACAAGCTAACCGCGGCCAGCGCCATAAAGCGAAGGCTGCGCCGGATCTTAATCGACGACCAGCTATAGGTTGCAACATTGGAAACCATCAAAAACGCACAAAGCAAAAGCCATGGGGCAAGGAGACGATAGTCACGTACCCACTCTGCCCCCGACTCAAACCAGATCATCATCGGAAGCAGTGCCAGCGCGGCGCCCGGCGGCGATGGAACGCCTGTGTTAAATCCGGCAGATTTATGTGGTTGGTTATCGGTGTCGATCTGCGCGTTAAACCGTGCCAGTCGAAGCGCGGCGCAGAGCACAAAAAACACCGATATCGTCCAGCCAAAGCGCGGCATGTCCTGCATGACCCACATATATATGATCAACGCCGGCGTTGCACCGAACGCAATCACGTCAGATAGCGAGTCCAGTTCAGCGCCAAAGCGGCTCTCGCCCTTCAACATACGCGCAATGCGTCCGTCCATGGCGTCGAGCACACCGGCAATGACGATAGCCGCCACCGCGTTTTCCCAACGCCCCTGCATCGCAAACCACGCGCCAGACAAGCCAGTGCATAGTGCAAGTGCAGTAACAGCATTCGGGGCAAGTGCCCGCAAGGGAATTCCAGGCCGGGAGGAATGCGCGCCCATCAATGCGCGACGGCGATCAGGTCCTGATCCACGCCGATTTCAGCGAGAACCGTTTCACCAGCAACGCAACGCTGGCCCTTTATGACCCGCGAAGACGTGCCATGGGGCAAATAAACGTCAACACGGCTGCCAAAGCGGATGAGGCCGACACGTTGGCCATTGGCAACGCTGTCCCCTTCTTTGACGAAGGCAACAATGCGGCGCGCAACCAATCCGGCGATTTGGGTAAAACCAATGCGGACACCATCGCTGCGTTCAACAAGGAAATGCTGGCGTTCGTTTTCCTCGCTGGCCTTATCAAGGTCAGCGTTCAGGAATTTTCCGGCAATATACACAACGCGCTTGATTGTGCCGCGAATGGGTGTCCGGTTGATGTGCACATCAAACACGCTCATAAAAATCGACACGCGGGTCATTGGCTGGTCGCCAAGTCCATCAGGTCCGCGCAATTCAACAGGCGGCTGTACTTTTTCGATCAAGGTCACAAGCCCGTCCGCCGGCGCGACAACAAAACGTTCATCAATGGGTGTCGCACGCGCTGGATCACGGAAGAATGACAATGTCCAAACAGTAACGGCGCCCATGGGCCATGCCAGCGTTTCCCAAGCCATAAAGGCAAAAAACAGGGTTATGCCAGCGGCCATAAGTCCGAATTTACGGCCCTCTGGGTGAATGGGAGGAAACGACCATTTCGCAACCCCGGAGCCCCGGTTTGTCAATTCTTGTCTGCTCATAAGGTCTAGCTAGGGGATGCGTCGCAATCTTACAACCTTAGATGCCGTTTCCACCATCTTCCAACAATATCAGGGTGGTGGTTGAACAAATGGCAGACTTTGCTATGGCACCGCTCAACAACCCATCTCCCTAATGGAAAGCTCTATCTGCCATGGCAAAAATTAAGGTCAAAAACCCGGTCGTTGAACTCGATGGCGACGAGATGACTCGTATCATTTGGGAGTGGATACGCGAACGTCTCATTTTGCCATATCTCGATATCGACCTGAAATATTATGATTTGGGCATGGAATATCGGGACAAGACCAATGACAAGGTTACTGTTGAATCCGCCAATGCCATTCGGGAATTCGGCGTCGGCGTGAAATGCGCTACTATTACGCCAGATGAAGCGCGCGTTGAAGAATTCGGCCTGCAGAAAATGTGGAAATCACCCAACGGCACCATCCGCAATATCCTTGGTGGCGTCGTCTTCCGTGAACCCATCGTCATTGATAACGTACCGCGCTTGATCCCCGGCTGGACTGACCCAATCGTGATTGGCCGCCATGCGTTTGGTGACCAATATCGTGCAACCGATTTCCTCGTCCCTGGTCCTGGCACGCTTCGTCTTGTATGGGATGGCGATGATGGCCAGCGGATTGACGAAGAAGTGTTTCGCTACCCGTCACCCGGCGTTGCACTGGCGATGTACAATCTCGACGATTCGATCCGCGACTTTGCGCGCGCGTCGTTGAATTATGGCGTGACCCGCGAATGGCCGGTCTATCTGTCGACTAAGAATACGATCCTGAAATACTATGATGGTCGGTTCAAGGACCTGTTCCAGGAGGTGTTCGAGGCAGAATTCGCCGAAAAGTTCAAGGAACTGGGCATTGTCTACGAACATCGTTTGATCGACGATATGGTTGCTTCGGCCCTTAAATGGTCAGGAAAGTTCATCTGGGCTTGTAAAAATTATGACGGCGACGTGCAGTCCGATCAGGTTGCGCAGGGCTTTGGTTCTCTTGGTCTGATGACCTCCATTCTGATGACGCCAGATGGCAAGACTGTTGAAGCAGAAGCCGCGCACGGCACGGTCACGCGCCACTTCCGCCAGCATCAGCAGGGCAAGGCGACGTCGACCAACCCGATTGCGTCAATCTTCGCATGGACTGGCGGCCTAAAATTCCGTGGCAAATTTGACGAAACGCCAGACGTTACGCGCTTTGCAGAAACGCTTGAGGAAGTGTGCATCCAGACCGTTGAAGACGGCCACATGACAAAGGATCTCGCAATCCTGATCGGTCCGGATCAGGCTTGGATGACGACTGAGCAGTTCTTCGAACAAGTGCGCGCCAATCTCGAAATCAAAATGGGCAGCTGGATGTAAATCCAAACCCTTTGAAAACATCGAAGCGCGGGCGGCAACTCCCGCGCTTTTTTTATTGCCCTGCCCTAATCATGCAGCACATGGGAAAGGTACATGTCAGGCGGGAGATATAGCAAGCTGGAGGCCTTGAAGAAGCCCCCAAAGCGTAAGCGCACGCCTTTTATCCGGCTATCTTTGCCTTGATTGCGTTCAGTGCGGCCTGCGCCAACTCCGCGCCCGCAGGACCGCCGCCTTGTGCCATGTCCGGACGTCCACCACCACCTTGCGCCCCCATGGCTTCGGTTGCCGCACGCACAAGATCTGGCGCCGTTACGGTGCCATGCAAAGCAGGTGATACTGCGACCACAACAGTATTGCTGTTTTCATTGGCAGCGATGATCGCCACGATGCCCGTGCCGATGGCCTTCATCTGCTCATCCGCGAGGCCGCGGAGAGCCTTCGGTTCAATTCCAGCGATAACCTGCCCCATGAAAGTGACATCACCGATTTGCTCGGCTTCGGCCTTGGGGCCGCTGCCACCGGACAGCGCCAATGCGTTCTTCGCTTCGGAAAGCTCTTTTTCCATGCGCTTGCGTTCGCTGATAAGCGTTTCGATGCGCACGCCTACTTCGTCTGGTGCGGTCTTCAGCATCGCGGCTACATTCTTCAACTGTGTTTCACGGCCAACAAGCCACAAACGCGCAGCCTCTCCGGTCAGCGCCTCGATACGGCGGATGCCGCTTGCCACGGCGCCTTCGGATACGATCGTGAACAAAGCGATGTCACCCAATGCGTTAACATGGGTGCCTCCACATAATTCCAAAGAGTAATGGCTCTCGTCCGTTTTGCCCATCGTCAGAACGCGGACTTCGTCGCCATATTTCTCACCGAACAATGCAAGCGCACCAGCGGCAACGGCATCATCCGGAGTCATCAACCGGGTTGTGACCGCTTGGTTACCGCGGATTTGCGCATTTACGTCGGCCTCAATAAGCGCGATATCCTGCGGCGCCACAGCCTGATTATGCGAGAAGTCGAAGCGCAAGCGGTCTGGCGCAACCAAGCTGCCCTTTTGCGTCACATGCTCGCCAAGACGATTGCGCAGCGATGCATGCAGCAAATGCGTGGCGCTATGGTTCGCGCGCAGTGAATCACGGCGTTCAGTGTCGATCTTCAACGTGACAAAATCGCCAACCTTGATCTCGCCTGTACCAATTGAAACCTGATGCGCATGCAAACGCCCGAGTGGCTTTGCGGTGTCCGTGACTTCACCGCGCATATTGCTGCTTGAAATAACGCCAGCATCGCCCATCTGGCCACCGCTTTCGCCATAAAAGGGTGTTTGATTGGTAATGACAGTAACGGCGTCGTTGGCCGCTGCCGATTGCACTTCGATGCCGTCTTTAACGAGAGCCACCACCTGCCCCTCGCCTTCGCTTGCGGCATAGCCCGTGAATTCGGTCGCGCCGGCGCGTTCGGCAATGTCGAACCACACATCATCAGATGCCTTGGCGCCAGAACCCTTCCAAGCCGCGCGTGCCATCGCTTTTTGACTATTCATCGCTGTTTCAAAGCCAGCCTGATCAATGCCAAAGCCCTGCGCACGCAGCGCGTCTTCGGTGAGATCATATGGAAACCCGAACGTGTCATAGAGCTTAAACGCGGTATCGCCCGCCAAAATATCGCCCGGCGTCATACCCGCGGTTGCTTCATCAAGCAGCTTAATGCCCTTATCGAGCGTCCGGCGGAATTGTGTTTCTTCCTGCTTTAACGTTGCTTCAATCAAAGGCTGCGCGCGCAAGAGTTCGGGATAAGCCGCACCCATTTCGGCGGCAAGACTGCCAACCAGACGGTGCATCAGCGGCTCTTTCGCGCCAAGAATATGCGCGTGGCGCATCGCCCTGCGCATGATCCGGCGCAAGACATAGCCGCGGCCTTCATTGGACGGCATCACACCATCGGCCAGCAAGAAGCTTGTCGACCGCAAATGGTCTGCGATCACTCGATGGCTTGCCTTTTGCTCGCCGACCGCTTTTGTGCCTGTGAGCTCTTCAGAGGCGTTAATCAGTGCCTTGAAGGTGTCTGTATCGTAATTGTCAGGAACGCCCTGCATGACCGCTGCGATGCGCTCTAGGCCCATGCCAGTGTCGATCGATGGCTTGGGCAATGGCACGTCCGTCCCATCATCCTGCCGCTCGAACTGCATGAACACGAGGTTCCATATTTCGACAAAACGGTCGCCATCTTCATCGGGGCTTCCCGGCGGACCGCCGAAAATATGATCGCCATGGTCATAGAATATTTCGCTGCATGGCCCACAAGGTCCAGTGTCGCCCATTGACCAGAAGTTATCGTTGGTCGAAATCCGGATGATGCGTTCTTCGGGAAGCCCGGCAATCTTGCGCCAAAGGTTAAACGCCTCGTCATCCGTATGATAGACGGTGGTCGTCAAACGCGACGGGTCAAGACCCCATTCTTTAGTCAGCAGCGTCCATGCGTGCGTAATCGCTTGTTCTTTAAAATAATCGCCGAACGAGAAGTTGCCGAGCATTTCAAAAAATGTGTGGTGACGCGCGGTGTACCCGACATTGTCTAGATCGTTATGCTTGCCGCCTGCACGCACGCATTTCTGACTTGACGCTGCACGCGGGGTTTCGCGGCTTTCAAGGCCGGTGAACACATTTTTGAACGGTACCATCCCGGCATTGACGAACATCAATGTCGGGTCGTTATACGGCACGAGTGGCGCGGACTGCACTACGTCATGTTTGGCACCACCGAAATAATCGAGGAAGCCGCGGCGAATATCATTGGTCGATGTCATAGTGTCAGCGACTTAGGGAACGACTCGCTATGCTGCAAGCCAGATATGCAGTTTGCGGAACCATTATGCATAGGCATAAGGCCCGCCCTTTTCCAATGCGGTTTGAAACGCGGGACGTGCGTGGATTTTTTCAACAAAAGCCGAGAGGTTTGGCAGGTTTGCAGCCTTCCCCATTTTGACGGCCGCTTCGGCGGGAAAGCTCATCATGATATCGGCGCCGGTCAGGCTGCCCCCGACAAACCAACCTGTGGCTTTCAGGGTCTCATCCATAAACGCAAAATGGCTATCCAATTGTTGCTGGATACGCGGGTGCAAAGGCGCAGCAGCTTCGCCCAAGCGCGCGGTGTAAAGGTTAAGCAAGATTGGTGTCATCACCGAACCTTCGGCAAAGTGCATGAATTCCAAGTAGCGGATATGCAAATCGGTACCGCGCGCTGGGACAAGATGCCCCCCATTATGACGCTCGCACAGATATTCCACGATGGCGGCGGATTCGAAAATCAGCTTTCCGTCATCTTCAATCATCGGCGATTTGCCCAATGGATGGACCTTTAAGAGCGCATCTGGCGCGAGGTTGGTCACCGCATCGCGGGCATAATGGCGGATGTCATAAGGAAGATTCAACTCTTCGAGCAACCACAAGATACGCTGCGAACGGGAGTTGTTGAGATGGTGTACAATGATGCTCATGGCTGTTCCCTTTATGACTGGTCGTTATTTTGATGTATATGCGCGGCAACTTCCCGCACAAGCTTGGCTGCTACTATGGCGGTAATGTCGTTCACATCGCGTGTGGGGTTAAGTTCCACAATGTCGGCACCAACAATTTGCGCCTTCTGTTTGGCAAGAACGGACAATAGCTCGCGTATGGTTAAACCACCGGGCTCTGGATGCGCCACGCCAGGCGCTTCGGACGGGTCAATGCCATCCAGATCGATGCTGATATACAATGGGCCGTCAAGTGCGGGCACTTGCGCTGTCTGGAAGTTTAGCATGGGGATGATTTCGACATTGTAGCGTTCGGCCTGTTCGCGGCAATGCGTGTTCAATGTGCGAACACCAACCTGCACTAGACGCGTTGCATGGCCGGCTTCCAATATCCGTGCAAAGGGTGACGCGTGGCTGCGAGGGTTGCCTTCAAAATCGGCATAGATATCGGGATGCGCATCAAAATGCAGGATGTTAAGCGGCCCGTGCCGCGCTGCCAACGCTGCGACGATTGGAAACGTTACGGCATGGTCCCCGCCGAGTGATAGTGGTATCCCACCCGCATCCATAGTGTCCGTGACCGCCTGTTTGATCATCGCATCATCGGCAGCACAGTCGACGTCCGACAGCGGCAGATCGCCAAAGTCTTTGAACGCGATATCTGTGCCGATTTCATGGCCCGATTGCGCAAACAGATTGCCGCGATCGCTCCACAAGGCCGCGCGGATTGCGGCCGGTGCAAGGGCAGCACCGCGCGCGAATGAGCTGTTTTGGTCGGTTGGCAATCCAATAAGATGAATGATAGGCTTCATACGGGCAGTTGGGCCGCCGCTAACATATCTGTCAAGTCTCGTGCGGCCCTAGCTTTATGTATATGCTCCCCAATAGCGAAGCCTCAACCCACGCAGACACAAATGACCCGCCCCAGGGTGGACCAGGGCGGGTCGAAAGCAGCAGCCTCAGGCAAGGCCGCGCTTGTTCTTAAAAAAGAGAAGCCGTTGCCTTAAACGTCGTCGTCCGCGTCGGGGCCTGTCATCAGAACCTCGGCCACTTCCTCCGTCTTTCCGCGGATGGCTGCTTCCAACCGCGCCGCAACTTCAGGATTTTCAGTCAGGTAACTTTTCGAATTCTCGCGACCTTGCCCGATGCGGATCGAATCATAACTGAACCAGCTACCCGATTTCTCAACCAATCCGGCCTTCACACCCAAATCGAGAAGTTCACCCGTTTTGGAAATGCCTTCACCATACATGATATCAAATTCGACCTGCTTAAACGGCGGAGCCACCTTGTTCTTCACAACCTTCACGCGGGTCGTGTTGCCCACAATATCTTCACCTGCCTTGATTTGCCCAGTGCGACGAATGTCCAAACGCACCGACGCATAAAATTTCAACGCATTGCCGCCCGTTGTCGTTTCAGGCGAACCGTACATCACACCAATCTTCATACGAATCTGGTTAATGAAGATGACCATGCAGTTCGAACGGCTTATTGAGCCGGTGATTTTGCGGAGCGCTTGGCTCATCAATCGCGCTTGCAGACCAACATGGCTATCGCCCATCTCACCTTCGATTTCTGCGCGCGGAACGAGTGCAGCCACCGAGTCGATCACGATGATATCCACCGCGTTTGACCGCACGAGCGTATCGGCGATCTCAAGCGCCTGCTCACCCGTATCAGGCTGAGACACGATCAAATTGTCGATATCCACACCAAGCTTCTTGGCATAGCCGGGATCAAGCGCATGCTCCGCGTCGATGAATGCCGCGGTACCACCTGCCTTCTGCGCCTCTGCAATCACGTGCAGCGTCAGCGTTGTCTTACCCGAGCTTTCAGGGCCGTAAATTTCAATCACGCGGCCTTTTGGCAATCCACCAATGCCAAGTGCTATGTCGAGCCCAAGCGAGCCAGTCGACACCGCATCAATGCTAATCGCTTCACGGCTGCCCAGCTTCATCGCCGAACCCTTGCCGAATGCGCGATCAATCTGCGCCAAGGCTGCTTCTAGTGCCTTTTCACGTTCTGAATTTTTCATACCGTTTGCCTGATTCCCGTCAATAATTTTGAGACTTGCTGCCATTTTTCCACTCCTTAGCGTCATGCCTGGTTCCGAAAACTCTTCCGGAATAACAGCTATGTACACCTTCTGTTCTAAAAGAACAAGAGTGGAACAAAAAAATTTATTTATGCTATTTCAATATCTAACTTAACCGTCCTTCGCAAGCGCGTCGTGCACAGCTTCCGCAATCTGCTGAACGGAAAATGGCTTAGCCAAGAACGATACATTGTCGAGGCTGATCGTCTCGCGCAATTGCTCTTCGGCATAGCCCGACATGAACAGCAACCGGATCTCGCCATAGTTCTCCCGCAATTGCCGTGCCATCGATGGGCCGTCCAGATTGGGCATCACGACGTCCGACACCACCAAGTCATAACGCTTTCCATCGGCAAACAGCTCAAGCGCCTGTTCGCCGTCGCTTGCGGTTTCGACCACATAGCCCTGCCGCACCAGCGCGCGCTCTGCGACTGCGCGGACCATATCCTCGTCCTCGACAATCAAGATCCGGCCGCTGCCCCACAAGTCCTTTGGCTTATACAATTCACGCTTGGCGATTTCCGACGCGGCAGCTTCGCCATGATGAACAGGTAGGAATATGTCGAAACGCGTGCCCTGCCCCGGCTTTGAGTCGGCGAAAATGAACCCGCCCGATTGTTTCACGATACCGTATACCGTTGACAGACCAAGCCCAGTTCCGTTGCCTATTTCCTTAGTTGTAAAAAATGGTTCGAATATCTTAGACAAATTTTCTTTGGGAATACCAAAACCGCTGTCTTCAACCGAAAGCTGAACATAGTCACCCACAGGTAGGGATTCGCCACCCATCGCAGAGACTTCGCCTTGGCTGACTGCAGCCGTGCTGATGTGCACCACGCCGCCCTTCGGCATCGCATCGCGCGCGTTGACGCCCAGGTTGATGATAACTTGCTCTAGCTGCCCCGGGTCGGCCCGCACCGCCCCTACATTGCGTCCATGGTGCACCTCTAGCCGCACAGTCGCACCCAGCAAGCGCTTCAGGAGGCTCGAAACATCGGCCACCACATTGGCGAGCTGCAGGATTTGCGGGCGCAGGGTTTGCTGCCGCGAAAAGGCCAGCAATTGTCGCGTTAGGCTTGCTGCGCGATTTGAATTATTTTTGATCTGCTGGATATCGTCATAGTCGCTGTCCCCCGGTTGATGGCGCAGCAGCATAAGATCGCAATAGCCTATAATCGCAGTCAGAATATTGTTAAAATCGTGCGCCACGCCGCCGGCCAGTTGACCGATGGATTCCATCTTCGTCTGCTGCGCGACTTGGCGCTTCAGGATTATCTCTTCGCTGTTGTCTTTCAGCCCAAGCAGCACGGCGGCGTCACCCAGCCCGCGTACCCCAGCGATGGATAACGCAATCACCTCATCCGGCCGCTCCTTCAACCGGATAGCAATATCACCCGAGGTCATCGAACCGCTGCCATAACGTCGGATGCTGTCAAGGACGGCCCCTTTGTCTTCGCTGATGACAAGGTCAGCCGGATAAGGCGGCAGTTTTGTCGGTTCGACATCAAGAACGCGGGCGAAGGCATCGTTTGCGAATAAAAAGCGCCCGTCGCGGTCAACGAGAGCGAGCCCCAGCGGCAAGGTCGACAACAATTGCTCAACATGCGCCAGTGCCAGACCGCGGTCCACTGTAGCGCCCTCTTCATCGACGGCCAGCAACAGCGCCGCGCCTTCCGCAGCATTCTGGTTCAAGGGTATGTGCAGCAACCGGATCGGCAAACCACTGCGGCCCTCACGTTCAAAAAATACGCTGCCCTTTTCGTCCATCCGCACAAAGTCACCAAATAGCTGCCCGCTAGTCGTCTCGACACCAGCACCCGTCGCCCGCAACGCAAAAGCCGCGTTTGCGCTGCGCACCCGGCCATCAGGGCCCACGGCAACCGCCATAACGCCACTGCTGGACATAGCCCGACCTATCCGTCCGGATATCAGCTCAATAGCGCGGCTTTCAATGCCGAGCCGTTCCAAAGTTTCCAAACGCCACAAAAGATACTCGTCGGCCGCGCCTGCCCTTGCGACCTTGACGCTGTAACTGCGGCCCTCTTTCCTTACGGCATTAATGCCCGCGCTGCCGTCGCGCCAAGCAGCGCGGCCGGCTTCGACAAGTGCGACGCGGCTGGCATCATCAACACCTAGATCGGGCGGCGCCTTTAACCCGGGAAAGGCCATCGTAAAATGGTCGTTGGCGCACACTAAGCGCCCGGCGCGGTCGCTAATTGCGATGGCGGCATTGCTCGACTGGGTCGCGGCATGGGTAATGGACCAATCGGGTACAGACAGCACTTGCCTATTGTCCGCTGTACGACCGCCACGGAAATATTGGATAAGCCCCGCAGCAGCGATGATCCCAGCGCTGCAGGACCCAACCAATATTACACTTTTGGTGGAAAACCACAGGATCAAAAGCGACAGCACAATTGCCAAAGACAGAACCGCCAATTGCAACAGCTGTGGGCGAGGAGACGCATCGACATCCCCACCAAGCATCTGAAACTCAGTTGGCGGGGATATCTTATTCAAAGCAGTTCCTTACCAGATTCGAACGCGGTCCTCAGGCTTGAGGTAAATTTTTCCATCCGCCTTGGGCTGGAACGCATCGTACCATTTGTCAAGATTGCGTACCACCCAAGCACGCTGCGCCGAGGGGCTGTGCGGGTCCGTAATCAACCGCTGACGCAAATTGGCTTCGCGGTAATTCCGCCGCCAGACCTGAGCCCAGCCAAGGAAGAAGCGCTGATCCCCAGTCATTCCATCAAGTACCGGCGGCTCAATGCCGTTGAGTGAAGTCCGGTACGCATCATAAGCGATCGTCAATCCGGCAAGGTCGCCAATATTCTCGCCCAGCGTAAATTCACCCTTCACTGATGCGTCAGGAAAAATCTTGTACGCGTCATATTGCGCAATCAATTTTTTGCCTGCTGCCTCAAAAGCCTTAACGTCGCTCTCGGTCCACCAATCGGATAGTTTTCCCGTGGCGTCATATTTGGAACCTTGGTCATCAAAATGGTGGCTAATTTCATGACCAATGACAGCACCAATGCCGCCGTAATTCACTGCTGCATCCGCCTTTGCATCAAAAAATGGGGGTTGGAGAATAGCCGCGGGGAACACAACTTCATTCATGCCAAAATTGGCATAAGCGTTGACCGTTTGCGGCAACATGCCCCATTCCCAGCGACGGATTGGCTGCCCAAGCTTCGACATATTATCGTCAAAGCCCCATTGGTTGGAACGCAGGTCATTTCCAAACACATCACCACGTACAATCTTCAGGGTAGAATAATCTTTCCAACGATCGGGGTAGCCGATCTTCGTCGTGAAGTTGGCCAGCTTGGCGCGCGCCTTGACCTTAGTTTCGGGCTGCATCCAAGCGAGATTATCAATGCGGCGGCCCATTGCAGCGAGCACATTTTTAACCAGCACATCCATTGCTGCCTTGGTCTCTGGTGGGAAATATTTCGCAGCATAAGCTTTACCCACCTCGTCACCCACGGTGCCTTCGGTCAATCCTACACCACGTTTCCAGCGCGGTTCGCGTTGCGGCGTACCTTGAAGGGTGGTGCCGTAAAAGGCGAAGGTCGTGTCGGCGACTGAGTCAGGCAGAACGTTAGAGAAAGTTGACAGGCTGTTGACGAGCATCTGGTCTTTCAGAACCGACAAATCCGTTTCCGCATATATCTTGGATATGCCCGTCAGCGCGCTTGGCTGGTTGACGATGACATCGCTTATCTTGGGGCTGAGCTTTGCAAGGATAGGCGACATTTTTAAACCTGGTGTTACAGCATCCAACTGCTGCAACGACATTTTGTTGTAGGTCTTGGTCGCATCACTGGAATCTTCGCGCGTCCACTGTACGGCAGCAATCTTCTTCTCCATCGCAAAGATCGCATCGGCACGGGCAACTGCGTTTTTCTCACCCGCGAGCGTCAGCATCTGTGCAAGATAGTCCTTATAGGCCTTTCTTATACCTTCGAATTTATCATTTTCGATCAAATACATGTCACGATCAGGCAAGCCGGTGCCACCTTGATAAATCTGAAAAATATAGACGTCAGGGTTTTTGTCATCCTGCCCAACATAGCCACCGAACAGCGCGCCAACGCCATTGCGTGCCGCAATGGGCATCAGCTTTTCAAAAGCTGCTTTGCTTTTAACACCGCGCACGGTTTTCAACCATGGCTGTACGGGCGCGAGGCCCTTTTTCTCAACAGCAGCTTGATCAATATAGCTCGCGTAAACATCGCCTGCCTTGCTTCCCTTGCGGTCTTTCTCCGCATCCAGCACCAGCTTGACGCGGTCTTTCGATAGATCGTCGAGGGCAGTAAACATTCCGTAGTTGGACTTGTCCGCTGGTATGGCCGTGGTGGCAGCCCATTTGCCATTTGCAAATAAGTAAAAATCATCTGCGGGCGACACGCTCGCATCCATACCCGCTATGTCAAAACCGAAAGTGCCCAGTTGCGCGCCGTCTTTGCTAACTTTCTGCGGCGGCTGCTGCGCCTCTTGCGCAAAAGAGGGTGTTGCTAGCGATGCCAGCGACACAGAAGCGGCCAGTGCCAGCTTATTAGCGAAATTCATGTTTATACTCCCCGGAAAGATATGGGAAACTACTACGACGGACGGAACGATGCCTCCAAAGGCTTATCCACCAGACGCAATTGCTTTCGACCGGCGTCGCCATTTCACGCTCACCCGCCAACGCCAAAACAACGCTGCGATAAAATAGCCTATGATAGCCATACCGATAGAAATTATGGCAAGCCCGGCAATGCCCTGCAAAAGTGCAAGCGGGGCTTCGTTCCAGACATAGTCACCCCAAGCAGAAAGTGGCGCGGAAGTCTCTATCAGCCGGTAAAGGTGGCCCGACCCATTGTTTAAGCGAAGCACGGACTCGCCAACGTAAACCGATCCGAACAAGATAAACGGAGTTGTCGCAGGCATGCTCAGAAAGGTCATGGCTGCGCCGATGGGAATATTGGCCCTGAAAGGTAGTGCCAAAAGCGCCACGCCTGCAATTTGCACACCGGGTATCAAAAGGAAAATGCCTACCAGCAAGCCAAGTGCTACACCGCGCGGGACGGAGCGACGCGTAAAACGCCAAAGCGCCGGATGGAACACGCGCTGCGCAAACGGTCGCAAGAAGCGACTGCGCTCAAAGCTGTCCCGTGTTGGCGCTTGCTGCTGAAGCCAGGCGTTAAATTTACTCATCCACGGTCCCGCATGATACGTCCTTGTTCCCGCTTCCAGTCGCGTTCTTTTTCTGTCGCCCTTTTATCAGGTGCCTTTTTACCCTTTGCCAACGCAAGCTCAACCTTTGCCCTGCCTCTGCCATTAAAATAAATCGAAAGCGGAACAAGCGTCATTCCTTGCCGCATAACCGCGCCGTGCAGCTTATGTATTTCACGTTCGTTAAGCAGCAGTTTTCGCGGGCGTTTTGGCTCATGATTGTTGCGGTTGCCGTGGCTAAACTCGGGTATATTGGCATTGATGAGCCAAATTTGGTCATCGCGCACCTCGGCATAGCTTTCGGCGATTGACCCTTCGCCAAACCGAAGTGACTTTACCTCCGTACCTGTAAGGACAATACCCGCCTCATATTTATCATCGATATGAAAATCATACCGCGCCCGCCGGTTTTCAGCGACCGTTTTCACTTTGTTAAAGGCTTCGGGCTTTGGGCGGGTCATTAGATTAGGCCTGCATTCTCCAAGGCGGCGTCCACCTGTCGACGGCTCGCCTCGCTTGGCGGCGTCATTGGCAAACGCAATTCTGTTGGAAATCCTTCAATAACACGCGACAATGCATATTTTATTGGTCCAGGAGATGCATCAGAAAATAACGCCAAATGAAGAGGATATAGCTTGTCGTTCAGTTCGCGTGCGAGATCGTAATCACCCAAGGCACATGCCGCCTGAAATGCAGCGCAAAGCTTCGGCGCGACATTAGCTGTAACGGAAATACACCCCCTTCCCCCCGCAGCGTTGAACGCAAGCGATTGCTCATCAACGCCCGACAGCAAACAGAAATCCGGTCCGCAAGCCAAGCGGTGATCGGTGACACGGGGCATATCTCCGCTCGCGTCCTTGATGCCGATTACCGTAGGAAGCTTCGCAAGCCGCGCAACAGTTTCGGGTTTAATATCGGTCACCGTCCGCGCAGGTACATTGTAAAGCACGATTGGCAAGTCGTTCTTCTTCGTCATATGTTCAAAGTGCGCGTAAATGCCCTCTTGATTGGGGCGGTTGTAATATGGCGCAACTACGAGCCCAGCAGCCGCCCCGCTTTTCTTTGAAAAGTTCAAGTGCAGAACCGCATTGTTAGTGTCGTTAGATCCACAACCAGCGATAACGGGAACCCGGCCAGCGGCCTGTTCGATACACACTTCAATAACACGATGATGCTCGGCATTTGACAGCGTTGATGCTTCGCCAGTGGTCCCTGCCGGCACAAGCGCGTTAGAGCCCTGATCGATTTGCCAATCGATCAACGCGCGAAAATGCTTTTCGCTAAACGCTCCGTCGTAAAAAGGAGTCACTAGGGCCGGTATTGATCCCGAAAACATAGCATAGGACTTTCATTCTGGGCCATAATAGCCGCTTGTGGCTATATAGTCGTTCATTCAGCAACTGATAAGGATGGGGCACATAATATGTCCAGCATGGTAAAGCATCTCATTTCAGCATCGATGCTGATTATTCCGTTAGCAACATCGGCATCTGCCCAGGAAACGCAGTCCATAATATGGCAATCTGGGACCGGCAACGGCACAGTTTCCTCGCCATCCGGACAAACAGTAGCAATGCCAGTGGTTTATGACCCAAGCGAAGGCAAGATTCCCGCCGCGCTAGAACGATGGAGAAAATTAAGCGCAGTCGGCAATTTCAGCTTCAGCGACTATGCATCTTTTTTGATGCTTTATCCCGATTGGCCAAACACCGAGGAAATGCGTAAAAAAGCCGAGCAAGCGATTAACCCCTTGTCTTACTCGCCAAGTCAAGTTGTTGCCTATTTCGACCGATTGCCGCCACTAACAAACACCGGCCGCGCCAAATTCGCCATTGCACTTGATGCATCGGGAGACAAAACGCGCGCTGAGACACAAGCGCGCCAAGCGTGGCGCAGTGGGCCTTTGAATAATGATGATGAGGCGCGACTGTACCGTTTTGCCGGCAGCAGATTTAATGCGGCAGATCATGACGCCCACGTTGACCGATTGTTATGGGCAAGCTCAACCAGCGCCGCAGAACGTTGGATTGCGTATACCTCCCCGCAACGTCGACCGGCGTTTGCGGCTGCGCTCGCCCTCCGCCTAAAAGCACCAGACGCAGACTTTAAAGTAAATGAGGTCGATGCTTCTGCCAATAGCGAAGCAAGCCTCATCGCCGCGCGGGTCGACGCTCTACGCGCATCGGGTAACAGCTTCGGTGCGCGAACTCTGCTGGCAAACCGAAGCACACTGGCGGCTCCTGCACCTGTATTAAAAGATTGGTATCAATTACTTCTCACGCACGCGCAGGCGGCCAAAGATGATGGCCAATATGACTTGGCCTATCGTATCGCCTCGCGTGTTGACGACGCAATACCGTCAGGCGTCCTTATGCTTGATCAAGATATCGCAACGCGTGACCGCTATACCAGTTTGACTTGGTTAGCAGGTTCCGTCGCGTTGGAGCAGCTTGGCCGCCCGCGCGACGCTGTTGCGATGTTTGAACGTTACGCTGCAGCGGCAAAATCCCCCCAAACCCGATCAAAGGGGCTCTATTGGGCAGGAAAAGCGGCTGCAAAGGCTGGCGACTTTGCGTCAGCTAACCGTTTTCATGAGCAAGCGGCCGTCTTTTACGAGAGCTTTTTTGGCCAACTGGCGCTGGAACAACTACGCCGGCCGATGCCAAATGTGCCTCGTGTTGCTGCCGCCACCCCCGTAATTGCGGAAGGCAGCGTTCCTGACGTCCTTCTGGCGGCCGCGCTCGCATCAAAATATGGAAGCTGGCGCGACCAAAGCAATTTTTTCCGGGCTATCGCGCGCAACACCAGCGACAAGAATGACTATGTTGCAGCTGTAGGGCTTTCGCAGAAACTCGGGCGCCCGGATTTGGCTGTGATGGTTGGACGCAGCGCGCGTAGTGCGGGCATTCCAGACCTGCTTGGAAATAGCTACCCAACCGTCAACGTCCCCGCTGCCCATATCCAGACATGGACGCTTGCCCACGCCATCATGCGCCAAGAGAGCCAGTTCGATAGGGCAGCTGTCAGCGGCGCAGGCGCACGTGGCCTCATGCAGCTTATGCCCGGAACAGCGCGCGAAACCTCAGGCAAGATTGCCATGGCGTATCGCCCAGATGCGCTAACGGTCGACACTGACTATAATATCGCACTTGGCGCGACCTATATTGAACGCATGCTTACTTATTTCGGCGGAAGCTATCCCTTGGCGATAGCCGCCTATAACGGCGGACCTGGCAATGTGAACAAATGGCTCAAAGCCTATGGTGATCCGCGCACCGGCGGCATTGATATGATGGAATGGATCGAAAAAATCCCACTCAGCGAAACGCGCGATTATGTGTATCGCGTACTCGAAAATGCAGTGATGTACGACCATCTCCATCCCGAAAAGGCGCGCGTGCGCTCCGCAACGCCGCTCACGACGTATCTAGGCAAAGCAACGCCCAACGAGATTCACCCTATCGGCTAAGCAGATTGAAATTGACGCGAGGTTCCGGTGTCTCGACTTTTTACGGCACGACCGCGTAAGGAGGGTCGATGGCTGAACGTACCAACCCAATCACCCCTTCCGGATTTGCAGCCTTACGTGCGCGTTACGAACAGTTGTTCGCTATCGACCGCCCTGCCGTGGTCGAAATCGTCCACTGGGCAGCGGGCAATGGCGACCGCAGCGAAAATGGCGATTACATCTATGGTCGCCAGAAACTGCGCGCGATTGACAGGGAACTGGGTCAGCTCTCCAAAAAAATGAAGGTAGCCCAAATACTTGATCCATCAAAGCAGGAGGACCGAAGCCGGATTTTCTTCGGCGCTTGTGTAACTATTGCTGATAACGACGACCTTGCGCGCACCATCACCATCGTCGGCGATGATGAAACGGATGCTAGCATTGGTCGTATCGGCTGGAACGCCCCTCTTTCCATTGCATTGCGCGGCGCGCGCGTGGGCGACGTTAAAACCGTAACTTTGCCGACTGGTCCCAAGGAATGGGAAGTGGTGCGTATCGATTACCCTTTGGCAGAGTAACCAATCGCTTGCTGGGCCAAATTGACAATGTCCGGATTTGCATCTGGAAATTCCTGCGGTACACTTTTCTCGAGCTCCGCAATCACATGCGTAAGCACAGCAATCCGCGCCGCTTTCTGGTTGTTGCCATCAATAACAGTCCATGGCGCCCAATGCGTATGTGTACGCTTAAACATATCTTTTAGCGCTAGAAGATAATCGGCCCGCTTTTCGCGGTTGCGAAAATCCTCTGCAGTAACTTTCCACCGTTTTGCTGGGTCATCTAGCCGCTCAGTCAAAACTTTGTCCTGCGTGTCGGCGGTCACATGCAGAAATATCTTGATAATCTTTGTTCCGATTTCGCTCTGACGCGATTCAAATTCATTAATCTCGTCATAACCACGCCGCCATTCAGCTTCTGTGCAAAACTCCTCGACACGCTCGACAAGCAGGCGGCCATAATGGCTTCGGTCCCAAATGCTGATTTCCTTTTTGCCCGGCAATTTGTTCCAGAACCGCCACAGAAAATGCTTGTCCTTTTCTTCTGCCGTGGGCGCAATGATTGAGAAAACCTGATAATATCGCGGATCAAGCGATGATGTCATGCGTTTGATCGCCCCACCCTTTCCAGCGGCGTCCCAGCCTTCGAAAATGATTAAGGTGCGCGCTCCATGCAAAATATGCAGCGCCTGTAGCTTCGACATTCGATCCTGAAGGTCTTTCAGGTCAGTGTCATAGGTGCCGATATATTTTTTACCGGCTTCGAATTGGGAAAGGTCGATAGACATGCCGACGTTCCAGCATCTATTGCCCGCATAGACAAGCAGAAGCGCGCCTCTGTCTCCAAAAGGAAAGGAGCACGCACGCAATCTTGTCGTTGAAATCAAGCCTTCGGCGGCTGTTCCACAACACGAATATTCAATTCGCGTAGTTGCTTAGCCATGGCAGGTGACGGCGCGCCCATCAAAAGGTCTTCGGCGCGCTGGTTCATCGGGAAAAGGGTGATCTCCCGCAGATTTTGAACACCGCACAAAAGCATAACCATCCGGTCCACCCCTGCGGCCATGCCACCATGCGGGGGCGCGCCAAATTGGAACGCGCGATACATGCCGCCAAAGCGCTCCTCCACATCCGCCTGTGTCAAGCCAGTCAGTTCGAATGCCTTGACCATCAGATCAGGGTGCTGGTTCCGGATCGAGCCGGAGGCGAGCTCATAGCCATTACAGACCATATCATATTGATAAGCCTTGATGGTAAGCGGGTCTTGCGTTTCCAACGCCTCCAGCCCGCCCTGTGGCATTGAGAAGGGGTTGTGGGCAAAATCGACCTTTTTGTCCTCTTCGCTCCACTCGTAGAACGGGAAGTCGATAATCCAGCAAAAGCGGAAGGCATCTTTTTCGATCAGGTCAAGCTGCTCGCCGGTGCGCGTACGTGCCGCGCCCGCCAGCTTTGCAGCTTGTTCTTCCTTGCCCGCGGCAAAGAAGCAGCCGTCGTCCGGGCCAAGCCCAATCGCGTTGTACAGCGCGAGCATGCCCTCTTCGCCATGGTTCTTGGCGATTGGGCCGCCAAACTCGCCACCCTTGCGTGTGACATAGCCAAGGCCTGCGTGGCCTTCGCTGCGTGCCCATTCGTTCATGTCGTCGAAAAATTTACGGCTTTTGTCAGCAGTCTTTGGCGCAGGAATGGCGCGGACAACACCGCCACCTTCAACAATGCGTTCAAACAGCCCGAAGCCGGAGGTCTTGAAATGATCGGTGACGTCATGGATGATCAGCGGGTTGCGCAAATCTGGCTTGTCGGTGCCATAATCGAGCATCGCTTTGGAATGTGGGATGCGCGGAAACTGACCTGCTGGCGTAACTTTCTTACCGTCGGCGAATGATTCGAATACGCCAGCCATCACTGGCTCCATTGTGTCCCAAATTTCTTCTTGGGTGACAAAGCTCATTTCCAGATCAAGTTGGTAAAATTCCCCGGGCAAGCGGTCGGCGCGCGGGTCTTCATCGCGGAAGCATGGTGCGATCTGGAAATAGCGGTCAAAGCCAGCCACCATCAACAATTGCTTATATTGCTGAGGCGCCTGTGGAAGCGCGAAGAATTTTCCAGGATGAACGCGGCTTGGCACTAAAAAGTCGCGTGCACCTTCAGGACTCGAGGCAGTCAGGATCGGCGTAGAATATTCGGTAAAGCCAATATCTTCCATGCGGCGGCGGGTTTCGCGGATAATCTGGGTGCGCTTGACGATATTGGCGTGCAGCGTTTCGCGGCGCAAATCGAGGAAACGATATTTGAGACGGGTCTCTTCAGGATATTCTTGTTCGCCAGCAACCGGCAATGGCAGCTCTTCGGACTTGCTGAGAATATTGACGCTGCGGGCAAAAACTTCAATCTGTCCGGTTGGTAGATTGGCATTTACCGTCCCTGCGCTTCGGGCCTTTACCTCGCCATCAATGGTGATAACGCTTTCTAGGCGCAACGCTTCCAGAATCGGCAGGGCCGGGCTGTCGGAATCGGCAACAATCTGGGTCATACCATAATGGTCGCGCAGATCGACGAACAAGACGCCGCCATGGTCCCGCTTACGGTGGACCCATCCCGACAGGCGGACGGTATCGCCCACATGGGAATCGCGAAGTTCGGCGCATTTGTGCGTACGATAGGCGTGCATTGTTTGCTCAATTCAAAAAAGCTGTGGAAAGCGCGCCTGTCAACAGTGCAGCGGCACTTTGTCAAGTCGTGAATGGGTGCTAGGGCAACGCCCAATGCAGATTCATCCACTTATCACCGACAGCAAACGTCTCGCAGAATTGTGCGCACGGCTTGCACAATCGCCCTTTGTCGCGGTTGATACCGAATTCATGCGGGAAAATACTTATTATCCCGACTTGTGCTTGGTTCAATTGGCGGACGCCAATGAAGCCGCAGCGATAGACCCAAAAGCAGAAGGTTTAGACCTTACGCCCATGCTGGAATTGCTGTGCGAAAATGAGGATGTGTTGAAGGTATTTCATGCCGGTGGGCAGGATATCGAAATATTCTTTAACCTGACGGGTAAGACACCACACCCAATGTTTGATACCCAGATTGCCGCCATGGCGCTCGGTCAGGGTGAACAAATCGGTTACTCCAATCTTGTTGACCTGTGGATGGGCATTCAATTGGATAAGGGCGCACGGTTCACTGATTGGTCGCGCCGGCCGCTTGATAAGCGCCAAATTGATTACGCGATTGCCGATGTCACGCATTTGTCGGTCATCTTTCCGATGATGTTGGAAAAGCTTAAGACAACCGGACGCGGCGTTTGGCTGAATGACGAAATGGATCGAATTTCCGACGCGGCCAATTATCGCAACGATCCTGAAAACGCATGGTCGCGGATTAAGGTGCAATCGCGCAAACCCGAAGTGCTTGGCAGGCTTCAGGCAATGGCTGCATGGCGCGAAAAGGAAGCGCAGCGCAAGAATATCCCGCGCGGGCGGATCATGAAAGATGAGACGCTGGCCGATATTGCCGCGCATCCCCCCAAAAGTCAGGCTGACCTTCCAAAAGTGCGCGGATTATCACCGGCATGGCGGGATAATGAGATTGGTGCGCGCCTGCTTGCTGTGATCGAGGGCAGCCAGCCAATGGCACGTGACAATCTGCCCGACCGAAGCCGATCGTCCCCCGGCGGCGGCAAGGATGGATCGCTTGTCGCTGACCTGCTTAAGCTTTTGCTGAAAATCCGCTCGCGCGAAATTAACGTTGCCCCGCGCTTGATTGTAAGGACGGAGGAATTGGAACGCCTAGCCGCCGGAGAACGCGATGACCTTGAGGTTCTCACGGGCTGGCGCTTCGAACAGTTTGGCCGCGATGCGCTTGATCTGGTGGAGGGAAGACTTGCGTTCGCAGTTGTAAACGGCAAGCTTAAGATGACTCGCACGCATGAAGAAGACATGGTGCGAGAAACGGCAGCTTAAATCAGCTTTCGAGCACCTTTTTAACCAACGTCAAATTGACCGGTGCATTTTCCGCCAGTGCCATTGCGTTTGCCGACCGCGCAAATTTTTCGATTGCAGCAAAGCTGCGTTCAATGCGGCGCTTCACATAGCTTAAAGCGTCCATACTGATCGCGGCACCCCGATCAGCTAGCTGTTTTTGCAGCAATTGCTCAATCATCTCATCATCTGGCGGCGCGATATCAAGCAACAATGCCGCGCCCAATCGCGACTGTAAATCGGGCAGCGAAATGCTCCATTCTGCTGGCTGCCATCGCGAGATCAGCAATAACGGTATGCCGCTTTCCTGCGATCGGTTCCATGCATTAAACAATGTTTCGGCAGGAGCCGCTTCTGCCTCGTCGATGACAGTCCCGTTCTGCCCCGAAAAATATCGCGCCATGAGCGTTTTCCCGGATCGCGCGGGCCCAGTTAAAATCGCACAGCGTTTTGCCCAGCCAGCGGCACTTGAGAGACCCGCAAAGGCCGAAGCGTTGCATGCCGTGATAATAAGGCTGGAAGATGCGCCGCTGTGCAATTCGTCCAAAGGCAGGGCAATTTGGCGCATCGGTGCAGCTAAGTACGCTTAAGGCCGCGGTTGCGGAACAGAAGGTGCAGGCGTCGTCGGGGTCTGCGCCTCTGGCAATATGGCCTTAACCACATCATCGAGGGATGGTGTGCCGGCATTGCCCGGCCCAGAGGCGTCCCTATCAATTACACCATTTTCCTCAGCTTCTATCGCCAGTTCCTCATCCTCGACAACTTCGGGTTCAAGCACAAGCGATGCATCCGCCCGCAACCGTCCAGATACAAACGCGGATTGAAACAGTTGATCCATTCGCACAACTGCCTGATCCATCATCGCAGCTATGCCTGCGCTACCACTAGCCCGCAGCGTAAAAGAACCCAGAAATCTATTATCCGATCCGTAGCGCGCCGAGAAACGACCGATTACGGGACCGCCCGGCCATTGCCGCTCAATCCGTGCAATAGGAATGATGACGTCGGCTGCGCCAAATTGGTCCAGAATAGTGCGCCACCAGAGGCGGCTACGTCTTTCCGATTGGCCCGCGTTCAACAATAGCGACTCGCCGCCAGCACCGCTTGGTCGCACATAATCAATATTGCTGTCCGCTGTGCGATATTTGGCCCAGCTGCGCTGCCACGATGTGCGTTGTTCAAAAACCGTGGGCGCACCTGCAGAATAAGTTATCGGCAAGAGAAGCAATGGCGCAGAACGCCTCTTTACACCGCTGACACCCAGCAATTGCCCGGCGCGTGCACGGTCGAACAATACACCAAGTTTTGCCACATAACGGCGCGGACCAATCTGCTCCTGTTCGACAACAATCGCAGCAACGATGCCGTCCAGTGTCGAATCGGACAAGCCCGCCGCGGCGTTGCCATGGGTTTTCCGCCACAATGCCGTCCACGCAATGCGTTGTGCCTCTTCCCAACCCTTCTCTCGAGCATCAAAGGCATTATTGCCCAGCACATTGACCGAAACGCCTGTAACTTCAAAGTCACCCGCGCTGGCGATCGGCGCTATTCCCCGCTTTGGTCCTTCAATCTGCGCAACAACAATCCCGCCGCCAACCAGCGCCAAAGGCAAGCCGATCGCCGCTACGCGCAGCCATTTTGTTCGGAAATTTGTCATCGCGGCATCTTTAGGCGACATAGGCATGGAATTCCAAGCCTGTTCTCGCTAACGGCAGCAAATGGACGCAAAAGATCACACCACAGAATCCTACACTTACGCCAAAGCGGGTGTTTCCATTGAAACCGGTAATGCGTTGGTGCGCGCCATTGCGCCATTGGCAAAAGCAACGCGGCGCCCCGGTGCGGACGCAGACCTTGGCGGGTTTGGCGGGTTTTTTGATCTAAAGGCAGCAGGATTTAATGACCCGCTGCTCGTCGCTGCCAATGATGGCGTCGGAACCAAGCTTAAACTCGCAATAGAATCGGGACGGCACGAAGGCGTGGGAATTGATCTGGTCGCGATGTGCGTCAATGACCTGATCGTGCAGGGCGCGGAACCCCTGTTCTTTCTTGATTATTACGCCACAGGAAAGCTCGACAATGCAATTGCGACGTCTGTCGTGGCGAGCATAGCCGAAGGTTGCAAATTGGCTGGCTGCGCGCTGATCGGCGGCGAGACTGCTGAAATGCCTGGCATGTATTCCGATGGTGATTATGACTTGGCTGGCTTTTGCGTTGGCGCCGTTGAGCGCGACCAAGTCCTGACCGCCGATAAGGTTGAGGCAGGCGATGTCATCTTGGGCCTCGCGTCTTCGGGCGTGCACTCCAACGGCTTTTCCTTGGTGCGCAGGCTTGCGGCAGACAAAGGCTGGAAGCTGGATCGCCCCGCTCTGTTCGACCAAAATGTCATCCTGATCGACGCGCTGATGGCGCCAACGCAGATCTATGTAAAATCATTGCTACCCCTTGTTCGCACCGGAAAAATCCATGCGATGGCGCATATCACGGGTGGTGGCTTGCTTGAAAACATTCCACGCATTCTTCCGGCAGGGCTGCACGCCCATGTGAATGCGGATGCCTGGACACAGCCACGCTTGATGGCGTTTTTGCAAGCGCAGGGGCATATTGAGCCCGAAGAAATGGCGCGTACATTCAACTGTGGCATCGGCATGGCCGTCGTGGTTGCCTCCGCAGATGTTGCGGACGTGACGGCGGCGCTTGAGGCTGCTGGTGAGACTGTTCATACGATCGGGCATATTGCGTCGGGAGGCAAAGGTTGCACCGTTACCGGCTCAATCGAAACGTGGAGCGCGCAATCCGATTGGACTGCGACTTACAATGGCTAGTAGCCTCACCGTCACCCTGAACTTGGTTCAGGGTCTATCTGTCAAAATGGCTCCGGTCGATTTGGTACCATGGATGCTGGAACGTCAGTCACCAGAGGTGAAACAAGTTCAGCATGACACTATTGTGGTAACGTCATGAAAGCCAAAGTTGCCGTTCTCATATCCGGCGCGGGCACCAATATGGCCGCGTTGTTATACGCTGCAAAACTCCCTAATTGTCCTTACGAAATCGTGCTCGTCGCGAGTAACAACTCGGATGCAGAGGGTCTGAAAATCGCAGCGACTGAGGGCGTTCCTGTTTTTGCAAAATCGCATGTCGGCCTTGAACGCGCTGCCCATGACGCCATCATGCACGAAGCAATTACCCAGTCGGGCGCGACTTATGTCGTATTGGCTGGATATATGCGGATATTGTCCACGGAATTTGTCACAAAATGGGATGGGCGCATGCTCAATATCCATCCTTCTTTGCTCCCGAAGTATAAAGGGCTACATACCCATCAAAGGGCTATTCAAGCCAAGGATCCAGTCGCGGGAACTAGCGTCCATTTGGTTACGGCGGAGCTGGACGACGGCCCCGTGCTTGGCCAAATCGAAGTGGCGATTTTGCCCGGCGATACGGCAAACACACTCGCAGACCGCGTAAAAATGGCGGAATATCAATTATACCCCAAAACGCTGGCCGATTTTGTTGCGCGCGATACCAACCCGGAATTTTTGATTGCGCAAGTCCGCGCCATCGCTCTTGCCCAGCCCGAGTCAAACGAAGTCCAATCCCACGGCATGCCGTGCTTCGGCATTATCGGCGGCAAGAAATTCGCTTATGTCTCGGTCGATCATCGTGGGGACGGCAAGATTGCTTTGCTGGTCAAAATTAGCGGCGTTGAGGAACAGACCATGCTGATCGATAGCGACGCAGATTGCTATTACCGCCCCGCGTATTTCGGCGACGGGTGGGTCGGTATCAGGCTGGACCTTGGCGATACCGATTGGGATCACATTAACGACTGGGTTGCCAAAAGCTGGCGCGCTGTAGCCCCGAAGAAGCTATCAAAACTGATGGATGTGGTGCGCGACTTTTGAAACACACCGAGCGAATGTAGGAGAGGTTGTGCCCAATCAATAGGACACAACCTTCAATCCACATTGCGTTATGCAAATTTATCCAACTATTTCTTCAGGCTTGAAGAAATATGCAATTTCAATCGCCGCATTTTCGTCGCTGTCCGAACCGTGCACGGTGTTCGCTTCGATGCTTTCGGCCAATTCCTTGCGGATGGTGCCTGGCTCGGCATTCTCTGGGTTGGTTGCACCCATGATGTCGCGGTTGCGTTGCATGGCGTTTTCGCCCTCAAGCACTTGAACGACCACTGGTCCGCTGATCATGAATTCCACGAGCTCACCAAAGAACGGACGTTCTTTATGCACTGCGTAAAAGCCTTCGGCCTGTGCGCGCGACATATGAATACGTTTTGAGGCAACAACGCGCAGGCCAGCGTCTTCAAGCATCTTGGTTACTGCACCCGTCAGGTTGCGGCGCGTTGCGTCGGGCTTAATGATTGAAAAAGTGCGAGTAGCCGCCATGATATGCTCCATTTTTATAGGGGGGAATTGCGCGCGCCTCTAACGGTGCTTGGCGCTGAGTGCAAGCTTTATGGGCCTTGCATCCATTTGCCGCCATCTTGTTTCCAATAGCGCCGCTCCACACTCTCACCCAAATTGCGCCAAGCAGAGCGCGCATTGTCTGTATGGCTCGGCGGGAAAAGATAGAAGACGCGGTCAAAATCTTGTTCGACCGGTCGCCAGTTGCCATCGGCGAACGCTATAAAACGGGCGCCGTTGTGCGCATCTATTTGATCTGACAATAAAATAGGTTGAAGAGTATCATCACCCTCGCCCGACTTGGCGTGCGCCAGAAAGCTATCTGCCTTCGCCGTCCATAGAGAAGACGATATGGCATCCAATTGTGCGCTGTCGTCGCTGACAATCAACAACCGCCCCTTATCGTCCAGTACGCGTTGGGCGATAAAGGGGAGCACTTTTTCAGCAGGGTCGCGGGTTAGCTGATAAAAATCGACCTGCATGATCCGGTCAAATCAGCCTTCGAAATTGTCGGCAACAAAACGGTCAAGCAAGCGCACGCCAAATCCGGTCGCACCCTTGTCCCAGACCGGGCCAGCCTTGTCCGCCCAAACAGTGCCGGCGATATCAAGATGCGCCCATTTCACGCCGTCCTTGATAAAACGACCAAGGAATTGTGCAGCAGTGATCGAACCTGCACCTTTACCGCCGATATTCTTCATGTCCGCAATCGGGCTGTCGATCATCTTGTCATAAGCCTTCGACAGCGGGAAACGCCAAAGCGGGTCGCCCGATGCCTTGCCTGCTGCTGTAAGCTTGTCTGCAAGCTCATCGCTGTTTGAGAAAAGTCCTGCGTATTCGCTGCCAAGCGAAACAATGATCGCGCCGGTCAACGTGGCCAGATCCACAATATATTCAGGGTTATAATTTTCCTGCACCCAATGCAGGGCATCGCAAAGGACAAGCCGCCCTTCGGCGTCGGTATTCAACACCTCGATTGTCTGGCCAGACATTGATGTCACGATGTCGCCAGGGCGCTGCGCATTACCGTCAGGCATGTTCTCCACAAGGCCGCATACGCCAACCACATAAGCCTTGGCTTTGCGTCCAGCTAATGCCTTCATTGCGCCTGCAACGGCGCCAGCGCCGCCCATGTCCCACTTCATATCTTCCATGCCAGCCGCAGGTTTAATGGAAATACCGCCCGTGTCGAAAGTCACGCCTTTGCCGACAAGCGCCACTGGTCGTTTTTGCGTTCCGCCGATGCCGTCCCACTTCATCACCAGTAAGCGCGCTGGGCGACGTGAACCTTGCGCCACGCCAAGCAGCGCCCCCATGCCAAGCGCCGCCATCTCCTTATCATCCAGCACGCTGATTTCGACGCCCAACTCTTTCAAATGCTGGCAACGTTCAACGAAGCTTTCAGGATAAATGATGTTTGCTGGCTCAGTGACCAGTTCCTTGGTCAAAGCAACGCCCTCTGCGATGGCCTGATAGCTTGTCCAATGACCGCTCGCCTCTGCTGGCGCGGCGACAACAGTCAATGCCTCCACGGTGGGCTTAGACGTCTCTGGCAATTTGGTGCGATATTTGTCCATGCGCCAGTTACGCAAGGTGGCACCATAAGCAACCTCAGCAGCATGTTGCGCAGTCAGATTGGCGCCATGGACAGCAATATGCTCTGCGCCCGATGTTTGCACCTTGGCGATAATATCGCCGCCAGCCTTCTGATAATCCGCTGTGTCGCCTTCGGCCACACCAAGCAGGACAATTCGAACAAGTTTTCCGCCCTCTTCATGGATAAACAGGAGATTTTGTCCCGCCGCGCCCTCAAACCGGGAGAGCTTTGCAGTCGCATGAATGATGTCCGTTTTTTCCAAAGGAAATTTGAAATCGGCGAACGTACCTTTGGTAACGATGAATGCGAGTACGTCAGCATCTTGGGGCCGCGCATCGGTAAAATTGATCTTCATGGAATTAAGCAGCCTTTCCGCTGGGGTCGTCTTGGAACTTTCTATAGGCCTAATCCGCGCTTTGGTTAAAGTAAAAGATAGTGCAAAATTGCGAACGGTTAACCGCAAATTGTGCCTTGCGCGGCAACATGGGTGGACCCACAGCAATAGCGGCGGTAAAGGTCTCAACGGTTTTATGATTATTCCCGCCCTTCGGCCTGTCCTTTCCCGCATTTTGCTTATGCCGATTTTGCTCGGCTACGGATCCATGTCGTCCATCGCGATTGCCCAAACCGAGGCCGCGTCAGCAGCATCGCAGCAACCTAGCGACCAGATCGGATTTTCTGCTGCGGTCGTTGAATATGATTCAAACACGGAAATCGTCACCGCCAAAGGTGAAGTGATTGCCACCCGTGAAGGCTATTCAGTTCGTGCCGATAATATCGTGTGGAACCGCACAACGGGTCAAGTCGTGGCAGAGGGAAATATCCGGGCTGTCGGGCCAGAGGGCGATGTGGCATATGGCGACAAGATAGAACTCACCGATGCCCTGAAAGACGGTGTGATCAACAATATGTTGGTGGTGCTCGCCGACGAAAGTCGCCTCGCCGCCAATCGCAGCTCGCGCAAAGACGGCATATACACACTGGATTATGCCGCATACACAGCGTGCAAGGTTGCGACTGCCGATGGTTGCCCTAAAAAACCAAGTTGGGAAGTGAAGGCCATCAAGGTCGTTTATGATCCAGCCAAAAAACGGGTTGTTTACGACGGCGCGCGGATTGAACTGTTCGGTTTACCTCTCATTCCGCTTCCGTTCCTGTCGCATCCCGTGGATACAAAGGCGGGGACCGGATTTCTCGTGCCTAGCATTGGCTTTTCCCGGAACAATGGGGTTGAGTTGGAACAAGCCTATTATTGGCGAATAGCAGACAATCGGGATGCCACTGCAGCAATAACAGCTTTTTCCAATGCCGCTCCCTTAGCCCGTGTGAATTTTCGATCACTTGAGAAAAAAGGTGCAATCGACCTGTCTGCTTACGGAACCTACAGTAATCGTATCAGCACCAGCGGTACACTAAGACCAGATGGCGATAATGTATTTCGCGGATATCTGGAAGGTGCAGGAAAGTTCCAGTTTGACCCTTATTGGTCTATTTCCGCCTCTGGCCGTTTTGCATCGGATCGCACATTTCTGCGGCGCTATGACATCAGCCGCGATGACCGGCTTCGGTCGACATTTTCTGCTGAGCGTATCAGCGACAAAAGCTATTTTTCATTAGCTGGGTGGGCAGTTCAAACCCTTCGTACCAGCGACCGCCAAGGGCTTGCTCCCATCGCCCTACCGGAACTTGATTATCGTCTGCGCCTCGACACACCAGTGGTGGGTGGCACATTTCAGTTGCAGGCAAATAGCTTAAACATCGGCCGCACAAATGGTCAGGATACGCAACGCGCATTTGCAGCCGCAAAATGGGATTTGCGCACGATCACTGGGTTGGGTCAGGAATTGTCGTTCACAATGCTTGCGCGCGGTGACGTCTATCACAGCGATGAAAACGCAAGCACGCTAACAGCCATCTATCGGGGCGACACAGGATGGCAGAGTCGCAGAATTTTTGCGGCTGCGGCAGATATAAGATGGCCATTTGTAGGAGCGGCCTTCGGCGGAACACAAATTTTTACACCCCGCGTTCAGGTTGTAGCGGCCCCTTCTATCTCCAACCTAACTATTCCTAACGAAGATTCTCGCGCGGTTGATTTGGAAGACAGCAACCTGTTCGCCCTCAACCGATTTCCCGGATATGATCGTTTTGAGGATGACTACCGCATAACGTACGGTTTTGACTGGGCACTCAAGAAAAGTGACTTCAGCGCCGACATCAATTTAGGGCAGAGTTACCGGCTATCGAGCCGATCGTCCATCTTTCCCGACGGCACAGGCTTGTCAGGCAATGCGTCGGACATCGTCGGACGGTCCGAATTTCGCTTTAAAAATATCGTGAAATTAACGCACCGGTTTCGTCTGGATAAAGACAATCTTGCCATCCGCCGGAACGAAATCGATGCCACCGTTGGCACTCGTGGTACATATGTGCAGGCTGGCTATCTAAAGCTTAACCGCAACGTCGGACCAACGGTTGAGGATTTGGCAGATCGTGAAGAAATTCGCGTTGGAGGCCGCATTCGCCTTGCCCCATATTGGTCCGTATTTGGTTCAACTATCATTGACCTTACGAACGCTCAGGAAGATCCAACAAGCCTTTCTGACGGCTTTGACCCCATACGCCATAGGTTTGGCGTTGCATATGACGACGATTGTTTGTCCTTAAGTTTAACATGGCGGCGCGACTATCAACCAGTTGGCGACTCGCAGCGCGGCAACAGCTTCCTGTTCCGTCTGGCATTTCGCAATCTGGGTGTGTAAGGCATTGGCAATTAATCCCCGGACGGGCATTTTCCGCTCATCTGCTGTTCAGCAGTGAGTGGTTAACTGGCCACCCGAACCGATTGTGTACTGGATCAATATCGATGAAGTTATTCAAGCGTCTGTCCTTCGCTGCCGTGCTTATTTCCGCTACAGCGCTGACACCGCTAATTGCGCAATCCACTCCTGATTCTGGAGGAAATGATGCCAGTTTAATCTCACCAGACGGACAGCAATTGTTTGGCAAAAATGATCCCAATGTCCGACGCGCAACGGCGCAAGTTAACGGTGAAATCATTACCGGCACTGATATGGATCACCGCCTTGCTTTGATCGTCGCTGCAAACGAAAACAAACTCCCTCCAGAAGAGTTGGCACGTTTTCGTGCACAAATTCTTACAAACTTGATAGACGAAACGCTACAAATTCAAGAAGCTGCGGCCAACAAAATTGAAGTCACCGACGCTGAAGTGGACCAGTATTTCGACCGCGTAGCGCAGCAAAACTTCAAACGGCCCGCAAGCCAAGTCGAGAAATATTTGACTTCTATTGGCGCATCGGTCGCGACGCTGAAGCGCCAGATTAAGGGCGAACTGTCATGGAGCCGGCTGCTTTCGCGCAATGTGCGCCCCTCAGCAAACGTCAGCGATGACGAAGTCAACGCGATTATTGAACGCATTAAGGCCACCAAGGGTACGACCGAATATCGTCTCGGGGAGATTTACCTGTCGGCAACGCCTGAAGCTATGCCAGCGGTCACGGAAAACGCAAAAAAGATTATCGACCAGCTTCGTCAGGGTGCAAATTTTGTTGCGTATGCGCGGCAGTTTTCAGAAGCATCCACAGCGTCTGTCGGCGGCGACCTAGGTTGGCTGTCACTGGCGCAATTACCCTCGTCACTGGCGACCGCCGCCGCTGGCATGAACAGCAATGAGGTTCAAGCGGTCGCATCTCCTGGCGGCATCTCCATATTGCTGTTGATTGACAAACGGCAAGTCGCGATGTCGGATCCTCGGGATTCGGTTCTAAGTCTCAAACAAATTGCGATTACGTTCCCGGCAGGCACCGCCGAAGCGCAGGTCACTCCACTTGTGAAGCGCTTCAGCGAAGAGACGCAGCAAATTGCCGGTTGTGGAGTTGCCGACGAAATGGCTGCGAAGCTTGGCGCAGATGTCGTCAATCGCGATGGCATCAAAATTCGCGACTTACCGGCGCCACTCCAGCAGGTGATGTTGGATTTGCAAATTGGTCAGTCCACGCCGCCTTATGGTTCGTTACAGGATGGTGTGCGGGTATTCGTTCTGTGTGGCCGTGACGCACCAGAAGTGGCGGCGTCCGAGAGTTTCGACGAGATCATGTCGCGGTTGGAAGAAGAGCGTGTCAACAAGCGGGCCCGCATTTACCTGCGCGATTTGCGTCGCGACGCCGTCATCGAATATAACTGATGCCTCTTGGCCGACTGGAACTGCCGCTGGCCGTTTCGGTTGGTGACCCTGCGGGTATTGGGCCGGAAATCATCGGCAAAGCTTGGGAAGCGCGCCATTCGGCAGAGTTGGCGCCTTTCTTTGCTATTGGCGATATAGCAAGCTTTGCTCCGCACTGGAATGGCCCTGTGGTCCGTATTGACGACCCCGCCGATACGTTCAAATATTTCGATACCGCTTTGCCTGTTATCCATTTGCATGATTGCTTATCTATCGTCCCCGGTACCCCAGACCTCGATGGAGCGCATTGCGCCTACCAAGCGCTTGAAATGGCCATCGGTTTTGCTCGAGCTGGCAGCACGGCGGCGTTGGTAACTGGTCCAGTTTCCAAATCACAGCTTTACGCCGTTGGCTTTACGCATCCCGGGCAAACAGAATTTATCGCCGAACGCTGTGGTGTTTCGAAAAACAACGCAGTGATGATGCTCGCCGGTCCTGACTTGCGGGTGGTCCCCATGACAACGCATATCCCGCTCGCTGAAGTCGCGGGTAAGCTCGATGGCAGGTTGATAAGGCAGCGGTTACGCGCGACAGCAAAGGGACTTCAGCGCAACTTTGGCATCGAAAATCCTCGGCTCGCTGTGGCCGGCTTTAACCCTCATGCCGGCGAAGCGGGCAATATGGGCCGTGAAGAGCTTGATATATTCGAGCCTGCAATTGCGCAGGTCAGAAGCGAAGGCTTCAACGTCATTGGCCCCCTGCCCGCAGATACGATGTTTCATGCGGAGGCGCGGGCGCAATATGATGCTGCGTTATGCGCTTATCATGACCAAGCACTTATCCCATTGAAAACCCTCTACTTCCATGACGCCGTCAACATCACGCTTGGCTTACCCGTCGTTCGGACGTCGCCTGATCATGGCACAGCCTTCGGTATAGCTGGCCAAGACAAGGCGCTGCCACATTCCATGATAGCAGCTATTAAGATGGCTGAGTCCGCAGCATTGCATCGCTTAGCTGCTGCCGATTTTGGCTGATGACAGAACCACTGCCTCCGCTTCGGGAAGTGATTGCCCGTCATGGCCTGTCGGCAAGCAAGGCGCTTGGCCAAAATTTCCTTTTCGATGAGAAATTGCTGGACCGAATTGCCTCGATACCCGGTCCCTTGGCAGGGGAGCATGTCTACGAAGTCGGCCCTGGTCCTGGCGGCCTCACGCGGGCTTTATTGCGCGCTGGCGCTCACGTCGTTGCCGTGGAGCGAGATCACCGCTGCCTGCCTGCACTCGCCGAACTCGCAGAGGTCTTTCCAGGAAAACTGCGCGTGATTGAGGGGGATGCCCTGAAAATCGATCCTTTTGCAGAAATCGGCGCGCCTTTTCACATTGTTTCCAACCTGCCGTATAATGTCGGGACGGCACTTGCCGTGGGCTGGCTCGGCGGCAACGCATGGCCGCCGACTTGGAAAAGCCTTACCCTCATGTTCCAACGCGAGGTTGCTGATAGAATTGTATCCGCGCCAGGCACTGGCGCATTTGGACGCCTTGCCATATTGGCGCAATGGCGGTCGAACGCTTCAATTGCCATGCCGGTCCATCGCTCCGCGTTCACGCCGCCACCTAAGGTCATGTCAGCGGTGGTGCATATCACACCCAAGGAAGCGGCAAGCGGCGTTAAAATGTCCGTCTTGGAAAATCTGACCGGCGCGGCGTTCGGGCAACGACGCAAGATGCTGCGTCAAAGCCTCAAAGGCGTTCCCGGCGCGCTAGAGGCGCTCCATAAAACTGGCATAGCTGAGGACCGCCGCCCCGAGACGGTCAACATCGCCGAATGGTGCGCGCTCGCGAAGGAAGTCGGATAGGCTGCACGCTGGGGGTGGCCCTTTTGGGCAACCAAAGCTAAGAATAGATCATGCATACGCTAAACTCAAGCGAACGACAGGTTCTTCAAACAATCGAACAGCGTCAGATGCTAGACCAAGTTCTGACTTGGGCAGCAGTCAACAGCGGATCAAGCAATTTGGCAGGGTTGGCCGCGACCGCCAAGATGTTAGCTGATGCGTTTACTGTCCTTCCCGGCGATGTCGCCTTTGTTGCCCCTGAACCCGTAGACCGCGTGCTCCCCGACGGATCGATTAAGACCGTTGCGCATGGACAGCATCTCTTGGTCACCGTTCGTCCTGATTCGCCGACGCAATTGCTGTTCACTGGGCATATGGACACGGTTTTTCCTGCCGATCACGCATTTCAACAACTGCGTTGGTTAGAGGACGGAACGCTCAACGGGCCAGGCGTTGCCGACATGAAAGGCGGTATATCGGTGATGCTCGCCGCGCTGCGCGCGGCAGAGCTTTCCGGAAGCCTTGCGCACACTGGATATCAAATTCTGATCAACAGTGACGAGGAGGTCGGCTCGCCTTCGTCGACTAAGCTGATTGCTGAACTTGCGCAGAACAAGCTGGCGGCTTTGACGTACGAACCTGCCTTGCCCGATGGAACGCTTGCCGGCGCGCGCAGCGGAAGTGGCAATTTCTCGGTGATTTTTTCGGGGCTAGCCGCACATGCTGGCCGCAACCCCGATGATGGCCGTAATGCCGTTCTGGCAGCGGCGGACCTAGCCCTTCGGCTCAAACGTCTGTCGCATGAGTGGCTTTCCGTAAACCCAGCAAAAATTGACGGTGGCGGCCCTAACAATATAGTGCCCGATCATGCGATATTGCGCGTAAACTTTCGGCCCCGCACGCCGGAAATCGCAACCCAAACCGACGAAGATTTGCGCCGGATCATCGCCGATATTGAACGTGAACATGATGTACGTGCCCATCTGCATGGTAGCTTTGGCCGTCCGCCGAAACCGATAGATTCTGAGGCCGAAAAACTATTCGGCCTAGTCAAACAGTGCGGCACTGATCTTGGTCTGTCCATCGCTTGGCGTTCAAGCGGTGGGGTATGCGATGGTAACAACATTGCAGCTTGTGGCGTCCCTGTTGTCGACACAATGGGTGTACGCGGCGGCAATATTCACAGCAAAGACGAGTTCCTTATCGTCGAAAGTCTGGTTGAACGCGCGCAGTTGTCCGCTCTGACCATCATGCGTTTAGCAGCAAAAGGGGCTCTATGACCTTCCTCATTCGTCCGGCCAATATGAACGATCTCCAACCGATTTATGAAATGGCAAAACGCACGGGCGGCGGCTTTACCAATCTGCCTCCGGATAAAAGGGCGTTATCGGAAAAGTTGGAACGGTCCGCCGCCGGTTTTGACCGTGCAGATGATGCAGTCGCAGATGACCTATATGTATTTGTTCTGCAAAACAGCCAAACCGGCGAAGTGCGCGGCACGTGCCAGATTTTTGGCCAAGTCGGGCAGAGATGGCCATTCTACAGCTACCGCATTGGCGCGCTTACGCAGCATAGTGTGGAACTGGAACGCACCTTCCGCGCGGACATATTAAACCTGTCTACGGATCTGGAGGGCACGACTGAAGTCGGCGGTCTATTCCTACACCCCGCAGAACGCGCTGGCGGACTTGGAATGCTTATCGCGCGTAGCCGCTATCTATTCATCCGAAACCACCGTCAAAGATTTGCAGATAGGACTATCGCAGAATTACGCGGCGTTATTGATGAAGCAGGCGGCTCTCCATTCTGGGACGGCGTGGCTGGGCGCTTTTTTGGTATGAGCTTTCAGGAAGCCGACGAGTTCAATGCGAAGTTCGGCAACCAGTTTATCGCCGACCTCATGCCCAAGCATCCCGTATATATAGCGATGCTTCAGGAAAGCGCAAAAACCGCCATTGGCGTGCCGCACCCATCGGGACGCGCAGCAATGCGGATGTTGGAGAATGAGGGCTTTGACTGGGAAAACTATGTCGACATTTTTGACGGTGGCCCAACTATGACCGCACGCACCGACCAAATTCGCAGTATTCGCGAAGCGAAAGACGTGGCGATAACACACGTCAGCGAGACCGTTGGTGCACATAAATCTGGCGAGAAAAAGTTGATTACGCTTGGCCGCCTGCAGGCGTTTAAGGCCGCTTATGGGTGGATTGATGACCAAGGCGACAAAGTCAGTATCGACACCGATTGCGCCCATATGCTTGGAATTTCCGCGGGCGACATCGTGACTTATGTGGAGCGATCATAAGGTGGCGTTGGTCGAAATCAATTTTGATGGGATCATCGGGCCAAGCCACAATTATGCTGGTTTAAGCCTTGGTAATCTTGCCTCTTCACATAATGCAGGCGCGCCATCTCACCCCAAAGCGGCCGCATTACAGGGCATCGAAAAGATGCGAACCAATCTTCGCCTTGGGCTGGCGCAAGGATTCTTCGTGCCACTCGACCGCCCTAACCAGAACTGGCTCGCCGGGCTTTCCACCGACATGCAGTCGGCAGAGCCACATATCCGCGCGGCCGCCTTTTCCGCATCTGCCATGTGGGCGGCCAACGCGGCCACCGTATCCCCTGCCCCAGACACGGCAGATGGAAAATGCCATCTGTCCGTAGCCAACCTAATCACGATGGCGCACAGAAGCCATGAGTGGCCCCGAACGCTTGCGCAGTTGAAGCTCGCGTTCGCTAATGAACAGCATTTCGCTGTGCATGGCCCCGTGCCCGCGCCGTTTGGCGACGAAGGTGCGGCCAATTTCATGCGGTTATGCACCACGCATAGTGACGCGGGTGTCGAAATATTTGTTTATGGCAAAACAGGCGGACCGTTCCCGGCGCGGCAGCATATCGAAGCATCAAAGGCCATCGCCCGCGCGCACAGGCTTGATCCGGACAGAACCTTGTTCGTTCAGCAATCCGAAATGGCGATTGCCGCCGGCGCATTCCACAATGACGTTGTGGCAGTTGCGAACGCGCATGTACTTCTCACGCATGAACTGGCGTTCGAGAACCCTGAACAGACCTATGCCGACATTCGACGAATCATGCCTGAGACAGAGATCATCATCGTCCCGGCGGATCGCGTTAGCCTAGCCGACGCCATCCAAAGCTATCTGTTCAATGCCCAATTGGTTACGCTGCCCGACGGCGGCATGGCGCTTATTTTACCAAGTGAGGCGCAAGAAAATGTCCGCGTTTGGGGCTGGCTGACCGAGATGGTCGTTGGCAATGGCCCCATCTGCAAGCTTGTGCCCGTGGACGTGCGCCAATCCATGGCAAATGGCGGTGGCCCAGCTTGCCTGCGCCTGCGTGTGGTTGCCGATCCCGCGACGGTGGACCCTCGCTTTATCGCCGACGAGGCAAAGTTGGACGCTATAGCGGAAGTGGTTAACACGTATTGGCCCGAAACCATTGCGCCGGACCAGGTTGGTGACCCCGATTTGCTAGATAAAGTCCGGTTGGCGCGGTTGGCGTTATTGGAGGCCGCCGATCTTGTTTCGCTCGCCTGACAGCCAAGATTTTTAACGACGCGACGAGGTTTGGACGATTGACGCTAGAGCATCGCTGCCCCTTGCATTGCTGGATAGGTGGGGGGGCTGTTGCCCAGCATGCGCGTATTAAAAGGGTCCCGGATTCTGTTGCCCGGCTCCGGGGGGCCGCTGTAACCTTTCTGTTGCCCGGCCGGTTCGGCCGCGTTCTTTTAGTGTAAGTTTAGACCGTGAGGCCCAAAATTACGCTGCGAGAGCAAGTGCTGAGTTATCGTTTGCACCTATTGGTTATGAACCATTTCACGGCTTATTCATGCCGGGCAAAAACAATGCTTTTCAACGCACGTCGATCCTAGTTCAGCCCCTCCAAGACCTCTGATTAACAGAGATTTTGGTGGAGCTGCCGGGTACCGCCCCCGGGTCCGCTGCATCTATTGCACATCGCAATTTATCACCATAGCCGGGCGAACCCGGCACCGCCCTATATAGGCGCTTTTTCGTGAATGGGAAGTGAAGGGCGTTACAGCCCCTGCATATTTCGGCTTTCTGCCGGAATATAGACAACTAACCCGTCGAGATCCAGGGTCAGGATAATCTGGCAAGACAAACGGCTTGTGCGCCGTGCACCGCTGGCGAGGTCAAGCATATCCTCTTCATCTTCAACAGACCGGGGGAGCTTATCGAACCAATCCTTATCAATAATTACATGACACGTCGAACAAGCCATCTGGCTTTCGCACGTCCCTTCAAGCGGTTGTCCGGCTGCTTGTGCCACGTCGAGGAGGCTTTGCCCTTCGACACCATTAACTTCCTGAATATCGCCATCAGCGTTGATGAACGTGACTTTGATCATAACATCGCCTCTGCTGCACGGTTGATTGCATGGGCTGCAATATCAATCTCTTCGACTGTCGTATAGCGGCCAAAGCCCAAGCGGATGGAAGATTTTGCCTG
Organism: Sphingomonadales bacterium; assembly: GCA_947470185.1. Lineage (GTDB taxonomy): Bacteria > Pseudomonadota > Alphaproteobacteria > Sphingomonadales > Sphingomonadaceae > Sphingorhabdus_B. The sequence goes on along the minus strand of CANIRZ010000001.1, from coordinate 186,614 downwards.
TGTGTCCGTCAGGCCAATTGCCCGCAGCACATGGCTTGGTCGTCCGGAACCACTTGCGCAAGCACTGCCGACGGAAAAGGCGATGTTTCTGCATTCGGAAATCAGCCGCGCAGCGTCCACTCCGTCACGGCGGATGTTAAGGTTGCCTTTATAGCGCGCCGTAGCCGAACCGTTGATCGTCCAATCAGAAAACGCCGCCATGGCGTGGTTCCACAAAGTGGCCACATGCGCCGCGTCAGCCTTCATCCGATCCGCAGCCAATTTTGCAGCTGCGCCAAATCCCACGCATAAAGCGGGCGATAACGTGCCGGAGCGCATGCCCTGTTCCTGCCCACCGCCAAGCATTTGTGGCGTGAGTGAAATCCCGTCACGCACCCATAAAGCGCCGATGCCCTTTGGTCCGTGCATTTTATGCGCGGAGATTGCGATCACATCCGGGCCGTTGGGGATGTGCATCCGGCCGAATGCTTGCACAGCGTCGCACAACAACAGCCCGCCTTGGGCGTGCACGGCTGCTGCAATTTCAGCAATGGGTTGAATAGTCCCGATTTCGTTGTTCACGAGCATGACGGCGAACAGTCTGCATTCTTTATTCCCATCACCCGACGCGAAAGGTTTTACGAGGGCACCCGTTACATTTACCGGAAGAACGTCACCATGGCGCGCATGCACACAATCCAAAACCGCCGCATGCTCCGTCGCAACAGCGCTTACCGGCAAACCACATCCCATAATCGCCAGATTGATCGCTTCTGTCGCGCCTGAGGTAAAGATCACGCGCCCGCCCGTTGGCAACAAAGCGGCAACCTGATCACGGGCCACCTCAACCGCAGCGGCGGCCGCCCTGCCCGCTGCATGTGCGCTATGCGGGTTGGCAAAGCCGGTCTTCAGCCAAGGTTCCATCGCAGCAAATGCCTCAGGGGCAAGTGACGTAGTTGCTTGATAATCCAGATAGATCATGCGACTTTTGACCGTGCGGAGATGCTAGACCAGACGTCGATGAAGCGGGTGACGTCGGTCGCGTCCGTATCTGCACCAAAGCTGACCCGGATGACTTCAGATGCAGATTTATCATCCCAGCCCATGGCGCCAAGCACATGACTGGCCTTTAATGTTCCGGAAGAACACGCACTGCCAGCCGAGACAGCGATGCCAGCCATATCGAAATTGATAAGCTGGCTTGAGGCTGCAACGCCTGCCATCCGGTAGCTGCCGATAGTCGCCAGCCGGTTGCTTGACGCTGCCACAACCTCGCCGCCAGCGGCTACAATCGCATCGTCCAACATTTTGCGGAGACGAACCGCCGTCTCCATCCAAGCAAAACCCGCCTCCAGCGCTGCGGCAAATCCGATCGCTGCGGGTAAGTTCTCGGTTCCACGCCGATAGCCTTGCTCCTGCCCGCCAGTTGGCGACAGCAGCCCAAGATTGCGCACGAGCAATGCCCCCATCCCCGGCGGTCCACCCAATTTATGTGCGGAAATCGAGATTAAATCTGCATCGGGCAGTGGTAATTTCCCAGCACTCTGCGAGCAGTCAGCGAAGAATACACCACCAACTTTTCGCACAGCAGCTAAGATATCCGCCATGGGTTGTATAACGCCCGTTTCATTGTTCACCGACTGAACCGCAAATCGCGCATTGTCGGTTATTGCACTGATATCGACATATCCATTATCAAAGACAGGCACCCGTGTTGGGCCAGCCACCGCAAGCACCGCATCATGCTCGACTGAACTCGCCACCGCCCCCGTGTCCCTTAAGCCAAGCGCAATGGCCTCGCTTGCCCCGCTCGTAAGAATAACTTCGCCGTCCCAATTCAACGCGGCTGCTATACGTCTGCGTGCGTCCTCAAGCGCAAAACGGGCAGCTCTGCCCTCTTGATGCGGAGATGATGGATTGGCCCAGCGCAGCATCGCGTCTGCCATTGCCTCGCGCGCCGCCGGAATAATCGGCGTGGTGGCAGCGTGGTCCAGATAGATACGTGGTTGGTTGGGCATAGTTTCCATGACAGTTGCGAAAATCGTCATTCCTTCTATATAGCGCTTCAACTTCCTGCAAAGCCCGAACCGTCGGGTACCGCTCGGCACACATTTCTAAGAATCGAACTATAATATGCCCGCAATTGCTATCCCTGGTCCAGAAGGCCGCCTTGAAGCGCGTTTTTCGCCGCCACCGCGCCCACGTGCTCCGATTGCGATGATATTGCATCCGCACCCGCAAGCGGGCGGAACGATGAACGACCGCATCACGCAGCAGCTTTACAAAACCTTTGTGGCCCGCGGATTTGGCGTGCTGCGCTTTAACTTTCGTGGGGTCGGTCGAAGCGAAGGCGAATTCGACAATGGCATTGGCGAACTGTCCGACGCAGCGTCAGCGCTTGATTGGGTACAAAGTTTTCACCCTGAAGCGTCAACGACGTGGATCGCAGGGTTCAGCTTTGGCGCGTGGATTGGCATGCAGCTTTTGATGCGCCGTCCTGAAATTCGCGGTTTCATCTCGGTTGCACCGCCTGCAAACATGTATGATTTCAGCTTTCTGGCGCCCTGCCCTTCATCGGGCATCATCATTCAAGGCGTGAATGACGAAGTCGTGAACCCGAATGCAGTGCAAAAGCTGGTCGATAAGCTCCGCACGCAACGGCACATCACCATCCACCACGACGAGATTCCGCGCGCCAACCATTTCTTCGAAAATGAAATGGATATGCTGATGGCGTCCGTGAATAACTATCTCGACTTCCGGCTGGATCCTAACTCGCCAATCAAGTGAGTTAGCCAGCCTCGGTTACCAGGCTTTTGCCTTGTTTGTCGGGGACAACCCAAATCGCGACATTGGCGAAAATAACCAAAGCCGCTGCCACCATAAGCCACATTTGCTGGCTGCTCCCATCGCCTCGCCATCGTTTCCATGCGCCGAACAGCAGCAGGATAGCGGAAAGCATGGCGATGGACAAAACGGCATTAAGCATTATCGCTACATAAAGATGGTGGATAAGCCGCGCAATCGGGGAAATTCAGCATGGCCTTTTGCAGCGTGCTCCCATAGGGGAGGCGTAGTCCGACTCATGTTGCTACAGGATGTGCCATGCGTATAGCCATTGCCTCAGATCATGCTGCAGTCGCGCTGAAGTCAGCGCTGGCCGACTATCTGCGCGGCTTGGGCCATAATGTCGCTGACCTCGGCCCGCATGACGAAACGTCCGTGGACTATCCCGATTACGGTTACAGCTTGGCAGCAGCGATAGCCGATGGTTCGGCCGAGCGCGGCATCGCCCTGTGCGGATCAGGCATTGGCATTTCCATTGCGGTAAACCGCAACCCTGGCGCACGTGCCGCCTTGGTGTCTGAACCGCTTTCGGCGCGGCTTGCCCGCGAACATAATGACGCCAACGTCATTGCCATGGGCGCTCGCCTGATTGGCATCGAAATGGCAAAAGCCTGTATTGATGCATTTCTCTCAACAGACTTTGGTGGTGAGCGTCACCAACGCCGCGTTGACAAATTATCCAACCCAATCACGACCAAGGAACCAGCATGAGCACGCGTCCAGCAAATGATCTCTCCGATGTCCAGCCCGACGGCTTTTTCACGCGCGGCCTCGCCGAAACCGATGCGGAAGTCTTTGCGGGTCTTGCGCATGAATTGGACCGCGAACAAAATCAGATTGAGCTAATCGCGTCGGAAAACATTGTTTCGAAAGCGGTGCTTGAAGCGCAAGGTTCGGTGTTCACAAACAAATATGCCGAAGGCTATCCGGGCAAGCGTTATTACCAAGGTTGCGCGCCTTCTGACGAAGTTGAAACGCTTGCGATTGAACGGGCTAAGACGCTGTTCAACGCTGGCTTTGCCAATGTGCAGCCACATTCCGGTGCGCAAGCCAATGGCGCTGTCATGCTCGCTTTGGTTAAGCCCGGCGATACCATTCTAGGCATGAGCCTCGATGCCGGCGGCCACCTTACGCATGGGGCAAAGGCCGCGATGTCCGGCAAATGGTTCAAAGCTGTGCAGTTTGGTGTACATCCTGAAACCCACCTGATCGATTTCGACGAAGTTGAGCGTCTTGCAAAGGAACATCGGCCGAAAATCATCATCGCCGGTGGCTCCGCTTATCCGCGCATCATCGATTTCGCCCGCTTCCGCGCCATTGCTGACGAAGTGGGTGCGATTTTCCATGTCGATATGGCGCACTTTGCTGGTCTAGTTGCAGGCGGCGTGCATCCGAACCCACTTGAACATGCGCATGTGGTCACGAATACAACCCATAAAACGCTCCGTGGGCCCCGTGGGGGCATGATCATGACCAATGATGAGGCAATCGCCAAGAAGATCAACTCTGCTGTCTTCCCGGGGCTCCAAGGCGGTCCATTGATGCATGTCATCGCTGCCAAGGCCGTAGCATTTGGTGAAGCACTTCGCCCCGACTTTAAAACCTATGCCGCAGCAACAATTGCCAATGCCAAGGTACTTGCCGCCACGCTGCATGAACGTGGCGCCAACCTCGTTTCAGGCGGTACAGATACCCATTTGGCTTTGGTCGACCTCACCCCGCTCGGGATTAGCGGGCGCGATGCTGACGAAGCGCTTGAGCGCGCCGCAATCACGTGCAACAAGAACGGCATACCAAATGATCCGCTGCCCCCTGTAAAGACCAGCGGCATTCGCGTCGGTTCGCCTGCGGGCACAACCCGCGGCTTTGGTGCAGTTGAATTTCGTGAGATTGGCCATATGATTTCAGACGTTCTTGAGGGTCTGCGCCAAAAGGGCGAGCATGGCGATCCTGCCGTCGAAGCCGAAGTCCGTCTTCGTGTGCGCGAATTGTGCAGCCGCTTCCCAATCTACCCGTCTTGAATTATAAAGGTGACTTACCCATCTAATACACAGAAGGGAAATGACCATGGGGTTTTGTAACGAGTGTAACGCCGAATATGCCAGCGGCGCGAAGTTCTGCGCCAATTGTGGCGCTAAAACCCCCGAGCAGCTTGCGGCCGAAAGCATTCCAAATCAGGCCCGACATTATGTAGGTGAAGCAGCCGATGAGCTTTGGGGCGCGACCAAGGACGCGTTTCATACGGGCAAGCATTTGGCGGACCAAGACACGGTTAAAAAAGTTGCTGGTGGTGCAGCCATTGGTGCGGCTGCTAGCATTATTGCCCCTATCGGGCTCGCCACAGGCGCGTTGATTGGTGCGGGCATCGTCGCGTACCGCCATGTAAACAAGAAAAAGAATCAGGAAAAATAATTGCGCTGCCCATTTTGCGGACATGACGATAGCCAGGTCAAGGACAGCCGTCCTACCGAAGACAATAGCGCTATCCGCCGGCGGCGGCAGTGCGAGGGTTGCGGCGGACGTTTCACAACCTTTGAACGCATCCAATTGCGTGAACTTTTGGTAATCAAGACCGAAGGTAAGCGCGAACCCTTCGATCGAGAAAAACTAGAACGTTCGCTATCAGTCGCGTGTCGCAAGCGACCGGTTGACAATACGCAGATTGAAAAACTTGCTTCGGCGATCCAGCGGCAGCTTGAAACGCTGGGTGAAAGTGAAATTGAATCCAAGCAGATTGGTGAATTCGTGATGGATGGGCTCAAGGCACTGGACAGCGTCGCCTACATTCGTTTCGCGTCAGTCTACAAAGATTTTAGCGAAGCTAAGGATTTTGAAGATTTCGCCGGGAGCGTGGTTGAAGCAGCACAAAAATGAGTGTGCCGCCAATCATTATTCTATGCCGTCCGCAGTTGGGCGAAAATATCGGCAAGGCCGCGCGCGCAATGTTGAACTTTGGCCTAACCGAAATGCGCCTCGTTGCGCCGCGCGATGGTTGGCCGAACCCTTCCGCTGGTCCCGCAGCATCGGGTGCAGACATCGTGTTGGCCAATGCCCAAGTTTACGACACGCTTGCCGATGCAACTGCCGACATTTCCCATGTTTATGCCACAACCGTGCGCAAACGCGGCGTCACAAAGCCAGTCATTACACCAGAAGTCGCGGCCCAAGAGGTTCTTGGTAATACGGGGCGAAGCGCAATATTGTTCGGAGCCGAGCGATCTGGCCTTGAAAGCGACGAGGTCAATGTTGCCCGCGCGATCATCACCGTACCGATCAATCCCGAATTTGGTTCGCTTAACTTAGCGCAAGCGGTCATCCTATGCGCCTATGAATGGTCAAAGACCCAAAGTTTATCCAGCCCGCCCAAAACGGATTTGGAACCGCCCGCATCACAGTTTGAACTTGACGGTCTCATCGCGCAATTGGACGCCATGCTTGAGCCGCTGAACTATTTCACACCCATCGACCGCGCGCCGGTAACGCGCCGCACATTGCGCAATTTGCTCACGAAGCCTGCATGGAATGCGCTTGAGGTCAGGACGTTGCGCGGTGTACTGACGACGTTAAATAGAATACGACGACCCGAAAGTTAGGATCTTGGTGTCAAAAGTTTCAGTTGTTACACCATGGCAAAATTAGGAGCGTTTTATGACAAGCACGATTATACTGAGCATATTGCTAGCGGCGTCTTCCACAACCGAGCCAGCGGTGAGCGCCGCAGATGCTGCACCACCAGCAGTGCAAAAAGTAAAACCAAAGCGTATCTGCCGCACCACAGGGTTAACCGGCAGCCGCATCGCGAAAAAACAGTGCAAGACCCAAGAGCAATGGGATCAAGCAGAGTCTGCGTCGGAATTGTCTGTAAAGGGCAAGGCAGGTACCACTATGCCTCCGCAGATGAGCACTGGAATCTAATAATCAGGCGCGATTGGCGTCCCATTTATCGAATTCATAGGCGATGGAGGCTTCAACTATACGCTCCCATACGTCGGCAATAGCTTCGACGGGTATACCCGCTTTACCAGCAGCCGTTTGCACATTGGTCAGAACCTGTTGCTTGCGCGCTTCGTCACGGACCGCTGAACGTTCTGTTTTTATCCGCGCGGCAGCATCCATATAAGCAAAGCGAACAGCAAGAAGTTCGACCAATTGGGCATCGACGGCGTCGACGCCTGCCCGAACTTCAGTCATGGTGTCGCAATTTTCGGGTTTAACGGGATAGACTGTGCTGCTCATCGCAGCGCGTTTAAGGTTCAGCGTCGGCAAAGTCGAGCCAGATGTTGACATAAGCGCCATCTGCAGCCATAGGCGCCGCTTCGCAATCGACCCTGCATTCCGGTGAAGCAGGTGTCCGGCACATCGCAGATGTGTCGCGCGGTACCGGAAACAACGTTGTTAGCAATTGGAGATTGATTATGTCGATGCGCAAAAGCTCGAAGTACAAACTTGACCGCCGGATGGGCGAAAACATCTGGGGACGTCCAAAATCACCTGTAAACAAGCGCGAATATGGCCCAGGCCAGCATGGTCAGCGCCGCAAAGGCAAGCTGTCCGATTACGGCATTCAGTTGCGCGCCAAGCAGAAGCTCAAGGGCTATTATGGCGATGTAACTGAAAAGCAGTTCAAGCGCGCCTATCAAGAAGCCAGCAACATGAAGGGCGATACTTCGCAGAACCTTATTGGTCTGCTTGAGCGTCGTTTGGACATGGTTGTGTACCGCGCCAAGTTTGCGCCAACCATTTTTGCCGCACGTCAAATCGTCAGCCATGGTCACATCCGCGTCAATGGCGTGAAGTGCAATATCGCCAGCCGTCAGGTTGCCGTTGGTGACGTTATCAGCCTTGGTGCGAAAGCCAAGGAAATGGCGTTGGTTATCGAAGCACAGGGCCTGGCAGAGCGCGACATTCCTGAATATGTTGCCGTTGACGGTAATGATAAGGTCACCTTTGCACGCGTCCCAACGCTCGACGAAGTACCTTACCCAGTGAAGATGGAACCAAATTTGGTCGTCGAATTCTATTCGCGTTAATCTTCAAAATACATTTACGAAAAAGGCGGTCCTTGTGGCCGCCTTTTTTGTTTGAGCGCAATCGACAGGTCTGGCACAAGGTGCGCAATAATATTTCCCCTTAGGAGAATTTCATGCGCCTGCTTTCTTTGGCCGTTATTTCTGCGCTTGCCTTGACGTCTGCTTGCCAGAAATCAGCATCGCCTGATATTGAGGTGTCGGCATTACCTCAAATCGATGTCCCTGCTTTGTCGGAGCAGACGATGAAAGACGTCACGCGCGAACTATCGCTGGATAGCTATGAAGGTCGCGCACCAGGATCCGCAGGAGAAGCAAAGACCGTCGCATATTTGATATCGAAGTTTAAGGCAGCAGGGCTTGCACCCGGTAACAACGGGAGCTGGACCCAAGACGTGCCGCTGATCGAAATTACCGCCAAGAATGTCTCAGCACTGCGCATTGCCGACCAAAACGGGAAGGCCATGTCCTTTGCCTATGGTAGCGAATATGTCATTGGCAGCTATCGCGAAGCGCCGAAAACCGAGATTAAGCAAAGCGACATGGTTTTCGTTGGCCACGGCATCGTAGCGCCTGAAAAAGGCTGGAACGACTATGCAGGCGTAGATGTGAAGGGCAAGACCGTAGTTGTGATGGTCAATGACCCCGACTTTGAAAACGATAGCTTAGAAGGCCCCTTTGGCGGCAAGGCCATGACCTATTATGGCCGATGGACCTACAAATATGAAGAAGCGGCGCGTCAGGGTGCGGCTGCCGTCCTGATCATCCACGACACCGCACCTGCGGCTTATGGGTGGAACGTCGTCAACTCCAGTTGGACGGGCACACAGTTTTTGGCCCAATCCAAAGATGGCGGCAAAAGCCAAACGCAAGCCAATGGCTGGATTCAAAAATCTGTTGCGAAGGAAATATTTGCCGCAGCGGGCCAAAACCTTGAAAAACAAATGGCTGCAGCAAAGCAGAAGGGCTTCAAAGCCGTGCCATTGAACCTCACTGCATCGCTCAGCTTTGAAAATGACATCGCGCGAAAAGCCAGCAAAAATGTTGTTGGGATTATGAAGGGCACGAAACGGCCGGAAGAATATGTGCTGTACACCGCGCATTGGGACCATCTGGGCCGCTGCACGGCGGCAGCAGATGGCGATGACATTTGCAACGGCGCAGTAGACAACGCAACCGGCTCCGCAGGACTTGTTGCATTGGCGGAGGGCTTTGCCAAAGCCGGCGCGCCAGAGCGGTCGGTTGTGTTCCTTGCCGTCACTGCGGAAGAAAGTGGCCTTCTTGGTTCAAAATATTATGCAGAAAATCCCGTTTTTCCCCTGTCGCAAACCGTTGGCGGCGTAAACATGGACGCGTTTTCCATGTCGGGGCCTGCAAAGGACTTAACCGTAATCGGCAAAGGCAAGTCGCAGTTGGATATCTATCTGGAGGCAGCGGCGAAATCAGAAGGCCGTACGCCGGAGATGGAACCAACGCCGGAAAAGGGCTTTTATTATCGCTCAGACCATTTCAGCTTCGCCAAGCTTGGCGTGCCAATGGTATATTTCGAGGGTGGCGATGATTTGGTGACCGGCGGAAAAGCTGCTGCCAAAGCGGCAGCGGAAGATTATGAAAAAAACCGCTACCACGCCCCTAGCGACGAGTTTGACGAAAAATGGGATTGGTCGGGCGTCATGTCCGACTTGAAGCTCTATTATCGCGTCGGACGGATGCTAGCGATGACCGATGCATGGCCCAATTGGAACGATGGCGACGAATTCCGGGCCGTCCGCGACAAAAGCCGCAGCGGAAAGTAACGCAATGGCATTTCGCATGCCCGCTGAATGGGCTCCGCATGAGGCCGTCTGGATTGGTTTTCCCAGCTCAGCCGACGCTTGGGGAGCGCCGCTGCAAAGGGCACAGCAGCAAATTGCTGCCTTTGCCAACGCCGTACATGCGTCTGGACAGGGCGAACGCGTGCATGTGATTGCGGGCAGCGCCGAGGCTGCAGAGATTGCCGCTAATCTCGTCGATAGCGGCATTCATGTTGAACAGCGCCACATCGGCGATGTGTGGCTGCGCGATACTGGCTGTATCATCGTCAAGGACGGCGACCGCCGCATCGCCCGCGACTTTGGGTTCAATGGCTGGGGTGGCCGTTATGATTACCCGGGTGACAGGACCATTGGTGCAGAACTCGCAGCGTCCGCTGGATTAGAGATCCGCAGGGCCGATTGGATTTTAGAAGGTGGATCAATCGATGTGGACGGCCAAGGGCTTGCTGCAACGACGGCGGACTGCTTGCTAAACCCCAACCGCAATCCCACGCTCGACAAGACGGTGATTGAAGCGCGGCTGCGCGACGACCTTGGGATCGACCGCTTGCTGTGGTTGGGCGATGGCCTGAGTAATGATCACACAGACGGGCATATCGATAATCTAGCCCGTTTTATTGGGGTAAACCACATCCTCATTCCACAAGGCGCAGGGGCCAACGATCCAAATAGCGCCGCTTTCGACGATGCACGCAAACGCGCCGAAGCATTTGGTTGTCAGGTGAGCAATATGCCCTCGGTCGGGCGTTTCATACAAGATGGGGAAGCTGTTCCTGCAAGCTACATGAATTTTTACATTGGCAACCACAGTGTCGTTGTGCCGATTTATGGTGCGGAGAATGACGATGCGGCGATTACCACACTGGCCGCCTTATTCCCCGACCGACAGGTTGTCGGCGTGATGGCGGACGCCGTTTTAACGGGCGGCGGCAGCTTTCACTGTTCAAGCCAACAAATACCAGTTTAGTTGTATTGGAGAGGATATCCCATGAAGAAATCAATTGTGTACGCACTCGCAGCAGCAACCTTGGCCGTGCCTGCTTTGGCCGACCACCATATGTCCAGTACAGCCGAGCATGACACGATGCATAAGGCGCATCAGGCACGGCTTGCGCAAATCCTTGCGGACCCAGCTCGGGCCAATGATGCAAAGCGCGACATATATCGTCACCCTGCCGAAACACTGGAATTCTTCCGTGTGCACCCAGATCATGTTGTCGGTGAATATGCACCGGGCGGCGAATGGGTGTCACGCATCCTCGGCCGCTACATCAATGAAAATGGCAAATACACGGGCCTGTATTTCGGAACAAAAACCTTTTTCAGTGACCAGCAAAAGCAAGGTCTTGCCGCCGCTGTTGGCAAATTTCCGTCCGACGTTGCCGCCGTATCCGGCCGGCCAGCCGCCGATTTCAATGCTTTTTCCTTAAGCGAAATTCCCGAAGGCGCGAAAGGAACGTTCGACCGCATATTGATCATGCGCATGATGCATAACATCATGAACTGGAACATCGCCGACGCCGAAGTAAAGGCTATGCGTGACCTTTTGAAGCCAGATGGGCTTATCGGCATCGAACAACACCGCGCCAAGGCCGATGCCCCCTATAGCTACACCGACGGCATTAAAGGCTATATGCGCGAAGCGGATATCATCAAATTCATGGAGGTAAACGGCTTCGAGCTCGTCGCCAAGAGCGAGATCAATGCCAACCCGAAAGACAGCGCAAACTGGCCAGATGGGGTGTGGACACTTCCACCTGCATTGCGCCTGAAAGATGTCGACCGCGCGAAATATGAAGCGATTGGCGAGTCCGATCGCATGACTTTGCTGTTCAAAAAACGGCCTTGATAGGGTTGTGACGGCATTCACAATTCGTGCGATCCTCTCGGGAATCATTATCGCATTAATTGCTGTCATTGGCCGAAAAGCACCGGCGGTGGGGGCGTTAATCGCCTCGCTGCCGCTAATTTCGGTGATTGGTATGATTTGGCTATGGCGCGATACCACAGATCCGCTGGTCATCGCCAACCATGCCGAGGCTACATTTTGGTATGTCTTGCCCAGCCTACCGATGTTTTTACTCATGCCATGGCTCTTGCGCGCAGGATTCAGCTTCTGGGTCGCATTAACCTCGGGTATCGTCGTAACAATAATATTGTATCTAGCGACAATCATGATTGCGGCACGTTTCGGGGTGCGGCTATAGACGCGGCATGACCAGAGATATCACCGTCGCCGCGTTGCAACTGCCCATAGCGGCAAGCGAAACCGAAAACCTCGATGCCGTCAGTGACCTTGTGTCGCAGGCGTCGGACCTGGGCGCGCAAATCATCCTGCCGCCCGAACTATTTTCTGGCCCCTATTTCTGCAAAACGCAGGAGGAAAAGCATTTTGCGCTGGCGCGCTCCGTCTTGGAACATCCCGCCGTCAAGGCGATGGCAAAACTTGCTAAGCGGCTTAATGTTGCCATCCCCACAAGCTTCTTTGAACGCGATGGGGCGCATTTCTACAACAGTGTCGCGATGATTGACCCCAATGGCGACATCATGGGCGTATATCGTAAAAGCCATATTCCAGACGGCCCTGGCTATCAGGAAAAATATTATTTTCGCCCCGGCAATACTGGGTTCAAGGTCTGGGACGTGTTCGGCACAACTATTGGCGTCGGCATCTGCTGGGACCAATGGTACCCAGAATGCGCGCGCGCAATGGCGCTGATGGGCGCTGAGCTGTTATTCTACCCTACAGCCATAGGTGCCGAGCCGCAGGATGCGACCTTGGACACACGGCATATGTGGCGGCGCGCAATGGTTGGCCATGCGGTGTCAAACTGTATGCCCGTCATTGCAGCCAACAGGGTCGGCAACGAAGACGACCATGGTCAAACGGCACAAAAATTCTACGGCACCAGCTTCATCGCCAATGAATGGGGAGATGTGGTATGCGACCTTGATGATGCCGAAACCGGCATATTAGTCTCGACCTTTGACTTAGACCAAGCCCGCGCGCATCGTGCCAGCATGGGCTTCTTCCGCGACCGCAGGCCAGCGTTATACACCCGCCTTGCCGAGGATATTTGATCTGTCGCATCTCTATCTCATTGGCATAGGTTCAAATCAGCCACATCCCGTCATTGGCACACCAAATAACATCATTCCGCACGCGATTGCCGCGCTGGAGATGGACGATATCGATGTGTTCGCACATTCGGCCACTATCCAATCAAGCCCGATGGGGCCTTCATCGCGCCGCTTTGCCAACGCGGCAGCGGTGATCGCGACGCAGCTTACCCCCCCTGCACTGCTTGCCCGCTTGCACGACATCGAGAGCCATTTCGGGCGCGTACGGCGCGGCCAAAGCTGGCGTGCACGCGTGCTGGATCTCGATATTCTCTTATGGTCTGGCGGCATGTGGGCCGATAGCAATCCAGCGCTCTCCATCCCGCACCCTGGCCTTCGTTCGCGCGGTTTTGTCCTTACGCCTACCGCAATGGTCGCCCCCGATTGGCGCGACCCGATGACAGGCTTAACCATTCGTCACCTGCAATCGCGATTTAACCGACCAAAGGCGCTTGACCAGTCACCCCACCGCCACTAGGGGAAGCGCTCTCCTTTGAACCCTATCCGGTTCAGGTCGGGGGGCCCTTAGCTCAGTCGGTAGAGCAACTGACTTTTAATCAGTAGGTCGCTGGTTCGAACCCAGCAGGGCTCACCATATATTTCAATGGGTTATCCAGATATCTCGGATTGCTTGTTGTCAATATGGTGGCGCTAGGCATCACATAGGTATGACATGGATTGCGCGCGTCATTAGACGCCACACTGCGTCGTCATATCTCCGCAATGCCGCACGAAACCAAAACCCCATAGATCTCGTCGTAAAGTGCTGGCGAACAAGTGGGGTCCTTTGCGTCGCCATGCGGCACGAACACGATCAGCCCCCGCCACCCGCGCGGCATCGCAATCGGCAGGTTGCATTGTAAGTTCATTTTTGTAAAAAACTCAAACCAAGGGGGCTATGATCATGAGGGCATATGTTTTTTCCGTCCTCAGGGCTGGCACTGGTATTCGTACCGCATTGCCCGCAAAGACCTCCAGGTCTATGCGAATTTCCGAAGTTGACGGCTTAGTCCAGATGCGTTCAACTCTGCGGTTTGCAGCCATGTCGGCCTGTACACAGAGTGGGTTTTAAGCTTGTTAAAGATATAGGTTTTGAGAAAATAAATGTCATATATACCTAATGTCAGTATAGTACTCCTAGTGTATTTTTTTATAGGATCCTTAATTTCATACACTATATGTATTTTTATTTTTGGTAATAAAGGCAGAGATAGAGATATATGGATATTATCAAATATCGTTGGCATTTTAGGAATGGTATCTTTATCAAATATTGAAAATCAAAATTACGTCAGTATTGGAATATCCTTAACAATTTTAAGTGGATCACTAAAGTCATTGTCGTTTTCTGGTAGGAATTTTTTCTTCAAACGTTATTTTTTACCACATTCATTTTTACTGCTTAGCTTAATATGTGCATCAATCGTCGCATTTAACCCAGAGATACCCTACCGCAGGAATTATTTTTTACTGGGCATGTTTTTTTCATTGGCTGCAAGCCTGATGTATCTTTTGAGAAATAGACAATGGCATGGCTTAAAACAGAAGCAGTATGCCGTTGCAGGAATGGCTTTAGGTATTGTCGCCGTGCTCTTTGTCATCGGCGAATCATTTCCATTCGTTCCAAATCAGAGGCTGGTTGAAACTTCTGCCCGAGGCATTGCCAATTTTTCTGCGCTCTGCTTAGCGTCATTGGCTATTCAATTACTTTTTCTGGCGCTCATTTTCGGGCAGAACCAAAAAGAAAGAGAGGGGCGACTTCGCCGTAACGCTCTGCTTTCTTACGAAATCAGACTTAAACAAGCTACGCTCATTGAGACGAATAAGCTGGCCGACGAACGGCAAAATCTCATTAAGATGCTAACCCATGAAGTACGACAACCTCTCAATACTGCACAGGCCGCGTTGCAAAGTATCTCGGCTGATGTGGCAAAGCTGGGAATAAAAGCCGTTGGCGTAAAGTCCAAATTGACCAACATGGTTGCCGTGTTGAACTCGATAACGCTTTCCATATCGAACTCGCTGCTTGGGGCCACGCTGATTTCAAATCGGAGAAAGCCGGAGCTTGTGCCCATCGACATATGCGATGTTTCGCAACTCGCGTATCTGGATATCAACCCGATAGACCAACCCCGTATAAATTTGCAATTCGTCCAGCCACATATATTTGCCGATGCTGACCCGATTGTGTTGCGTCTGGCTTTACGCAATTTGCTTGAAAATGCGGTCAAATATTCGCCAGCTGACACGCCAATTATTTTTAAAATTGGGACGAATGAAGACAGGCTCTCCGTTCAATTTGCTATAACAAACCGCTTAATCGATAAGGCCATGTTAGACGGTGATATTTTTGCACGAAATAAGCGTGGCGTAGATAGCCGCTATAACGGAGATGGTCTTGGCCTGTTCATTGTCAGCGAGGTTGCTAAAATGCATCAAGGTACATTGGGCCATAATGTCGCCGATAACGAGGTAACATTCCATCTAGAAATCCCGGCCTGACCAGGCCTTGCGCATGGCCGGTGCCGCGGCTGACGATTTATGTACATGTAACGATTTGTACAATCAGTAATGATTGATACCAAGGCACAGAGACGCTCAGTTATGAGTTATCCGTCCAAGCATGTGCTATCGCTAAAAATGTTGTTTCCTCTTCCAAGAACGCCTTCACTACGGTCGGGTCAAGCCTGCTGCCGGCCATATCAGTAATCTCAGCAACAGCCTGATTGTGCGTCCATGACCTCTTCCAAGACCGTTTGCTTGTAAGCACGTCATACATGTCAGCAACTGCCATCAATCGCACTGTTTGGGGTGTATCATCGCCTAATAAGCTACCTTGTTGACCAACCCCTTCTAAGACATTGCTCGGGCTATCGGCGTTGGGTGCGTGATATGTAGATAGGCTATCGCTCAAAAACTGGTCCATATCTGCATCCGGGTCAGGCATGGTGAACCAGCCCTTTTGTTTTAGATTATCGACCAGCGCCTGAACATATTTCCTCTTCCGAATATTTCGGTTCCCGGCTTCGTTATCTTGAGCAATCGACAGCGCTATAAGGCTATCTAACGAATGCCTCTCGGCGTCGACACGAAGCCTGCGCTCCTTGTTCCAGAGTGTTTGGAACTTAAAGTTACTGACAGCACTCAGCACAATAAAGAAGGACGCCCCAATGGCTAGTCGCAGCACAAACGAGAGTTCACTCTCATTGACTAAACTGAAGCTATATTTATCTTGAGCGCTGATCGAAACAATGCGGAGTGCGACCATAGGCAACGGGACAAGTGCTGCGATCATGGCATGCATAAGATGGATAGATTTTGTCGCGCGAAAATTATTCAAAATTTCCAGTGCAAGAAATACCTGAACCAAGATATTCAAGCTACTTACTAAATACCCATATTCTTGGCTCGAACCGAAAAGCACGCGCCCGAAAAAGACTAAGCACAAAATTATCAAACCGTACCAAAGCATTTTTGAGAACGGCTTCGATCCGAATATCTTCTTTGGTTCGTCCCGAAGCTCCTCCCTTACGGACAGAGGCATCAGTAAAATGGCCGTGCTTGCAAAAACCTCCAACACGAAATGCAAGTTACTCAGATAGGCTGCAATACAATGCGCTATAATGAGGGAAAGGGTTAATGGCCGGTAAACTGACGTAACGGCAGTGAATTGAGCCCGTTCCGGAGCAAAAAAGGGTAACAGCAACCCCGCGGCATAAATGGTGGCAAAAATATACAGAACAGCGCTTGATTCCAACATTGCCCAGTGCTCTCCGAAACGACCAAAAAATAGATTAACTTTATTTATCAGCTATATTGCAACAGCGGGCAGTCGCCACACTCTAATTTTTTATCAGTTAACCATTTATTTTTATGTATTTTTGCAATGAAAAATGGCCGTTTAAGTGTTGAGATAGTTTAGCCAACGGTGAACATTGGAATTTCATCCTTACCTAATCAAATGCGCGGAAAATCCTGCGTTTGTTGAAGTTTGCTCTCACTCAAGCTTAGTGTTACCCCCAATCGCGTTCTTGAAAGGCCGATATAATGCGCAAAAGATGGATTTTTCTTGCTGTTACAGGACTTGCCGGTTTGGGGACGATCACGTGGAGTGCGATGGCCAGTAATGTCGAAACACCTAATTATACGGTGTCCAGCAAAAGCGGCAATCTTGAGATCCGCGAATATGGTCCGACAATTGTGGCGGAGGCAACGGTGGAAGGAGCGCGTGAACAAGCTATCCAACGTGGTTTCCGCATTATTGCGGATTATATCTTTGGCAACAATCTATCGTCTACAAAAGTCGCGATGACTGCGCCGGTAATCCAACAGTCGAGCGAAAAAATTGCCATGACCGCGCCCGTTATTCAGCAAGCCAAAGGCACATCTTGGAATGTGCGTTTTGTAATGCCTTCAAAATACACGATTGAAACGCTGCCTAAGCCGGTTAACCCCAAAGTCGCATTGATTGAAGTGCCAGCGACGCGTTTTGCCGTGATCCGCTTCTCAGGCTTCGCTGGCCAGGATTCGCTCGACAAGCAAGAAACCCTGTTACGCGCCTTCATGGCCGAACGCAGCCTGGTTGCTGCCAATCCGCCCCAGTACGCATATTATAATGCGCCCTGGACGCTTCCGTTCATGCGGAGAAATGAAATCATGATCGAGATTAACGGGCAATAAGACCGACATCCCAAAGGGCGCCGCATCTTGGGGCGCTGCGGTTTTTGGCAACCACGGGCATCAAGCCTTCTGCTTTGCGGGGTAAGGGCCGAGAGGCGTTTACGGCTCCCATCATGCCCTCTGGCGACATTGCCATGACCATTTGCGGTAACGCGGCGGGCGAACCCTGACCGCTCTTCATCTGTGCCCCATTGGCGTGCATTGGGCCCTGCCCGACCCCGCAGATGCAGTGGGCAGCGATAGAGCGGTAAACGCCGTATTTACCGAACCCTGACGTTGAATAGGTATGCGTCCGAAGGCGTTATTGGCGCAGGCGCGCGGCTGGTTGCAACACAGGCCGAAGAGGGTGATGGCGCATAACGCGGGAAATCCTTCCTCGACGACCGCGGCGCAATTGGATTGCGCCCTCCCCTTGGAACAATTGTCATTCCGTCCGGTTTAGTCAGCAATATCTCACCAACCCCGGTGGGAAAAAAATAAAGGTTCAGCACATGAAAAAGTTTCTTATCGCAATTGCCGCCCTTACAACAGTCGCCGCTACTCCAGCGTTTGCGACAGACGCTCCAGCTTCCAACCTTACCTACAATCTTAGTGCAAATGTAAGTTCGGTCTGCGGCGTCTACCGTTCTTCTGGATCTACTGTTAATGTGCCTTTTAACGATTTGGCACAAGTTAGTTCTTCAACTTCATTGACGGTAAGTGGTGGCAGTGCATCTTATCGTTGCAATTCGCCTGTGGGCTTCACACGCACTATTGCATCGGTGAACAGCGGAAAGCTAGTCCGTGCCGGTTCGAACGGTGACGCGAGCAACTCGATTCCCTTCAAGATGACGCATGGCGGCGGCAGCAGTCTGGATTTTGTCGCTACATCTCTTTCAAGTGCCATAAGCGAAACCTTTCCAACGGGCGCTTTCCTCTCTGGTCAGACCGGTAGCGTGAACTTCATCGTCAACGGCGTAGCAGACATCAATACTAATCTTAACAACGCGCCGGGGACCACCGTATTCGCTGGTACCTATTCCGACACTGTCACGATCTCGGTCACGGCGTCTTAAGCACCCAACGACGACCGCTTGTTTGGGGGGTAGCTGATGTGTTCAGCTTCCCCCTGACCATTTGGTCAAGCGCGTTTTATACTGTGGGAGCAGGTTACATGTTACAGGGGTGGGTTCGTTCAATCATTCTAATGGCTCTGGCTTTTGCCCTGCCGCAGGCGTCTGTCGCTGGCTATGAGGTCTCGCCGATGCGGATGACGCTGGTGCCCGGTCAGGGACAGCGTGGCGCCTCGATTTCCGTCAATAATACGGACAGCCAACCGCTTCAGGTCGAAATCAGAATTCTCCGCCGCATGGTGGCGGAGGATGGAACGCAGAAGCTTAACCCAGCCGATGATGATTTCACAGTCTTCCCACCGCAGGTTGAGATCCTCGGCGGAAAATCGCAATCGGTGCGCTTTCAGTATATCGGTTCCCCAATCAATGACATGAGCGCCGCTTATGTCGTTCAGGTGGTTGAGCTGCCGGTCGCCACGCCGGGTTTTTCCGGGGTACGCTTTACCTATAATTTTGGCGTGGCTGTCTATCTTGACCCACCGCGCGCAACCGAAAAGATGCGCCTCGTATCGGCGGAGCGCCATGGCGACGGCGTCCGCCTGCGTGTCCGTAATGACGGAACACGCTTTGGTGTGGCCAGTTTGAAACGGATCGTCGTGGAAACCGGCGGCAAGAATCTGGAACTGACCCCAGAGATGCTTGGCGTGCGGATGACCAATCCGCTGGTGGCACCGCGCTCCGAACGGATATTTGATATCGCAACACCTGAATTAGCGGACGTCGCCATAACGAGCGAGGTTCACGCCAAGCTGCTTGATCCGAACGGTTAAGCAGCAGGGCCGCGCACAACACAAGCCGGGGGGGCAACAATGACAGGTAATGAGACCAGACAGTGGCGCATCAGAACAATCCAGAAGCGTTTAAAAACGACCCTTGCCTGCGGTTGTGCCTTTGGCATGCCCAGTCTTGCCAGCGCGCAGATAGAGATGCCTAACCCGGCAACCAAGGACGGCGCGCAAAGCATGTCGCCAGCGCCAGCGCCAGCCCCCGCCCAAGTGCGCAGGACGACAGCGGTTATTGCCCTGCCCTTGATGTTGGATGGCCAACAGCTCCCCGATGTGACCGCGGAACTGGCGTTGGACAATGTTGTCGCCATTTCGCCAACATCTTTGGCCGATGCGCTGGGCAATATCATCAATCCAGAAACCCAAGGCGCGTTGCGCGCGCTGCTGGATGGGCTCATTCCCGTCAACCAACTCAGCGCGCTTGGGCTCGACCTGCAACTTGACCCGCAGACGCTGACGCTGGTCATACGCCTTGCCGCCAGGACACGGGGCGGACAGGTGTTTGCGGGTATCAATCCATCGCAATATGCCGGGATGGAACGTATATCGCCCAGCAACTTTGCCTTCGGGCTGACCGGTGCATTGCTCGCAAGCTCGGACCTTTCATCGCAAAAAATCAATAATACGTCGCTTGGCCTGTCGGGCTTCATAAATATCGGCGGACTTCGCGGCCTTAATCTGGTGAGCAGCGGCACGGCACAAATTAGCGGCATGTCGCCCGCCTTCAATCGTGATCGCATCATTGGCTTCATTGACCGACCCGAGAGCGGGCTGCGCTTATCCGCTGGCGACCTTGTGCCTTTGCAGAGCCGACTATCGGGCCAATTCGACGTGCTGGGCATTTCGTTTGAGCGCAATTTTAGCGAACTGCAGCCGCTGCGCAACATCCGCCCGCTGGGTAACCGATCCTTTCAGCTTGAACGCAGATCGACAGTCGAGGTCTATATAAACGGGGCGTTGGTCCAATCCTTTGTTGCTGAGCCTGGCCCAATCAGCCTGCGCGACATTCCAACCGCCAATCTCAACAACAATGTCTCCATCGTTGTCCGGGACAGTCTGGGGCGGCGCGAAATTGATAATTTCACCCTCGGCAACGATATCACGCTGCTAGGCGCGGGAATTGATGAATTCTCGTTCGCCGGGGGCGTGTTGCGCAATCGTTTCGCATCTAACAGCTTTAGCTATTCGGGCGAAATGGTCGGCAGCGCTTATTATGCCCGCGGGATCACCGAGCGGACAACGCTCAGCGCCAGCTTGGTCGTCTCACGCATTGTGCAAAATACGGGCGCCTCTATTGCACAAGCCATCTTGGGCGGTGTCGGCCTGATAGAGATAAATGGCAGCAATGTTCGCGGACTGGGCAACGGCGCAGCTGTAGGCATATCCTATCGCGGCGATCCCTTTGGCATGGCCCAAAGGCGCAACGCGAACGTTAACCTGCGCATATTCTATCAGTCGCAAAGCTACCGCAATCGCAACGACTATGATTTGGCGACGAGTGTCAAAATGGACGCTGCTGTCGATTACAGCTTCAAAGTCACCGACCGCCTGTCCGCCAATTTTGGCGCAAACTACAATAAGCAATATGGCAGCGATCGCGCGGCCTGGGCATTATTTGCCGGCGGACAAAGAAATCTCGGCCGATTTTCTTTGTCTGTAAACGGGCGCTATGTGTCTCGTGCGGATGGGCGAACCGATATTGGCGCCTTTTTGGCATTGTCACGGCCACTGGGGCGCAACCTTAGCGCGACTTCAACTGTCGACACCACGACTGGTCGCGGCCGGTTCGAAGTGCGCAAAACCCGGTCACTCAATCTGCCGGAAATCGAATATGCAATCAACGCACAATATGGCCCCGATGATCGGCAGTTGGGCGGTAATTTCTCTTACGCCACGTCGCGCTTCGAAAGCGAATTGACCGTCGACAAGCAGTTCAGTGCCCAGGGCAGCAATCAGTCGATCGGGTTCCTTCGGCTCCAGTCCGGCATCGCTTTCGTCGATGGCCAGTTCGGGATCGGTAGAGATACGGGTAACGGTTTCGTGATGGTCGCACATCACAAATCCCTTAAAAATGCCCAAATCGAGGTGACTGAGGGCGCTGCTGGCCGGAAACTGGGCGTTGCAAATGGCTTCGGGCCTGCCGTAATTCCCGTTCAGAGCGCCTACCGACCATTTTTGCTGCATATGAACGGCATCAACCTGCCAGAAGGGTATGACATTGGCGCTGGCGACTATGTTGCGCTGGCAGGCCCACGCTCTGGCATTCGCATTGAAGTGGGCAGCGAGGCCTTTCACAGCGTCATCGCCACGCTCAGTACAAGTGAAGGAAGGCCGGTGTCGTTAATCAGCGGGCGTTTGCGGGCTGAAAAGACAGGTAAGGTCCAAGGCTTCTTCACCAATCGGGCCGGACGCGCAGTTTTTAGCATGCTTGCCCCCGACCATTACACCATTGAAATCGAGGGTATCGACGAAAGCTATTCGTTCGATGTCGCGGACGATACCGAAACGCTGAGGAACCTCGGCACAGTTAAAATGAGGATAAAGCCATGAAATTCGCAACGCTATTCTGCGCACTTCTCGCGTCCGTTGCCCCGCTGCCGGCATTTGCCAGTTGCGCCACATATGGCGCGCAGGTGAATCAAGCGACAGGGGCCAGTTACAATCCAGCCGAACTGACCGATCTGTTCGTCAATCTATCGCTGAATGCGCCTAGCAATCCAGCCTCGGATTGCGCGTCCACGCCGGTCGTGATTGCGTCGCGTGGCGGCGTGATCAGCCTAAGCAATGGCGCAAGCGCGTTGAATTTTCTGCTGGTATCTTCCTCGGCCACTGATGTGATAACATCGTCGACGTTCAACCTAAGTTCGGGCGGAGAAGGCGATCTCGTCCGAACGGGAAATCTGTCCCTTCCATTTCTGAAGCTTCTTCCCGGTCAGTTCGTGCAACCGGGCGAATATACAGCCGATCTGCAACTGCAAGTGGGCGATGGCGCGCCCGTCCTGTTCGCAATTGCGGTTCGGGTCGAACCCGCAATGCGCTTCATCAGCGGCAGCGGAGGCACAACGTCACTCTCGCTTGGCGAAGTGACTGCCGGCGCGCAAATAACGGATCAGTTCTTCTACCGCACCAACAGCGCGCTATCGGTGTCCGTGTTCTCAGAAAATCACGGAGTGCTCGTTCACAGCCTCGGAAAGGGCTTCGGAGAAATTCCTTACGCCGCTTTTCTCTCTGGCAAGCCACTTACACTCTCCGCGCCGTCGGTTGTAACGCTCGATCTGCGCAACGGCCCTCTGCAGTCAGAGGAAATGCGGGTTGCGGTCGAGCCCCAACCAGCACGCTACGCCGGGATTTACCGCGATACGTTAACCCTAGAGTTCACACCGTTCTAGGTCGTGAAGCAGGTAATCGACCTACAACTTCTTATGGTAATCATAAGCGCAGCACTGTGCTGCCAATATCGATAGGATCTGCAACCCTGTGGCGGATCACGCAAACGCATTGCCATATCAAGTAACTAAACCGCCAAGTCGCTGGCGAACTCACCCTTCCGGCATTCATTCTGTGGCTAACTGCCCAGCCAAAAATGCGCCCGCCACGTAGATCGAATATCGCTGCACCCTATACCTGATTTTGCGCGATCCAGAAGTAGCTAATCTGACCAGCCCAATTGAGGCTAGCCGCATCCGCTGTAAGGTTGCCATCCAGTGTCCGTGGTCAAATTACGCGAACCACTCGATTCATTGCAACGGTAGTGGAAGCAACGGCGGGCTTGCATACTCGCAACAACAAACTTTCCTAACAATATATTGGCATTGATAATGTCAGTATGCGCCATTACGCATGCTGCCTTGCTGTGCCGGAAGGAACCACCCGCAATGTACACACTCAACGGAGCACTCGGCTCACCATATTCGATGAAGATGCGCGCGCTGATGCGTTATCGCCGTATCCCGCATATGTGGGCGCACGGCACGGACTCGCGTGACGCGTTGAGCAAGGTCAAGGCACCTGTTATTCCTGTAATGGAATATCCCGATGGAACATTCCACAATGATTCGACGCCGCTCATTTATGATCTGGAGGCGCGGCATACCGAACGATCAGTTATCCCGCCCGATCCGGCGCGCGCCTTTATCGCGCATCTGATTGAGGATTTTGCTGACGAATGGGTGACAAAGGCAATGTTCGGGTATCGCTGGCTGGAGGAGGTCGACCAGATCCAGATGAGCCGCTGGCTCGCTTTTGACGCGATGAAGGGTGGCGGGCTGGCAGCAAGCCAGGGCTATGCCGAACAGTTCCGCGCCCGGCAGGTTGGCCGCATGGCGATTGTCGGTTGCACGGCTGAAAACTTCCCACTGATTGAAGCCTCAACGCGCGCGTTGCTGGGTGCGCTTGAGGCGCATGTGGTGGATCATCACTGCCTGTTCGGTTCTCGGCCGAGCATTGCGGAATTCGGCATGTACGGGCAATTGTCGCAGCTTGGCGTTGATCCCACTGCGCAGGCGATGATGCGCAAACACTTTCCCTATAGTTTCCGCTGGCTGCTCCATATTGACGATATGTCCGGAATCGACGGGCAGTGGGATACAGAGATCGCAGGCGCCGATGCGTCCTTTGCGCCGATCATCACCGCTTGGCTGAAACAGGTCGGCGACATCTACATGCCATTTCTCCTCGCCAACGCCGCCGCGATTGAGGCAGGCGAAGATAGCTTCCACATCTCCGCGATGGGTCTGCCCTACACGCAAGGCGTGTTCAAATATCAGGTGAAGTGCTTAGCCGATTTGCGCGCGCGTTATGCTGCGCTGGATGCGACCGCACGTGGGCGTATTGACCCGCTGCTCGCGCAGACGGGTTGCCTCGACGCGTTGCTGAACCGATGATCCTGAAGGGACCGGCAACCTTATTGGCGGTGCTGGCGGTGCTGAGCCCAGCAACGCTCGGCGCACAAGCGGCGCAGCCGAAGCGTCCCAATATCGTCATTCTCCTTGCCGATGATTGGGGCTTTAGTGACGTCGGGGCCTTCGGCGGTGAAATTGCGACACCCAATATCGACGCGCTTGCCGCAAATGGTGTACGTTTTTCAAACTTCCATGTGGCAGGATCCTGCTCGCCAACGCGGGCAATGCTGCAAACCGGCGTGATTAATCACCGCGCTGGCCTTGGCAATATGCCAGAGACAATTCCACCCGAACATTTGGGCAAGCCTGGTTATGAAACGCACCTCAACAACCGTGTGGTGACCATTGCTGAACAGCTGCGCGCTGTCGGCTACCGCACCTACCTGTCCGGAAAATGGCATCTGGGCCAAACGCCCAATACCTTGCCAACGGCGCGCGGCTATGACCACGCGCTTGCGCTCGCGCAATCGGGCGCAGACAATTTTGAAGATAAACCCAACCTGCTGATTTACGACAAGACCGAATGGACCGAGGATGGAAAGCCTGCAAAACTGCCAAAGCGCTTCTACTCCTCAACGCTCATTGTCGACAAGATGATCGGCTATATCGGCCGCGGTAAGGCTAGCGGAAAACCGTTTCTGGCATCCGTCAACTTCATCGCAAACCATATTCCGGTGCAGGCGCGAGACGCAGACATTGCGGCTTATGCCGGGCGCTACAATGCGGGTTGGACTGTGCTGCGCAACGAACGCCGCGCCGCTGCGATCGCCAAAGGCGTGATGCCGGTAGGCGTTCCGACGATAACCATGAACACCAGTGGTGATTGGTCAAAATTGTCGGCGCAGCAGCAACGGCAGCGTGCGGGTGCGATGGCCGCTTATGCGGGCATGGGCACGGCGATGGACCGTGAAATCGGCAGGTTGATCGCGCATCTGAAGGCCATCGGCGCATATGATAATACCATCTTCGTGTTTCTGTCTGACAATGGCGCAGAAGCCACTGATCCAATGAACATGGGTGCATTTACGCGCTGGAACGCAAATCAAGAATATGATCAAAGCATCGCCCAACAAGGGCGCCCAGGTTCCCTGACCGCGCAAGGTGCCGGTTTTGCCAGCGCATCGGTCTCGCCACTGCGTGGGTACAAGTTTACCGCGAGCGAAGGTGGCTTGCGTGTTCCGATGATTATGGCTTGGCCGGGCAACCCTGCGATTAAGGGTGGCAGCGTTGCAGCCGGTTTTGCACATGTAACCGATATGCCGCTTACTTTGCTGATGCTCGCCGGAGTAGCGCCGCAGCACGGCAGTTTTTCAGGGCGCCGCGTCGAGCCAATGATCGGGGCGGACCTGACACCCATGCTCACAGGGGCTGCGTCGTCCGTCCATTCGCCAGACAAGCCGTTGGGATATGAATTATCTGGCAATGCGGTGTTGTTCAAAGGTGATTACAAGCTCGTTAAGAACCTGCCGCCTTACGGAGATGGCCGCTGGCGACTTTATAATATTACAACAGATCCCGGTGAGGCGCATAATTTGTCGGGTTCCGAACCCGAACGCTTTGTCGCCATGCAAAAGGATTATGCCGCCTTTGCCAAGGCAAATAAAGTGTTGCCAATGCCTGAAGGTTTTACAGCGCCTGACCAGATGTTGGCCAACGCATTGCGTACTTTATTGATACCTCGGCTGCTCAGGTTATGGCCGGTGGGTGCCGCCTTGGTGATGGCGACAGCAGCCTTGATCTGGTGGCGCAGACGACGGCGAAGGCTACCTCAGGGGCTCGCAACACCTTAACGGCTAAAGCACTTTTAGGATGCAGTCGACGAAACCTTGAGGATCATTTTCTTGGATGAAATGGCCGCCCTTCAATGTGCAATGCGGCTGACCCGCAGTACCAGGAACGCGGCCAATGAACCTGCTCTCGCCGCCGCGTGTCACTGGGTCGCCATCGCTAAAGCAGCACAGGAACGGCTTGTCCCATTGCTCAAACACCTGCCAAGCACGCTTCTGATCGGGGATCGCGACATTGTTCTCGAACGGAACGAAGGTCGGGAATATCCGGGCCCCAGCCTTGTAGCTGCTGTCCGGAAACGGTGCGTCATAAGCGGCAATCTCGGCAGCACTAAGCGCGCGCTTTGACCCAGCGTTGACAATTTTACCGATCGGAAAGAACGGGCTCCATTGCGAAAAAGCCCGCCAAATGGCAAACGCGCGCGGTGCGGGGCCACCTTCGGGCAAGCCGCCATTGGACAATACCACACTGGCAAAGCGATCCGGCATTTCTGCGACAAGGCGCAGACCGATCAATGACCCCCAATCCTGACAGACGAGCGTCATGTTGCTCAGGTCAAGCCCCTCTATCCATTGGCGCATCCAGCCAACGTGGCGGGCATAGCTATAATCCTTTTTCTTGGTTGGCTTGTCCGATTTACCAAATCCAATAAGGTCAGGCGCGACCGCGCGAAAGCCTGCCGCGACCACCGGGCCAATCATATGGCGGTAGAGATAGCTCCAGCTTGGCTCACCATGCATCATCAGCACCACCGGCGCATCACGCGGCCCTTCATCGACATAATGCACGCGCAATGGCGTGCCGTCGGAGGGATCGGCAATCTCCAGATAGTTTGGCGCAAAAGGGAAATCGTCAATTGCCGCAAAGGCGCTTTCGGGTGTGCGAAGGACTTTCAAGAGATACTCCCTAAGATAATGTTATTGGCACTTTGAGTGCCATATTATGAGTGACGGGTCAAGAAGCCGGCCCAGCCTTCTTCGTGTCAACCAACCGAAACCCGATATGGTCTGTTCCTAGCCCGCGTTCCTGAAACTGGCGCGCGGCGGGACGATAGCGGGCGCAATAATTGGCAGCGCAGAGATAAGAGCCGCCTTTAATGACGTTTACCGGTTCGCTGGCGTCGGCGCGCGATCCGCTAGCGCTGGTCCATTCCCAGACATTACCGATCATATCGTAAAGTCCAAATCCGTTTGGTTTGAAGCAGCCCACCGGCGCACGACCAATATAGCCATCGGTGTTTACGTTTTTGATCGGAAAGACGCCTTGATAATAATTTGCTTGCGGTTGGCCCTTCGCATCAACCGGCTCCGGCAAAGCCCCTGCGCCGCCGCGCGCGGCATATTCCCACTGTGCCTCGCTCGGCAATTCCTTCCCGACCCATTGCGCATAGGCCTCTGCGTCCTGATAGGCGATCTGGACAACGGGTTCGCGATCTCGCCCGACAATACTTTCCTTCAACCCCGAAGGGTGCCGCCACTGCGCGCCCGGCACCCAGCGCCACCAGCGCGGGTCTGCGCCCGACGGAATATTGAATACAGCAGAACCCGGAATCAGCATTTCCGGTGGCGCATTGGGCAGCTTGGGCGGATTACGTTCCGACATTGTCTTGTAACCAGTCGCCTTTACGAAGGTTGCGAATTCGGCGTTGGTCACTTCATGCGCGTCGATCCAGAAGCCCTTGACCGTAACGGTCTGCGGAGGGCCTTCTTCAGCGTAATGCGGATTGTCACCCATCACGAAACTGCCGCTGGGTACCCACAACATCTTGTTGCCGGACTGGCCAGTGCAGACCGTTTCGGGCGGCTCGGATGCAACGCCGCAGCCAGACAGCAGCAGAACCAGACCGAGAGCAATGCCAAAGCGCTGCATCAATCCTCCGGCATTCCGGTCATAGCATCACCGAGCAAACGCCGCACAACAGACTTGGCGTCCTCAAAAGGCAATTCCTGATCATGCCGCAGCAGCCGCCATGTCTGGAAGCTCAGGATGACATTTAGACCATGGGCACCTGCCACATCGGCCTTTATCATCGCTGGCAAATATGACCCAATGGTATCAGATTCGAGCCGCAGCATCCGACGATAGTCCTGCATCAGATAGGGCGACTGGAAACGTTTGAGATTGGCTGAAATCCGATAAGGCAGAATGGTTTCGAAAACCATCGCTCGACGATCAGCGATGTCCAACAGCTTTTCCCGCCAAGTAGCGCCCGTTGGCGGCTGGAGGATTATGGGCATGACCTGCGCCTCAATCACCTCGCCCATTTCGCGGTAAAGTTCATCCATATCGTCAAAGTGTCGAAAAACCGAACGGAGACCAACGCCTGCCACCTCCGCAACCCGCGCAGCACTTGGTGCAACATCGCCTTTACCGACAAGATCGAGCATCGCTGCGACAATCTTACTCCGGCTGGATCGACTTCTTTCGCGCCGACCATCAGTCAGTGGCACTTCCGATCGTGATGTCATTTTGTACGATACGTTGGTCATAGACCCCTGTTTTGCGGCAAATAGGCGCTGGCGCAAGCGACAAAAGCGATTGCAAATATATTTTGGCACAATTAATGCCAATAACATTCCGCCAAGCTATCTGGGAAGAATGAGGGTAAAGATGCCAAGAATAGTGCTCATTTTGGGGGCGTCTGCCCTGCTGCTTTCTGCCGTTCCCGTGTCGGCGCAAGACAATGTGCGCGAAGCGTGCATGCCCGACATCGTTAAATATTGCTCCGCAGAATTGAGAACGTTTAACCGCGAAAATGTCCGCGCCTGTCTAATCAAGAATATCAAAAAAACATCACCCGCCTGCCAGAAGGCCGCAAAGGCGCGGCGCGATGCCGAGCGCGCCAAGACAAGGAGCAATTAGAGACATGACTATATGGATAATCTGGGGCACAGCATTGCTCGCTTATGGCATATTTCGGCTCTGGTATGACAATTGGTCCGGCCCGCTGAAACCTGCCGAGATTGATGCGTTTCTGGCACAAGTGGCGGGTCGTTTCGAGGGCACAGGCAATCGCGCGGATGTTATGCGGGCTTTCCTTGAAGCCGATGACGGCCGCGAGTTTGTCATGCTCAATCTGGTCAAGGCGCAGATGGAGCAGGTTGAGGACCCAAAAACGGGGCAAATGGTTCAAGGCTTTGATCTGCTCAAGCGCTATTCGAAACGCTTCATATCGGTTCTGTTCCGCACGGGCGGCCATCCCGGCATGGTCGGACGCAAGGTTGGCGGCTATATTGATGCGTGGAACACCGAGGCGGATCCCGACTGGACGATCTTTGGCCTGATGCGCTACCGCAGTCGCCGCGACATGATGAAGCTGGTGATGGACCCCCTATTTACCGAAGGTCATTCCGATAAGTTACTCGGTACGCTTGCTACGTTCTCATTCCCTACGCAGCGCGTTGTGTCTTTTTATCTCAGTCCGCGGGTAACCGTCGCGCTGGTTCTGGCTTTGCTTGCGGCGCTGACACACATTGCACTGCTGACAAGCGCAGGATGAATGTGCGACCGAGAGAGCCACAAATAATGCGCTGGACACGGCGATCATGGATGCGGCTTGCCACGATCAATGCTCTCATATCGATTACCGCACTTATTCTCTCCACTCATCTGTCTGAGCATATGTCCACGCTCGCGCGCCTCGGTGCCCAAATTCAATTCATGCACAGCATGGCAAGCATAGCTTGCGCCACCTTCATGAATGTTGGGGCCGGTTCCGCGCGCCACGCCCCGGCTTTTTTACTGGGCGGATCAATTTTGTTTGCGTTGTTTCACTATGGCGCAGCGTTGGGTTTTTGGGGTTTGGCCAACTGGATGACCGCTATTGCAGGGGTCTTGATGGCAAGTGGCTGGGCGATCATGTTTTTTGCCGGACGGAATATCGATTGATAAAGTGGGGATTGGGAAGATATTGAGAATGCGCAAACTCACATGGATAAAGGCATTGGCATCTATTGCCCTTTCGGGCTTTGCAGGATGAACGTTTTCCTGCCTCCGAGTAACAACGAGCAGTATCATGGCTCGCGCTACTCTGCGCGGTTTTTGGCTCTATATGGCATCGTCTGGATCGTTCCGGGGATGATCCACAGTTTCCTGCCCGACGGTGGCGCGGGTGTTATTGCAGGGCTGGATCTGAGCCATAATCCAACGTTGATTTTTGGCCTTTTTGCCTGGGCCGGCGCGACACAGATTGCGCATGGCACCGTCACCCTCGTGGTCGCATTGCGTTACCGCGCATTGGTGCCGCTTTTTCTTATTGTGTCTTTTATCGAGCGCCTGTTGCTCAGCTGGTCGGGTTGGATAAAGCATGCCCCCGTCAACGGCCATCACCCGCCCGAACATTATAGCAGCCTAGTTTTTCTACCCGTGATTTTACTGTTTCTGTGGCTTTCAGTACGGCGCTCGAGCTTACACCAACCGGAGATTTCTGCATGAAAAAACGCACATGGATCGGGGCTTTGGCGCTATTGATCGGCGCGGGCTATTTGGGTTTTCAGCAGTATAAAATCTATCTGCCCGGTATCATTGGCGAATGGGTTGAACCCATTGCCGAAAATCGTCCAATTGAATGGGCGCAAGGCCCTGCGGTGGCACCCGCAGGCAAACGTCCGCCCAACGTCATCCTGATTGTCGCCGATGATCTGGGGATGAACGACATTTCGCTGTACGGCGGCGGCGTTGCCGGTGGCGCAGTGCCCACCCCCAATATCGATTCGATTGCCAAACAGGGTGTCAGCTTTGCCAATGGCTATGCCGCCAACGCCACCTGCTCGCCGTCTCGCGCGGCCTTGATGACGGGGCGTTATCCGACGCGGTTCGGTTTTGAATTTACCGCCGTTCCAGCGGCTTTTGTCTCAAGCCTGGCGCATAACAACGGCACGTCGCCTTATCCGACGATCTATCATAAAGACCTGAACCACGACCTGCCCGCTTATGCCGACATGGGGGTGCCCAATGCGGAAATCATGTTGCCAGAGGTGCTGAAAGCCAAGGGTTATCATAACATCCACATCGGCAAATGGCATCTGGGTGAAGCCAAACCATTGCGGCCAACGTCACAGGGTTTTGACGAAAGTCTTGGCATGCGTGCGGGCGGGGATTTGTTTATGGCTGAAGATGACCCTCAAGTCGTCAATGCAAAGTTGCCATGGGATCCCATCGATCGCTTTTTATGGGCAAATCTTCCGCATGCCGTCTATTGGGGGGACAGTCAGCGCTTTCGTCCCAAGGGCCATCTGACCGACTATTTCACCGACAACGCACTGGCCGCGATTGACGCAAACAAGAACCGGCCCTTCTTCATGTATCTCGCCTATAATGCACCACACACACCATTGCAGGCGCTGAAATCGGATTATGACGCACTGCCGCAGATTAAGGACCATACCCAGCGCGTCTATGGCGCGATGATGCGCCAACTTGACCGGCGGATTGGCGATGTCCTGCAAAAACTGAAGGACACAGGCCTCGACAACAATACGCTGGTTATCTTTACCAGCGACAATGGCGGGGCGTGGTACACAGGCATAAAGGACCACAACACGCCCTATCGCGGGTATAAAGGCACCTTCTTCGAAGGCGGTATTCATGTACCGATGCTAATGCGCTGGCCCGGCAGAATCGCACCGGGTACCGTACGCAACGATGTCGCCCAGCATCTCGATATGTTTGCAACGATTACAGCGGCAACTGGCGCAAGCCTGCCCAGTGATCGCAAGATGGACAGCTTCAACCTATTTGGCACTGGGCCAAAACGCGACATCACCTTCTGGCGATCGGGGCATTACCGCGTTGTCCGCGCGGGCGACTGGAAATTGCAAATTTCCAAACGTCCCGAAAAGGCATGGCTGTTCAACCTCGCCACCGATCCTACCGAGCAAATCAACCTGGCCGCCAAGGAACCCGCACGCGTGGCGGAACTGCGCAAGTTGATCGACGCACAAAATGCCGGCCTACCCAAGCCATTATGGCCCGGCCTACTTGAGGGCGCGATCCGGATCGACGTTCCGCTCAACGCCCAATGGAAGAAGGGTCAGGAATATGTCTATTGGGCGAACTAAGCGCGCAGTGATGCGAAGGCGCGAAGAAGGGGTTGGTTGAGCCGTCTATTCTTTACCTACCCCGTCATCAAAAAAAGCACCGCCCCGTCATCCCCAAAATAGGCGTCGATCCAACTGCCTTGCCCCATAGCTCGTCATCCCCGCGCAGGCGGGGATCCATTGCGTACGTCTGAGGAGACCGACAGGCGTGACAGGCCCCAGCCTACGCTGGGGCGACCATCGCAATGACGTAAAATTCAGGCAACAAATGCCTTATCCCCGTCACCAACCCGTTCAGCAAAAAACCCCGTCATCCCAGCGAAGGCTGGGATCCATCACGCCTCGAGGAAACCCGCAAGCTACGCTGGTTACGCCCTGCAAGACATGATGGATCCCCGCCTGCGCGGGGATGACGCGCATGTCACCGAAATTCAACATGGCATTTAGTCAACTATGCATTTAGCTACAAATGCGGCAACCCTTGTGCCCTGTCGCGCTAACCGACTGTCGCGAATATTCGTCCAAAGCAGGTAAGTTTTACCCTCGCGGCCATAGACCAAAAATGTGTCTAATATGCCTTTATTGCCATAATCAGATGAGACAGAAAGGCTACCTTTGCGGGACGTATTGGTAACAGTGGCCCCCTGAGATGTAGGGTTAATCTCTCGGCCAGTAACATCAGTAATGAGCAGCCTGACAGGCTCGTCCCAATACATCTCAATACTGATTTTGCCCCCTTTAACACCGTCTGAAATCCAACGGGGGTCAGGCTCATCCATGTAGTATGCCTGTCCCAAAGGTGAATCACAGGTCACAGTAAAAACAGGCTGCTCAGCAACGAGCGCGATAGACAATAACAAGCTCACAATGGCTCTCCCCAATTCTAGCGATTTGTGGGCGCCTTCTTAACAACCGCTCCAATGACGAAATGTCACATAATGTTAAACATAATGTTAAAAATGTCACCCGCCAGATAAATGCAGGGAGCACAAAGCGCCACTTCAAGCCACCTCAGGCAATCTCGCCAGCAAGTTCAGGAATTAAGGTGACAGGTGCGTCATCCCCGAAACAAGCGTTGATCCAACTCCCTTACCCCATAGCTCTTTATCCTAAAGCCATAGGCTGGCAGAGCCAAAACAAGTTGTGCTCTGCACGCCTTCGGCTCCAGGATGACGAAAGAGTGGCGTTGTTCATGTTATCATGGTGACAGAGGCTAATGTGCATGGCGCCCACGAAAACCCCGCCAACACGCCCATCAACACAGTCTCGACTTTGCCCCTACCCAACGGCTATGGCGTTGGCATGCGAATACAAACTAAATCTGCAATCGTCCTTTTGTCCAGCGGTTGCGATTCTATGGTCGTCGCCGGATTAGCGCGCGCGCGGCCCGGGACCGCGGCAATGGAGCCAATTGATGCCCCCTATTGAGGCTGCCGACTACATCATCGTCGGTGCAGGGTCTGCCGGTTGTGTGCTGGCGGACCGGCTGAGCGCCGATGGCACGCATCAGGTGGTGTTGCTTGAATATGGTGGCAGTGACCGTTCGATATTCATTCAGATGCCAGCAGCACTTGCCTATCCCATGAATACCAAGCGTTGGAACTGGGGCTATGAAAGCGAGCCGGAGCCGCATTTGAATAACCGACGCCTGAATTGCCCGCGCGGCAAGGGCCTAGGCGGATCCTCTTCGATTAACGGACTTGTCTACGTCCGCGGTAACGCGCTCGATTTTGAACGCTGGAAAGAGGATGAGGGCGCCACCGGTTGGGGCTATGCCGACGTGCTACCCTATTTCAAACGCGCCGAAGGCCGCGCCGAAGGTGGCAACGAATATCGGGGCGGCGATGGTCCGCTGTCGACCAGCTATGGCCCGCTCGACAACCCGCTGCATCAGGCGTGGCTCGATGCCGCGCAACAGGCGGGCTATGCCCTGACCGAAGACTATAATGGCTATGCCCAAGAAGGCTTTAGCCGAATGGATATGACGGTGCGTGACGGCACGCGCTGTTCTGCGGCTAAGGCCTATCTTTACGAAGGCCGGAAACGAACTAATCTGAAAGTCATTGAAAAGGCACTTGTGACGCGCATCCTATTTGAAGGCACGCGCGCGGTTGGCGTGGAATATGAACAAGCGGGCCAGATGCATCAACTGCGCGCTGCGCGCGAAGTCATCTTGTCGGGCGGCCCTATCAATTCCGTGCAGCTGCTCAAGCTTTCCGGCATTGGCCCCGCAAACGAGTTAAATGCGAATGGCATAGAGGTGCGCGCTGACCGCCCCGGTGTCGGCGCAAACTTACAGGATCATCTGGAATTCTATTTTCAAATGGCCTGCACCCAACCCATCACTCTTTACGGCAAGGCAAATCTTCTCGGCAAGGCGATGGTTGGCGCGCAATGGCTGCTCGGGCGGTCGGGATTGGGGGCGTCAAACCAATTTGAAAGCTGCGGCTTTATCCGCAGCCGTGCGGGTATAAAATATCCTGATGTCCAATATCATTTCTTTCCAATGGCAATCAATTATGACGGATCGTCGCTGGCAACCGAACATGGATTTCAAGCCCATGTCGGCCCCATGCGCTCCAAAAGCCGTGGTACAGTGACGCTCAAAAGCGCAGACCCGCACGACAAGCCCAAAATCCTGTTCAATTATATGAGCCATCCCGACGACTGGGCGGAGATGCGGGCCTGTGTGCGGCTGACCCGTGAGATTTTTCAACAACCGGCCTTTGCGCCATTCCGTGGACGTGAAATTCAGCCC
This sequence comes from Sphingomonadales bacterium, assembly GCA_947470185.1. GTDB lineage: Bacteria > Pseudomonadota > Alphaproteobacteria > Sphingomonadales > Sphingomonadaceae > Sphingorhabdus_B. Next base: position 151,765 of record CANIRZ010000001.1, on the reverse strand, counting down.
GGCGCTGACACTGTCACCGATGCGCAGATTGATGCCTTCATTGCCGAACATGTTGAAAGCGCATTGCATCCCAGTTGCACATGCAAGATGGGCAGCCCGCGTGATCCAATGGCGGTCGTAGACCCTGAATTACGCGTCATCGGTGTCCAAGGACTGCGCGTTGTCGATAGCGGCGTTATGCCGACCATCACCACAGGCAATCTTAATGCGCCGACGATCATGATTGGTGAAAAGGGCGCAGATCACATCCTTGGAAAGCCAATGCTTGCTCCGTCCAACGCGCCTTTTTATGTCGCGCCAAATTGGGAAGTTGCCCAGAGATGATGAATACCATCCTCGAACCCGCTCGCAAAATTGATATAATCCGTCAGACGGATGTCCTTGTCGTTGGCTCCGGCCCTGGCGGCCTTGCGGCAGCATTGGCATCGGCGCGGGCGGGCGTTGAAACGACGCTGCTGGAACGCTATGGCTGCTTCGGCGGCAATATCACCCAAGTTGGGGTCGAGGGTTTTGCTTGGTATCGGCATCCGGCGACTATCGACAGCGAAGGCATCGGGCGGGAATTTGAAGACCGCGCAAAATCCATGGGCGCAGCCATGCCGGAGCCCCAATCCATTAGCCATAGTCTGGATGCCGAAGCCTTCAAATTTGTAGCAGACACGCTGGTGGAAGAAGCAGGCGTCATCCCGATGCTCCACAGATTATGTGTTGCGCCCATTATGGAGGGCAACACGATCCGCGGCGTGATTGTGGAGAGCAAGGCGGGACGTGAAGCTATCCTCGCCAAGCGGGTCATTGACGCGACGGGAGATGCCGACATTGCCCACCGGGCCGGTGCCCCAACGCATATGCATCCAGTCGACGAAATGATGTCGGTCTCGGTCATGTTTTCCATGTGCGGCGTCAATAAGTCGCGGTTTATTGACGCCGTAAAGGCCGACCCGCAGACCTATGGTGACTGGGCTGTGGGTGGTGAGTGGGAAGTAATCACCAGCGGCAAAGAGGATGCGATGTTTTCGCCCTTTTTGCGTAAGCCGTTTCAAAAAGCATTGGAAGCAGGGCTGATACCAGACAGCGTGAAAACAATGGCAGGCACTTGGGGTACAGTCTCGGATCAGGGGGACCTGACCTATCTCAACATGTGCCACCTCTATCTCGACGGTACCAACCCCGATGCGCTGACGCATGGCGAGATGGCAGGACGTAAGCAGGCGATGCACGCTATTGCGGCGCTTCAGGCGTTCATGCCAGGCTGCGAAGATGCCAAGCTGCGCAACTTCGGCATGACGCTCGGCATTCGCGATACGCGCAAGATTGATGCGGTGTACAACATGACGGCAGACGACGTGATGGAGCAAGGCCGGTTTGACGATAGCATTGGCATCTTCCCAGAATTTATTGACGGCTACGGCTATCTTATCTTGCCGACCACAGGCCGCTATTTCCACCTGCCCTACCGGTCGATGTTGCCCAAGAATGTGAAGCATTTAATTACCGCCGGCCGTGTGATTGGTGGCGACAAGGTCAGCCACGCAGCGGTCCGTAACATGATGTGCTGCGCGGTTGCGGGGCAAGGCGCCGGCGTTGCGGCAGCGTTGGCGGTCAAGTCGGACCGCGATTTTTGCGACGTTGATATAAGCGCCGTGCAAAAGGAACTGATCCGCCAAGGCGCGCGCATTTCATAAGGCTGCCACGCATTCCGGCGCAGCGCAAAAAGCAGGCTTAGCCGCGCCGTTACGCCGCAACGTCAGGGTCAAGCGCAGCTTGAAGGCGCTTGCGGAACAGCAAGATGACCATACCGCCTACAATAGCGATGGCGGCATCCATAGCCCAAAAAACTGACGGGTTCATTTGGTCAAAATAGCTACCAACCCATCCAGCGAGCACATGTGCGACAAAGGGAGACAGAAACGCGACCCCCATCAGGAAAGAGCCCATCCCCGCAGGCGCGGCCCTGCTGACAATGGCCAGCGTCGTTGGCCAATAATACATCCAGGCCAACCCCATGATCAGCCAGCCGGCGATAGCCCACCCCGCGCCCACACTATCCGGTTCACTCAGTCCTAAATTGCCATAAGCAAAAAGAAGTGCGGCAATGGCAATAATGGATGTTCCAATACCTACTTTCGTAACGCTGCTTGGCTCGCTGCCGCGCTTGGCCTGCCATGCCCAGAATGTAATCAACGCAGGCGCGGCAAGGACAGAACCAATCGAGTCCATCGATGCAAACCAACTCGATGGCACCGTGCCAAGCGACGTGGCCAAGTTCACATATTGATCGACCCACAATATGCCGATGCTCCAGACCATCGGATAGGCAATTTCAGCGGGTATGGTCAGCGCAATAACAAGCAAAAGCACCGCCACACGTTTCCGTTCGGCGGCGGTCATGACCGGCGCTTTCTCCCGTTTGTGCGCCACTGGGCGGTCATCAGGCAAATGCCGCTGGCCCAAAATATATCCAACGAGCGCGATCAACATCAAAGCCGCCGCAACCGCAAACCCTGCGTGCCAGCCATAGATAGCGGCAACCAGCCCAGTCACGAGCGGCCCACTCGCAGCACCAATGCAAATGCCTGTCGAGAAAATGGTGAATCCGCGCGAGCGCATGGACTCATCAGACCGAGGATACAGCGCGCCGACCTGCGCGGAAATATTTCCCTTGAGAAATCCAGACCCGAGGATCAGCAGCAACAGCGCGAACAGAAAGGTTGAATAAAAGGACATGGCCACATGCCCAGCACTCATCAGGAGTACACCAATCATCACCGTGCGCTTTGCACCCAGTATACGGTCGGCAACCCACCCCCCAACCATAGGCGTGAAATAGACAAGGCCCGCATACCAGCCATAAATGATCGCCGAAAAAGCCACATCGCTCATCGGCCCGCGAAATTCGAAGATATTGCGTAAAACAGCGAGACCAACAACCTGCGCCGCATGTTCAGGCAACAGCAAGTCTTTAACCATATAAAGCGTCAGCAGCGCAGACATTCCATAAAAGGAAAAGCGCTCCCACATTTCGGTAAAAGATAGATAGTACAGGCCTTTGGGATGACCATGTAGTTGGCCATCTGCAGGTTGTTCAATTATCCCCAAAACCATTCCCCTCGTATTCTACACCCCAGCGCTTGTGCCTGCTTCTATCCCTGCTCAAGCGAAAGGCGCAAGGGAATGATATGTACAGCCCGCCCGATGCCCTTCAAGAAGCGATGGGGCTCCCGACAATCGAGGCAACCCTCCTTCAGTTAGCGAGCCGATCACTGCCCCGTAAACGCGGCTTTGCGCTTTTCCACAAAGGCTTTCGAGCCTTCTGCCGCGTCGGTTGAACTGCCCGCGATGCGTTGCCCCTCAGCTTCGGCAAGCAATTGTTCGGCGTAAGAGTTTTCCAGCGCAGTCAGGATATTTTTGCGTGTCACCGCATAAGCCACCGTTGGTCCATTGGCGAGGCGGGTTGCAAGAGCGCGGGCTTCGGCCTGAAGCGCTTCATCCTCAACGCATTTGTAGATCATACCCCAATCCGCGGCCTTTTCTCCGCTGATCTTCTCGCCGAGCATCATCATTTCTGTCGCTCGGGCTTTGCCAACCAAGCGTGGAAGCATCCAAGATGCGCCGCCGTCAGGCACAAGGCCGATGTTGACGAAGGCCTGCAGAAAATAGCCCGATTTGCCTGCAATGACAAAATCACCGCACAGCCCGATTGAGCAACCTACCCCAGCGGCAGCACCATTTATGGCAGTGATGATAGGCATATTCAGGCGCGCAAGATTCATCATCAGCGGGTTATAATGTCGAGTAAGCGCAATATAACTACCCTCACCGCCTGAAATTGAACGTGTGCCGCGCGCGGACAGATCTGCACCAGAACAAAAGCCACGACCAGCCCCCGTAATAACAAGGCAGCGCGCATCGGCAAGGCCATTGGAAACGGCGTCATTTATCTCGCCCGCCATCTCAAGCGAGCACGCATTCATGCGTTCGGGACGGTTGAGCGTGATTGTCGCGATATTGTCGGCAACATCCAAAGTAATCGTTTCATAGGTCATCGTTTCGCGCCCTCCTCCGGCGTTATGTGCTAATTTTGGCTAGATCAGTCCCGCGTTCCAAGCAAGTCGCGCGCCACCACCCAGTTGTGAATTTCGGTTGGTCCATCGTAAATGCGCATCGTGCGTAGCTTGTTCGACAGCAGATAGAGCGGCATTTCGCGCGTCATACCCATGCCACCAAACATCTGCATTGCATGGTCGACAATGTTATATGCGGTTTCGGTGCAATAGGATTTGATCATCGAGATTTCCTGCCTTGTGTCGTGGCCTTCATCCATTTTCCACGCGCAGTCATAGGTCATCAACCGCATCGCATGAATGCGCGTTGCGGCATCCGATACCCAGTTTTGCACTGTCTGACGTGACGAAAGCGGCTTTCCAAATGTGACCCGCTGCGGCGCATATTCGATCATCATATCGAGCGCGCGTTGCGCCATGCCAATCGACCATGACGCCATTTCAATCCGCCTTGTGCCCAGACGCACTTGCATCGGCAGAAATCCTTGCCCGCGTTTTCCAAGCAACTTCCACCCCGGAACACGGCAATCATCAAGCGCAATCTCATAGGTCGCGGTGCCGTCGATCATTGGGATTTTGCGCAGGACGTTGAACCCGGGCGTGTCGCGGTCGACCAGAAATGCAGACATGCCGTTGCGGCCTTCCGCATTTTTGTCGGTTACCGCCATCAAGATCGTAAAATCGGCTTCATCCGCTTTGGTAATCCAGATTTTGCGGCCGTTAATGATCCAGTCGTCGCCATCTTGAACTGCAGTGGTTTTCATCAACTGCGGATCGGCGCCAGCACCCGGCTCTGAAATGCCGATGGCAGAAATCGTCTCTCCGCGAACATAAGGGGCCAGATAATGTTCGCGTTGCTTTTCGTCAGCGGCAGCCATCATCATACGCAGATTGGGTGAATCTGGCGGGATCGTATAGGGTGTAACGGTCCGCCCAAGTTCCTCGCCCACGCCAACCATAGCGACCATGGGAAGGTTCATCCCGCCAACTTCTTCGGGTGCATCAAGCCCCCAAAGTCCAAGGTCTTTGGAAACGATATCGACCCGCGCCTGCTCATCCTTAGTCAGATAGCTGCCTTGGCCCACTGTCTCGCGCACCAATACGTCGCTTTCCAGCGGCATGAGTTGCGCGTCCACAAATTTGCGGACGAGGTCTTTAAGCATTCGGTGCTCTTCAGCGAGTTCGAAATTCACGGACTAATTCCTTCTCAATAGCTGCGTGGCAGGCCGAGGACATGTTCGGCAAGATAGCTGAGGATCAGGTTAGTACTGATCGGGGCAACTGTGTACAGGCGTGCTTCACGGAATTTGCGCTCGACATCATATTCCTCGGCAAAGCCAAAACCACCATGCGTCTGCACGCACATATCGGCAGCGGCCCAGCTTGCCTCAGAAGCCAGCAGTTTGGCCATATTGGCCTCTGCGCCAGGATTGCCGCCTGCGTCAAAAACCTGCGCTGCATGATGCACCATCAGTTCGGCCGCACACATCTGCGCATAGCAACGCGCAATCGGGAACTGCACGCCTTGGTTCTGACCAATGGCGCGTCCGAAAACATTGCGCTCGCTTGCGTAATCGGTCGCTTTTTTAATAAACCATTTGGCGTCACCGATGCATTCGGCGGCAATCAATATCCGTTCGGCATTCATACCCGAAAGTATGTAGCGAAACCCCTTACCCTCTTCACCGATAAGCGCGGAAGCGGGGATGCGCATATCGTCGAAGAAAACCTCCGTCGTTGAATGGTTCATCATCGTGCGGATTGGCTTAATCGTCATGCCCCCACCCGCTTCGGATTTTGGTCCAACAACCTTGCGCATATCGACCAAAAAGATGGAAAGCCCTTCGGTCTTGCTAGCCACATCTTCACGCGGCGTTGTCCGCGCAAGCAACATCATCAGGTCGGAATATTCCGCGCGGCTTGTCCAGATTTTCTGACCATTTATGACATATTCGTCACCATCACGCACGGCAACGGTGCGCAACGAGAGCGTGTCTGTGCCGCTGGTAGGCTCGGAAACGCCAAATGCCTGTAAGCGCAATTCGCCGGTGGCGATACGCGGCAGATACTCCTGCTTCTGTTCCTCGCTGCCATATTTCAGCAGCGTATTCATAATATACATCTGTGCATGCGCCGACGCGCCGTTGCACCCGGCGGCTTGGATTTCTTCCATAATCACCGCTGCATCATCCAGCTTTAGCCCTGACCCGCCGTAGCTTTCAGGGATCAATGCAGCGAGAAACCCTGCTTTAGTCAGCGCATCGACAAACTCTGCGGGATAGGCGCGCGCGCTGTCTTTTTCGCGCCAATATGCGCCGGGGAATTCGGCGCATAATGCCTGAACCGAACGCCGGATTTCAGAAATGTTGTCATTGTCGGTCATTTCAAACTTTCTTGATGGCCGAAGCCGCCATGACGTGCCGCCCATCGGCTGCGAAAGCGCCGAGTTCAATGGTATCGTCCTGCGCCCGCATCACCAGATGTAAAACCTCGCCACAGATCGCGGGCGAAAGACCTCTAAATGCAAAATTTGCCAGCGCGTTGTCGCCAATCTCGCGACGTGCCAAATCCAGCAACAATGTAGCCGTCAACGGACCATGGACGACGAGTCCGCGATAGCGTTCCGCGTCTTGCGCATAGGGCAAGTCATAATGGATGCGGTGACTGTTAAAGGTCAGCGCAGAGAAGCGGAACAACAATGGTGCGCTGGGGACAAGCATGCGGTGGCTGTCCCACCCGCTTGCATCAAATGCCTCATCACCGACAACAGGTGGGGACAAAGGCGCATCTGATGCCGCAGCGTCGCGATAGACGATGCTCTGCACCTCGCGAACCGTAAGGCCGGCTTCGCCAAAAGTTTCATGCGCTACATCGACAAAGACCAATTGGCCCGATCCGCCAGATTTTTCGGTAATGGATATAATCCGCGACGTCCGCGAAACTGCCTCCCCAAAAATCAAGGGCGCAAAAAATTCCACCTTGCTTGATGCCCACATCCGGCGGGGTAGCGGCACGGGGGGAAGGAAACTATCCGGGCTATCATGACGCGCAGGATGACCATCAGGGCCAAGCTGGGCTGTCGAGGCGTCCGGCACGCACAGGCACCAATGAAGACCCTGTGCCACGGTGTTGTCACCCGGCGCAGCGCGATCCAATGTCGCAAGCCAGCGCGACGCCAGACCATCATCGATCCGATCTGTCCGCACCTCCTCGCGCCCGATCCATGCATCCCATGCGCTCATGAACTCCGTCCTCCGATAAGGCCCTTGGCAATGACCTGTGCCTGAATTTCCGCGGCCCCTTCGAAAATGTTCAAGATCCGCGCATCGCATAAAACGCGGCTGATTTCATATTCCAGCGCATAGCCATTGCCGCCGTGAATTTGCAACGCAGCATCGGCATTGCTCCACGCAGCGCGAGCGGCGAGCAGCTTTGCCATGCCCGCTTCAATGTCGCATCTTTTGCCGGAGTCCTTTGCACGGGCCGCAGCGTAGGTCAGCTCACGTGTCATCACGAAATCCGCCAAGCTCATGGCAAGTTTATCGGCCACGCGCGGGAACCCGATGATAGCTTTGCCGAATTGCTTGCGGTTGGTGGCATAATCCAAACCTAGCTCCAGCGCGCGTTTCGCAACACCGACTGCCCGCGCCGCTGTCTGGATACGCGCACCTTCGAATGTGCGCATCAACTGCTTGAAACCCTGCCCTTCCTCACCACCCAACAGAGCGTCATCAGGGGCGATCATAGCATCAAATTGCAGCGCATATTCCCGCATGCCGCGATAACCGAGGACTTCGATTTCACTACCCGACATACCAGCAGCCGGAAACAGGTCAGCCTGTGTTCCCCGTTGCTTTGGCACCAACAGCATAGACAGCCCGGCATAGCCCTTTTCCTCGGGGGCGGTCCGCACAAGCATTGTCATGAGGTCAGAACGGCTTGCATGGGTAATCCAGGTCTTCGCCCCGCTTATAATCCAATTGCCATTATCGCGCCGCGCCCGCGTCTGAAGCGCGCCAAGGTCAGAGCCGGTATCTGGCTCAGTAAATACGGCAGTTGGAAGTATTTCCCCGCTTGCAATCTTGGGCAACCAGAACGTCCTTTGCGCTTCCGTGCCGCCCATTGAAATCAATTCGCCCGCGATTTCTGATCGCGTGCTAAGCGACCCCGCGCCAATCCAGCCGCGCGATAGCTCTTCTGTAACAACGCACATGACCAGCTTGGATAATCCCAAACCGCCATATTCAGCGGGGATGCACACGCCGAAAGTTCCAAGCGCGGCCATGTCGGCGATGGTTGCATCTGGAATAAGGTCATTCGCGAGATGCCAATTATGGGCGTGCGGCAATATCTCGCTTGTCGTAAACCGCCGATATTGGTCACGGATAGCGTCGACTTCGGCGTCATGCAGGCTTTCGCTTGGCATCTGGCCCTCTGCCAACGCCTGCGCAACTGCCCCGCGCGTATCGGATTGATCGGCGTGCAACCAAGGCGCGCAATTTTTTGCCAGTGACTGGGCCGCGTTGTTTATCCCAAGGTCGACGGGCCGAAATATCTCGTTCTGCCCCATTGGCAGGCCGCCCGTCAGTTGGCCCAAGGTCTCCGTAAAAATAATGGAGGCAATGTGACGGTCCAACTGTGTCCCGCCGCCATTGCTATCGAGCCAAAGGTGAACGGCATCCAACGCAGCAACGCTGGTTGCCACCCATGCAAAGCCATGCGCTGCGCGCTGGTCTGTTTCAATCGACCGCTCCGATAGGCGCGCGACCAACGCGGCCTTCGCCGCATCGCGGTAGCCCTCGGCAGCGTCCAGAGCGGCGGCAAATCTCATGCGCGCTCGAACACCGCCGCAATTCCCTGACCGCCACCAATGCACATGGTTTCAAGCCCGAAACGGACATCCCTGCGATGCATTTCGCGGGTGAGGTTCGCCAATATGCGACCACCCGTTGCACCAATCGGATGGCCTAGCGAAATCCCCGAACCATTGACGTTGAGCATGTCATGGCGGCTGTCATCATCGGACCAGCCCCAGCCCTTGAGACAAGCCAGAACTTGCGGGGCAAAGGCCTCGTTAAGTTCAATCAGGCCGATGTCGCTCCAGCTAAGGCCATTACGCGCGAACAGACGCTCTGTGGCGGGCACAGGGCCATAGCCCATGCGTGACGGTTCGCAGCCTGCCGCCGCCCAGCTATGAAAATAGGCGATGGGTTCAAGCCCGAGTTCTTCAAGTTTGTCCTCTGCCACAACCAAGCAGGCCGCAGCAGCGTCATTCTGCTGGCTTGCATTACCAGCGGTGACGACCCCACCTTCCAACGGACGCAAGGCTCCCATGGTCTCGGCCGTCGCATCGGCACGATAGCCTTCATCATGATCGAAGATGATCGGGTCGCCCTTTCGTTGGGCGATGCTGATGGGCACCAATTCATCGTCAAACAGACCATTTGCCCATGCTGCCGCCGCGCGCTGATGCGACCGCGCTGCATATGCGTCGCAGGCTTCACGACTGATGTCATGATCTTTCGCCAGATTTTCGGCCGTCTCAATCATACCACTGATCGCGCCAAAGCGCTCGACGGGCTGGCTCATCAACCGGCCGCGCGTCAACCGGTCATGCAACGTCAAGTTGCCCGCGCGAACGCCCTTGCGAATATCGGTGGTGTAATGTTCTACGTTGGACATGCTTTCACATCCACCGGCCACGACAATGTCGCTAACACCGGTCTGAACCATCATTGCAGCATTCGCGATTGCTTGCAGGCCGGAACCACAACGTCGGTCAATCTGATAACCAGGTACTTCAATCGGCAGCCCCGCCGCCAACCAAGACCAATGGCCGATACATGGTGCTTCGCCACTGCCATAGCCTTGGGCAAAGACAACATCATCGACCCGTGCGGGATCAATCTTCGTTCGCTCTATCAGTGCCTTCAGGATGATGCCGCCCAATTCCCCTGCATTTAACGAGGCAAGCGCACCGCCAAATTTGCCAACAGGCGTTCGGATAGGGGCAACAATGGCTGCACGGCGAAGCTTATTCATGTGGCAATTCCTACTATTCCAGAGTCGATGAGGCGGGCGATTTCGCCTGAGGACAGACCGAGCGAAGCGCTCAATATTTCCTCGCTATGCTGACCGTTGCGCGGGGCTCCCTTGGCGTCACCACGCTCCATTTGGGGTATGGTGCCAAAGGCACCCGCAGCAGGGTAGCTAAAGCCCGATGGGTTGGCGTTAAACGCCGTAAACATTGGATTATCAACGACCAGACGCTGGTCATGCGCGGCATCCAACATCGTTTGATATACAGAATGGACTATACCTGCGTCGTCAAGCATCGCCGCCATCCGGACATGGTCAAGTGCAGCAATCGCCTTTTCAAACAAGGGATAAAGCGCATCGCGATGCTCAAAACGCAGACCATCATCCGTGGCGAAACTGACGCTCCGTTTCGTTTCGACAGATTCAACCGCATTGCTTAATCCAAGTGCGCTAAGCAGGTTCGCCCATTGTCGGTGTGTGACAACAACGATCATTGTCCGCACATTATCTTTGGTCACAAAGTCGCGTCCAAACAAACCATAGACCGCGTTCCCAAGCCTGGGGCGATTGGCGTTGTTGTGCAGCACCTCTGCTATTCCGCCCAAATTGGCGACAGTGCCGATGGCAACGTCAGAAAGGGGTACACGAACCTCGCTGCCCTCACCTGTCTGTTCGCGCCGCCGGATGGCCGCGAGCATGGCAAATGCAGCATACGCGCCGCTAAGCAAATCCCATGCAGGCAAGACATGATTAACAGGCGCGGGACCCACGCCGGTCATCATCGGATAACCCACTGCATTGTTCACGGTATAATCCAGTGCAGGCGCTCCGTCGGCCCAACCCATGACCCGGACGGTGACCAAGTCATGTCGCTTTTCCGATAGTTTCGCATGCGATAGGAAACCCTCAGCGGGAAAGTTGGTGATGAACTGCCCCGTTGCCTGCACCAATTCCTGCAGTAATTCGCGGCCTTGTGGGCTGGATAGATCAAGCGCGACTGATTTTTTGGCGCGGTTTAGATTTTCCCAGTACAGCGAGTCATTCGCCTCTGTCACTGGCCAACGATGGTAATCTGGGCCGCCACCAACCTGATCGACACGGATCACCTCTGCCCCGAACTGCGCGCAATACAGACCAGCTGTTGGCGATGCCACAAAGGATGACGCCTCGATAATCTTAAGACCATCCAACAGATTATACACGCATCAGCCCCCCGACATCAGTTTTGGGCAGCCCAATCGCGCAGCATATGTTTGGCAATCTGAAGCTGAAGGATTTGGGTTGTGCCTTCATAAATCCTGTAGATCCGCGCATCGCGGTAAAAACGCTCAGCATCATATTCCGCCAGATATCCCGCGCCACCATAAATTTGGACAACGCGGTCAACCACGCGCCCGCACATTTCGCTGGCGAAGACCTTAACCGCTGCGGCCTTGCGCAGCACATTTTCTCCGGCGTCTGCTCGGCGCGCGGCATCTTCCAACATGGCTTCCGCCGCATAGATTTCAATGTCGCTGTCAGCCAGCATTTGCTGGATAAGTTGGAAATTGGCAATTGGCTCACCAAACGCTTTGCGTTCATTGGCATAACGCAACGCACTGTCGAGCGCGCGACGTGCATAGCCTGTCGCAGCAGCCCCGATGGACAAACGCCCATTATCGAGGCTTTTCATCGCAAATGCGAAGCCCTTGCCTTCTTCACCCCCCAAAATTGCGTCCGCAGGCAGTTTCACATCATCCATAGTGATATCGGCGATATGACTGCCCGACTGCCCCATTTTCTTGTCGGACTTACCCACGCTAATGCCGGGGGTATCCATAGGCACAATGAAAGCGGAAACATGGGCATTTTTAGGCAAGGCCTCCTTGCTTGTCCGCGCCATAATCAACGCGACGTTCGCAAAAGGCGCATTGGTGATATAACGCTTTGTGCCGTTAAGAACCCAACCGTTACCCGATTTGATGGCGATGGTCTGCATGGCGGCAGAATCGGACCCTGAGCCTGGCTCTGTAAGCCCGAATGAAGCAATCTCCCCTGCTGCAAGTCGTGGCAACCATTCAGCCTTTTGCGCGTCTGTAGCGCCGTTCTTGAATGCCGAACTCACCATGCCGATGTTGATCGACGTGATAGACCGATAGCAGGGCATGGCGTAGCTAAGTTCACGAATGGTGCGGATATATTGCTGAATATTCATCCCCGCACCGCCATATTCCTCCGGCATAGTTAAGCCAAACAGACCCATGTCGCGCATTTCCAACACGATGGCTTCCGGGATAGTGTCCGTTTCGAGAATTTCTTTTTCAGCCGGAATCAAGCGCTCGCGCACATAACGCTGAAGCTGCTCAATGAACTGCTCAAAAACATCGGTATCCATAATGATCTCTTCCCTGCGACCCGAACAATATCGTTTCGGCCTTTGTTTGACTTAGGGTGTTGTCACACCTTCATTCCAAAATAAAGCCGTGACATTGCACGCTACACTTGTCGATGGGAAAGCTTCGCCATTCATCAAGTTAAAAGGTTTCTGCCTGCACCCATCTGCCTGCTTTAGGCTGATCCCCTGCTAAAATGAGCCAGGCACTTCACGCTGCGCTGTGTTGGCATTTTCGGGCACGGGCAGGACGCGTCGGTCGGTGCGCGTGGAGGTGCTTTGCGCGCTCTGGCCGACAACAATGGCCGTACAGCTGCGACCGGCAATGAAGTCCAACGCAGTGCGCAGCGATGCTTCCTGCGGGTCGCCCAGCGGCCGTGTGATGTCGTCTGCTGCCGCGCAGGTGGTCCGCATCGTGCCGGCGAGCCCAGAATAATAGTCGCCCTGCCCCGCCGCGTTTTCTTTGGCAAAAGCAATTACGCGAATGCGATCATCGCAAGCGGTCTGATCTATGGCAACCTGACCAACGGGCTTACCGTAGCTGTTACTGCCGATCAGCGCCGCATTGACCCCAAGATACGGAACAAAGCTGGCCATCACCAACTCGCTGGCAGACGCGGTGGCGTCGGTGGCGATGAACGCAATTTTGACCGGCGAGACCGATTGTGTTTGTGGTGCAAATCTCTTGGTTTGATTGTTTGACGCCTTTGAGGCGCGGTAGCGGGTCACAGAGAAAACATCGCTGCTAAAGCGGTTGCCAGCAAGCAAGTCTCCCATGACCTCAGCCGTAGAGACCAATCCACCACCATTATAGCGGAAGTCGATGACAAAGTTCGTGATCCCCTGCGCGCGGAAATCCGCAAAAGCCGTGCGCAACTGATTGTCAGCGGTCGAAATGAATGTACGCATATTGATATACCCAACACGCTGTCCGCCGCCATTATCAATCACTTTCACCCCATAACGCGATGATAGCGGGTCGATGTTATAATCTGCCTTGGCAACGGTGACGTTGCGTGCACCCGATGCGTCACTGATACGCAAAACTCGGCTTGTGCCAGCCGTGTTTGGACCCAAGGCGCTTGAGATGCCCGCGGAGCCTTGTGTGGCCAATATGTCAGCCACAGGAACTAGGTTTGACGTATTCGTTCCTATCGCCAGAATTTCTGTTCCACGGTCGATACCTGCTGCAAGCGCAGGCGCCCCTTCAAACGCCTCAATTACGAAAATACGGCTGCCTTGATAGGACAATCGCACGCCTAAGCCTGCCGTGGTACCCGAAGCGTAATAGGCGTTTTCTTCCTGAATTGAAGTGACATAGGTGAAGTACCGGTCGCGACCCTGCCCGCGAGCTGTAGCGGTCAACGCGTCGATATAGGCCTGTACCGAAGTGTAGGCTGCGGGGCTTAAAGCCGACGGCAGAGTTTCAGGAAAAAGATACCATTCATTCAGAACGGACGCAGCAAAATTCTGCCGATTGACCAAGCTGCAACTGGTCGATGATGGCGGTGAAGGCGGCGGCGTTGAACTTGTTGGTGGCACGACAACCGTTCCTCCTCCGGAACCACTTCCACCGCCGCATGCCGATACGCCTGCTGCCAGAACGAGTACGATGCTTTTCAACGATTGCTTTGTCATGCCAATTCCTCCTTGGCTTGCATCATCCCGACTAAGCCTAGGTGCACCGGATGCTTCGCGCCCACAAGTCACTTTTCCATCCCAAACTGAAATTAAATAGACCGTGCTGGTAAATTGTTCAGCCGCATTCACTTGCCGAAATACGTTCGACACCTCATCTAGGTTCCGTACACCTCTCTAGAGCAACCAATCTCATGTCCTCTAATCAGTTTGCGCCCAAGGGACTGCGTGTCCCGAGCGGACGGCTTTCCCGCATTGCGCGTTTTGGCAACATGGCGACTGGTATCGCTAGTAGCATGTTGCTGGATGGCGCCAAGCAACTCGTCAGTGGCCGCAAGCCAAGCGTCAGCGAACTGTTAATGACACCCGCGAATGCTTTGCGTGTAACTCTGCAATTGGGCCAAATGCGGGGCGCGGCTATGAAGCTTGGGCAGCTCGTGTCGATGGACACAGGCGAGTTTCTGCCGCCTGAATTGACCGACATTTTTGCAAGGCTTCGTGCCGATGCCCAACATATGCCCCCGGGGCAGCTAAGCATGGTACTGACGCGGCATTGGGGTAAGGACTGGCGCAGCCAATTCATCCGCTTTGATGATAAGCCGATTGCAGCTGCCTCGATTGGTCAAGTACACCGCGCCCTGACGCGCGATAATCAGGACGTCGCAATCAAAGTTCAATATCCAGGTGTCCGCCGCAGCATTGATAGCGATGTCGACAATGTTGCCACATTATTGCGGCTTTCAACTGTGCTGCCAAAAACCCTAGACATCACAACCTTGCTGACGGAGGCGAAGCGGCAACTCCATGAAGAAGCCGATTATGCGTGCGAGGGCGATTATCTGCAGCGGTTTGGCGACTTATTGGCGGATGATGCTGGATATGCCGTACCTGCTTTCCATGCGCCTCTGAGTGGTAAGAATGTACTGGCAATGTCCTTCATTGAAAGTGTGCCGATCGAATCGATGATCACCGCACCTCAGGCGGAGCGGGACCGGATCATGACGCTTCTGATTGAACTGGTGTTGCGTGAATTGTTTGAGTTCCGACTGATGCAGACGGACCCCAATTTCGCGAACTATCGCTATGATGAGAAGTCACGCCAAGTTGTGCTGCTGGATTTCGGAGCAACGCGCGCATTGCCAGAGACCGTTGTTACCCAATATCGAACCTTGTTGAACAAGGGCTTGGCAGGTGACCAGCAAGGCGTGCTGGCAGCAGTGCTCGATATCGGGTTCATGAATGGGCAGACAGCCCAGCAAAACAAATATGAGATCGACAAGCTCATCGGGACTGCGATTGCGATGATTCAATTACCAGGCGCGTTTGATTTTAGCCGAACCGATTTTGTCACGGACATACGCGACGAAGGAATGGCCATCGCTGCCGATCGGCGCAACTGGCATATTCCGCCTTCGGACACCTTATTCGTGCAGCGTAAGCTTGGCGGCATATTCTTATTGGCCAGCCGTCTAAAGGCCCGAGTCGACGTCAATGGCATGCTAAAGCGATATATATAAGGTAGTTAAGTGACAACACCCGCAGTTCAAAAGAAACCCTCTTATCGACAAAAACGATTAGTCATTGTAAAAACGGTTGCTGGACTAAGTCATGAAAATCGTGTTGAGACATGACAGTCAAATCAACTTCTCTACACTTTAAGGATCATTCAAATGGGCATCATTGGTACAAGCATTAAGCCGTTCACCGCGCAGTCTTACAAAGCAGGCAAGTTTGTCGAAGTGTCGGACACCGACGTAAAAGGCAAATGGGGCATATTCTTCTTCTATCCTGCCGACTTTACCTTTGTCTGCCCAACCGAGTTGGAAGACCTTGCCGATCAGTATACCGACCTGCAAGCAATGGGCGTTGAGGTGTATTCAGTATCAACCGACACGCATTTCAGCCATAAAGCATGGCATGACAGCTCGCCAGCAATTGGCAAAATCAATTACCATATGCTCGGCGACCAAAACCATGTGATCAGCAACAACTTTGGCGTATTGCGGGAAGGCCAAGGCCTTGCAGACCGTGCAACTTTCGTTGTCGATCCAGACGGCGTCATTCAGGTCATGGAAATCACCTGTGAAGGTGTTGGCCGTAACGCGGTTGAACTTGTCCGCAAGATCAAGGCTGCCATCTACGTGCGTGAGCATCCAGGCCAAGTCTGCCCTGCGAAGTGGGAAGAAGGCAGCGAGACGCTTGCTCCTTCGATCGACCTCGTCGGCAAAATTTAAACCAAATACGGGTTGCCGCGTTTTCGGCGCGGCAACCACTTTTTCGATGTTCGAAGAAATCCGCACGCGTCTTCGCGCGGCGCGATCCTGTATGCTTGAAAGAGGCTCTCCCCATGCTTGATGCTGCTACAACTGCCCAGCTAAAAAACTATTTGGCAAATCTGCGCACGCCCGTTGAGCTCGTCGCGACTTTGGACGACAGCCCAAAATCAGCGGAAATGCGGACGCTGGTGGAAACTGTGGCTGCGCAATCGGACCTGTTGTCGGCGCGCTATGACGGCCACGCAGACCGGACGCCATCCTTTGCAATCCGCCGCGCAGATGGCACAGCAGAAACGCATTTTGCTGGCCTGCCATTGGGGCACGAATTCACCTCGCTCGTGCTCGCACTGCTTCACATGGGTGGACACCCGCCAAAGGAAGAGGCCGAGTTACTGGCGTCTGTGAAGTCACTGGAAGGCGACTATCGCTTCGAAACTTTTTTCTCTTTGTCATGCCAAAACTGTCCTGATGTTATTCAGGCAATCAACATCATGGCCGCGTTGAACCCAAGCGTAAGTCATGTGGCGATTGACGGCGCGATGTTCCGCGAGGAAGTCGAGACCCGCAAGGTCATGGCTGTGCCGGCGATCTACCTAAATGGTGAACTTTTCGGTCAAGGCCGTATGGACCTGTCGCAAATCATGGCGAAGCTGGACACAGGGACCGTTGCCCGGGCGGCTGAGAAGATTGCTGCGAAGAAGCCGTTTGAGGTTCTTATTGTTGGCGGTGGCCCTGCTGGCGCTGCCGCAGCTATTTATACGGCGCGCAAGGGCATTCGCACCGGCGTGGTGGCCGAACGCTTTGGTGGCCAAGTGCTCGACACAATGGGTATCGAAAACTTCATTTCGATTCAGCATACGGAAGGCCCAAAGCTCGCCGCGCAGTTGGAGCAGCATGTCCGCGAATATGATGTCGACATTATGAATCTTCAAACTGCCGCTGAACTCATCCCTGCCGGAGCCGACGGGCTGCACGAAATAAAGCTGGCAAGTGGTGCATCGTTGAAGGCACGCACGCTAATCCTTTCGACCGGCGCGCGCTGGCGGCAAATGGGTGTCCCCGGCGAAGAGGAATATCGCAACAAGGGCGTGGCCTATTGCCCACATTGCGATGGCCCATTGTACAAGGGCAAGCGCACGGCAGTAATCGGCGGCGGTAACTCTGGCGTTGAAGCCGCAATCGATCTTGCCGGGATCGTCGCCCACGTCACATTGATCGAATTTGACTCCCAATTGCGCGCGGACGCTGTGTTACAGAAAAAGCTGCGCAGCCTAACGAACGTCGATATCATAACATCGGCGCTGAGCACGGAAGTGATTGGCGATGGTGAAAAGGTTCAGGCCTTAGTCTATACCGACCGGAACACAGACACATCACACCGCATCGATCTGGACGGCATATTCGTTCAGATTGGTTTGGTGCCCAACACCGAATGGCTGAAGGGTCCACTCACTTTGTCGCCGCGCGGCGAAATTGAAGTCGATGCACATAATGCAACGAACCTGTCCGGCGTGTTTGCCGCCGGTGATGTCACGACGGTTCCATATAAACAGATTATCGTTGCCATGGGCGAAGGGACAAAGGCTGGTCTGTCGGCTTTCGATCACATCATCCGGCATTGATACGAGACCCGATGGTAAATCCCAGCGCGCCGTGCAGTTTGCGCGCTGGCACTAGCGGAATCGTTAACAAAAACTACATTCGTCGAAAAATACTGGCCGATTGCAGTTAGTTTCGCCAACGGGTACAGAGAATTGATTTCCATCCCCTCCCCACTCGGTGAAAAAATGCGCAAGCCTATCATTCTCTCTTTGATGTTCTGTGTTGCAGCATGTGGTGGCAGCGGCGATGAAAAGCGCGAACGTCCGGCGCCATTGGTGACAGTCGGACCAGCAGTCTCAAATCAATTCTCGGATAATTACGTCGCTGTCGGCACAGCTAACGCCAACGAACAAGTATCCGTGCGCGCACCGGTTACCGAACGGATAACGCAGCTTGGCTTTTCCGATGGGGATTATGTC
This sequence comes from Sphingomonadales bacterium, assembly GCA_947470185.1. Taxonomy (GTDB): domain Bacteria; phylum Pseudomonadota; class Alphaproteobacteria; order Sphingomonadales; family Sphingomonadaceae; genus Sphingorhabdus_B. The sequence continues at coordinate 133,356 of CANIRZ010000001.1, read as the reverse complement.
CAAAAAGGGCAGATGCTTGCTGTACTCGCACAAGGTCAGGAAACCGCCTCTCTCGCCAGCGCGCAAGCGCGGGTTCGCGAGACAGAGCAGCAGCTGGCGCGTATCACCGAACTCCACCGTCGCGGCTTTGCGACCAACGCAAGTTTGGACGCCCAAACAGCTTCAGCCAGCGCAGCAAAGGCCGTTGCAAATGAGGCGCGCGCCTCGATAGGCGACCGCGTCGTCCGTGCGCCATTTTCCGGCCAAGTGTCGCTGCGGCGCATATCCATTGGCGCTGTCGTTAGCGCGGGTGACGAAATCGCGGCCGTAAGTGATCTCAGCTCCATAAAGTTGGACTTCACCGTTCCCGAGACAATGCTTGCAAATGTTCAGATTGGGCAGCAGATTACTGCTAGGGCGTCTGCCTATCCCGGCTATGTCGTATCCGGAAAGATTATGGCAATTGATCCGGTAATTAACCCGCAAACCCGAACAGCTACGTTACGTGCAATATTGCCCAACCGGGATGCTTTGCTGAAACCCGGCATGCTGCTTTCGGTAACGATCACCTCAAAAACGCGCGTCGCCCCAGCGGTTCCCGAGCTTTCGTTGGTTCGGGAAGGCGACACCAGTTTTGTCTACATCATGGGGCCGGATTTCAAGGTTAAACGCATGCCCGTTACAACAGGTGCGCGCGATGGCAATCTTGTCGAGGTCATTAAAGGACTAAATGTTGGCGACCGGATTGTAACCGAGGGCGTCGTGAAGCTTTCTGATGGCGCGACTGTTCGCACGGGCAAAGCCAAAGGCAGCGACACATCGAACAAAGCACGTTGATGCAGATCTGACATGAGCATTTCCGACATCTCCGTCCGCAGACCCGTATTTGCCGGGGTTATCGCCATACTTATGGTGCTGGTCGGGATCGTTGGCTTTTTGAATTTGCCAGTGCGGGAATATCCTGACACCGAACCCCCAATCGTATCTGTTGGGACGGCCTACACTGGCGCTGCCGCAAGCGTTGTTGAAACCCGCGTGACTCAAGTTCTCGAAAACGCGCTTGCCGGAATTGAAGGTATCCAAACCATCACGTCGCGTTCACGCGATGGTCAATCCGAAATCACCATTGAGTTTGCGCCCGGTCGCCCCGTCGATAGCGCAGCCAATGATGTGCGCGACCGCGTAGGTGGCGTGGCGGATGATTTGCCTGAAGAGGTTTTGGCACCCGAGGTGCGCAAAGTGGACGCCGATGCATCGCCGATCCTGTTCCTCGTTGTATCCAAACCGGGCTGGTCGCGTCTTGAATTAAGCGATTATGTAGACCGCAATCTCGTCGACCGCTTTTCGGCTATTAACGGTGTCGCCCGCATTTTTGTCGGCGGCGAAGCGCGGCCATCAATGCGTATCTGGCTTCAGCCTGACCGGCTGGCTGCGTTAGGATTGACGCCGCTCGATGTTGAAAATGCCTTGCGTAGCCAGAATGTCGAACTGCCCGCCGGGCGTTTAGAATCTACCGACCAAAACGTCACGCTTCGGGTCAGCCGCCCCTTTGGTAACGAAGCCGAATTTCGGCAGTTGGTGGTCGCCCGGGGCGCTGACGGGTCGCTCACCCGTTTATCCGACGTTGCGCGGGTCGAAACAGGCCCGGAAAACCCGTATGCGGCATTTCGACTGAACGGCGAGTCAGCCTTAGGCTTAGGCATTGTGCGCCAGTCAGGGGCAAACACCTTGGCCGTGGCGGAAAGTGCCAAGGCGCTCGCAGAGCAGATTAAGCCTGCGCTCCCGCGCGGCATGACGATTTCCATCGGCTCCGACGATTCGCTGTTCATCGGCAAGGCTATCAGTGGCGTCTGGATAACTCTAGCTGAAGCAGCAGCACTGGTTGTTCTGGTCATTTTCCTGTTTTTGGGCAGTTGGCGCGCGACTATCATTCCCGCGGTTACCGTTCCGATCTGCCTTCTTGCGACCTTTGCCGTGTTGTGGATGTTAGGCTTTTCCATCAACTTACTCACGCTACTGGCGCTCGTTTTGGCCATCGGCCTGGTGGTCGACGACGCCATTGTTGTGCTTGAAAACGTCTATCACCGGATCGAACAGGGCGAGCCGCCTTTGGTTGCTGCGGTAACAGGTACGCGACAAGTCGCTTTTGCGGTCATTTCGACTACCATCGTTGTTTGCGCGGTGTTTGTGCCGGTGATGTTCCTTGCAGGACAAACAGGCTTGCTGTTCCGCGAGCTGGCGGGCGCCATGATAGCTGCTGTCGCCTTTTCCGGTTTTGTTGCACTTAGCCTTGCTCCGATGCTGTGCTCAAAATTACTAAAGAAAGAGAAGCGCGGACGCTTGGCATCATGGGTAGATGACAAGTTTCAGCGGATTGAGCAGCGTTATTCCAACCTGCTTGCGCGCGTAATTGCAAAGCCGCTGGCGGCACTGCTGGGCGTGCTTATGTTCTTAATGGTCGCCGGATTCCTGTTTACGACGGTTCAGTCGGAACTTGCGCCGGCTGAAGACGTCGGCATCCTGAGCGCTAATATCGCCGCGCCCGAAGGCACTGGTTATGAGGCCATGGACAAATATATGCTGCAAGCGTCCGAACCATTGCTCAAATTGCGCGACAAGGGCACCGTTCGCTCCGTGATCCAGCGGACGCCTGGCGGCTATTCAGCAAGCGATGATTTCAATTCAGGTTCGTTCACGATTTTCCTTAAGCCTTGGGAAGAGCGCACCGAAAAGACCGACGATGTGGTCGCACAGGTCAACAAGATCCTTGCTGAGCTGCCTGCGGTTCGCGGCAACGGAGCGGCGCGGTCCTCCATCGGGCGCGGTCGGGGCCAGCCACTGAATTTCGTCATTGCGGGTTCGACTTATGAGTCACTAACCGTTGCACGCAACCGCATATTGGCAGCAGCAAGTCAAAATCCCGGCATAGTGAACCTCGATTCCGATTATAAAGAAACCAAGCCACAGATGGAGATTCAGGTCGATACCGCGCGCGCTGGCGATCTAGGCGTATCGGTAGCTGATGTCAGTCAGGCGCTTCAATCGCTGTTGGGGTCGCGCAGGGTTTCAAACTATGTGGACCGTGGTGAAGAGTATCGCGTCATCATACAGGCGGACGCGAAAGATCGTGCCACAGCGGAAAATCTTGCCGCCATTCAATTGCGAACGCGCGATGGCGCGCTCGTTTCTTTGGCCAACGTGATCAAATATACTGAAACAGCCGGCGCACGCGATTTGGGCCGCTTCAACAAACTGCGCGCCATTACCCTATCGGGCGGTCTGGCACCCGGCTACTCCATGGGTGAAGCGCTGGCATTTCTCGAAGAACAAGCTGCGGCATCGCCCGAGGTTTTGGCCGTTGGCTATCGCGGTGAAAGTCAGGCGTTCAAGGAAACGGGTGGTTCCATTATCGTGGTCTTCTTCCTGACCATTCTTCTCGTCTATCTGGTGCTGGCAGCGCAGTTTGAGAGCTTTGTGCATCCGGTCACGATTATCACCACAGTGCCCCTAGCTGTCGGTGGCGGCATCATTGGGCTTGCCCTCACTGGGATGACGCTGAACCTATATAGTCAGATAGGTATTGTGATGCTTGTCGGGCTGGCCGCGAAAAACGGGATTTTGATTGTCGAATTTGCCAATCAATTGCGCGACGAAGGTCTGGAAATTCTCGACGCGATTCAGCAGGCCGCTGCGCGCCGCTTACGCCCAATTTTAATGACGTCCATCGCTACCGTGTTCGGCGCGATACCTTTGGCAATTGCCAGCGGTGCCGGCGGCGCGGCGCGGTCCGCAATCGGCGTAGTTATTGTCTTCGGTGTAACGCTCGCGACGCTCATTACTCTTGTGCTCATTCCGCTGATTTATGCGCGCCTCGCCAAATTTACCGGCTCACCCGAAGCAGTGTCACGCAGACTTGCGCAAGAGATGTCAGCGCAAAAGAGTCCTTCAGCTTGATACCTGCTTTACGCGAAGCATAGCCAAGTATTTCAATAACTTCGTAGAACATTTCGTCACTTCTTAAAATGTTAGTCTTATCTGCGGTTTTGCCTCGAGCAAAAGACACAGGGACCAGACATGCACAAGAATATGGTGATTTTCGGGACGCGGCCCGAAGCGATTAAGCTTTTTCCCGTTATTGATGCTTTGACCCGCCATCCAGACATGCAGACTGAAGTTCTGGTGAGCGCCCAGCATCGACAAATGCTAGATCAAGTTCTGGCGATCAGCGGGATTATGCCGGATTATGACCTTGACCTGATGCAGCCCGGCCAGTCGCTTGATGCGCTCACCGCGCGGCTGCTGGAGGCAATTGGTTCAGTGCTTGATACCGCCAAACCAGACCGCGTCATCGTTCAAGGTGATACGGCAACAGCCATGGTGGGCGCGCTTGCAGCTTATTATCGCAAGATTCCAGTGAGCCATGTCGAGGCTGGGTTGCGCAGCCGCGACATCTACAGGCCGTGGCCCGAGGAAGTTAACCGCAAAATCATTGGCACTATCGCTGATCAGCATTTTGCGCCGACTGCTGTTTCAGCAGAAGCGTTGCGTTTGGAGGCGGTTCCAGCGAACCGTGTTTTTGTGACGGGCAATACCGTGATTGACGCACTGCATTGGGTGACGAAGCGTATCGCGCAAAACCCATCTTTGGCCAACAGGCTCGCGCCGCTTGAGGCCCGTTTTCGTAGCCGCAAGATCATAGGCATTACCACGCACCGCCGGGAGAATTTCGGAAACAGCATGGGCAATATCGCTGCGGCTATCACGGCCATAGCAGCACGCGACGATGTGGCATGTATATTCCCCGTACATAGGAACCCGAATGTCCGTGCGATAATGGATGCTGCATTGGGAAATTTACCAAATGTCGCGCTTATTGAGCCGCTCGATTATCCGAATTTCGTCCATCTTTTGTCGATTAGTCACATCATGCTTACCGACAGCGGCGGCGTTCAAGAAGAGGCACCAGCGCTTGGCAAGCCTGTGCTGGTACTGCGTGACACTACCGAGCGCCCTGAGGGCATCACCGCAGGCACCGCAAAGCTAATTGGCACGGATAAACAGAGGATTATCTCGGAAGTTTTCAATCTTTTGGACGATGATGCCGCTTATTCCGCCATGGCGCGGGCGCATAATCCGTTTGGAGATGGGTACGCCAGCCGGCGCATAGCTGAGATTGTCTGGAATGCGCGTCGACAAGATCGTCTATTACTTGCTTAGTATCGCATAGCCCTGCTGCAACACTTGTTCCTGACCAAATAACGTCATAAGGCGCTGCTATTCGACAGCCGTCTGAAAGAGGGATATCCAATGAAGATTGCAATGATCGGTTCGGGCTATGTCGGCCTTGTGTCTGGAGCGTGCTTTGCGGATTTCGGACATGAAGTTGTCTGCGTGGACAAGGATGCGGCAAAGATCGACCGGTTGAACGCGAACATCATGCCGATTTACGAGCCCGGCTTGGACGCATTGGTTAAAACCAACGTAGACGCTGGACGGCTGAGCTTTTCAACGGATGTCCTGCGGTCGGTCAAAGGGTGCGGCGCTGTTTTCATAGCCGTTGGCACGCCGTCGCGCCGCGGCGATGGTCATGCGGACCTGAGCTATGTCTACGCCGCTGCCGAGGAACTGGCCAGCGCCATTAATCCGCGCACGGTTGTCGTGACCAAATCTACCGTTCCTGTGGGCACTGGCGACGAAGTTGAACGCATCATTCGCGAAACCAACCCACAGCTTGAGTTTGCAGTCGTATCAAACCCCGAATTCTTGCGCGAAGGTGCTGCCATTGGTGATTTCAAACGGCCGGACCGCATCGTCGTGGGCAGCGACGTTGAATGGGCGCGCGATGTCATGCGCGCTGTGTATCGTCCGCTGTTTCTCAACGAATCGCCTTTATTGTTCACCAGCCGTCGTTCGTCCGAGCTAATCAAATATGCCGCGAACGCATTTTTGGCGACGAAGATCACCTTTATCAATGAAATGGCGGATCTGTGCGAGAAACTGGGCGCCAATGTGCAAGACGTATCGCGCGGCATCGGCCTTGATAATCGCATCGGGTCGAAGTTCTTACACGCTGGTCCTGGCTATGGCGGCAGTTGCTTTCCAAAGGACACGCTAGCGCTCCTCAAGACCGCTCAGGATCATGAAACGCCCGTTCGGATAGTTGAGGCTGTCGTGCAGGCCAATGACCTTAGAAAGCGCGCTATGGGCCGCAAGATTATCACCGCACTGGGCGGCGATGTGCGGGGCCTGAAAATTGCTCTGCTTGGCCTGACGTTCAAACCCAATACAGATGACATGCGCGATGCGCCGTCCATTGCGATTGTTCAGACCTTGCTCGATGCCGGCGCAATTGTGCATGCACATGACCCCGAAGGCATGGAGGAGGCCGCAAAAATTCTTCCCGATGTCATCATGGCCAGCAGTGCCTATGACGCCGCGCAAGATGCACATGCGGTGGCCTTGATTACCGAATGGGATGCATATCGTGCGCTTGACCTCAAGAAACTGCACGCCGCGATGGCGGGCGATGTTCTTGTGGATTTGCGCAACATATACCGCACCGAAGAAGCGCAGGCCGCTGGGTTCAATTATGTTAGCGTCGGGCGTTGAGGAACATAGGCAATTTTAGAAGTTGGACGATTGCAGCCGCAAGCCTCCAATAAGCTTTAATTCACCTGTCGGTCGTAACCAGCCCAATAAGGCGCGCGTAAATCCTTGCGGAGTATCTTTCCTGACGCATTGCGGGGCAACGCCGCAATGATGTCAACGGAACGTGGCACCTTGAAACCAGCAATGCGTGCGCGGGCCCAAGCGATGACGCTTTCGGGATCCACCTGAGTACCGGGTTTGGGAACGCATACCGCCTTCACCGCCTCGCCCCATTTTTCATCAGGCACGCCAATCACCGCGACCTCCAATATATCGGGATGGCCGTAAATCGCGCTTTCCACTTCAGCCGGATAGACATTTTCGCCGCCGGTTATGATCATGTCCTTCACGCGGTCGTGGATGTACATATATCCGTCTTCATCAAGATATCCGGCATCTCCGGTCTTTATCCAACCACCCTCGGCGACAGTTCCCTTCGTGGCGTCGGGCAGGTTCCAATAACCAAGCATATTGTTAGATGACCGCGTCCATATCTCGCCGACATCACCCACAGGAACATCATTCCCCGCCCCATCGACGACGCGTAATTCTACACCCGGCAGTGGCTTGCCAGCCGAGCGCATCCGTTTATTGCCATTGGGGTCGTGATCCTCAGGCGGCAACATGCAAATGGTGCCCGTTGTTTCCGTCATGCCGTAGACTTGAATGAACTCGGCGCTGAAAACGTCCATGCACTGGCGCAATAGCTCAAGCGGAATGGGCGCGGCACCATAAAGAATATATTTGAGACGGCTATAATCAACATCCCGGCATCTGGGGTGATTGACCATCATCTGCAAGGCGGCGGGCACAATGAACAATCGCGTTGCTCCGCCCTTTTCGATGCCATCAAACACAGAATCTGGCGTAAATTCAGCCTGCACCAGTGCCGGCAGACCAGACGCCAGCGCCATAATGCCAAGCCCGGTCCCGCCAATATGCGCGCAGGGCATGGCGATGAGGACAACCTCATCATCATCCCACTTGCTATAGGCATGTTCTTCTTCAGCCGCATTTTTGCGCAAGGCAAAAAGGTTGCGGTTGGAGAGCACCGCACCCTTGGGATTACCCGTGGTGCCTGACGTATAAAGCTGCAGCGCGGCGTCATCGGGACCAGCAGCGTCGAACGGCGCACGCGGCGTCGCGTCGATCATCTGCCGCGCTTCATCCTCGCCGATTACGCGCTCGACAGTAGCAGTCTGATCACCAAGCGCCTGAACACCTACTTCAAATCCTTGTCCCGCAAACAAAACGCGCGCGCCCGTATCCTTGGCGATATAGGCCCATTCGGCGGGCGCAAGACGCCAGCCAATTGGGACCATGACGATGCCGACACGAGCTGCGCCGTAGAAAAGCGCAAAATACAGATCGCTGTTCTTGCCAATCCAGGCAACGCGGTCGCCCTTTTTCAAACCCAGCCCAAGCAGCATAGTTGCGATTTTTGCGGTGCGTTCTTCCAACTGCGCATATGTGAAATGCGCGTTATCTTGTGAGAGCGCAGCCCAATCCGGTCGTTCCGTTGCCCAGTGCTTCAAGAAGCCATCGAACGTAAGTATGTCGTAACCGGCAGCGGCCATGTTATTATCTCCCAAGAATGGCCGTATTTTCGCAGAGGCCTGATGCGTTTTGTCGAGAGATTATAGCGGCGTGTCAATAAACGGATTACGTCAGTTTTACCTCCCCGTTTCCGCCAAGGATATTTTCATGTTGAGACCTCATCATTTGACAGCAATTTTGTTGCTCACGGGCATAAGTGCTCCCTCGATTGCACAGAATGAATCAAAGCGTGAAATCGTCGTAACGGCGCGTCCTTTGAAGGACACCGAAGCCGACCTAAAAGCATGCATCGCGCGCAAATGCCCGCCCGACCAGGATATAAAGGCAACATTGGCGCACGCAGAAAATCTTTTTGTAGAAGGCGACTATCGGGATGCGCGTGCCACTTTGGCAAACGCGCTTGGTCGCAACCGAAAGCATAAGGGTCAGTTCCCTATTGAGGTCTCCGACCTGCTCCGCGCGAATGGTAATGTAGCGGCGCATTTGGGTGAATCAGACATTTACCGTCTTTCTGTGCTGGATATGCGCGACACTCTGAAGGGCGCGTTGCAACCGAATGACTATCGCGTGTTCGGCGCCGAAATTGAGGTCGCAGATTCTCGTCTAAAATTGGGTTATTTGGAGGAAGCGAGCGACAAATATCTCGAAATTGAACGACGTGCGCTTTTGGCGAATTTGCCTCAGATTGCTGCAATTGCACGACTGCGCGATTTGTCACTACGTGTACAACGTGCCGAGACAGAGAAAACCGCTTTCCGTAAGAAAGACGCTACTGACGCTATTGATCTTTTCCTGAAAGCGCCAACCGGCGGCGCGGAGGAGTTCAAAATTGTCGCTGAAGTGCTGAAATCTCGGATGGATCGCAAAGGTGGGGATAGCGCGACCACCGATAAGCTTATCGCACGTTACGCCGCATTAGGGGGCACCGTGAACCCTGTGCTTCTGCATTCCGACCCAATAGCAATGAATGAGGCTCAAGCGGCCCGCGCATTGGCAGGAGGCAGCGACCTAAACCGAATTAGTACACAGGTCGTTGAAAAACGATGGGTCGATATCGGGTTCTGGATTGGCGCAGATGGTAAGGTCGACGAGCCAGAAATACTCCGCAGCCAAGGCAACACCGATTGGACAGATGCCGTCCTGAAAGCGATTAAGACCCGGATTTACGCGCCCTTGAAAGCTGCAAGAGCAGGAACAGCACCAGGCGTGTATGCCATCGAGCGCTACTCGCTGACGGCACAATATGAAAATGACGTTACAGGGACACGTATCCGTCAGCGATCACCTATTGCCAAAATAGAGCGGATTGACCTGACCAGCTAAGAGCAGAAAATCAGCGATAGGTTGTTCGACGGCATAGGGATAATCTGATCCAGAGTTAGGCCGACGTCGCGCGCTTCTTTAGTCATGTCCTCAACATAACGCAGGCCCCATTCCGTGTTCTGTTGCCGCAGCGCAGTGTCGAATGACGCGTTACCTTCTGTTAAGGGGACATCGCGCTGGCGAAATGGCCCATAGATGAAAAGCGGCGCGGATTGCGGCAAGATGCGGGCGGCGTTCCGGAGTAACCCGACTGTCGCCGCCCATGGGCTAATATGCGCCATGTTGATGCAGACAATCGCGTCGGCGTGCGCGATTGGCCAATCCGCCGAGGCATCCAGCAACATCGCAGATCGTACATTCGGCACAGTACAGTCGGCACGCCATGCATTGATGGATGCAATGGCAATGGGGTCAGGGTCGCTTGGTTGCCACGTCAATCCCTGAAACAGCTGCGCAAAGTGCACAGCATGTTCGCCAGTCCCGCTGGCGATTTCCAACACCAATCCTTGTGCAGGAAGCACATTCACAAGCGTTTCCGCGATTACATCACGGTTCCGCTCGGTCGCGGGCGCGTAGCGTTTGACCTCGACGCCGGCCTCAAACACAAACGGTTGCGGGCCGCTCACTCGGCTGCAACCAACTGTTCGGGTTCCCGCCACACCAGCACTGGCTTGCGCGCAGCCTGAGTTTCATCAAGGCGGCGGCGCGGTGCGTGATGCGGCGCGGACTTCAACGACGGGTCGCCCTCCTTTGCCCGCTCCGCCACCGAACGTAGTGCGCCGATGAACTGGTCCAGCGTTGCCTTGCTTTCGGTTTCGGTCGGTTCAACCAACATAGCGCCATGGACCACAAGCGGGAAGTACACCGTCATCGGGTGATAGCCTTCGTCGATCAGGCCCTTGGCGATGTCGAGGGTGGAAAAGCCGTCGGCCAAGCCGTTATCGCTAAACAATGCCTCATGCATACACGGGCCGCTATCGGCAAATGGCGCCTCAAGCACATCTTCGAGGCTGCGCAAGATATAATTGGCGTTGAGGACTGCATCTTCGGCCACTTGGCGTAAACCGTCTGCACCATGCGACATGATGTAAGACAGCGCGCGGGTAAACATGCCCATCTGGCCATGGAAAGCGGTCATGCGCCCGAAGCTGTGTGGATGGCATTCCTGAGCGGTTTCTTCCTCGATAAGTGTGTAATGGCCATCCGCATGGCGTGCGGTATAGGGCAAGGGGCCATAAGGCGACAGCGCTTCAGACAACACGACCGGCCCGGAACCCGGCCCACCGCCGCCATGCGGGGTGGAGAAGGTCTTGTGCAGGTTGATGTGCATCGCATCGATACCAAGATCGCCAGGACGGACGCGACCAACAATCGCGTTAAAATTAGCGCCATCGCAATAGACGTAGCCACCAGCCGCGTGGACGGCATCGGAAATCGCCTTCATATCACGTTCAAACAGGCCACATGTGTTGGGGTTGGTGATCATAACCCCAGCCACATCAGGACCAAGTCGTGCTGTAAGCGCCGCAAGATCCACGCGGCCTTCGGAGGTTGCCGGGATATTCTCAACCGAGAAACCGGCGAAAGCGGCGCTGGCAGGGTTGGTTCCATGCGCGCTTTCGGGAACGAGAATGACGCTGCGCGGATCACCACGTGCTGCAAGAGCGGCCTTGATGCACAATATTCCGCACAACTCTCCGTGAGCGCCAGCCTTCGGCGTCATAGCGACTCCATGCATGCCCGTGAGTTGAATCAGCCACATGGCCAACTCATTAATCACCGCCAATGCCCCCTGCACGGTCTCAACAGGCTGCAGCGGGTGCACATCGGCAAAGCCTGCCATACGGGCGACCTTTTCATTCAGCCGCGGATTGTGCTTCATTGTGCAGCTACCCAGCGGGAAGAAGCCCAAATCAATCGCATAATTCTGACGGCTAAGGCGGGTGTAATGGCGGACCGTCTCAGGTTCCGACAATCCAGGAAGGCCAATGTCGCGATGCCGCTCCAAATTGCCCAAGCGCGCGGCGACCTTCGGCGCATCGGCAAGGTCAACACCCGTTGTTGCGGCGGTGCCAATTTCGAAAATCAATGCTTCTTCAAGCATCAATGCCTTGTTGCCTGTGTAAGTAGCAGGCGCGGTTTCGCCAGCATTTCCCATTTCAGGTTTCCATCCGCTTTGATTGATAGCGTTCATGCCAAAATCTCCTGCAAAGCAACCGCGAATGTTTCCACATCCTCACTGGTTACAACCTCAGTCACGGCGACAACGAGTCCCTTGGAGAGTGCATCCGTCCCCGGATAGAGCCGTCCAAGCGATACGCCTCCTAGAATTTCGCGGTCTGCAAGCGCGCGCACCACTGGCCGCGCCTCCGTGGGTAGCTTGAGTGTGAATTCGTTGAAGAAGCTTTCATTGACCAATTCGACACCAGCAATCTGGGTCAGCCGATCCGCCGCCTGCACCGCAAGCGCATGGTTTAACTGCGCCAATCCGCGCAACCCCTTTTCGCCGAGCAAGGTTAGATGCACACTAAAGGCCAGCGCACAAAGACCTGAATTTGTACAGATATTTGACGTCGCCTTTTCACGGCGGATATGCTGCTCGCGCGTAGACAAGGTCAGGACAAAGCCGCGCTTGCCTTGCGCATCTACAGTCTCTCCGCACAAGCGACCGGGCATCTGACGAACGAATTTTTCCTTGCAGGCAAACAGGCCAACATAAGGTCCACCAAATTGCAGGCCAACGCCAAGCGACTGCCCCTCACCCACGACGATGTCCGCGCCCATGTCGCCCGGTGCCTTGATCGCACCCAAAGCAACCGGTTCCGTCACCACCGCGATCAGCAACGCGCCATGCTCATGCGCCTTAGCGGCGATGGCGGACAGGTCTTCGATCCGCCCCAAGATATCTGGATATTGCACAACGACACAGCTGGTCTCGCCATCAATGGCGTCGAGCAACCGCACGCTATCGGTATTGGCGGACAGGTCGGGCAAGGCGGTATCGAGTGTGTCGCCCGTATATTGTGCCATCGTCTTGGCGACGCTGACATAATGCGGGTGCAGCCCCGACGACAGCACTGCCTTTGTCCGCTTGGTGATGCGGCCAGCCATGCCGATTGCCTCCCAGCATGCAGTGGAGCCATCATACATCGACGCATTGGCAACATCGCAGCCGAACAATCGCGCAACCTGCGTCTGGAATTCGAACAGCATTTGTAGCGTGCCCTGCGCGATTTCGGGCTGATACGGCGTGTAGGCCGTCAGGAACTCGCCGCGCTGGATGATGTGATCAACACTCGCCGGCACATGATGCTTGTATGCGCCTGCACCCAAAAAGAACGGATGCTGCGACGCCGTCATGTTTTTGCGCGCGAGGGTGGAGAAATGTCGCTCCACCGCCATTTCACTGGCATGGTTTGGCAGGCCCCGAATTGGCCCGTCCAACCGCGCTTGGGCCGGCACATCAACGAACAAATCATCAATCGATTTAGCCCCGATGGCGCCAAGCATCGCCTGTCGGTCGGATGGGGTTAGCGGTAAATAACGCATGTCAATCTCCTTGGCGCACTAGCGGGGGAACAGATTGTCTTAAAGTCCGTCGACGAACGCCTGATACGCTGCGGCGTTCATGAGGCTATCGAGTTCACTGCTGTCGCTTAAGGTCAGCTTGAAGAACCAGCCCTCGCCTTCTGGATCGCTGTTGACCAAGGCAGGGTCGCCTTCCAATGCGTCATTGCCTTCAATGACAGTGCCGCTGACCGGCGCGTAAACGTCCGATGCGGCCTTCACTGATTCGACGACCGCTGCATCACCGCCTTTTTTCAAGGTTGCGCCAGCCGCCGGAACTTCCGCGAACACGATATCGCCCAATTGGCTTTGCGCATAATGTGTGATGCCGACTGTTGCGCTATCGCCATCAACTTCGATCCACTCATGATCTTCGGTGAAATAACGGGTCATGTATTGGCTCCTTTGCGATGATAATGATGTGGGATGAAGGGGAGGTTTGCGACGGTGACGGAAACGCGCTTGCCGCGCACCTCTGCCTCAAGCGCAGTTCCGGAGGCATTATGGGCGGAATCGACATAGCCCATGGCGATGGGTGCGCCTAAGCTTGGGGCAAATCCACCTGAGGTTATAATGCCGACTTGCGCCTCGCCTGCAAATATCGGCGCGCCTTCCCGCACGGGCATTTTGCCGTCGACCGACAGCCCAACCAGCTTGCGGGCGGGGCCTTTGGCAAGTGCATTCAATATGCGTTCCGCACCCGCAAACCCACCTTCGACGCGGCGGCGTTTGGAGATGGCAAAGGCGGCGTTGGCTTCGACGGGCTCCACATCAGGGCTCATGTCGTGACCATAAAGGGGAAGTCCGGCCTCAAGCCGCAACGAGTCCCTTGCACCAAGGCCGATAGGCCTAACTTCGGGCTGCGCACACAGCTGGTCAGCCAGCTTTTGTGCATGGGCCGCGGGCACTGAGATTTCAAAGCCATCCTCGCCCGTATAGCCCGAACGGCTAATCCAAAGCGGCTCAGGGTCGGTTTTGGGACCCCAGAAGAATGAACCCGCCTCCATGAAATACAGCGCGTCCACGCCCGGCACGACACGTTTCAACGCATGGACCGCCTTGGGCCCTTGCAGCGCCAACAATGCGCGGTCTTCCATATGATTGATGGTGATTTCGTCGGGCAGATATTCGCGCAGATAGCTCATATCATCCCATTTTACCGCGCCATTGACGACAACATACAGCCCCATCGGCACAGCTGTAATCATCATGTCATCAAGAACGCCGCCGTCTTCGGCGAGCAAAAGCGAATAACGCATCTTGCCTTCTTGGAGGGCCGAGATATCGCCGGGGACCATTGCCTCAAGCGCTTCGGCCACGCCGTCGCCGGTCAGCATCAATTGCCCCATATGGCTTACATCAAAAAGCCCGGCATTGTCGCGCGTCCAGATATGTTCGGCCATGATGCCTTCATATTGGATGGGCATGTGATAGCCCGCAAACTGGACCATGCGCGCGCCCTTGTCGCGATGCCATGCGTCGAGCGGCAGTTCCAATATTTCGATGGGTTCGAGTTCGAATTCGTCTTCTTCGCTCATATCAGTCCGTTCAAGAGTCGCAGCGACCGACGCCGGTTGGCGCAAGGTCTGCTGCCCCCTCTGTCACGGGTACCTGAGAGCTTTATCCGCCTTTGTTGCCGCGAACGGTCACAAAGGCAGGTTACACCTTCGGTGGCATATCTTTACGAATCGCAAAGACATGCGCTTTCCAGAGTGTCGCAAAAGCCGAAGCGGTCCTTTTGCCTGAGAGATTCCGGGGCGGTTGCTCCTTCGGCGGTCCCTATAAGGGACGCTCTCCCGCTTCGTCAGCGACGAATCGGCATTGGCCTTGCCGCCCTATAGAGTCAACCAGCCAGCGCGTTTATTGAATCATTTTCGTGGATAAAAACACCAAAGTCATGTCTGTTTGCCAGCGCCGCAATGGCCTTTGCTACTTTGCCAGACGGCGTAGATGCATATTTCTTCATCGGTCCGAACATCAGCAAATCAGCAATCGGCGCCACCAGGATACCGAAGGCCTCGCCTGGACGATGGTCATCACGTTGACCACCCGTAAGCAGGCTGGGTCGCATGATATCAAGACGTTGAAAGCCGGAGTTGCGAAGCCCCTGCTCCATCTCCGCCTTTGTTCTTAGATAAAAACTGCCGCTGGCGGGCATCGCACCTACGGACGAAACCGTTATAAAATGCTGCACTCCAGCTGCATGGCTGGCCTGTGCAAAGGCAAGCACAAGATCATGGTCTACCGCCTTGAAAGCATCCTGCGATCCGGCCTTGCGTATCGTCGTGCCCAAACAGGAAATGGAACAGTCAGGCTTGATGCGCGCCACAATCTCCGGCCAGTCATCGCTTAAGGCGACATGCTCTTTTATGGCAGGCATCGACAGCGCCGACGGCCGCCGCGAAACCAAGTGTACCTCATATCCGTTGGCCGCCAAAAAATCCGCGGTTTGTCTGCCCACTAACCCCGAACCACCGGCGATAAGAATTTTTCGCTTCATGCCATGTCCCTGTATATCTCACGATGCCGGTCAGTGGCATAGCGATCGGTCATACCAGCCAGAAAATCACCGATGTGGCGGCTGCGCTGTGGGTCGTGTTCTGGCAAATTTTCACGCCATTCAAGCGGCAGCAGGCGCACGTCATTGCGATAGGCCACAAACAATTCGCGCACTATTTTCGAGGCACCAACCGCCGCTTCATTTTGCGTGGGATGATGGTACAGCTTTTCATACATAAACGTCTTGAGCTGGCGTTCGCGCGCGGCCATTTCCGGCGAAAACCCACCGATCATGACGCCTGCCTTGCGCACGTCATCGCCGTTCTTGATGCCCAGTTCTTTTATTCTGCCGCGCGTCGACTCAATCACATCATTGACCATGATGCCAATCTGTTCGCGCGTCAGTTCGCCAATTAACCGGCGCGGGCGTACGTCGGGATGGCGAGCCAATATCGCCTCCCAACGCTCCGCCACAAAAGGCAGTTCAAGCAATTGGTCAATGTCGAGCAAGCCCGCCCGAATGCCATCGTCAATGTCATGATTGTCATAAGCAATATCATCGCTGATCGCCGCAATCTGCGCCTCGAGCGATGGCCAGTCAGTGAGGCGTAAATCAAAGCCTGCATCCACCTCGGCCAAGGCCCAACCGGGCCTTGCAACCGGGCCATTATGCTTGGCCAGCCCCTCAAGCAGTTCCCAGCTTAGGTTTAAGCCCGGCCATGACGGGTACGGCGATTCAAGATGCGTTAATGTGCGGAGCGTCTGCGCATTATGATCAAACCCGCCAAAAGGCTTCATCGCCGCTTCAAGTGCATCCTCTCCCGCGTGGCCAAAGGGCGGGTGGCCAATGTCGTGCGCGAGACACAAGGCCTCGGTCAAATCCTCGTTCAACCCCAGCGCACGGGCAATAGTGCGGCCGATCTGCGCGACCTCAAGGCTGTGGGTAAGGCGTACGCGGTAATGATCCCCATCGGGTGAAATGAACACCTGCGTTTTGTGACGCAGGCGGCGAAACGCGATGGAGTGAATGATGCGATCGCGATCACGCTGAAAAATATCGCGCGGCCCGCGAATGTCGCTCTTCGGTTCGCCATGAAGCCGGCCACGACTATGGTCAGGAAAGGAAGCATAAGGGGCCAGTTGCGACATGTCGCGCTTATGCCGCCAACCGACCTAATTCGAAAGCGGCTATTTTGTTTTCAACGGACTAACGGCCTCGCCAATCTCGCTTTTCCACATGAAAGCATCACCGCCACCCTTTTTATAGTCGCCTTCCCACTTCTTCGCCGCTTTCAGGTCCGCAAAAGGACCAACTAAAAGCCTATCTGTATTGCCCCATTCCGCCGTGAACGGATTTCTCTTCTTGAGCAATTCCGGATATTTTTTGACAAATTTGCGATAGTCAAAGCCAAGCGCGCTCGCTTTTCCAGCGGCGATTTGCACCCAATATCGCGCTGGATTATCCTTTTCGAGCTTGGCCTTTGCCGCAATCTTGGGATCAACCTTAGCGACCTTGGCGCGCTCTGCTGCCACCTTGGTCATCACAGGCTTCAAACTTTTCAAATCGACCGGAACTTGGGAGGGCAGCTGTTCACCCTCGGGAATTTCGATAGAGGCAACAACCGCACCGAGATCAAAGCCGGATGATGCAACTGCAAGTACGGTTGGCGCAGGTGTCGGCCCTTGCACAGTTACCAACGGCGCCGGTGACGAGATGGCTGCCCCCATTATGGCGGAAACAACTGCCTTTGTCTCCGCTTGGGCAATGATAGGAACATTGCTGACAGGACCTGAAATGGCAGTTGGCGCTGGGTTCAACGTCGCGGCAGGCTTCGGCGACGCGGGAATATTAGCCATGGCCGTCAGAACCTTTCCTGTCTCCTGGGCCTTTCGGTCCTTCTTAACGTCAGGCGCCTGCGCGATTTTGGTATCGCCGGTTTTTGCAGCCTTCGGACCAAACGGATCGCCCAACGGAATTAGGCGGTTTTGCGGAGATGCAAGCGCAGTTTGCGGAAGCGCTGCTGCAACGCGGCGGACCTGTTCGCTGTCACGCCCGACATATTGGCTCGTTGGGAAATGCCCAAGGTGAATGGCCGCCGCCTGCTGCGCGCCTGTAAGGTTGGGCATTAAACGAAAGAACCGCTCCATGCGTTCCGCGGAAGGGGCATCCATAAAGCCTTGCGCGACTTTTGTTGATTCACGCAACTCGCCCCGCGCCGCAAGCATGAACGCGCGCGCACGCCAAGCAGATGCGCTTTTGCGCTCAAGCAGCGGAACCAGCATCGCATCAGCCTCTTCCTTTTGCCCGCCCAAGGCCAAGGATACAGACTGCCGTATAATCAAATCATCTGAGGTAAATGCGGTCCGCGCCAGCTTATAATCCTGCTGTGCGCGACTAAAATTCCCCAGCAGATCAAACGCCAATGCACGATCAATCGCAATGGAGCGTTCATTCGCGCCCAACCGGACCGCGTCATCAAACAATCGAAGCGCTTCGAAGGGGTTTTCGGTACGCACGGTGGCGGTAGCCAAGCCCGAAACGATGCGGCTGTTGCCGGGACGCAGCGCGTTCGCGCGTGTGAAGAAATTGAGCGCCGCGTTGGCATCGCCCAAAACTAAAGACGCAGTGCCAGCATCCGCCAATGCATCGGCGTCCGATGGGTTGAATGAAATTCTCCGCATTGCAGAGCGCAGTTCCACTGCCCCTGCAGGTTCCGATATGACGGGAAGCACTTTAGGAGTTTGTTTGTCAAAAGCTTCAAGTGCGCTTTCGTCAACCGCTTGCGCAAAGGCGCTGGTTGACACCATAAGCGCGCACAATAGCCCCGCGCTCCGTAAAATTGTCACATGCATGCGCTTCTATTGGAGCAGCCGCTGCCCGACGCAAAGCGCGTTAACGCTGTGCTCGGACAAACGGTTGTCTAAAGAGGACGAACTGACGCTGCGCTGGATGCGCAACCTATGAGTTGTTCTGCCGATCAAGGAAACGCGGGATATTGACGCTGCTAGCGTCATCATCAGCCTTGTTCTCGTCATCGGAGCGCGAAAGACCGCGAGACAGATTGGACATCCGCTCAAACAATGTTCCGCCTGTTGGAATGCGCGGAGCAACGCGTTCAGACGCCTCAGGCACATCAACTGGGCCTGCGGTGGGTACAGGCACATCGTCCTCAGCGGGCGTGTTGAGTTCAAGTGCATCTGCACCGGCCCACGAACTTGACGACATGCTGGCTGGAGCGGCAGTTTCCGGGGTGAATGGTTCAAATTCTTGATCTGCATCGGTATCTTCGAAATCGCTGCCGAGGATCAAGCTGTCATCTTCAACATCAGTCTCTTGGTCTGCAAAATCGCTCTCTTCTGCGACCGGGGTAGCTGGCGTGCTGTCGAACAAAGATGTTGTAGTGCTGACCGAAGCAACGGGTTCCGCTGCCGCTGGACGGCTGAACGAGAAAGGCGTGCGCGATTGTGTCGCAGGCGAAGCGCTCAGGCCTTCATTGTCAATGCCAGTAGCAACGACAGAGACCCGGATTTTGCCGTTCAGATTTTCGTTAAACGCCGAGCCCCAGATAATGTTGGCATCGGGATCAACCAATTCGCGGATATAGTTTGCAGCCTCGTCGACTTCCATCAAGCGCATATCTTCGCCGCCAGTGATCGAGACGATAACGCCCTTAGCACCCTGCATCGAAACGCCGTCGAGCAGCGGGTTAGCAATTGCCTTTTCCGCAGCCTCAAGGGCGCGGTTGTCACCTTCCGCTTCACCAGTACCCATCATTGCCTTGCCCATTTCGTGCATGACAGAACGAACGTCGGCAAAGTCGAGGTTGATGAGGCCAGGCATGACCATGAGATCAGTGATGCCACGAACACCTTGCTGCAAAACCTCGTCGGCAAGCTGGAAGGCTTCTTTGAACGTGGTGTTGGGATTAGCGACCAAAAACAGATTCTGGTTTGGAATGACAATCAATGTGTCAACATGCTGTTGAAGTTCAGCGATGCCGGATTCCGCCGAGCGCATCCGGCGCGATCCTTCAAAAAGGAATGGCTTTGTCACAACACCAACTGTCAAAATATTCATTTCACGCGCAACTTGGGCGATAACTGGAGCAGCACCAGTTCCGGTTCCGCCCCCCATACCCGCCGCGATGAAGCACATGTGGCAACCGGCCAATGCGGCCTTCACTTGCTCGATGGTTTCCTCCGCGGCCGCACGACCAACTTCGGGACGTGAGCCAGCACCTAATCCTTGTGTAATTTCAGGACCGAGCTGGATGCGATATTCAGCAGGCGAAGCGTTCAGTGCCTGCGCGTCCGTGTTGGCTACAACGAAATCAACGCCTTCGACCTTCGCGCCAATCATGTTTGCAACTGCGTTACCGCCAGCGCCGCCAACCCCAATAACTGCGATTTTCGGCTTCAATTCGTCAACCATTGGTGGCCCGATATTGATGCTCATAATTTTATCCCCTTAGCCCCATCAGCTTGTTCGAAATTTTCACGCTTTTGACACAAAAGCAAAAAACGCACACCCAAAATTACCCGTTTTGCACAGCTTTTTGTCAGAAGTTCTCACGAACCGCCCGTTTTATGCGTTCAATCAAACTCGGCATCGTCCCGCCAAGCTGTTCAGCGCGCATATCATAGCCGGATTGAAGCTCAAGACGCTCCGATGCGGCATAATGAATCAAACCGACCAGTGTCGAAAATGCGGGGCCCGAATGTGCTTCGGGAATACTGGTTAGCCCAGAAGGACGACCGATGCGCACCGTCCGTCCAAGCGCGCTCTGCATATGTTCGGCGGCACCCTTAAGCTCGGCACCGCCGCCAGTCAGCACCACCTGATGTCCAGACGGTCCAGAAAATCCTAGCGTCTTCAATGCTTGCGCGACTTCGGTAACAATGCTGTCGACGCGCTGGCAGACCACTGCGTTTAACTGTGCTTTGGTGATGCGTGGCGCTTGGTTTCCGGGTTCAACGCCATTTTCGTCGGGACCGATATCAAGAACTTCCTGATAGTCGCGCGGACTGGTTAAGGCAGAACCGTGAAAGCATTTCAATCGCTCTGCCTGCGCCCGGCGAATACCAAAGGCTGAGGCGATGTCATCGGTAATGTCCGACGCGCCCTTTTGAATGGTCTCAAGCCCAACCAACATTCCGCCGATGAACACCGACACATTGGTGACCGCCGCGCCGAATTCGACCAGCGCAACGCCCAGTTCACGCTCCTCTGATGTCAGGCACGCAAGGCCAGTTGCAACCGGTCCAACGACTAGAGATTCTACATCCAAATGTGCCGCGCGGACGGTCATGTCCATATTCCGAACCGGCGATGGATCAGCAAGGATAACATGCACGTCAACGCCCAAGCGATCGGCATGCAGTCCAATTGGGTTTGCTACGCCGCCAACCCCATCAAGCGAATATAAGGTCGGTTGAATATGCAGCGCCATTTTGCCGCCGGTTTGGATATTGTCGCGTCCAGCCTGCAGCAGTTCGCCGACATCTTCTTGTGTAATGCGGTCGCCGCCTAATTCGATTTCGACCGGCGCGAGCATACTATCGAGCCCGCCAGCAGACATACCAACCCAAACGCGGTCGATGTTGAGGCCAGCGATCCGCTCCGCTTGTTCGACCGCATGGCGTACGGACAGTTCTGCCTGTTCGACATCAGCGATGCATCCCCGCGTCACACCCCGACTTTCGCGCTGCCCTGTACCAAGAACAAGCAATTCGCCACTATCGGTTTGACCCGCAATCAAGGCCGAAACCTTCGACGAGCCGATATCGATTGCCGAAATCAGCCTTTCAACGCGCGTCGTCTTCATGCTGTTTGTCCACTGGTTTTAGAGATAACTTCGTTGGTTTCCACTTTTTCCACTTTTTCCGTCTTCTCCACTTTGGCGGGTTCCACCTTCTGTGCTTTGCGGAAATAGGCGCGATCTGGGTCGCGCAGGTCAAAATGGATCAGGTCGCGGCCAAGCAAACGGTGCACACCATCCATGCGCGCAAAATTCAGTAACGCCTTGGCTGCGGCGGCCTCTCCTTCTGGCAGCGCAAGCGTCTCTCCGGTTTGGAACTGAATGTCCCACCGACGATTGCCGACCCAGGTTGCACCGGAAACTTGTGATTTCAGCGCGGACGCTTTGTCGAGTAACGCACTCAGCGCGACCGTGTGCCGGTTTGCATCATTTCCATTCAGCAGCGGCAAGTCACCGCCCTCACCGGAGCGGATATTTTGCAGAACAACCCCCTCTGCGTCGATCAGCGAATATTTCCCGTTGCGTTGCCAAATGGCGGTCGGCGTGCGCTCGATAATCTCGACGGCAAGCGTATCAGGCAGCCGCCGAGCAACGCGGGCGTCCTTAATCCAGCCATATTGCAAAAGATCCATGCGCACTTTGTCGATATCCACCAACGGCATCGCACGGTCTTTTTCGGCGAGCACGAGTTGGTAGACTTTCAACTGGTCGACCCGTTCCATGCCCGTGACCTCAATGCGCTGCACCTGAAAACCAGCTTTTGCGGCAAGCGCGGCATATTGTTGATAGGCAGCGGTGGTAAGTCCAGCATATTGCGCAGCGGCAAAGGCAAGCGCAGTAAGCACCGCGACGATAATCCAAGTGATGACGCGCTGCACTTCCTCTTCGGAAAATGGCAGCATGCGCAACACTTTGTCGACACCCGAAATCTGGGAGACCTTCTTCCGCGGGCTGGCCACAGTTGCTTTGCGCTTTGCTGCTGGCTTGCGTGTCGCACCTGCCATTATGCCAACGCCTCTTTCACAATGATGTCGACCAGCTGTTCATAGCTGATACCAACATGCCGCGCTTGTTCGGGCACGAGGCTTAACGGTGTCATGCCGGGCTGCGTATTGGTTTCCAGAACGAATATACCGTCCATCCCCGCTTCGTCATTCCAACGAAAATCCGTGCGTGAGGCACCTTTACAGCCAAGCAATTGATGCGCGCGCAGCGCAGTATCCAGCATATATTGCGCCACATCATCGGGGATTTCTGCAGGGCAGATATGTTCAGTCAGGCCATCGGTGTATTTCGCGTCAAAGTCGTAAAAGCCGCTCTTTGGCTTCAACTCAGTCACGCACAACGCCTTGTCACCTAGCACTGCTACGGTCAGCTCGCGGCCTTTAATGAAAGGTTCTGCTAGCAACCGGTCAAATTCCTGCCAAGGCCCTTTGGCATCACGGGCAATCGGATTGCCATAATTGCTGTCATCAGTGACGATTGCCACGCCAACCGAACTGCCTTCATTCACGGGCTTAAGCACATAAGGCCGCGGCAGCGGATCAGCCGCATATAGGCTTTCGCTATCGACCATCGTTCCCTTGGGCATAGGAATTCCGGCAGGCACAAGGCACTGTTTGGTCAATTCCTTGTCAATCGCGATAACCGACGTCACCATGCCGCTATGCGTATAAGGAATGCCCATGAGGTCCAACATGCCCTGCACTGTGCCGTCCTCACCCGGGACACCATGCAGGGCATTGAATACAACATCAGGACGAAGACCAGCCAGCACTTGCGCGACATTGCGGTCCATGTCGACGCGGCTAACCTGATAACCGACCTTTTCCAAAGCATCGGCCACCCCATTACCGCTCATCAAAGACACAGGCCGTTCGTTTGACCATCCCCCCATCAACACGGCAACGTGAACGTGCTTACTCATTTCGTTTCACCCACGCGCTGGATTTCCCATGTTAGTGCCACGCCAGACTGCGCCATGACGCGCGCACGGACTTCTTCCCCAAGCGCCTCGATATCTGCGCTGGTCGCATCGCCAGTATTAATTAGGAAATTGGTGTGTTTTTCGGACACCTGCGCACCGCCAATCTGAAGCCCCCGGCACCCTGCAGCATCGACCAATTGCCATGCCTTATGTCCATCCGGATTTTTGAAGGTCGACCCGCCGGTTTTGGACCGCAATGGTTGCGATGCTTCGCGTGATGCGCTGATGCGGTCCATCTCGGCTTGGATGGCTTCGGGTTCTCCGGGACGTCCTTGAAACCGCGCAGCCACGACGATTGCGCCGTCGGGCAATTCGGAGTGGCGATAGCTGTAGTGCAGTTCATCCACAGACAAAGTCGTTAGCATCCCATCGCGTGTCACAATATCGCAATCGCGCAAAATGTCCTTCACCTCGCCGCCATATGCGCCGCCGTTCATGCGAACAAAGCCGCCGACAGTTCCCGGAATGGAGCGCAGAAACTCAAGGCCAGCGATTTTATTGTCACGCGCAGTGGAGGACACCAAAATGCCCGATGCGCCAGCGCCGCATTCCATCGTGACAGCGTCGGTACAAGTGACTTTAGCAAAGGCCTTACCCAAGCGGATAACGACACCCCTGACGCCGCCATCTCGGATGATCAGGTTAGATCCCAAGCCAAGCGCCATGACCGGCGTGGCTTGGTCAAGTTCGTGCAAAAAGGATTGCAGATCGGCGATGTCTTTAGGCTCAAACAGATATTGAGCGCAGCCGCCCGACTTAAACCAAACCAAAGGCGCCAGCGGTGCGGCTTGGGTCAAACGTCCTTGCACTTGCGGCATATGCAGCGTTGTCATCCGTGCGCTGCCTGAATTGCATCGGCAAGGCCGGCAGCCCATTTGGTGATGTCGCCAGCGCCCAAGCACACGACCATGTCATGCGCCTGAACAACTTCGGCCAGCTTGCGTGCTAGGTCATCGGCATCGGCCACAGTCGCAGCCGAACGATGCCCGCGCGCCTTTATGCCATGCACCAGCGCATCTGCATCTATGCCGTCAATCGGACCCTCGCCAGCTGCATAGACGGGCGAGATGAACACCATGTCGGCATCATTAAATGCTTGTTGGAAATCATCCATATGGTCGCGTAGCCGCGTGAAGCGGTGCGGCTGAGCAACGGCGATGACTCGCCCCTGCGCACCTTCGCGTGCAGCCGACAGCACCGCGCGGATTTCGACGGGATGGTGGCCGTAATCATCGATGATCGTGACCACCCCACCGTCAAGGGCAACTTCGCCAACCTTCGTAAAGCGGCGCTTAACCCCACCGAATTTGTCAAAGCCATGCGCAACATCTGCGTCGCTCATCCCCATTTCAAGGCCAACGGCGACCGCGGCCAGCGCGTTCTGGACATTGTGGCGGCCCGGCATGGGAAGCTGAATACCCTTTATCGTCCGCTGCGATCCATCGCGTGCGCGGACGACCACATCGAAACGGTTGCCGCCCGGGTTCGGGGTTACATTTTCGCCGCGAATATCGGCCTGCGCCGAAAATCCATAAGTGATAATCCGACGGTCGCGGATCTTGGGCAAAATGGCCTGCACTTCGGGATGGTCGAGACACATGATTGCCGCGCCATAAAATGGCACGTTTTCGACAAATTCGACAAACGCCCTTTTTATCGCGTCAAAATCCCCATAATGGTCGAGATGTTCTGGGTCGACGTTGGTGACCACCGCCAGCGTGCCGTCAAGGCGTAAGAAGCTGCCATCGCTTTCATCGGCTTCAACCACCATCCAGTCACTTGCCCCAAGGCGCGCGTTGGAACCATAGCTATTAATAATACCGCCGTTAATGACCGTCGGGTCAATGCCGCCATGGTCAAGCATCGCGGCGATTAACGATGTCGTGGTCGTCTTTCCATGCGTTCCCGCCACGGCAACGGTATTTTTCAGCCGCATCAATTCGGCGAGCATTTCAGCGCGGCGTACCAAGGGTATCCGCCGTTCCAAAGCTGCATCGCGCTCGGGGTTGCCTTCCTTGACGGCCGTCGACGTTACAACGACGGTCGCCTCGCCCAAATTGTCTGCACTGTGGCCGATCATCACCTTGATGCCGCGTTGGCGAAGGCCATCAATTACATAGCTGTCCGCAATGTCGCTTCCTTGGACGTGATAGCCAAGATTATGCATCACCTCTGCAATGCCGGACATTCCAATGCCGCCAATGCCGACGAAATGGACAATGCCAATATCGGTAGGAACACCCTTCACGCTGCGTTCTCTTTGGCAAGTGCAGGGGACGAACTGAAAGCGCCCCTGTGGTCTGATGGGGACGTTATATGATGCATGATTGGGGCGCGGCCAAATGACTCGACAAGGTCGGCAAGGTCGGCAACCGCATTTGGCCGGCCGCAGATTTTCGCTGCCTTCGCCGCATTTTCCAGCGCACCGGGCTCCAACGCAATTTTCTCGATCTGCTTGGCCAACTCCACCGCGGTGAATGCTGGCTGCGCGATGGCGCGGGCGCCGCCTGCTTGAACCATTTCCCTAACATTATAGCTTTGGTGGTCATCGGTTGCGCTTGGTAACGGCACCAATATCGCTGGCCGTCCAGCGCAGGTTAGTTCGGCTATCGTTGACGCCCCTGCCCGCGATATCACCATATGCGCCCAGCCAAGTCGTTCAGGCAGGTCAGGCAAATAGGTCGCCAGTTCGGCCGGAATGCCGTGGGCGACATATGCTGCGCGCACAGCCTCAATGTCTTCGGCGCGGCACTGCTGCGTTACCTGCAACCGACGCCGCAAATTTAGCGGCAGTTGGGAAAGGCCATCGGGCACAACGTCAGAAAGCACGGTTGCGCCTTGGCTTCCGCCTGTCACAAGCACGCGAAAAATATCCTCGTCTAAAAGCGGGGGATAGGGTTTGTCGCGCAGGGCAAGCACCTCTTCGCGGATCGGGTTGCCGACAAGATGCACCTTGCCAGTGTAGCGCGGCGACAGGCGCAGCACTTCGGGATAGGATGTGGCAATGGCATTCACGTGCCGTGCGGTGAAGCGGTTAACGCGGCCAAGCACGGCATTTTGTTCGTGAATAATCGTCGGAATTTTCTCGGCAAAGGCACCCAGAAGCGCTGGAAATGCGGGATAGCCGCCAAAACCAACCACAGCGCTTGGTTCAAATTTTTCGTACAAGCGGCGCGCCATCTTGCGGCCTTGGGCAATCGCCAGGATCCCCGGAAACCAGCTACTGGGTTTTTTGGTGATCCGGCCAGCGGGCAGCAAATGGGTTGCCATCTTGTCTGGGCAGCCCGGAATTTTTGCGCCACGCGCATCGGTGATTAAAGCTACATGATGGCCGCGGTTTATCAATTCTTGCCCCAAGGCAAAGGCAGGGATCAGATGCCCCCCGGTTCCGCCAGCGGCCAATACATAATGCCGAGATATGGTCATGGCCGTTGTCCCTTCACCATATACAGCGACCGGTCAAGATACGGGTTTCGCTTCGTCAATGCGAGTATGAGACCGCAAGTCATCGAAAGCGCAACTATGGATGATCCGCCATAGCTGATGAAGGGCAAAGTCATGCCCTTAGAGGGAAAGACCCCTAGGTTAACCGCAATGTTAATCATCGCCTGCCCGCAAAACTGCGCGCCCAGCCCCGTAACCGCCAGCACTACAAACTGGTCCTTTTCATCCAGCAAGCGAATGATGATGCGCACCAGTATGGCAAAGTACAGTATGGCAATGACCATGCAGGCAAGCAGACCGAATTCTTCGCCTATCACGGAGAAGATGTAGTCGGTATGCCCCTCAGGCAACGAATATTTCTTGACCCCAAGTCCCGGACCGAGACCAATAAAGCCCCCATTGGTCAACGTCGCCAGCGCCATCTTGTCATGGGTTAGGC
The DNA here is from genome assembly GCA_947470185.1 of Sphingomonadales bacterium. GTDB lineage: Bacteria > Pseudomonadota > Alphaproteobacteria > Sphingomonadales > Sphingomonadaceae > Sphingorhabdus_B. The sequence goes on along the minus strand of CANIRZ010000001.1, from coordinate 106,154 downwards.
CCTCAGTTCCAAAAATCCAGGCATCGATACGCTGCGTTGCAACCGGGTAATAATTATAGGCCAGCACGATGAATATGATGCCGCTGATGATAAGGCCCCAGAGACGGCTTGCAGGAACACCAGCGACCATCATCAATGCAAACCATGTGCCCATGAACAATATCGTCTGGCCAAGGTCGGGTTGCATCAAAAGGAAGATACAGACAGCTGCGGTAACAATACTGCTGATAATCAGGACCGGCAAAGTGGGGTCTTTTAACCGCCAGCTGATGATCCATGCCATCGTAACGGCGTAAAAGGGCTTGAGGAATTCCGATGGCTGAAGCCCCGCAAAACCGGGGCCAATCCAGCGGCGCGAGCCATTCACCTCGCGCCCTAATACAGGCACGAGTACAAGCAGCACGAACACAATGCAGAAACCATAAACGGCAATGCGTCGGGCCTTTTCGCGCGGACACATCGAGATAAACAGCATGATTGGCACGCCAACAATCACCCACATCAGCTGCCGATAAAAGAAATACAGCGAGGATAATTGCGATGTCGAAGCCGATAGCCGCTGCGCACCGGCGGGCGATGCCGCCGCAACCGCAAGCAAGCCAATCGCAATCAATACCATCATCAGCGATAACAATACGCGGTCAAGTTCCCAAAACCAGACGCCCAGCGGCGAACGGTCACCACGGCCCAAACGGTTGGCAAAGCCGATCTTGCCGGTCTTTGCCGCCAATACCCAAGGAACATCTTTGCCGTCGCTCATAACGCTTCCACAATTGCGCGGAATGCGTCGCCGCGCGCTTCGAAATCCTTGAATTGGTCAAAGGACGCGCACGCAGGTGACAGCATGATAACGTCACCGGGTTGCGCCTGTGCCGCCGCCGAGTGCACTGCGGTGCCCATCATCTCGCTGCGTTCTACTGGCAAATGCGGGGCCAGCAGTTCGTGAAACAGCGGCCCTGCCTCCCCAATGGTGTAAGCCTTTACAACATGGCCGAAATTGGGAATGCATTCGTCAAGATTGTCGGTTTTGGGCAAGCCGCCGACGATCCAGTGCACACGCGGATATGCCGCCAGCGCAGGCGCGGTGGACGCACCATTGGTCGCCTTGCTGTCGTTGATGAACAATACGCCGTTCCGTTCAGCAACAACCTCCATGCGGTGGGCAAGCCCCTTAAAGGTCCGCATAGCAGGCCGCCATTGCGCTTCGGTCACACCAAGCGATTCCACGATGGCGATGGCCACTGCTATATTTTGAAGGTTATGGGGTCCTTGCAGCGACGGCCATTCTTCTTGACCGCTGACCGACTGCGAATCCGCTAAATGTACAAACTCCGCCCCGCGCCGGGTAAGCACGTCGCGATAGACCCGCTCGGTGTCGGCGTCGCCTTTGCCAAAGACCGACGTTTCATGTCCCGTCTGCATTTCGAAAAGACGTGCTTTCGACGCCATATAGCCTTCATAGCCGTCATAGCGGTCAAGATGGTCAGGTGACAGGTTGATGAGCGCGGCAGCATCGCAAGCGAGCGTATGTGTGATGTCGATCTGGTAGCTTGAAAGCTCAAGCACATACACGCCGCCTGAGGGCAATGGCGCTTGCGACAATATCGGCAGCCCGATGTTGCCCCCCATGCGCACCGGCAGGTCTGCGCTTTCCAACACATGATGTACAAGTGCCGTCGTGGTAGATTTGCCGTTGGTTCCGGTAATGCCGACCACGCGGTGCGGCGGCAAGTTGGGCCGCGCCATCGCAAACAATTCCATATCACCAATCAGCGGCAGGCCCTCTTCCTTTGCCTTTTCAGCAATGGGATGACGGTTGATTGGTACGCCGGGTGACACCACAATCGCGTCATAACCGGACAAGTCACTCAGCAGCGGATCGGCAATCGTCGCGATGTCAGCGACTTTGGCGCGTGCGCCTTCATCATTGTCCCACGCCAATATCTGCGCGCCGCCTGCCACGAGAGAACGTGCCGCGGACAGACCGGAGCGCGCAAGCCCCAATATAGCGTACTTCCGGTCTTTAAAGGCAGGGGTAGTAATCATCTGAGCTTAAGGGTTGATAGCCCCGCAAGCGCCAATACGAAAGCCACAATCCAGAACCGAATGACAACGGTCGGCTCCGACCAGCCAAGCTGTTCAAAATGGTGGTGGATCGGCGCCATGCGGAAAATGCGCTTTCCGGTCCGCTTGAACCAGAACACCTGAATGATGACCGAAAGCGCCTCAATAACGAAAAGCCCGCCGATGATGGCAAGAACAAATTCATGGTGCGCCACAACGGCAATCGCGCCAAGCGTTCCGCCCAAAGCAAGGCTTCCAGTATCGCCCATGAACACAGCCGCAGGCGGGGCGTTGAACCACAAAAAGGCAAGGCCCGCGCCCACAATAGCGCCACATAGCATGGCGAGGTCCCCTGCTCCCAAAAAGAACGGAATACCCAGATATGCTGCATATTTGGCATTGCCGACCATGTAGACGATCAACATAAATGCAATGGAGGCAATGATGACGGGCATCGTCGCAAGGCCATCAAGGCCGTCGGTCAAGTTTACTGCATTGCCGAATGAAACAATCACAAACGCACCAAAAGGCACATACCACCAGCCCAAGTCGATCACGGGGCCGTTAACAAATGGCAGATACAAATTACCACCCGATTGCCAGACGATCAACGAAACAGCGACACCAGCAATCGCAAACTCCCACAACAAGCGGACTTTGCCAGATACGCCCTTATGGCTGCGTTTCTTGACCTTGTCATAATCGTCGAGAAACCCGACGGTGCCGAAGCCCACGGTCACGAGCAAACAGGCCCAAACGTAAACATTCTTCAAATCCATCCACAACAGCATGGAAATGCCGACCGATACCAATATCATCAGCCCGCCCATTGTTGGGGTGCCCACTTTTGCAAGATGCGATTGCGGCCCATCACTGCGGATGGGCTGGCCCTTGCCTTGGCGCACGCGCAGCATGCTAATGAAGCGTGGTCCGATAAGCAGGCCAATAACAAGAGCGGTTGCAACCGCAGCTCCAGAGCGGAAGCTTAGATAGCGAATAAGGTTAAGTATCCCAGGAAAACCCAGATATTCAGCCAAAACATAAAGCATCAGTTTTCCCCACCCGTCAGCGCGCTGACGATGGTGGAAAGTCCCATGCTGTTGGAACCTTTGACCAAAATCGTGTCCGATGCGCAAAGATATTGTTGCAGAAGGACAAGTGCCTCCTGCGCGGTCGCGCAATGCGCGAATTCCTTCGGTCCCTCAACCCCTGCTTTCAAATCTTCAGCAAGAATTGCCATCTCTGCCCCGACAAGGATAGCAAAATCGACCTTTGCAGCAGCCAAGGGTGCTGCAAGGGCGCGGTGATAATCATCGCCTTTGTCGCCAAGTTCTTTCATGGATCCCAGCACAGCGATGCGTCGCCCGCCGCCCGACAAGCCCAATTGGCCGATAGTCGCGGCCATTGAGGCAGGATTGGCGTTGTAGCTTTCATCGATCAAATGGGCGGTGCCTCCGGCAATCGCAACCTCGTGCCGCGCACCGCGTCCGGCAAGGCCACCCATTTCCGCCATGGCAAGGCCAGCAGAGGCAAGATCGCCTCCCGCTGCCAACACTGCGGCCAATACGGCCATGCTGTTGCCGATCCAGTGCTGCCCGGGTTGAGACAGGTTGAAAGACAATATTGCGTCGCCCACCTTGGCCGTAATCAGCGTGCTATTATGGACGCTATCCAAATGGTCGATCACGCGGACATCTGCATCCGCGCTGAAGCCAAAGGACAATATGGCGTTGGTGTATTGCTCAGCTGCCGCGCGCAAACGCGGATAATGCACATTGTCGGCAGGCAATATCGCCGTGCCGCCTTCGACCAAGCCTTCGAAGATTTCTGCCTTGGCGTCGGCAATACCGCTTTCGTCCTTGAAAAATTCGATATGTGCAGGTGCAATGGTGGTGATGATGGCGACATCGGGCCGAACGATATGGCTAAGCGCGCGCATTTCACCAGCGTGGTTCATGCCCATTTCAAAAACGCCGAAGTCGCAATCCGCGGGCATCCGCGCAAGGCTCAACGGCACGCCAACATGGTTGTTGTAGCTTTTGACCGAACGGTGGGCGCGGCCGCGTGAACATCGGTCCAACGCGGCGAACAACGCCTCCTTCGTGCCTGTCTTACCGGCGGAACCCGTAACCCCAATGATTTTCGCTTTAGTCCGCGCGCGTGACGCATGGCCAAGCGCCTCGAGCGCTTGCATCGTGTCTGCCACAAGAATGTGCGGATACGGCACGGGCTGCGACACAATCGCGCCCGCTGCGCCATTGGCAAAGGCCTTGTCGACAAACAGATGCCCGTCGGTCTCTGCACCCTTCAACGCCAGAAAGAGGTCGCCTTTGCCGATTTCACGCGAGTCAAACGCAACGCCCGTAACGTTAAAATGCCCCGAAGCTGTCCCGCCAGTTGCCGCCAGCAGCTCCTCAAATGTCCATAATACGGTCATGCCGCGCATTCCCTTGCGACTTCGACATCGTCAAAAGGCAGAACGCGGCCCATGATGATCTGCCCTTGTTCATGGCCCTTGCCCGCAATCAGCACGATATCGTCGGGTTCCGCATGTTCGATGGCAAAGGCGATCGCATAATGCCGGTCGCCAATTTCATGTGCACCCTTGGCCCCTGCCATGACGTCAGCGCGGATGAGCGACGGGTCTTCGCTTCTTGGGTTATCGTCAGTGACAATCACAATGTCGGAGTCCGCGACGGCCACAGCGCCCATCTCCGGACGCTTGCCTGTATCGCGGTCGCCGCCTGCGCCGAACACAGTAATCAGCTTACCCTTCGTATGCGGACGCAATGCTGCAATGGCCGCGCGCAAGCCGTCGGGCGTATGCGCATAATCGACATACACAGGCGCGCCACTTTTGGTGATGACGGCACGCTCCAGTCGCCCACGCACGGGCTGCAACCGCGCCAGATGGGAAAGTAGGCTCTCCACCTCTCCCCCGCTTGCCATAACTACCCCTGCCGCGACGAGCGCGTTTGCCGCCTGATACGCGCCAATGAGCGGCAGATTAACCTTATGCACATCGCCCTGAATACGCAGTTCCAGCGTCTGCCCAAGCTGGGTCGCTTGGCGCGAGACCAGTTGAATGCCCTTGCCCTTTTCCCCCACGGTGATCAGACGCAATTCGCGTTTGCGGGCACGCGCAATGACTTGGTCAGACCAAATATCGTCTGCCCAGATCACGGCGCAGCCGTTTTCGTCAACGACCTCGTCAAACAGGCGCATTTTGGCCTCAAAGTAATTTTCCATCGTCCCGTGATAATCAAGATGGTCACGGCTTAAATTGGTGAAGGCGGCAACCGAAACGGGCACGCCTTCACTGCGATATTGCGACAGGCCGTGGCTTGATGCCTCGAATATCGCATGGCTGATGCCTTCACGTGCAAGGCCGGACATGTTGGCAAGGAAGGTCACAATGTCTGGGGTTGTAAGGCCTGTACTTGCCTGATCCGAAGCCGTTGTGATACCCAATGTACCGATAGATGCCGCATTGTGCCCCGACATCCGCCAAAGCTGCCGCGTAAGCTCAGCAGTCGAAGTCTTGCCATTCGTTCCGGTAACCGCCGCCACATTTTCGGGAAATGGCCGAAAGAATTTTGCCGCAAGTTCGGCAAATGCCTTGCGTGGGTTGGCGTCGGCAACATGCACAGCGCCCTGCACCATAGCCTCCGGACGCGCGACAACAGCCACTGCACCAGCGGCGATTGCAGCGCCGATGAAATCTTCGCCGTTGAATGCGGCGCCCTCAAAGGCGCCAAAAACTGTGCCGGGCGCAATTTTCCGATGGTCGATGGCAAAGCCGGTCACTATTCTGTCGGCCAATGCCGGATCGGCACCGCTTACCAATTGCCCGAGCTTCACTATTGCTCTCCCTTCGCCTTCCACAATAAAGGCATCAGTTCAGATACATCAACATCGCGTTTCATGTCAGGTATAATTCCCATCAATGGCCCAATGCGTGTAATTGTCTTACGGACAACGGGCGCAGCGGTATAGCCGGCGGTCCGCTGAAAGCTTGAGGCTTCCGTACCCTGAGGTTCGTCGAGCATCGCAAGCACCACATAACGCGGGTTATCCATCGGAAAAGCAGAGGCAAAGGTGGAAACAACCAGATTGCGGCTATAGCCGCCAACGCCTGGCTTTTCCGCAGAACCCGTCTTGCCGCCAACGCGGTATCCCAGTGCATCGGCTTGGCTGCCCGTACCGTCCACGACGATCATGCGCATCAATTGCCGCATCCGTGCACTGGTTGCCGCGGTAAAGACCCGCTTACCGGGAATCTTGGCATCAGCCTTCGTCTTGAACATTGTGGCCGGACGATAAATGCCACCATTGACCATCGCGGCATACGCACTCGCCAAATGCATTGGCGTAACCGCGATGCCGTGCCCAAACCCTACAGTCATTGTGGTCAGACGTCCCCAAGTCTTGGGATATAGCGGCCTAGATTTTTCTGCCAGTTCGATATCCGGACGCACGTTAAAATGCATTGCACGCAACATCGCATCCATGCGGGCAGCGCCCAATGTGTCAGCAATTTGCGCCGTCACAATGTTGGAGCTGTGGATGAGCGCCTCTGGTGTATTGATCCAGCGGTTTAATGGGTGCGAATCCCGTATTTTAAACTTTCCAACTTGAAGCGGCTTGGTGGCGTCATACCGAACGGAAAGATCGCGCACCGTTCCCGCGTCCAAAGCAGCGGCAACAGTAAGCGGCTTAAAGGTAGAGCCGAGTTCATATACACGGTTCGTTACGTTGTTCGTCTGCCGCGAAATGGGATAGCGACCGTCGGTGATCGTCTGGCCAAGATCGGGGATGTTCGCAAAGGACGGCCGGTTAGGGTTGAACGAAGGCAATGTTGCCATGGCAACCACTTCGCCCGTTTGCACATCCAACACGACCCCGGCAGCACCCTTGGCGGCCGTAGCGGTCATGCCCGACGCCAGTTCGCTCTCCAACGCTGCTTGAACTCGGACGTCCAAAGCGAGGTTCAAAGGGCTCCCACGCTTGGCTGGGTCACGCAGATAATCGTTCATTACCCGCTCCATGCCCATCGCGCCTTTGCCGTCACGGTTTACGAAACCGAGGACATGGGCGGCCATGTCGTGTTGGGGATAAAGCCGCGTGGCTTCGCGTGGAAACTCAATGGCGATTTCGCCAAGATCATGAACCGCGCGGACTTGCTCCGGCAATGCGCGGTTACGCAAGTAACTGGGCTTGTCATCGGTCAGTTTTGCATAGAATTCAGCCGCTGGCGTATCCGGAAAAATTGCTGCCAACTGTGTTGCCAATTGTTTGCGGTCGCCAAGGAGGTCGGCAGGCTTCACCCAAATGGCATAGCCATAAATGCTGCGCGCCAGAGGAATGCCGTTACGATCAACAATATCACCGCGATCTGGCACATAGTCTGTGCTGGTCGCACCGTAAGCGCGGCTGCTTTCGAATAAGGCCAAAGTCGCAAGCCGCCCAATGAGCAACGCAACGAACATACCAAATGCAACCAGCAGAATAAGCATCCGCCAGAAACCATGGGCCGCAAAAGGCGGGGGGTTAACGCCGCTTTTCCGAGTTGTCGTGCGGGCGATTTGGGGAATCATTACCGGCGGCGTTCGTTAGCGGCCTTAGCCGAAATATCCCGCATGAAGTCGTCGGACAAAAGCTTTTCGTCCATCCGCGCCAGTCGTTCGGTCCGCGTCTGTTCAACCTTCGGTGCCGCAGGCTTAGGTGCGGCGCGCTTTACCGGCTCGGCAAAAATCGGCGCCGCAACGGCGGTGGCAATTTCGGTGGATTTTTTAACAACTGCCTCGATTGTTGGCGCTGGATTGGCTTGGTTCGCGCTTGGCGCAGCGTCAATGTCGGCCGAAGCCATCATCACTGGCTTGGTCGCTTGCAGATCACCCGTCAGTTCCGCAAGTGCAGCCTCACCGCTAACGAACTGGTTAGCCATTGGTGGTTGATAACCGTACAAAAGCTCGTTCCACTCCTCAAGCTGCTGCAGACTAGCGCGCGTGCGGATTTCGGCTTGAAGGAAGCTGATTTCACGCTTTGTTTCCAATATGTTGCGATCAACAGCGACTAGATTGCTGTGCATTGCAGCAACGTTCAAAGACAATGGGTATAACAGGATTGCAACCATGAACACCAAAGCCAGCCAGCCGATATTCTGAAGTCTTTTCATGGCGAGACTCATGCTGCCAGTCCTCCTATTGCCCATGCGGGTGCGTGTGTGCGGGTTGCGGAACGTAATGTTGCTGAACGTGACCGTGGATTACGGGCCAACTCGGCGTCCGATGGCCGAACCGCTTTATCAGCTTTGTCGAAAGTGGGCGCAGGACCGTCATTACCAACCATTGGCACGTGCCGTGACCCTGCGGCTTCTGCGCCACTACGACGGCGCAAGAATTGCTTTACGATGCGATCTTCAAGGCTGTGAAAGGTAACTACAGCCAGACGACCACCAGGCTTCAACATGCGCTCTGCAGCTTCCAGTCCGTCGGTCAACTCGTCCAGTTCGCGGTTCACATGAATGCGGATGGCCTGAAACGCGCGAGTTGCGGGGTCTTTCGGCGCGCCGGGCTTGTGGCCAACGGCCTTGCGGACGATTGCAGCGAGCTGCGCAGTTGTCGTGATGGGACGCGCAGCCACAATCGAACGCGCGATACGGCGTGAACGATGCTCTTCGCCATACCGAAAGATGATGTCGGCAATATCCGCTTCTTCAGCTTCGTTGACGAAGTCGGCAGCCGACATGCCGTCCTGACCCATGCGCATATCGAGCGGGCCGTCCTTCTGGAAGGAAAAGCCGCGCTCTGCACGATCAAGCTGCATCGACGAAACGCCAATGTCGAGCACGACGCCATCGACCGACATGATACCATCAGCCATCAGGACATCGTCCATGTTAGAAAAACAGGCCGAGTAAAGACGCAAAGCACCTTCACTCCGGCCTGCAAGGTCCGCACCTTCGTTAAGTGCATCGGGATCGCGGTCGAACGCGTAAACGCGCGCACCGCCAGCCAGTATCGCTTGGCTGTATCCACCCGCACCAAAGGTACCATCCACGATCTCAGCGCCCGGGGTGATGGGCAGAGAGTGAATTACTTCATCCAGTAAAACTGGAATATGTGGGGCGAGCGCGCTCATTTGTCGCGCTTTGCCTGGGACAGCCAATAATTCAGCTCGTCCTTGATGGGGTTGAACGCTGCAGGCGCTTCTTTGAGGAAGACATCAGGGTTCCACAGCATGAAGTGCGTGGTCGCGCCAAAGAAGAAGGCGCGGTCGTTAATGCGACCGAAATGCTTAAGCATAGGCGAGAGCACGAAGCGGCCACTTGCCTCAAAAGCGGTTTCGAAAATCGAAGATGCCGAAACGCCAGCCATTTCGCGGTCAAATTCGGTGCCGCGGTTAACTGCGCTTTGCCATTGCGCCTCAATGTCGGCACGCAGCTTAAGACGCTCGGACCCACCAAAGCCAATCAGGCAAGGTAAGCTGGAATGGCGGGAAATGCAGACATTGTTGCTGCCGCTTGACTGCTGGACGCTGTCACGCAGCTCGGCGGGAATGGTCGTACGGCCCTTGGCGTCGACACCCGACACCCCCGAACCTGCATAGACGACCAACGCTGACACTGCCTGAACCACCCCCCAATAAAGGGTGGAAATTACCAATCATGACGAAACAAGCGTCATGCGGACGCCGTAACGACCGATAGAATCAGGAATCCACCCCTTGAAGCCATGGTCATAACAAGGGAATTCATGGATGAAAAGAGGGATTTTATGGGAATGCTTAATTTTTATGACAAAATTTACCGAAATTCCGTTGTTTTTACAGTTCCCCCCAAATTGCCATGCGTAATGCACCCCAATATAAGCACCCAAAATCGCCTAAATTGGCCGTCTTATAGCTGTGAATTGCATAAAATTCTCCTGCGCCCGTCATTTTCCCACAAAATCCCCATTAAGCGCATTATTGGATTTCAACGCCATCAACAGCGCTTCGACAAAGGTCAAATTCGCGAACTCTTCACCTCCGGTGAGTATGCGCATCCCCTGTCCTTCCCAAAAGGCAGCGTCTAGCATGTCGGCATCGGCAACCAACACCGCGCGGCCCGCACCAATCCGGCAATCCGCCAACAGACCCTTGGCGGAAATGCTGCAGCGCGGGCTTATTGTCCCTTTGGGAAGCCATTCGCCGGGCGTTACGGTGCGGATATTGAAAACGCCGATCTTGCGGATAACACGGGGGCTGTCATCGGTAATGGGCAAAACCAACTCAAGCCCCCAATGTGTGAACAAGGGGGAAAGCAAAGATGTAAACAACGGGCGCCTCTTGTCCCCCAACGGATACAGGCTGCCCCATTGCAAAGCGGGGTCCGCCAGTATCAACAGCCGCCCGCCGCTCCGGACCCAATTGTCCAAGCGCACGAGCTCCGCCGGAGCAAAAGCCCTTGGCTGGGCAAGCAAGAGCAGTTGCCCGTTGCGTGGTTTCCATGTCATCAGGTCATCGATGAGATCAATGTCGTAACGCTGGTCAAGGCGTGCGAAAGCAGGGTGCGGCGCGGCATCCTGGGCAAGGTCAGCTTCAATACCGCCCTCACTCCACTGCAACGGCAATGTTGTCATCAGGGCCAGGGCCGCCTTTGGCTTATCATCTACGGACCGCGTGAAGCCAAGCCCTGCAAACAGCAGCAGGACCAATGATCCGGCAAGCAGCACGACAAAAAGCCGCGTTCTGCCCCCAAAGCGGGCAAATCTATCAGTCACCAAATTACCGCCGCGGCGCGGGTGCGGATTGCCGCGGCGCTGGCGCGGCTCCATTGGCAGGCTGATCAGTCGCAGAATCGTTGGCGACCGGCGTGACGCCCAATTCGGCCAGCGGCTCAGCAGGCGTTGAGCCATTGCCCGCGGTCAAGGGAGCCGCCCCTGGCATGCCGCCAGCTTGCGGCGCTGGCCTAACCCGATCGAGGACCATGCTTGCCAGTGTTACGAACAGCAGCACGATGACAAGGCCGACGACACCAACCTGAATACGTTGAACTGCGGATTGCCTTTGCTGGACCATCTGCTTCCTCCTCTAAACCCGATATTGCCTTTAGCTGTCCATTTGCCAAGGCATTACGGGAAGGTTTTTACTGCGCATCCATGCGGGATTATAGATGGTGGACAGATACCGGAAGCCCGTGTCGCACAAGATGGTAACAATGCGCTTACCCGGCCCCAATTGTTTGCCCAACGCGATCGCGCCTGCCACATTGATGCCGGACGAAAGACCAAGGCAAAGCCCCTCCTCCGCCAACAAACGGCGGACCCAGACAAGGCCTTCCTCGTCCGAAATGCGGAATTGCGTATCAATCGGCGCACCATCGAGATTGGCCGTGATCCGGCCCTGCCCGATGCCTTCGGCAACCGAGTTGCCCTCGGAGCTTAATTCACCGCACGCATAATAATTATACAGCGCAGCGCCGTGCGGATCGGCCAAGGCAATAGTGACCGCCTCATCCTTCGCCTTAAGTCCAAGCCCTACCCCAGCGATAGTTCCGCCTGTTCCAGCTGCGCAAATAAAGCCGTCAATGTCACCGCCCATTTGCGTCCAAATTTCCTCGGCAGTGGTTTCAATATGTGCGCGGCGGTTGGCGATATTATCGAATTGGTTGGCCCATACCGCATTTTCGGTTTCCTCGGCCAAGCGGCGTGAAGTGTGCACGAAATGGCCGGGGTTCGAATATGGCGCAGCAGGAACGAGCACGAGCTCTGCACCTAAGGCACGCAGCGTGTCCTTTTTCTCCTGGCTCTGCGTTTCGGGCATGACGATGATCGTCTTATACCCAAGCGCATTGCAGACCAAAGCAAGGCCAATGCCGGTATTGCCAGCCGTGCCTTCGACAATCGTGCCGCCCGGTTTAAGAAGCCCCTGCCGTTCGGCATCGCGTACGATGTAGAGCGCAGCGCGGTCCTTTACCGATGCGCCGGGGTTCACATATTCGCACTTACCAAAAATATCGCATCCAGCTTCCGCGCTTGGCCCTTCAAGGCGCACCAGCGGGGTGTTTCCAATCAGATCGAGTGTCGAAGCAGTCGTGTTCATACCACAGACAGCTAGGCGCGTTCATGGGTAATCGCAAGTCGGTCTGGCCCATGCCATGCCAAAAGACAGTGTATTTGGCGCATACAAACTAGGGAAGCCAACAAAGTTCAATTTTTACATTGATATATTATATCATTACCATTAATCAATGTCCTTCTGCCTCCCTTGGATGATACCTTTTTATGAAAACTGTTCCGGTTCGCGCCTTCTCCGCAAGCCTCACCGCTTTATCTCTGGCTTTGGCCGCACCCGCTTATGCCCAGCAAAGCAGCCCGGATTCATCAACGATAGATACAAAGACCGATGATTTTCACAGCGCCGACGAAATTGTAGTCACCGCGCCTTATGTCGAACGGCTCGACCTTCTGTCGGGCACTTCGGCAGTGACGGGTGATATCCTCGCCGAAAAAACACGCGCGCAACTGGGCGATATTTTGGCAAGCTTGCCCGGCGTATCGGCAACCAGCTTCTCGCCTGGGGCATCGCGGCCCGTATTGCGTGGTTATCAAGGCAATCGGGTCGCTGTCCTGACGGATGGTATTGGCAACATTGACGCCTCCAACACATCGGCCGATCATGCCGTTACGATCGATACGTTGACGGTTGAGCGGATTGAAGTGCTGCGCGGTCCTGCGGTTCTCCTCTTTGGCGGTCAGGCCGTTGGCGGCGCCGTCAACGCGCTCGACAAGCGCATACCGCGCGCGGTTCCCGATGAGCCTGTGCATGTCGATGCATTGGTCGCTTATGGCAGCGCAGCGCGGGATTATTCGGGCGGTGCGTCCGTCGATGTGCCTGTGTCCGACCGGATCGTTGTCCATGTCGACGGCAGCTATCGCAATACCGACGATACCCGCACGGGCGGCTATATATTCGCCCCAAGCTTGCGCACAGAACTGTTGGACTTTGCCGCGGAGGAAGCAAGCGAAGGCCATTTTGAAGAAGCCACAGAAGCCCAAGAACGTGCGGACCAACGGGGCCGCATTCCCAACAGCGCGGTAAAGACATGGACCGCAGCGGGCGGTATCGCGTTTATCGACGAGGGCGGCAATCTTGGCCTGTCCTACAGCATTTACGACACCAATTATGGCATCCCTGCCCGTCCCGGCGCAGAACATGCGCATACAGGCGAAGAGATTGTCGAAGGCGAAGTGCCCGTTACCATTGGCATGCGTCAGTATCGGGCGGACTTTCGTGGTGAAGTGAATTTGGGCGACGGACTGTTTGATAAATTACGCCTGCGCGCTGGCTACGCCGATTACACGCACACGGAATTTGAAGGTTCCGAAATCGGCACTGTGTTTATCAGCCAAGGTATAGAGGGCCGGGCCGAGCTAATTCAAAATGACCGGGGCGGCTGGCGCGGCGCGAGCGGCGTGCAATATCAAACCCGCGATTTCGAAGCGATTGGCGCTGAAGCTTTTGTGCCGCCGAACAAGACACGGCAATATGGCCTTTTCAGTTTGCAGGAATATACCACCGGCAATTTGGACGCCGAAGTCGCCGTGCGTTTTGACAGTGTCGAACTGCGCGCCGATACGCTGGGCCTTGCGCGGTCATTCCAGAATGTCTCTGCCGCATTGGGTGTTGGTTACCATATTGGCGATTTGAAAATCGGGGCCAATGTTTCGCGCACCGGTCGTGCGCCAGCCGTTGAGGAACTGTTTTCCAACGGGCCGCATATTGCCACGCAAGCTTATGAGTTGGGCGACCCCAATTTGAAAAGTGAGCGGGCGTGGAATGGCGAATTATATGCGCGTTACGACGCCCCCGGTGCGGCGTTGAGTGCGACCCTATACACCAACCGCTTCGACAGCTTCATTTATGAGGCCGAAACCGGCGCAGTAGAGGACAATCTGCCCGTATTTGCATATTTCCAAAAGGATGCCGTGGTCTGGGGCGTCGAATTTCAGGGGTCAAAACGCCTAGCGAGCTTTGGCGATATGAACCTCTCGGTCGATGGCGTTGCCGATTACACCCGCTCCAAAATCTCTTCGGGTGGCGGCAATGTGCCCCGTATTCCGCCCTTGCGCCTTTTGGGCGGAGCCGAACTTAGCGGCGGCCAGATTGACCTGCGCGGCGAAGTCGAATGGAGCGATGCGCAGACCAAGACGGCCGCATTTGAAACGCCAACCGCGGGTTTCACATTGGTCAATGCCTCGGCAACATGGCGGCCGTTCGGGCGGGATCGCAATGTCGCAATCATTGCCTCTGCGAACAATATTTTCGACGTTACTGCGCGGCGTTCTGCATCTTTCACTAAGGATTTTGTCCCCTTAAGCGGGCGCGACTTTCGGGTGACTGCACGGGTGAGCTTCTGATTGCTGGCGCGTATTCATGAAGGCGGTTGCACCGGTTGGTCAGGCTGGCGACCGCGGGACTTACCCTAAACGGTAAGCGGAACATTTCCCACCGCCTCACGTTCTTCATAAGGGCCAATCGAGGTCAAAATTTTTGGAGAATATGATGCGCAAAATTGCAACGATCATTCTGCTTTCGGCATCTTTGCTGGCCGCAGCCTGCAACACCGTTAAGGGCGTAGGCGAAGATATTGAATCGGTCGGCAAAGCTGGCGACCGCGCGATGTAAATGCATGTCAATTGACGTGGCATGAGGGCTGGAGGGAAATCTCCGGCCCTTTTTGTTTGGGTTCGGTGGGTGCGTTAAGGGTGCCTTGACTTCGCTCGACACGAACGGCTTTTGTCCGTGTGGATAGCCTCGTCACCCTGGAGACGAAGGGGGAGCTGCACACACCTCCATCAATCCACCAATAATATCCAACACGCGCATCATTATTTCCTACAAACGTGGCGCGCAGTTTCGCATGCGGAAAAAAAGGGGACGGCCGACGCGGAAGCGCTGGTGCTGCTTCCGGCTGATGGTGTTGGTTGATTAAGGCTCTCTTGTTCCATCAGTCTATGACTCGGAGCCGCCTTTATCTTGGCAGGGCTGCTTTCCTTGGGGGTGAAGGTTCCTAAAGACCCCAAGGCCGTCCATCACAGACGGGGCGGTCTCCCGCCACACCCAGCCTCTTGTGCGCTGTTCAGAGCTTGATGCAACAGGCCCTTTTTGAAGGCTGAAGCAAGCACCCTATCGCGCCGGCCGTGCCAGCGAGTTGCCCCGCCAGCGTTCCCATCATCCCGACCCACGTTCTAGACCGCAGCCTGAATGACGCGAATCAAATAACCGATATGGTTATTTGTAGGAAAGTGTTTTTTGTATAAATTCTACGTCGCGGCTTCTTCGACGCTTGCTGCTTTTTTACGGCGGCGGCGGGTGAACCAAATGGCGATGAGCGCCAGTTCGAAAAGCAAGCATAAGGGGATGGCGAGCAGCAGTTGCGACACAATGTCAGGCGGAGTTAAGACTGCGGCGATCGCGAATACGCCGACAATCGCATAACGGCGCGCGCCGCGCAGTTGCTCGAGCGTAACCAAGCCAGCGCGCTCCAACAACATGAGCAACACCGGCAACAAGAAGGAAATGCCAAAACCGAAAATGAACTTCATGACGAAGCTCAAATAATTGTCGACACCGGGCAACGCCTCTTGCTGGACACCGCCAACTGTGCCGCCAAAGCCAAGCAGATATTTCAGCGCGACGGGTATCGCCATATAATACGCCATCGCCGCACCAAGCAGAAAGAGCACTGGCGTGGCGAGCAGGAACGGCAAAAACGCGTTTTTTTCCTTTTTGTAGAGGCCAGGCGCCACAAAGCGCCACAATTGCGTCGCAAACACCGGAAAGGAAAAGAAGGTCGCGGCAAAAAATGCGACCTTGATCTCGACAAAAAACGCTTCGAATATCGCCGTATAAATGAGCTTGGTTTGCCCCGACGCAAGCAAAGGCTGCACCAGAAATCCGAAAATCGGCCGCGCGAAATACAAGCTTGCGGCAAAAGTCACGGCAAGCGCAAGGAAGCTCCATAGCAGGCGGCTGCGCAGCTCAATCAAATGATCGAGCAAGGGCATTTTGCTGTCGTCGATCTCGCTCATATCTTGGGAGCCATTTCGGCAGATGGAGAGTCCGGCGCAGTTTGTTCCACCGGCGGTCCGGCTTCACCCGAAATACTATCATCGCCCAAAACGTCAGCACGTGGATCAGCCGGATGTTCACGCATGATGCGTTCGTTTTCGGACTTCCACTTTTTTTCCAGCTCTTCGAGTTCCGATTGACGGATCATCTCGTCAAAACCTGAACGAAAATGCGCCGCAACGCCGCGTGCCTTGCCAACCCATTTGCCGACGACGCGCAACACACGGGGCAAATCCTTTGGCCCGATAACCAGCAACGCCACAAGGACGACAAGCATCAACTCCGACGAAGCAACGTCAAACACGTCAGGCCCCCGATATCGAGGGCAGGTTTGGCCGCGCTATCAATGGATTAGCCTTGGGTCTTGTCTGTCTGCTTTTCGGCGTCAATGACGGTTGTCGCACCAATTTGCGGCGGCGCCTTGGGCGCTTCTTCGTCTTCGCTCATGCCCTTTTTAAAGCTTTTAATGCCCTTGGCGACGTCACCCATCATGTCGGAAAAACGGCCTTTGCCGAACAACAGCAACACCAGAATGCCAACAATCAGCCAATGCCAGATGCTAAAACCACCCATTTCAAACTCCTAACGAGGTATCCCCCCGATGATGCGAACAAAATTCCCGCCTGTCTTTATCTTATCTAGGCGTTGTTTTCGTTAATTTCCAGTTCGCTGTCACTTTCTTCGCCCGTAAACAGCATATCACCCATGGCGCTATCAATTGGATCCAGCAAGCCTGCGGCTTTCAGGTCAGCGATCCCCGGCAAATCTTTACGACTGTTCAGCCCGAAATGCGTCAGAAAGCCCGGTGTGGTCGCGTAGATTAGAGGCCGCCCCGGCACTTCGCGGCGGCCAGCCGGACGCACCCATCCTGCCTCCATCAACACATCCAGCGTACCCTTTGAAATCTGCACACCGCGAATGGCTTCAATCTCGGCGCGGCTCACAGGTTCATGATAGGCGATAATAGCCAATGTTTCCACCGCAGCGCGGCTTAGCTTGCGGCTTTCCTCGCGCTCACGCCGCAACAAATGGGCAAGGTCTGGCGCGGTTTGAAAATGCCATGCCTTGCCACGCTGGACAATTTCTATGCCGCGGCCTTGATAATGTGCCGCAAGTTGCGTGAGGGCAGCAGATACATCCACGCTATCCCCGACATAGCCGCGGATCTGCTCGACAGTCATGGGCTGGTCACTGGCAAACAAGGTCGCTTCAACCGCGCGCATATCGGGATCGGTTTCAATCATGTTGCCTTTTTCCTCAACATCAATGGCGCAAAGGTCGGCTCCTGCTGCAAATCAACCATACCGCGTTTGGCAAGTTCAAGCGCGGCAACAAAGCTGGAGGCCAATGCCGATTTGCGTAAGGCCGGATCCGCCATCGGTGGCAGAAACGCATATATCGTGGTCCAGTCGATCGCACGGCCAATCATGGCCGACACGCGGTCCAACGCTTGTTCCAGCGTCATGACTTGGCGTTTCTTGACGATATGCATCGCTGGCTGCGTCCGTGCATTGATTTGGCCGTAAGCGGTGATCAGTTCAAAATAATCACATTCCCACGCCCGCGCTTTGACCACGCGCAGTTTTTCAGGCGCACCGCGCAGGAACACATCGCGTCCGATCCTATCGCGCGCCATCAACCGCGCGCCGCTTTCACGCATCGCGTTTAACCGCTCAAGCCGCAATTGCAGCCGCAGTGCCAGTTCCTCAGGCGATGGGTCAATTGTCGGGTCCTTGGGCAGCAGCAACGCCGATTTGAGATAGGCCAACCACGCCGCCATCACCAGATAATCGGCGGCAAGCTCAAGCTTCAGCGCGCGCACCTCATCAATGAACACCAGATATTGTTCGACCAAAGCGAGAATGGACAATTGCCGCAAATCGACTTTTTGGGTGCGGGCCAACGCCAACAACAGGTCCAACGGTCCTTCCCAGCCGTCAATGTCGATGGTCAGGACATTCGGGCCAGATCCAGCGTCGCGCCTGCTCTCATCGCGAAGGGCCTCCTCCTCGTCAAAGAGCATTGGCTCGCTCATGCCGCGCCAGTGGCTCCATCCGTTAGCTTGGCGCTTGCATCGGCCAGCGCCAGCAATTGGTCGCGCTTATCAAGCAGATGGGCCAACCGGTCGGCGTCAAATGCCACCGGCGGCAGGGCCATCGCTCGGTCAAGCCGCGTGCGCGCAGCGGCGGTAATCTCTGGAAGATTATTGGCAATCGCAACCATCTCGTCAAACCGGCCCCAGCAATTGAGCGCAAGGTCGCAGCCGGCCACAACACATTGCAGGGCGCGCGTCGCAACATCGCCCTGCAACGCGTTCATATCGAGATCATCGCTCATCAACAGGCCGTCGAACCCAAGCTGCGCGCGGATGATCGTGTCGATAACAAAGGGTGACATGGTGGCTGTATGCTGATCGTCCCAGACGTCGTAAACAACATGGCCTGTCATACCCATTGCGGCGTGATTTAATGCGCGGAAGGGGGCAAGGTCTTGTGCAAGTTCAGCCGCAGTCGCGGTGACATGCGGCAAATCATGATGGGTGTCGACATTGGCGCGGCCCTGCCCCGGCATATGCTTCACCACGCCAATGACGCCCCCCAAAGCAAGGCCATCCAGGATTGCGCGGCCAAGCGCCGCCACGCGCAGTGGTTCACTGCCCAAGGCGCGGTCGCCAATGGCGGAATGTGTTTCGGGCACGCGGACGTCAAGCACGGGTAAGCAATCGACGTTGATGCCGACTTCGTTGAGCGACAGCGCAATAGCCTCGGCATTGCACCGCGCGGCCTCAATCGCGGTGATGGGCGCAATGTCGTACAGCGCGTCGAATGCACCACCGGCGGGAAAGTCAGGCCAGACCGGCGGACGCATACGCGCAACGCGGCCGCCCTCTTGATCAATCAGGATCGGCACCGTGTCGCGGCCATGCAAGGTCCGCAAGCTGTCGGTCAACGCGCGGACCTGCGCTTTGTCTTCGATATTGCGTTTGAACAGGATGTAGCCTGCTGGCTCGACATCGCGAAACAGGCGTTTTTCATCATCCGTCAGGGTCAGGCCCGATAGGCCAAAAATTACCGGCTTCATGAACAGATTGCTAAGGCCGCTGCCGCCCCAAGGCAAGCATGGAGCAGAGCACAGCGGCCTTTAACCTGTGTATAATTACCGGATAGCGCCCAAGAAATCGAGCTTGCCCAAGGGCACGCCCTTCATACGCAGCAATGCGTAGGCCATACTCAGATGGAAAAAGAAATTGGGGATGGCAAAGCCATGGACATAATTGCTGCCGGTAAAAGGAATGTCGCCGCTTGGGGTCGTGAGCACGACCGTTGCGTCTTCGCGGCCTTCGAAGCCATCGGGCGATGCGGCTTGCAGAAACGCAATCGCTTTTGCCACACGGGCCTGCACATCGGCGAAGCTGGCTTCATCATCGGCCCATGGGTCGTTTTCGATCTGGCCAACGCGCACCGCGACGAACTTTGCGGTATCGGTTGTCATCTGCACCTGCTTCGTAAGCGAGGCCATGTCGTCAATCAGGCGCGCATCCAGCAATTCGGAAAGCTCCATGCCCTGCGCAGCGGCAAAGGCCTTGCCCTTTTCGAGCATGTTGGAGAGGTTTTTCAGACCGCGGATAAAGGTTGGCATGGCGGCGTCATATAAAGCAGGCATTTTATTCTCCTCTGGAAGCAGTGCGCCGCATAAGTTGCAATTTAAAACTATTCAACCTTTATGCCACTGCGATTAGCGCACGATTAGGCAGTTTTCGCCCGCAACCCTAAGCTTTGCGCAAAGCTGCTGCGCTTCGGATGAATTGGACGTAATCGCCTGCAACCGAAACACAGCGCGCCCCCCTTCGACTTTGGCTTCGGCGATTTTGCGGCTCACGCCAGAAAGAAAGCCAAAGCGTTTGTTGAGCGCAACCCACGCGCTTTCGGCCTTGGCGGAATCACCAAATGCGCCAAGCTGAACCATCACGACATTGGCAGGCGCGACGTCGGTTTTAACCGGGACTACCGGCGCAGCAATGGCAAGCTGAGGTGCAGCATCTGGTCCAGTTGGTCGCGGCGCGAGCACGGCGCCCGTTTTCTGACCTTCGCTTGCGGCAAAGGCGGAATCACCTTCGCCTTCGAAGCTTTTACCGCCGGCATCCACGGGCTTTTCTTTGTAGTCGCCCTTTGGCGCAGCGATCAGCGCGCCATTGCCGTTTGCACCGCGGGATTGGCTATTCTCAAACCAATACGCGCCGCCGGCAATCGCCGCGAGCAGGGCAAGACCAAACACGACCATGAAAACAATCTTCAACAGCGATCCACCGTCCGTGCCCTCATTACCATCAGCAGTTTCAAGCCAAGGCAGACGATTATTGTCGTCGAAATTCAGTCCATCGTCCCTGCTATCCATCATGCCCATTCCTTATTCACTACATGTTGTAAGCGGCTTCGACCCCCATCAACCGCAACCCGTTGCGCAAGACTTGCCCGATATTGTGCGCCATGAAAAGCCTTGCGCCCGTCAGTTCGGGATTTTGTGCCAATATGAAGCGCTTGTCAGGTTGGTCATTGCCCAAGTTCCAATAAGCGTGGAACGCAGCCGATAGATCATTGAGATAAAATGCAATTCTGTGCGGTTCGCCGGACTTTGCCGCAGCTTCCACGATCCGAGGGAAGTTGGCGGCTTCGCGGATGAGGCCAATCTCTGCATCGCCCAACATCGCAACATGCGCGCCGTTGGGGCCAAGCCCTTCAAGCTCTGCCTTGCGCATGGTCGATGCAATCCGCGCATGGGCATATTGCACATAGAATACCGGATTGTCCTTCGACGCTTCAACCACCTTAGCGAAGTCAAAATCCATCTGCGCGTCGGACTTGCGCGTCAGCATCGTGAAGCGGACGACGTCCTTGCCGACCTCTTCAATCACTTCGGCCAGCGTCACAAAGCTACCCGACCGTTTCGACATTTTGACAGGCTCGCCACCACGCAGCAGGCGAACCATTTGCACCAGCTTGATATCGAAATCGACCTTACCACCGGTCAACGCATTGACCGCCGCCTTGATCCGCTTGACCGTGCCCGCATGGTCAGCACCCCAAATGTCGATCATGGCATCGACGCCTTGGCTTTTCTGGAAATGATAAGCGAGGTCAGCGCCGAAATAGGTCCAGCTGCCGTTGGATTTCTTGATGGGCCGGTCCTGATCATCGCCAAACTGCGTTGACCGGAACAAGGGCAAAGTCACAGGCTCCCAGTCTTCGATTTCCTTGCCCTTGGGCTTTTCCAGTTCGCCGTCATAGACAAGCCCGCGGGCGCGCAGTTCCTTTTCCGCGACATCGGCCTTGCCCGCCGCATGCAGTTCGGCTTCGGACGAGAACAGATCATGGTGGATACCAAGCAAGGCCAAGTCTGCCTTGATCATCTCCATCATTTCTGCAACCGCCGCCTTGCGGAACATGACTAGCCATACGCTTTCGGGTGCGGCGACATATTCGTCCCCAAAGCGTTCAGCGAGGCTTTGGCCTACCGGGATAAGATAATCGCCGGGATATAACCCTTCGGCGATTTCGATGCTTTCGCCCAAGGCCTCACGATAACGCAGATGCGCGGAGCGGGCGAGCACATCGACCTGTCCGCCAGCATCGTTGATATAATATTCGCGGATCACGCGGTAACCGGCAAATTCCAGCAATTTGGCCAGCGCGTCACCGACCACAGCGCCACGGCAATGGCCCATATGCATGGGGCCAGTCGGATTAGCCGAAACATATTCGATATTCACCGACTTGCCATCACCCAGATGCGATCGGCCATAATCGTCACCCGACGCCGCAATCGCGCGCAATTCATCCAGCCATGCCGATGCAGCCAGCCGCAGATTCAGGAAGCCTGGCCCAGCGATTTCAACGCCCGTGACGCCTGCGACCTTGGCCAGTTCGGCTGACAAAGCCTCTGCCAATGCGCGCGGGTTGGTTCCGGCGGGTTTGGCCAAGACCATGGCTGCATTGGTGGAGATGTCGCCATGCGTCACGTCGCGTGGGGGCTCGACCGTTACATTGCTCCGGTCAATGTCCGCAGGCAGCGTTCCGAGCGCCACAAGTGCGTCCAACGCATGGTCGACATGCGCTGCATATTGTTCAAAAAGGGTCATGACTGTGCCTTGAAGTTAACGCGGATCAACGCGTGACATTGTAACGCAGCTGATCTTCGGTCAGCTGAAAGCCGAGGAGCATTTCATAGCTTGATCGGACGACCGCTGCGCGCACTTCTGGATCGGCCATTGGGTCGAGAGCGGCATCCGGATCACCGGGCTTACGTTTTTTGGTGATCTTTTGGATGATTTCGGCGGGCAAGCTTGCCGAGGCCTTATCAATGTAGCTCGCGGCTTGCGCCTGTGCGGACGCACGCTGCTGGCCATCGGCGAACTGGATTGTGACTTGACCAACACGCTTGGAGATAACGGCACTGCCGCCCTGCACCACGGTGTTAAAATAGGGCAGAGTTACCGTTCGGCTGCCGTTTGCATCGCTGCGCCGCGCCTGCACATCAAAGGTGGCCTGCGCATAGATTTTCTCGCCACTTTCGTTGCATGTGGTGCGCACATTGGTCACCGTTGCAACGATATCTATCGCGTCCGCGTCTTGGCTGCTCACTGGATTGAAAATCGTAATGTCACCGGTGCCATCGGGCACCGCCACCGTCGGGCAGCCCGAACGCGTAACGTTTACGCCGACACCAGCGCCGACGTCCAAATCGCCTTCGCGAGAGCAGCCAGCCAAAGCAGCTGCAACGATACCGACGGTCAGGGCTTTGGCGGCAAATTTCATACAGGCTAATCCTTGGGGTTCTTAAGCTTGGGTCGCGGGTGCGAAACGTGCGTTCGTCCTTATCCGCCCATCGCGGCCTGCGCAACAGGGGAAAGGTCTTGGCGGATGCAGCGACTTTATCTAAAGGCTATTGCAAATGACTGAACAATCGCTCCCTAAGAAATCGCTTCGGCTGCTTCTGGCCGCGCCACGTGGATTTTGCGCGGGCGTTGACCGCGCCATCAAGATTGTCGAGCTTGCGCTCGAACAGCATGGCGCGCCTGTCTATGTCCGCCATGAAATCGTCCATAACCGCTATGTGGTCGACAGCCTGAAAGCCAAAGGCGCGATATTTGTCGAAGAACTCGATGAAGTACCCGATGGCGGCCATGTCGTATTTTCTGCGCATGGCGTACCAAAATCAGTGCCCGCCGACGCGCAACAGCGCGGCCTTGCCTATTTTGACGCCACATGCCCTTTGGTTTCGAAAGTCCACAAGCAAGCCGAACGGCAAGTTGAGGCTGGCCGTCATATCATCTTTGTGGGCCACGAAGGGCATCCCGAAGTCATCGGCACATTTGGCCAAGTTCCAGTCGGCGCGATGACATTGGTTGAAACTGCCGATGACGCGCGCTTGCTTGAACCTGCCGATGCCAACAATCTTGCGTTTCTTACGCAAACGACTTTGTCGGTCGATGATACATCGGAAATCGTATCGGTCCTTCAGCAGCGCTTCCCCAATATCGTCGGGCCAAAGGGTGAGGATATTTGTTACGCGACGTCCAACCGCCAAGAATCGGTGAAGGCGATTGCGCATGAATGCGACCTTGTCCTTGTCATCGGCGCACCCAACAGCTCGAATTCTTTACGTTTGGTTGAGGTTGCGGCCCGATCCGGCACCAAGGCCTATCTGGTGCAGCGCGCGGAAGAGATTAGCCTGAACTGGTTTGACGATGTCCGCACGCTTGGCCTGACCGCAGGCGCCTCTGCCCCTGAAGTGTTGGTGCGCGAGATTATTGACGCGCTCGCCCTGCATTTTGACCTGGATGAACAGCAGGTCACAACCGCTGAAGAGACTGTCACGTTTAAACTGCCACGCGAACTGGCTGGCGCGGCGAACTGATTTGGCGGTTTATACGCAGTTGGGGCCCGAACAGGTTAATGAATTGCTGGCGCATTATGATGTGGGCGAGCTGGTCGCGCTTAAAGGCATTGCCGAGGGCGTCGAAAACAGCAATTTTTTCGTGCAGACCACGCAAGGCCGCTTCATCCTGACGCTCTATGAGAACCGCGTAAATCCCGATGATCTGCCGTTTTTCTATGCCTTGTTAAAGCATTTGCATGACGCGGGCTGCAAGGTTCCGCAATTCATGGCCGACCGCAAGGGTGCATGGCTTCAGACCGTCGCTGGCCGCCCTGCTTGCCTTATCGAATTTCTCGACGGCGTGTCGGTGACAGAACCTACGGCAGCGCAAGCATATTCGACCGGCGCGGCATTGGGACAAATGCACAAGGCACTGGCCGACTTCACTCTGTGGCGGCCCAATAGCCTTGGCATTTCCGCGTGGCGGCCCTTGGCGATGCGCTGCACGGTCGACGGGCTGGAGGCTATCTCTAAGGGGCTTTCGGCGCGGGTATTTGCAGAATGCGATTATCTGGACGCGCATTGGCCAAATTATTTGCCCGTTGCGGCAATCCATGCGGATTTGTTTCCCGACAATGTGCTGATGCTGGGTGACCATGTCGGCGGCCTCATCGACTTTTACTTCGCCTGCACCGAAATCCGCGCTTATGATTTGGCGGTGACCCACAGTGCGTGGTGCTTTTCCAACGACGGCGCGGTGTTTGACGCCGATGTGAGCGCGGGCTTGCTGGCAGGCTATGCCGATATTGTGCCATTGGACGCAGCGACGCGCGATGCCTTGCCCATATTATTGCGCGGGGCGTGCTTACGGTTTCTTCTAACTCGTTGTTATGACTGGATTAATACACCAGCCAACGCGCTTGTGACGCGCAAAGACCCGCTGGCGTTTCTGCGCCGGCTGGATGTCTACAGCGACCCTGCAGCGGTCGAAAATATGTTAAGGCATTATGCGTGAAGCAGCTTGAGATTTTCACGGATGGCGCCTGCAAGGGCAACCCCGGCCCTGGCGGTTGGGGCGCTGTCATCCGTTATGGCAAGCATGAAAAGGAAATTTCGGGCGGCGATGCCGATACCACAAACAACCGAATGGAACTTTCCGCCACGATACAGGCGCTTAAAATCCTGATCGAGCCATGCGAGGTCAAATTGCATACGGACAGCCGATATGTCATCGACGGGATAACCAAATGGATTCACGGTTGGCAGCGCAATGGATGGAAAAACGCCTCCAAGCAGCCCGTCAGCAATATCGATTTATGGCATGACCTGATTGAGGCCACGGCCCGTCATCAGGTTGAATGGATTTGGGTCAAAGGGCATAATGGCCATCCCGAAAATGAACGTGCCGACCGGTTAGCAAGCGATGCTGCAGAGGCAATAGCCAAGCCTTAAGATTTTAGTGAAAGCGCGCCGGTGTGTACACAGCTGCGTTCACGCCTTGCGGCGCGGCGATGTCTGCATCCAACAACGATGCCGCAAGCTGCGCTGCGGCAGGCGCAGTTTGAATGCCAAAGCCGCCCTGCCCTGCAAACCAGAAAAATGCGTCATGCACGCTATCACGGCCAATGACGGGAAGCCGGTCGGGCGCAAAACTGCGCAGCCCCGCCCATTTGCGCTCCACGCGGCGAATATCCCAGTCGACCACCTGTTGCAGCCGATCAATGGCCATGGCGACGTCGATCTCGTCCGGCGCCACGTCGCAAGCGGGGGTTGCGGTTTCATCATGCGGGCTGAGCCATAGCCGTCCGCCAGTGTCGGGTTTGAAATAGAAACTGCCATCCAGTCCGATGACCAAGGGCAATTCCGCCGGAACCTGAGGCGACACAGCCAATTGCGAAATAGTGCGGCGATAGGGTTGAATACCCAAGGGGCGGACCTGCGCGATCTGCGCCACTGCGTCGGCCCATGCGCCAGCAGCGTTGATGATGATGTTGGCCGAACAGTTCAAGCTGCCGGCGCTGATCTGCCATGTGCCGCTGTGCCACTTTGCGGCATGCAGGCGGCTGTTGCAGTGCAGTTGGGTGCCGTGTCTTTTGGTTTGGCGCAAATAGGCCCCGTGGAGTGCGGCGACGTCAATATCGCAACAGGTCGGTTCCCAAAGCCCGTGCGTCCAATTTTCGCGCAGACCTGGCACATGGGCGGCGACCGCGCGGCGATCGATATGTTCGATACGCACCCCGCTCTCCGCAAACTCGGCCAGCATATCATCCGCCAAAGACAAATGCTCTGCTGTGCCGATGTGCAGCGCTCCGCGTCGGTGCATCAATGGGCCATCATGGAAATCGGCGGGTGGCATGGCCAAAAAGGGACCTGACGCAGTGGTCAGGGGTTGCACCCCCGGCCCGCCATAGCATTCGACCCAAAAGGCGGCTGATCGGCCGGTCGAATGATAGCCGGGATGCGCCTCTGCCTCAATCAGCAATACCTTGTGGCGGGCAGACAATTGGGCGGCAAGGCTTGCACCAGCGATGCCAGCACCGATAATGGCAAAGTCAAAGTCGCTCATGTTCGCGGCGCGTGTGCATCCAGAAAGCTGTTGATACGCGATAGGCACTGGTTGCGCACAGGATCGGCTTCACGCAGCAATTCATGCGCAGCCTCTTTGCCGAAAATCAAGGTTTTGGCATGCGGCAAGCGCTTGCTATCGGCAATGACACGCGGGGTACTGACGAGTTGGTCGCCCGTGGTCGCGAGCAACAGGATAGGTGTTTGCACCGCCTCCAACAGGCCCGGCGCCTCGAGCATCCGGATGGATGCTATGGCACGTTCGACCCAGTGCCAGCTTGGCGGGCCCAATTTGACGTTCGGGCGCAGTTTCCACCATGCAATTTCATCTTCATAGCGATCATCGTCATGCGTCAGCATTTTGCCGCGCATGCTTAGCGGCGACATGGGCTTCTCACTGACTTTCCATGCGGCGACTTCACCCCTGCCCAAGGTGACCATGAGCTTTGCAAACGCGTGGTTCCAGCTCAGCGGCAGGCCGCCAGTTTGAATGCTCAACATGGGTGCGCTCATGACCACGGCATCGGGGTCAATCGCCTTTTCCACCAAAGCCCGCATCGCCAAATGCCCGCCCATGCTGTGCGCCATAACGACATGAGGGCCGGGATTTTCCGATTTCCAGCCGCTCCAAAACATCCGCAGATCGGCAATCCACGTCGCAAAATCATCGATATGTCCGACTTCGCGGTCATCCAATAAGCGCCCGGACTCGCCCTGCCCGCGCCAATCAATCGCGGTAACGCACCAACCGGCGTCGGCATAATAAGCCAGAGTTTCCAGATATTTTTCATAATGGTCACCGCGACCCGGCAGGAACAATAAGGATCCACGCGGCGGGTTAGCCCCTTGCCAATCAATACGGCGGATCGCCCAGTTATCGGCGGCATGCCAACGGCTTTCCACTGCTTCAGCGGGAATAATACGTCGGTTCATCGGGGTATTTGGTGCGTGCATAGTTACGATTTGGCAATCTTTCTTAGTTAATACTGCCCAGATGACCAGTGAAACTCTCGCTTACTTTACCCTTGGCGGCTTGGCAATTGCGCTGTTGGTGTCGATATATACCGACATCCGATACCGGCTGATTTACAACGTAATAACGCTTGGCATTGCACTTTCCGCGCCGTTGTTTTGGTTGGCGACGGGCGGGTTTAGCGTGTCTGAAATTGGCATCCACCTTGTGACCGCCACGGTCACATTGACCTTCTTCGCCACGGCATTTCATTTTGGCGCGATGGGAGGCGGAGATGTGAAGCTTTTTAGCGCCTTGGCGCTCTGGTTTCATTGGATTGAGGTCATCCGGCTCATTTTATATGCCTCCATAATTGGCGCCTTGGTAACCATCATATTCCTGGTCATTTTCAAATTGAAAAAGCGCAATGGGCGTGCGCGCATCCCCTATGGCGTGGCTATTTCCCTGTCGGGCCTGTGGATAGTCGGTGAACGGTTCTTTAACCATTTTGCATGAAATAGAGACGTTCAATCAGGGCGCCGCTCAAGGGACAGTTTGTCATGGATAGGAAAAAAGTCGCATTGCTGGTGGCGGCGCTTTTAATCGCAGTCATCACCGCCTTCATGGCACGCAGCATGTTTACAGGCGCTTCAACACCACAGGCTGAAGCAGCGACAGTAGCGCCGGTGCCGACCGGACCAAAGGTTCTCGTTGCAACGCGGGCGTTGCCCCCCGGCACGCTAATCACAGCCGATAGTGTCCGTTACCAACCATGGCCAAAAGAGTTGATCCAAGCAGCCTATTTCAAAGAAGGCGACGAAGGCGCATCCATCGACAGCCTTGTCGGCACAGTCGTTCGCAATGCGGTGACCGCTGGTCAGCCATTAACGCAAGGGTCACTTGTGAAGCCGGGCGATCGCGGCTTCCTCGCTGCGGCACTTGGCCCCGGCATGCGCGCCGTCACTGTGCCTGTATCAGCGTTGACTGGCGTTGCCGGTTTTGTGTTCCCAGGTGACCGCGTTGACCTCGTCCTCACCCAAAATGTCAACGCCAGCAGCGGTCCGCCGCTGAAAGTGTCGGAAACCATCGTACGCAATTTACGTGTGCTGGCAACCGACCAACGGGTAACACCAACTTTGGATGACAAGGGCAACACCGTTGTCACAGAATATAAATTGGTAACTGTCGAAGCAACACCGCGCATCGCGGAAAAGATTACCGTTGCCCAATCAATAGGCACCATCAGCCTTTCGCTGCGCGCCTTGACCGACAACGCGGCTGAACTGGAGCAGGCTATGGTCTCTGGTGAAGTCAACATTCCGGAAGGCGCAACCGCCGAGCAGGAACAGGCCATCATGCGCCAAGTGGCGGAACGGCCAAGCGCAGACCGTAGCAGCTATGCCACGGGCGGCGATGTGTCGCGCTTCCAACGCAGCAGCGTGCCGCCACAAATGCCGCTCGCGGTCGCCGCAGAACAAGCGCGCACGCAAAAGCAAGTCGAGAAAATTGCGAAGGGTCCAGTGGTCCGCGTATCGCGTGGCGGCACTGTGACCGAAATCGACATTAGCCGGAGATAAGCAGATGGCACGTTTTACATCACTAAAATCGGGCTTTGCCGCGGTCGCCATGACCGCTGCGCTGTGCGTGCCGGCTTTGGTCGCATTACCATCGCCAGCCGCCGCGCAGTCCGCAAAAGACGGAAAGCTGCTTATTCTGTCCATCGGGCGTGGCCAACAAGTCAACCTTGGCGCGAACATCACCGACGTTGTCGTCGCTGATCCCGCTATTGCCGATGTTGCAGTCAAATCTGGCCGGCAGATTTACATTTTGGGCAAAGGCCCGGGTGAGACGACAGTCTATGCAACCGATGCTGCGGGTCGCACGGTATATCAGGCGAACGTCCGCGTTGGCAGCAATATGGATTCCATTGGGCAAATGCTCGCCGTTGCAATGCCACACGCGCAAATCGTTGTAACCACAATGAACGGGGTCATTTTGCTAACTGGTACGGTCAATGAACCGGAAGAAGCAGTTGAGGCCGAGAATCTGGTGAAGACCTTTTCAGGTGGTACGACGCAAGTCGTCAGTCGCCTTAAAAACGCAACCCCGCTGCAGATCAACTTGCAAGTGCGGATTGCCGAAGTCAGCCGATCACTGTCAAAAGAAATCAGCGGCAATTTGAAGTCCGTGAAGAGAGGATTTGACAGTAATGGCAATCCGTATTTCGTTGGCGGGGCTCAGGGACGCGACCTGGTAAATGACAACAATGTAGTAAATTATCAGAAAGGCGGAAGCACCGTTGCTGCGATTGGCCGTTTGTTTGGCATTGATATCGAAGCAGCGTTCGACATGTCGGAAAAAGCCGGTTTGGTGTCTACATTGGCCAATCCAAACCTTACAACCGTATCCGGCGAAACGGCCGAGTTTTTGGCCGGTGGTCAGTTTCCTGTCGTAACATCATCGAACAACGGCACCAGCGTCGAGTATAAAAGTTATGGCGTCAACCTAACCTACACGCCTGTAGTGTTGTCGGATGGTCGAATCTCCTTGCGGGTGCGCTCGGAAGTTTCGGACATTTCATCGCAAGGCGCAGTCCGCCTCAACGGACTTGAGGTTCCTGCCACCACGACACGGATGGCGGAAACAACCGTCGAACTGGGTTCGGGACAAAGCATGATGATCGCCGGATTACTCAGCAATCAGATGGGTAGCTCGGTATCGAAAATGCCTGGCGGTGGGGACATTCCTATATTGGGCGCCTTGTTCAAATCCAATGGCTGGCGTCGGAACGAGACCGAGTTGATGATCGTTATAACGCCCTATCTGGTCAAACCGGTATCCGAAAACCAGATTGTCTTGCCGACCGACGGAATGCATACACCCAATGACCTTGAGCGCGTCTTGCTGGGCAAGATATCAAGCAACCAAGGCGAAAAAACACGCCCAATGCCGACGGTTGCGCCAAGCGTTTCGAACGGCGCAGAGCTCAGCTCAGTAAGCAAATCCGGACCAAAACTTGCCGCGGCACCACAACTAGAAGCCTTCGCGACCGTCGCCAACGGTCCCGGGTTCAGCTTCGATAACTAACCGCAAGATTCAGGAGACTATATATGAAGAAAGCAATATTCCTGATCGCTGCCAGCCTCACTTTGGCAGCCTGCGGGGCAGTGTCGACCAACACATCCATGTATTCGGCGCACCAACCGGTGGTTCAACGGACGAACTATGCAATCGACTTGGCGTCGGATGGCAGCGGCGTGGCTTCTGCGGATCAGAAACGTCTGGCCGAATGGCTCGATGCTCTCAATTTGGGATATGGCGACCGTATCTCGATCGACGATGATGGCTATGCCAGCAGCGATGCATATCGCGATGTGGCTGCTGCGGCCCAAAAACGCGGCATGTTGATTACACAGACAGCCCCCAAAACAACTGGCGCAATTGCCCCGGGCACTATCAGGGTTGTTGTCACGCGTTCACAAGCTTCTGTGCCATCCTGCCCCGATTGGAGCACAACCACGGAAAGCAATTTCAACGCCGGCAACCACAGCAACTACGGCTGTGCCACCAATGCGAACATAGCAGCGATGGTTGCAGATCCCGAAGATCTCGTCCGTGGCCGCGAAAGCAGCCGACTTGACCGCAACAGCGGAAAAGCAGCGGTCAACGCTTATAAAAATAAGACCGGAGGAAATTGATGAACGCGCCTTGGAAATCCGGCGTGGCCGGAACACGTGACCCTATTCACGCGTATGTCTGTGACGACGCGACGCTTGAAATCGTTCGGGGCGTCTGTGAAGAAATGGGCTGGAGCCAAGACAAAGCCTATAAGGGCGGCTTGCGTAATGCGACACAGTCGCTTTCGGTTTCTGCCAGCCCGCATACTTTGCTCGTTGACCTTTCCGAATCGGGGGATCCGATCGGAGATATCAACGGCCTTGCCGAGGTATGCGAGCCCGGAACCATCGTTATCGCCGTGGGCCAAGTCAATGATGTGCGCCTGTATCGCGATTTGTTGATGTCGGGCCTGCAGGATTATCTGCTTAAGCCGCTGAGCGCAGATGCGCTGCGCGAGGCCTTCGCCAACGCGCAATCTATGCTGAATGCGCCAAAGCAAGACGATAGCAATACCGACCGCCCCCATATTTCAACTGCAGTCATCGGTACACGCGGTGGATCGGGTGCATCAACTATTGCAGCATCTCTGGCATGGATATTTTCGCGGGCGCAAGGGCATTCGACAGGGCTTCTGGATCTGGACGTCCATTTCGGAACCGGCGCGTTGGCCATGGATCTGGAGCCAGGCCGCGGTCTTACCGATGCAATCGACAATCCAAGCAGAATTGACGGCCTCTTTATCGAGCGCGCGATGATTAAAGCGAATGAACGGCTCTCGATCTTGTCGGCTGAAGCACCGATGAATAGCCCAGTGCTAACCGATGGCTCCGCATTTTTCCAGTTGCAGGAAGAATTCCGCGCAGCATTCGACAACACCGTCATCGACCTACCGCGGAGCATGTTAATTGCCTATCCACATCTAACGCACGACGTGAACATCGCAGTCCTTACAACGGAACTGACACTGGCGGCGGCGCGTGACAGCATTCGTATACTTGCGTGGTTGAAACAAAATGCACCGCATTGCAAAATACTAATCGTTGCCAACAACGTGCAAAGTGCGGTTGTCGAAATCAGCCGTAAGGATTTTGAAAATACGATTGAATCCAAGATAGACCTGTTGCTTCCGGCTGATCCCAAGGCGACCGCACAGGCAGCAAAACTGGGGCAACCCGTTGTCGAAGCCATGCGCAGCAGCAAGCTATCGTCAGGCATTGTCGCGCTGGCAGATATGATTTCTGGAAGCCTTGCTGAAACAGCTGAAGCCGAATTGACCTCTGCCAAAGCCAAGAAGACTGTCTTCGCCGGTTTCAAAACCATGTTGATGAAGAAATAAAACGGCGGGCGCTTAAGGCCACAACAACAGAGCACAGCAATATGCAGATTTTAACATTCGGCGCCGGAATAATTCTCATTTTTGTTCTGCTGGCTGTCGCCTTCATGGGACCTAATGTTGGTCAGGCGACAACTCGGCGTCTGGGTGCCATAAAAATGCGCCACTCCGACAGTGCGGATGCCCGCGTTGAACAACAGATGCGCAAGGCGGTAGCGTCACGCCGCCCGATGATTTTTACCGATGGCCGGGATATTAGCAGGACTGACAAGCTGCGCCTGCGACTTGCCCAGACTGGCAAAAAATGGACACTGCAACAATATTTGAACGTTTCGGGTGGACTGGCGTTTTTTGTGATGGTGCTATTGTGGCTAAAAGACGCACCGTTGTTGTTGGCGCTTTTTGGCGGGCTGCTGGTTGGTGCTGGTTTGCCACATATATTGCTCGATTTTTTCATCGCACGACGGATTAACAAATTCACCGCCAACTTCCCCGACGCCATAGAACTTTTGGTGCGCGGGTTGAAGTCGGGCCTCCCCGTGGGTGAGACGCTGAGCGTTGTTGCAAAAGAAGTTCCGGGCCCCGTTGGTGAAGAATTCAAATTGGTCACCGAAAAGGTCAAAATCGGTAAGAGCATGGAAGAATCGCTGCAGGAAACGGCCGACCGTTTAGGTACGGCAGAATTCCAGTTTTTTGTAATCACCCTGGCCATTCAGCGCGAGACCGGAGGCAATCTTGCAGAAACGCTAGCTAATTTGGCTGACGTCTTACGCAAACGTGCGCAAATGAAACTCAAAATACGCGCCATGTCGTCTGAATCCAAGGCATCTGCCTATATCGTGGGCTCTTTGCCATTTTTCGTTTTCGGCATGGTCTGGATCGTTAATCCGCAATATCTCGCCGGCTTTTTCTATGAGCAACGCTTGATTATTGCGGGTCTAGGCGGCGCCTTATGGATGTCTATGGGCGTGTTCATCATGGCCAAAATGGTCAGCTTTGAAATTTAAGTTGGGGACGGGGCAGGGCATATGACCAACGCGGGTGGACCTCAATGGATGGGCATCGACTTATTGTGGGTCGCCACAATGCTTTCGGCAGTGGCCTGCATGGCGGTTATTATTGCCATCTATTCTGCCGTGACTGTACGCAACCCCATGGCAAAACGGGTAAAGGCGCTGAGCGAACGGCGTGAACAGCTGAAGGCTGGCATCATAGCGAGCACGTCCAAAAAGCGCCCAAAGTTGGTGCGTACGCACGAAACCACGGACAAGATTCAGCAGTTATTGTCGAAGCTTAAGGTTCTTCAGGATGACCAGGTCAAGGCTGTGCAGCAGCGGTTGGCGCAAGCCGGCATCCGCCGCAAGGAATTGGCCGTCACCGTTATTTTCTGCCGCATGGTGCTTCCGATTATCCTTGGCGGGGGCGCGGCCATTTACATCTATGCCATGAACGGTGTCCCTGAATGGGGCGCATTCAAAAAATTTGCTGCCTTCGCCGCTGCCGCAATTTTAAGTTATAAAGCGGCAGATATCTATGTTGCCAATTTAGTCACCAAGCGGACGGAGGCCATTCGCAAGGGACTTCCCGATGCTTTAGACTTGCTCGTGATCTGCGCCGAGGCTGGCTTGACCGTCGACACCGCGTTCAACCGCGTGGCTAAAGAATTAGGACGCGGCTATCCCGAATTGGGCGACGAGTTTACGCTCACAGCTATTGAGCTTGGCTTTTTAACTGAACGCCGGATGGCTTTTGAAAATCTCGCATATCGCGTGAATTTGGACTCGATCCGCGGCGTTGTGACCACCATGATTCAGACCGAAAAATACGGCACGCCTTTGGCCTCTGCCTTACGCGTGCTTTCGGCCGAATTCCGCAACGATCGTATGATGCGTGCCGAGGAAAAAGCGGCGCGTTTGCCAGCCATTATGACCATTCCGCTCATCCTGTTCATTCTGCCGACTTTGTTCATTGTTATTCTTGGGCCAGCTGCCTGCTCGATCAGCGACGCATTTTCCGGTAACAAATAAATGGGGCAGAAAGGATAGCCAATAGGCCGCCCTATTGGGTCGTGCGTATGCTCTGTTCGATAGCGCCAAATATGCTGTGGCCAGCGTCGTCGAGCACTTCAATCCGCAATATGTCGCCGTCTTTCAGGAATGGCGTTGCCATCTCGCCAGTCTGTATTTTCTCAACCATGCGCACTTCGGCCAAGCAGCTATAGCCAAGGCCACCATCGGCAATGGGTTTGCCGGGACCGCCGTCGGCATCGCGGTTGGACACTGTCCCTGACCCAATGATAGACCCTGCCCCGACATTGCGGGTCTTGGCGAGATGGGCGATCAATGTGCCAAAATCAAAGGTGCAATCATCCGACGCAACAGCCCTGCCAAATGGCGCGCCGTTAAGGTCAACATGCAGCGTCCGGTGCAATTTTCCATCCTTCCAACTATCCCCAAGGCTATCGGGCGTGACGAATACCGGAGACAAAGTGCTGGCAGGCTTTGACTGGACAAAGCCAAAGCCCTTTTCCAACTCGGCGGGGATAAGGTTGCGCAAGGACACATCGTTCACGAGCCCAATCAGACGGACGTAAGCCAAGGCGTCGGCGGCGGATGTTCCCATTGGCACATCGCCCGTCACGACAACAATCTCCGCCTCAAAGTCGCAGCCCCAATTTGCGTCCGCTATAGGAATGTCGTCGCGCGCGCCCATGAATGCGTCGGAACCGCCCTGATATACTAACGGATCATGCCAGAAGCTTTCGGGCAGCACTGCGCCGCGTGCCTTGCGGACCAAATCCACATGGTTCACATATGCCGAACCGTCTGCCCACTGATAGGCGCGCGGAAGGGGTGCCGCCGCGTCATGTTCGTGGAAACGTTCGCGCGGGATAACCGCATGTTCCAAGTCGGTCGCCAGTGCTTGCAGCCGGGGGGCGACATCGTCCCAATCATCAAGCGCTGCCTGCATTGTCGGAACGATATGCGCAGCATCCGCATACCAAGCGAGATTGTCCGACACGACAACCAGATGTCCGTCACGGCCCGACTTCAATGATGCAAGTTTCATGATTGTTCTCCTGATTTTCCTCATCATGCAACCATATTGCAGTTGCGGCAACCGCGACTGTGTGTCTAGAATTGCTCGGCATGGGACGGGGGATTGTCAAAATGCGGTTGGCACAATTCGGGGTATTGGCGCTTTCACTGCTTGTCAGCGGTTCTGCCTTCAGCCAGCAGCAGAGTTTCAACACGATCGAAGCCGCTAAAAATGGGTGGTTTGCCGAGCAAAGCCGTTCGGCGACATGGTATATGTCACAGCATAAACGGCTCACCACTGCCATTGCCGCATTGCAACCGCAACGGCCCGGTGTTGTGGATGCCTATGTTCTTTCCATTGGCCTCGATTCCGACCCTGTATTCACCCGCGAGTCTTCCGAAGCCGCCAATGTGTTGGCACGGCGCTATGGCGCGGCGGGTCGCACACTTCATCTGGCGGCGGGCGCAGACGACAAGGCCACAGGCCCCGCGCAAGGGTCACCATCTAACCTGGCCATAGGTCTGGCAGCTATTGCCGCGAAGATGGATCCTAGGGAGGATGTGCTCATCCTGTTTGCCACCACTCATGGCGACCCGGTATCGGGCCTTGCCTATCGCGATGGGGAATATGCCGGGGGCATGATTGGGCCACAGCGTCTGGCCAATTTGATTGATGGCGTCGGCATAAAACGCCGCATGGTGCTGCTGTCGGCATGCTTTTCAGGGATTTTCCTTCCGCTGCTGACCAATGACCAAACCGTCATCGTCACCGCAGCATCATCGCAACGTACATCTTTTGGATGCGCGCCGGGCAATGACTGGACCTTTTTCGGCGACGCGTTGGTTAACAATGCTCTGCGCAAGCCGCAGACATTCGACGTCGCTGTGGGGGAAGCAACACGGTTGATCTCTGACTGGGAAGGCCAATTAAGGCTTGTCCCATCACGGCCGCAGGTTTTTGTCGGTGACAACGCGCGCGTCTGGCTTGATGCGTTGGAAGATAGGATGCCCAAAACCCCGACCGCCAAAGTTGGCCGTCCTGCGATTAGTTCGGACTAGCCGAGTTCAGTTACCCTGGCGCGCAATTGCGCAAGCATCGCCTCAAGCATCTTCGCCTCGCCGCTGCCCAATATTGTCTCAAGCTCAGCCTCTAAGCTAAGCGCCTCAGGTACAATTTGTTCATACAGATCGCGGCCCGCCGGCGTCAGCGCCAGATGGTGCGATCGCCCGTCCGCTGTATTTGGCACGCGGCTGATCAAGTCCCGTTCCTCCAGCGCCTTGCAGGCCCTATTTACCGTAACCTTGTCCATAGCGGTGGCAGCAACCAATTGCCGCTGCGTGGCCACATCGCCTTCGCCCAATAGCGCCATGACCCGCCATTCGGGGACCTTAAGCGCAAATTTGCCACGATAGGCACGCGCGATCAGATCGCTTACGGCGTTCGACGTAATCGACAATTGGTACGGAAGAAAGGCACTAAGCCTCAGTTTCTTGGCAGACATCAGTCCGGCTTCACTTGATCAGGATGTGCAGCGACAAAGGCGGGTAACGCGGTAAGCGCGGCGTCAATCCGCATTAATTTGGGAAATTGCACAAATGGCGTGTCGACCCTGCGCGCATTGGCCATTTGCGGCACAAGGCACACATCGGCCAGATTAGGCAGGTCACCGCCGAATAGACCCTCTTCGGGGGCCATAGCCTCCAAAGCAGTAAAGCCTTCGATGATCCAGTGCCGATACCATGCGTCCACCGCCTCTTGCGATTGCCCCATCTGCTCCTTCAAATAGCGCAGGATACGCAGATTATCGATGGGGTGTGTGTCCGCGGCAATAATCAACGCCTGCGCCAAAGTTTTCGCCCGATCCGCCGGGTTCGATGATACCATTGCGGGGTCAGGATAATGGGCATCGAGATAATCGATGATGGCAAGGCTCTGCGTCAGATCATGACCGTCAATCGACAGCATGGGCACGAAACCTTGCGGGTTGCGTGCAACATAATCGGGCGCCTTTTGTTCATTGTCCAACAGGCTTGTCGGCACACGCGTATAGGGCACATTTTTGAGGTTCAGTACGATCCGCACGCGATAGCTTGCCGAGGAACGCCAATAGTCAAACAGGATAATGTCTTTCATGATCAACGCGATTAGCATGACACACACAAAAGGCAAAAGCATTGCAGCTTACCCCGCAGCCGTTTATGCCGACCGTAAAATGAGAGGAAGCCCCATGTATTTCGCGAAAAAATATTTGATTGCCGCATGTATTGTTACAGCCATCCCTGCACAGGCGGCGGCACCGATATCCGGCCGCTGGATCACGCAAAGCAAGGATGGCGTAGTTGAGATTTACCAATGCGGCGCGGCATTGTGCGGTAAGCTTGCGAAGTTTTTGGTTAATCCTCCTGCTGGTCCGGGCGCAAAGGACATTAACAATCCCGATAAGGCATTACGCAGCAGGACTATTTTGGGTCTGAATGTCCTGACTGGTTTTAAAGCCGATGGCGAACAATATAAGGGCCAAATTTACGATCCGAAGTCTGGAAAAACCTACCGCTCGATTGTCTACAAAGGCAAATCCGGCAATCTCGTAGTCAAGGGATGTATTGGACCTTTTTGTCAGGCCCAGACATGGACGCCGGCGGGTTGAACATCATTTTTGCTGATATGCGATAGAGGCGCATCTGGATTTGGAGTTGATCGGGGTTGTCGCGCCAATATCCCGATTCTTGCATCTCCTCCAATGACAGCCGAAGCAGTTCACGCGCCGCGATGATTTCGGCGCTATTGCCCTTCATTAACGCGGTTTGCAGCTGCGCACTGCAATGCTCCAGCTTGGCCTCTGCCATCATTGTCATCGTTTTCCCCTTTCCGGGGATTACGACCATCTGCGTGCAGAATTTAGTTCCCAAACATTAGTTAAGCGCGCAATTTCCATCCTGAACGGAGGAGGAAATAACAGATCAGCCCAAGCGTGGTGTTCAACGCCAGCAGCAAAAGCGCACCCAACACAACGGGGCTGTCCGCACTGCCGATGAAGCCATAACGAAAACCCGATATGGCGTAGAAAAACGGATTGGCGTGGCTGATCGCTTGAAAGGTCGGCGAAAGCTTATCGACCGAGTAAAAGGTACCAGACAAAAGCGCTGCTGGAGCAACAACGAAATTGCTTACCGCGGCGGCATGGTCAAACTTCTCCGCCCAGATGGACGTCAGGACGCCAATCAGCGCCAGCATCGTCGACCCCATCAAACCAAACCACAACACCGCCCAAAAATGCGCAGGTGTGACATTAACACCTGGCCAGATTGCCATAGCGAGCCAGATGGTCGCCCCGACCAGAAATGCCCGCGTCACGGACGCCCCGACAAGCCCCGCCAGCACTTCTGCATTAGACAAAGGCGGCATCAGATAATCAACAATCGTCCCCTGAACCTTGCCCACAAGCAACGAAAAGCTGGAATTGGCAAAGGCGTTTTGCATCATGCCCATGATGATCAGGCCCGGCGCAATGAAATCCGCAAAGGAAACACCCAACACTGTTGGCTTAACCTTACCAAGCGCGACAGTAAAAATGATGAGGTAGAGTAACGTCGTGATGGCAGGTGCCCACACGGTTTGCAGCTGCACCTTAAAAAAGCGGCGCACCTCTTTCATATATAAGGTTTGCAACCCGATCCAGTTTACATTCCGGATATGGCGTTCGCCATCAGGCAGTTGCACAACAGGGTGTGCATCCCTATCTTGGCCAAGAGCGCTTTTATGGTGGATAGTCATGGCGCAATCGACTATCGGCTTGCAGCGATAACCGCAAGGCGCAATTGCGCCGCATGCGCGGCATATACAACTAGCTATTGGAATCGAATTTATGTCCTGGACCGACGAGCGGATTGATCAATTAAAGGCGCTTTGGGACAAAGGCCTGACCGCGAGCCAGATTGCAGAGGAACTTGGTGGCGTGAGCCGCAACGCAGTTATCGGCAAGGCACATCGCTTGGGCCTGAAATCCCGCCCGTCCCCTGTTAAGGCCAATGACGCCGACAAGAAAGCTGCGCCTAAAAAGGCTGCGCCTGCCGCGGCTCCAGCCAAAGCGCCTGCCGCTGCAGCACCTGCCCGTCCCCGCCCAGCAGCGCCGGTTGCGGAACCAGTTGCGCCCTTACGTGCCGATGACGATGCCGCAGAAGCGCCCGCACCGCGCGTTTCGTCGTCACCACGCATCGTGTCGATCGGACCCGGCGGTTTCATGCGTCAGGGCCCCGGCGATCAGCAGGCACCCATCCCGCCTGCCCCGCCACGTCGTCTTGTGCCTGCTAAGCCAAGTCCCGAAATGGCGGATAAAACCTCCTTGCTCGATTTGAACGAGCGTATTTGCCGCTGGCCACTTGGCCACCCCGGTGAGGCGGATTTCCATTTCTGCGGCGTGCCCGTGAACCCTGGCTTTCCCTATTGCGTCGAACATTGCGGCCGTGCCTATCAGGCGCAGCTTCCGCGCGGTGTGCGTCGTCCTCCACCCCCCATGCCATTTGGCGGACCACGGGTTCGTTAAGACAGCGGCGAGATAAAGCGTGGTTCATCCATTTGCTGATCTCATCGGGTTGACTGTAGAACAACAAGGCGACGGTAGCAGCACGCTTCTGCTGCCGATTGATGGCCGACATTTCAATCCGCACGGGGTCGTGCATGGCGCTGTCATTTACGCAATGGCAGACACTGGCATGGGCGCGGCGCTCTATTCGACGCTTGATGCAGGATATGCCTGCGCAACAGTTGATATCTCCATCAGTTATTTCCGGCCAGTCATGGAGGGCCAGTTGCTGTGCCAAACCGTTTTGGATAACAAGGGCCGAACGGTCGCCCATCTAACCGCCCGTATCACACAGAATGACAAGTTGATTGCACAGGCGAGTGGCAATTTTGCCATTATGTCCACGCCCCCGGAAAGACGCTGATCCGGTTTATTTCCACAGCCGAGTATCGTTCGGCTGTTGCGCCGCCGACTCTCCCGCGCCTATAGCATATCTATGACCGATGACCTGTTTGGCGGGAGCGCAGCCGCAACCGCCGCATCCAATGATTATACCGCTTCAGCGATTGAAGTGC
Source organism: Sphingomonadales bacterium (assembly GCA_947470185.1). Classification (GTDB taxonomy): domain Bacteria; phylum Pseudomonadota; class Alphaproteobacteria; order Sphingomonadales; family Sphingomonadaceae; genus Sphingorhabdus_B. The sequence goes on along the minus strand of CANIRZ010000001.1, from coordinate 65,493 downwards.
TGGAGGGACTTGAGCCGGTTCGCCGTCGTCCCGGAATGTATATTGGCGGCATCGACGAAAGGGCACTGCATCACCTTGCCTCAGAAGTACTCGACAACTCCATGGATGAGGCTGTGGCCGGCCATGCCAGCCGAATTGAAGTGCATTTGGGCGTTGGCAACCGACTAACCATCACCGACAATGGGCGCGGTATTCCCGTCGACCCCCATCCTAAATTCCCTGATAAATCCGCGCTTGAGGTCATATTGACCACATTGCACTCCGGCGGGAAGTTCACGGACAAGGCCTATGCAACCTCAGGTGGTTTGCACGGTGTTGGTGTGTCGGTTGTCAATGCCTTGTCGATCGACACTTTGGTTGAAGTGGCGCGCAATAAGCAATTATATCGCCAACGCTTTGCCCAAGGGCATCCGGTGGGCAAGCTGGAGGAGCTGGGCCCGACTCCCAACCGGCGCGGTACGACGATTGCGTTTACCCCCGATCCCGAAATTTTTGGTGCGGACGCGAAGTTTAAGCCTGCGCGCCTGTTCCGCCTTGCGCGGTCAAAAGCCTATTTATTTGCGGGCGTGGAAATTCGTTGGCGCTGCGATGCGGAACTGGCCAGCGCAGATGTGCCTGCCGAAGCGGTGTTCCAATTCCCCGGCGGTCTGTCCGATCATTTGCGCGAGCAGCTTGGTACACGCGCATGCGCCACAACCGAATTCTTCGCCGGAACGCAGGATTTTCCCGACGCGCAAGGGCGTGTTGAATGGGCGATTTCATGGCCCTTATATTCGGACGGTGCCTATAGCTGGTATTGTAACACCATCCCCACGCCCGATGGCGGTACGCATGAAGCGGGCGTGCGCGCGGCGCTTACAAAGGGATTGCGCGCCTTTGGTGAATTGATTGGCCAGAAAAAGGCAGCGCAGATTTCCGCGGAGGATATCTTCAACGAAGCCGAGTTGATGCTGTCGGTGTTCATCCGCAACCCGCAATTCCAAAGCCAGACCAAGGACCGGCTGACCTCGCCTGAAGCCACGCGGCTTGTCGAAAACGCCGTGCGTGACCATTTCGACCATTATCTTGCCGGCAATATGGAACGCGGCAAGGCGTTGATGGGCTTCATTCTTGAGAAAGTAGACGACCGCCTGCGCCGGAAAGCGGAGCGCGAAGTGAAGCGCAAAACCGCGACCTCAGGGCGCAAGGTCCGCTTGCCTGGCAAGCTTACCGATTGTGCTTCGGATGACCCCACCGGCACCGAATTGTTCATCGTCGAAGGCGACAGCGCAGGCGGCAGCGCCAAGCAAGCGCGCAACCGCAAGACGCAGGCGATTTTGCCGATCCGGGGTAAAATCCTGAACGTTGCTTCCGCCACCGCCGAGAAGATCCGCGCGAACAATGAAATCGCCGATCTCCAACTCGCGCTTGGCTGTGGCATACGCAAGGACTGTAACCCCGACAATCTGCGCTATGAACGCATCATCATCATGACCGACGCCGATGTCGATGGCGCGCATATCGCAACCTTGCTGATGACATTCTTCTTTCAGGAGATGGCGGAAATTGTGAAGGCTGGACATCTGTTCCTCGCCCGCCCACCGCTATACCGCCTGACGCATGGCAGCCAAAGCGTTTACGCCGCCGACGACGCCCATCGCGCCGAATTGGAAGCGACCGTGTTCAAGGGCAAAAAGGTCGATGTTGGCCGCTTCAAGGGATTGGGCGAAATGAACCCCAACCAGTTGAAAGAAACGACGATGGATCCAGCGACCCGATCGCTGATCCGCATCACTTTGCCGCATGAATATGAACGCCGCGCCATGGTGAACGATTTGGTCGACCGCCTGATGGGCAAAAATCCGGAGCACCGGTTCAACTTCATCCAAGAAAACGCCGCGCAGCTAGATGAAGACACGATTGACGCTTAAGACGGAGGTAGTTTCTTACCCCGTCAATGCCTCAACCAACGCCTTCACCTTTTTCTGGCGCCATTGTGGCAAGGGGGCGAGTAGCCAGTAAGCTTCATCGCTTTCCCGCGCATTGTCCGTAGCGCGGACTTTGCCGCTCGCCAAATCGGCCTCGGCAAGCAGAAGCGGAACGGTTGCCTTGCCCAACCCGATCGCGGCAGCCTCAATGGCCAGGCCAGCATCGGCGAGGCGCAAGGCCGCAACCCCATCGACTACAGGACAATTGGGCCAGCTGATTGGTGTTTCTGCCCCGCCCTCTGGCGCGGCAACGGTGACATACGCTCCCGCTGCAAGCCGAACGCCCTCATGTTCGCCGGGGCCCGTTGTCAGGCGGATGGCGAGGTCGAGATTGGCCTCGGTAAAATCCACATCTTCGTCCGCAGCGACCAACGTGAATCGCGTGTCGGGGTTCGCCTTGCTAAAGATCGCCAGCCGGCCGGCCAGCCATTTGGCGGTAAAATCACGCGGCGCGGCGATGGTAAGCGCATTGGACGATTGCCCCGCCTGCATCGCGCGAACCGATTCTTCGAACTGAAGAAACCCTGCGCGCAAGGCATCAAGGCCATTTGCGGCCTCGTCTGTGAGCTCAAGCCCTTTGGGGGTACGGCGGAACAGGACAACGCCCAACATATCTTCAAGCGCGCGTATCTGTTGCCCTACGGCTGCTGGCGTCACGGCAAGCTCGTCCGCAGCCTTCGTAAAGCTTAAATGGCGGGCCGCTGCGTCCAGCACGCGCAAACCGTTCAAGGGGAGATGCGTGCGCTTCATCGCTGCATGCTCATCGTGCCGTGGCCGGTGCCACCAGTGTGAACCGCGGAATCTCCGCAAGGAATGTCGTGCCGTCTTCGCGTACGAAGCGATATTGCCCTTCCATCATGCCGCTGGGGGTCGGCAGCGGGCAGCCGGAGACATAATCATGGCTTTCACCAGGGAGAAGAAGTGGCTGTTCACCAACAACGCCGTCACCATCAACATGGCTTATCGTGCCGCGGCCATCGGTAATCCGCCAGTGCCGTGTCATCAACTGCACCGATTCTGCACCGCCATTTTCGATGCGGATATGGTAGGACCAGAACCAACGCCCTTGGGCTGGCGTGGATTGCTCCTCTAAAAAATTCGGCGATACGCGCACGGTAATGCCATCGGTGGTGGCGCTGATCGCAAAGAATGCATCCAGGATGCTGGTCATAAACCCGCTGCCTTCAAAGCCTGATCAAGGTCTTCGATTAAATCTGCAGGGTCTTCCAAACCAACGTTGATCCGGATCAAGCCTTCGCCCACGCCCATGGCTTCGCGGGCTTCGGGGCCCATGCCATGGTGCGTCGATGACGCGGGGTGGCACATCAGGCTGCGCGCATCGCCAATGTTGTTCGAGATGTCGATCAACTGCAGCCCATTGAGCAAGGCATGCGCTTGCTTGCGGCCTCCATCTACGGAAAACGCAAAGATCGGGCCGCATGCCTTCATCTGCTGCATCGCGAGTGTATGTTGCGGATGGCTTTCAAGCCCGGGGTGCATGATGTGCGGCACCCGCGCCTCAAGGAATCTACCAACCTTAAGCGCATTCTCCGACTGCCGCATGGCGCGCAGTTCCAACGTCTCAAGCCCTTTATGCACCACCCAAGCGTTGAAGGGTGACAAATTGGGTCCCGTGTTGCGTTGAAATGGCAAAAGCACGTCATCGATCCATTGTTGCGAGCCGCACACTGCGCCGGCCAGAACGCGGCCCTGCCCGTCCATCAACTTCGTCGCGCTATAGGCAACAACGTCGGCGCCAAAGTCCATCGGGCGCTGCAGCACGCTAGTCGCAAAGGCATTGTCGACCACCGTGGTGATCCCGTGTTCCTTCGCCAGCCCGCAGACATAGGCCATGTCGACAATGTCCATCGTCGGGTTGGCAGGCGTTTCAAAGAAGAACACTTTCGTATTCGGCTGAATCGCCGCCTTCCACGCATCATTGTCGCGGCTGTCTATCGTGGTCGTGCTGATGCCCCATTTGGGAAGCAAATTGTCGGTCAGCCAACGGCATGAGCCAAAGGCCGCGCGCGCGGCGACAACATGGTCACCCATTTGTAACTGGCACAATAACGCCGTTGTCATGGCGGCCATGCCCGTGGCTTGCGCGCGGCAGGCTTCGGCCCCTTCCATCAGCGCAATGCGTTCTTCGAGCATCTGGACAGTCGGGTTTTGCAACCGCGAATAGGTCATGCCGTCTTGTTCACCAGCAAAGCGGGCCGCAACGGTTTCCGCATCGTCATAGGTAAAGCCCGACGACAGGAACAACGCTTCAGACGTCTCGCCATGCTCGCTGCGCCATGTGCCGCCACGCACCGCTTGGGTGGCGGGTCGCCAATGCTTCGTAATTTCGCGATTCTGGCCTGTAGTTTTCTTCATGTGTTCGCTTTTCGTGGAGTGGGGGGCTCAGGTCAAGGCAGCAAGAACCGCATCACCCATTTCGCGGGTTGAGTGGCTGCCGCCAAGGTCAGGCGAACGTGCACCTGCGGCAAGTGCCTTGGCCACAGCGGCTTCGATACGGTCGGCATGCTCCGCCAGGCCAAGCGAGTATCGCAGCATCATCGCAGCGGATAATATGGTGGCGAGTGGGTTGGCCTTGCCCTGCCCCGCGATATCGGGCGCACTGCCGTGAATAGGCTCATACAGACCCTTTTGCGCGGCATCCAAGGACGCGCTGGGCAACATACCAATGGAACCCGCGCACATGCTTGCCTGATCGGACAAGATGTCGCCGAACAAATTGCCCGTGACGATGACATCAAACTGGCCAGGGTTGCGCACCAGCTGCATCGCGCAATTGTCGACATACATATGGCTCAACGCAACTTCGGGATATTCGACATGGGTTTCGATCACAACATCGCGCCACAATTGCGACGTCTCAAGCACATTAGCCTTGTCCACCGAGCAGAGTTTCTTGCCGCGCGCCATGGCGGTTTCAAAACCGACGCGGGCGATGCGGCGCACCTCATCCTCATTATAGGACATGATGTCATAGCCTTCCCGCTTGCCATCGGCAGTTTTGCGCATGCCTTTTTCCCCAAAATAGACGTCGCCGTTCAATTCGCGGATGATGATCATATCGATTTGCGTGGCCACCTCCGGCCGAAGCGCACTTGCGTCGGCAAGCTCGGGAAACAAAGTGGCTGGGCGCAAGTTGGCGAACAAGGACAGTTCCTTGCGCAAGCCCAAGATAGCCTGTTCAGGGCGCAGATGGCGTTCCAGCGCGTCGCAATCGGGGTCGCCCACGGCGCCAAACAAAATCGCGTCGGCGCGCTTGGCGAGGGCCAGCGTATCCGCAGGCAAAGGATGGCCCGTCGCCTTATAGGCCGCACCACCCACGAGCGCTTCTTCAAACGTCAGTCCATCTATGCGCAACGCATCCAGCACGCGCCGAGCTTCGGTAATGACTTCGGGGCCGATTCCGTCCCCGGGTAACAAGGCAATAAGCATAGACATCCGTATAAAACTTTCTTGTCATGCTGAACTCGTTTCAGCATCTTACTTTCAAAGCTGGATTAAGACCCTGAAACGAGTTCAGGGTGACAGGCCAAACTTTATCCCTCCCCTGCCAATAGCAGCGGGCTTATGCAACCGCCCTTTTCAAGCGTTCCACCAAGCGTTCGCGCGCGGCCATCACGTCGGCGCGGCGGTCGCCTAGGACATGCGCCACCAGACGTTTGCGCGTCTGCGCCATCATCGCCACGGGCGCGCTGTCGGTATCATGGTCCTCGGCATAGCCAAGCTCGGCGAGCAACAGCGTCTCATATTGGGCAACAGCCCCCGCCCACACCCGTGCCGCAGGGGCAAGCTCAATTGCTGAGAGCAACCCATCAACAGCGCTGTGTACCCGCGGATATGGCACGCCTTCCGCCAATGTAGCCGCCGTCAGCGCCGTGACCCAGTCAATTGCCGCAATCGCCAGCGGCTCGCCCAATAAATGCGCGCGGCTGTGTAATGGTTCGGGCGTAAGGCGCGCCAATTGACCCGCTATGCGGGTGCGCCATTCACCCTTAATGACATTGCCGGGGATAAGGACCGGCCGCAACTGCCGCCCGCGCGCGCCTTGCACATAGCCAGCGAGCATGCCGTGCTCCGCCGTAAATGCCCGCACGATCGCACCCGTTTCACCATGGTTACGGACAGCGCAGATGATGGCAGATGCCGAAATATCCATGCGCCATCATGCCAAGACTGCGGCGTGAGGGGAAGTGCTATCCTGCGTCCGCGTCGACCACGAATAACATCGCGTCCTGATATTTTTCGGCAGCCGGATCGAACAAGGCGTCGATTGCAAACGGCTGGTCTGTCAACTGGAGGTCGTTCAGCCCCGACAAATGAAACGCACCCAACTTCTTCTCACGGCGAAGCTCACCATTTTTTTCCAGTATCACGGCATCCACGAACAAGGCGCTGTGCTTGGAATAGAGGACATGCGGGGCCAGCTTCATCGCCACATTATTGTACACCGCAGTGACACATTTTTTGAGCGCGATAGCTTCAAGCAATAGCTGATTGTTTGTCATGCGCTGTCTGTATCGAACCCGCAGTGCGGCGCAATCAATATACTGTGCGGCGCGCCATATATTTATTGTGCTTTGGCATGCCCCGCGATCAGATCAACCATGCGCCCCACTTGCGACGGCGGCAAATCATGGGCCATTTCCGGGATAATCTCCAAACGCGCATTGGGCACGAGCCGCGCAATGTCTTCGCTTCCCTCTTTGGGGACAAGCGGGTCAGCGCCGCCATGTACCACTAAGGTCGGCACATTGATGGTTTTCAGGCGGCTTACGCGGCTACCGTCGGCCATAATCGCCAGCAGCTGCCGCTTCATACCGATGGGATAATAACTCCGGTCAAACGCGCGTGCAGCCATATCCGCAAACGCACTATTGGGCCGTTTCTTATCGGCGTAGGAAATCGTTTCGAGAGACTCAGCGCCCAAGCGCACTGCCTGTTCGCGCGTCGGATTGGACGGGCGCGGCGCCATCAGCCGCTTGCGTATATCGGCGCGCGGCCCCGGAAGCCCCGCCCTTCCGCTGGTGGACATGATGGACGTCATCGTCAATATCCGGTCCGGATGATGTGCGGCCATCAATTGCACAATCATGCCACCCATTGATGCGCCAGCAATATGCGCCTTTTCTATGCCAAGCGCGTCCAGCAAGGCAATACCGTCCTGCATCATGTCCGTCAGCGTGTACGCTGCCCGCGTCGGCAAGCCAACGCGCGCCTTGACCATCGTCCAGATCAGATTGGGTGCGGGCGCTCCATCCATGCGTTGCGACAGGCCAACATCGCGATTGTCATAATGGATAACGCGAAAGCCCTGCGCCACCAGCCCTTGAATCATATCCTCGGGCCACGCAATCATCTGCGTCCCAAGTCCCATGACGAGCAGGATCACTGGCGCATCGGCAGGTCCGCTTTCTTCATAATAGATATCGATATTGTTCGCGCGGACGGTTGGCATATGTCTCTCCCTGTCGCGCTTTTGTACTCAGCCAATTCACAACTGCAAGCGATAGTCATCCGTTGCTATGATAGTAATCATATACCGTTTGCGCGACGGCGGCGGACACACCCGGCGTTTTTTGCAGGTCTTCAAGGCTGGCGTTGCGCACCGCGCGGGCCGTGCCAAAATGCATCAGCAACGCCTTTTTGCGTGACGGGCCAATGCCCGGCACTTCATCAAGCGGGCTGACGGTAATGGCCTTGCTGCGCTTGGCACGGTGCGCGCCAATGGCAAAGCGGTGCGCCTCATCGCGCAATCGCTGCAAATAGAACATGACAGGTGCGTTGACGGGCAGCGTAAACTCGCGGCCATCGGGAAAGTGGAATGTCTCGCGACCGGCATGACGGTCGGGGCCCTTGGATATGCCGATAAAGGCAACATCCTCGACCCCCAATTCGCGTACGATTTGCATAACGGAACTCATTTGCCCTTTGCCGCCGTCGATCAGGACGAGGTCGGGCCAGTTTTCGTCGCGTTCCTGATCGGCATCGTCTGCCATCAACCGGCCAAAGCGCCGCGCCATCACTTCGCGCATCATGGCGAAGTCATCACCCGGCGCAGTGTCGGGGTTTTTGATGTTAAACTTGCGATACTGGCCCTTAATGAAGCCTTCCGGCCCCGCGACGATCATCGCGCCAAGGGCGTTGGTCCCTTGAATATGGCTGTTGTCATATACTTCGATACGACGCGGCGGTTCCGGAAGCTCGAACAGGTCAGCAACCTCTTGCAGCAATTTGCCCTGCGTCGTGCTTTCGGCCAGCTTGCGATCGAGCGCTTCTTCGGCGTTGCGCGTGGCTTGTTTTACAAGGCGCACCCGGTCACCGCGTTGCGGCACGCTAATCTCAATCTTGCGCTCGGCCCGTTCGGACAACGCCTGCGCCAACAAATCCGCCTCCGTCAGTTGCCTGTCCAGAAAAATGCATTTTGCGGGCGGGACATCTTCATAAAATTGCGCAAGGAAACTGGTGAACACTTCATCCTCGCTTATTTCGGCGACATGGGCGGGGAAGAAGGACCGATGCCCCCAATTCTGCCCACCACGGATAAAAAACGCCTGAATACCCATTACGCCATTGCGGTGCGCCAGCGCGAATATGTCTGCATCGCCAACACCTTGGGCGTTAATCGCCTGCGACCCTTGAATGAAGGTCAGCGCCTTTAACCGGTCACGGACCATAGCGGCGCGTTCGAAATCAAGCGCTTCGGCGGCGGTCTCCATTTCCTGCGCCAGCTTTGCCTGCACAACGGAGGATTTGCCGTCGAGAAAGGATTTGGCGTCGGCGACAAGGCTTTCGTACGCGCTGTCATCGATACGCCCGACGCACGGCGCCGAACACCGTTTGATTTGATACAATAAGCAAGGCCGGTCGCGGTTGTTGAAGAAGCTGTCGGAGCAACTGCGCAACAGGAACAGTTTCTCCAGCGCGTTCAGCGTCTGGTTGACGGAGCCGGCGCTGGCGAACGGCCCATAATATTGGCCCTTATGCCGCCGTGCACCGCGATGTTTTTGAATGCGTGGAAATTTATGGTCCGCACGCAACAATATGAAGGGAAAGCTTTTATCATCGCGCAACAGAACATTGTAGGCGGGGCGGTAACGCTTGATCAACTGCGCCTCAAGCAACAGGGCCTCTGCCTCGCTGTTGGTGGTGACGATAGTCATGGAACGCGTCAGCGCCACCATCCTGCGCAGGCGGTTGGGCATCCGGTCGATCTGCACATAGTTGCCGACCCGGTTCTTTAACGCCCTGGCCTTGCCCACATAGAGCACATCGCCGCGTGCATCATGCATGCGATAGACGCCGGGCTTTAGCGGCAGGGTCTTGAGGACATTGCGGATCGCGGCAATGCCGGTGTCGAGATCAGGCGTGTCGGCGCCGCGAACCGCATAGGTCGCCTTTTCCTCGTTAAAGCGGGAGGCCGCGTTTGGCTGGTCGGGACGTTCGGCTTTGGACATGATGCCTGCCATGTAGGCGGAGCCATTGGCAGACTCAATCTCAATCCCGCGAATGTGCGGGATGTAAGCTTAGTTTAGCTGCGCGATCGATTCGTCGATAAGCGCGGCGTCGGCCTTTGCGTCATGATGCGCAGCGATAAGTTGCGTAGCAGCAGCAGCAGCAGCCATGGCCGCAGTCTTACGCACATCGGCAATCGCGGCGCGTTCAGCGGCGGCGATTTTTTCCTCGGCTGCCTGTGCACGACGGCCAATCAATGCCGTTGCATCGGATTTGGCTCGGGCAACAATCAACTTGGCCTCTTCTTCCGCCGCAGCCTTCATCGCTTCGGCGTCAATTGCCGCCTGCTTTGCCTTGGCTTCATATTCGGCCTTGATGGCTTCAGCTTCGGCGCGCAGCGCTGTTGCTTGGTCCAACTGCTGCTTGATGCCTGCAATCTGTTTGTCCAACGCACCTGCGATCATGGCAGGAACCTTTTTCCAGATGGCCAGCGCAAGCACCACCAACATCGCCAACGCGACGAGCATCGTGGCGTCAAAGCCTAGCGCCGATGGCGTGGCATGTTCGCCGGCCGGTGCTGCCTCTGTACCCGAATGGGTCACAGGGACGGCGTCGTCCTCCAACATATCAAGCGTCTTTTCGGCTTCCTGCATTTTGGCTGCGGGTGCTGCCATATTACTTGCAGGTGCCGCGGCGGTGGCCGCTTGGGTTGCAATAGTGGGATTAGCCATGCGACATTACCGCCTTCACTGCTGTTGCGGCTTGCGCAGATGTCACCTTAGCACCGGAAACCTTGGCAACGATATCCGCCGCAGCGTCTGCCGCAACGGCTTCAATGCCTGCCAATGCCTTGGCTGTCGCCTTCGCCAGTTCGGCTTCAGACGCAGCGACCTTAATGCTGATTTCGGCATCGGCCTTCGCCAGACGCGCATCGGCGTCCTTTGCGGCCTTCGCCTTGGCAGCGGAGGATTTGGCTTGCGCCTCGGTCCGTGCCGCCGTGAGGTCGGCAGCACCGCTGTCGCCCAGATTGTCTGCCTCTGCCCGCGCACGCTCAGCCGCAGCAAGGTCGTCCGCAATCTTGCGATCACGCGCGTCCATGCTCGCTTCAATTTTTGGCAACATGCCATGACCGATCGTAAAATAGATCAGGCCAAAGACAATAAGCAGCCAAAAAAACTGCGATGCATAGGTTTCAAGGATCTGACTAATCTGGGGCATATTACGCGCTTGTCCTTATGAAAGAATGCCCCGGCATTGTGCCGGGGCGAAACCGTCAATTAGGCAACGAAGATCAGGATCATCGCAACAACGAACGCAAGCAGACCGAGAAGTTCGGCAGCTGCGAAGCCGATGAACAAACGACCCTGCTGACCGTCAGCTGCTGCAGGATTGCGCAAAGCGCCCTGAAGAAACGAACCGAAAACGTTACCAACACCACCAGCGGCGAGGCCGGCACCAATTGCTGCAAGACCTGCACCGATCAATTTTGCTGCTTCTGCGTCCATGATAATAACTCCTGTCAAAAATACATATGGGTAGTAGAAAAAACTCAGTGCAAATTAACCGCGTCGTTGATGTACAACGAAGTCAAAAGTGCAAATACATAGGCCTGAATGGCGCATACCAGCAGCTCAAGCAGCGTGATACCAATCATCAGGATGAAAGAAGGGATGCTGACCACCAATGGCACCCACGCAGCTTCTGCGTTCAGGCCGTTGATGACGAAGCCCGCCAACACCTTCATCAACACGTGCCCAGCTGTCATGGCGACAAAAAGACGAAGTGCGAGGCTGAATGGGCGGATAAGGAACGAAAACAGCTCAATCAGCGGGATGAGCCACAGCAACCACCAAGGTGTGCCATGTGGAACAAACAGGCTGAAAAAGTGCAGGCCATGCTTCCAAAAGCCAACGATCAAAACCGTACCAAAGCTGATGACCGCAAGCACGGCGGTGATTGTCAGGTGGCTGGTGACCGTGAATGGGTGCACGCCGGGGACGATACCAAATGGCATCATGCCCATGAAGTTTGCCATGAGGATGAACATGAACAGCGAGAACACCAAAGGCACATATTTTTTGCCTTCGGGACCAACGCTTGAGGTCAGCATATTGTTGACGAAGCCGGTTACGCCTTCGACCGCCATCTGCCAGCGACCGGGAACCAGGTCACGTTTCATTCCGCCCCACATGAACAGCCACAAGGCGCCCAATACGAGGATCATGAACAACGAAGAGTTTGTGAAGGAGACGTCGTATCCAGCAATATTGAGCTGCGCGAGCGGCTCAATCTGGAACTGGTGCATCGGATCGATTTTGCCGCTTTCGCCTGCCACGTTCACTACCCTGTTTTTTCCACACCCAAGCGATTTCGCGTGGGCATATTATACGACTTAAGCGCCCAGACTATTCCGGACGCTCCCCTGAGATCTTTATAATGTTCCTGAAGGCGACTGCGATGCCCAAAAACATGCAGACCAACAGAAGCGCAGGCGAAGTACCCAGCAAGCGGTCAAACAACCACCCAACCAGTGCACCACCAGCAGGACCAGCGATCAGCTCAGTTAAAACCCTGTTCCCTTGCCGCATTCCTTTGGCTGGAACCTGATCTTTACCTGCGCGTTCTGCTTCGGCCTTCCGCGCCGCTTTCAGCTGCATGTCTAACGAATCGAGCCGAGCGTCACTTTTGCCTTTGCCATCCTGCCCGGAATTGTCCGACATCATGTGATTCCATCCTCTTTAACAAAGGGAACCACCACGAAATCGGGGCAACCCCGCCTAGGCATCGGCGCTTTAGGAGAGCGTCTGCGCCAAGTCAACAGCGCGCACGCAAGAATGTTGCAATGCAACAGGCCGGCGCCGGGCATCCGTGCCCCAGCGGGGTTTTAAGACGGTATCATCCCTTATTCGGGAACACGCGCCTGACGCTTATTTCAGCTTTAGGGGCAGCGCGGGTCCAATTCCGGCGCACTGCCATCGCGGGTTTTCCATTGGCCCGAAGGTGTTTGGTATTTTTCGCCCGCAACCGTGCGTTCTGCAATCAAGCAACAGCCGCTACGCAGCGCCATTTCCTCAACCGTTGCGCCATTGGTGAGCGCTTCTTTCGAATATGCCGCCCTACGCTTGATATTGATGTCCTCAACCAACGCGCGGGTTGCGGGGGACGGCGTGGTTGCAAAGCCAAGATAACCGTCTGGTTGCAACGCCATTCGCTTTAAGCCGCTTGCGCTCGATGCAAAATTCACAGAAAAGGCTTCTATCACAACAGGATAGCAGTGATGACGGATAGCGCGGACAAGACAGAGCACCATGGTGTTGGCCACCGCGCACGTTTGCGCAAACGTTTGCTGGAGAAAAATGGCGACAGCCTCCACGACCATGAACTGATCGAATATTTGCTCGCGCTCGCCATTCCGCGCCGCGATACCAAGCAAATTGCGAAAGACTTAATTCGCCGATATGGCAGTCTCGCCGCCTTGCTGACCGCCGACGCCGACAGTATCTTGCAAGAAAAATGGATGGGCGAAACGAGCGTTGCTGCTTTAAAAATCGTTCAGGTTGCGGCGCTTCGCCTGTTGAGCGAACCAGTGCGTGAACTGCCGATCTTGTCCTCATGGCAATCTTTGCTCGATTATCTGCGCGCCGACATGGCGCATCTTACGATTGAGCGTGTGCGCACCTTGTATCTCAACAGCAAAAACATGCTGATCCGTGATGAGGTTGCAAGCGAAGGGTCAATCGACGAAGCCGCGATTTATACCCGCGAAGTCATCCGGCGCGCGATGGATCTGGGCGCCGCTGCGATCATCCTTGTCCACAATCATCCAAGCGGGGATAGCGCCCCAAGCCGGCAGGACATTACGATGACCCGCAACATTGCCGACGCGGGGAAAAAGTTCGGAATTGCAGTGCACGACCATATCATTATCGGCAAAAACGGTTTCAACAGTATGCGCAGCTCCGGGCTACTGTAACGATTTAGCGGGTGGCAAAATAACCAATGCTCCCGCATAGGCCCGACATGGCATCACAGAATCCAGCTAAGAAAACTATCGGTCCACGCGAACTCACGGTCATGATGTCATCTCTCATGGCGCTCAACGCGCTTGCGATTGATGCCATGTTACCCGCATTCCCCGCGATGGTCCGCGGCCTTGGCATCGCTGACCCGAACCAGATTCAATACATAATTTCGACATTTTTGGCAGGCACCGGGATTGGTGCGCTGATCTACGGTCCACTGTCTGATCGTTATGGCCGAAAGCCGATATTGCTGATCGCAACACTTGGCGCTGCGATTTTTTCATTGGCCTGCTCGATAGCGCCAACGTTTGAAATCATGCTTATGATGCGGTTTGCACATGGGCTGTTGGCGGCAGCGATGGGGGTTCTCGTCATCTCGGTCATTCGCGATCAGTTTGAAGGCGATGCCATGGCGCGGCGGATGTCGACAATCTTTCTCATATTCATGATCGTGCCCATCGTCGCGCCAACGATTGGTCAGATGGTGTTGCTATTTGCAGGCTGGCGCACGATTTTCGACATCATGGCCTTCATGGCCGTCGCCGCGTCGATCTGGGTCTATGTGCGGTTGCCCGAAACCTTGGCGCCAGAAAATGTCATTCCCATTCAGCCACACGCGCTGGCCAAAGCATGGAAGATAGTTGTCCTGAACCGCAATTCGGCTGGCTATATGATTGGGGCCGGCGTCACGCAGGGTGCCCTGTTTGGCTATCTCAACAGCTCGCAGCAGATGTTTGATCGAGTCTTCCATGCCGCGGATTTCTTCACCATTGGCTTTGCCATAATCGCCATTGGCATTGCCGCATCGAACTTCACCAATTCGCGCATCGTCGAACGTTTTGGCGCGCGCCGTGTGTCGCAAACTGCGCTGCTGACCTTTATCGCGCTGGGTGGTTTGCAATTGCTTGCGGCCACTTTTGTGCCAACCTCGCTTCCGATCTTCTTGGTACTGCTCACGGGTAATATGGCGATGATCGGATTTATCGGTTCGAACTTCTCGTCGATTGCAATGACGCCCTTTGGCCATGTTGCAGGCGCGGCATCATCGTTCCAGACTTTTGTCCGCACGGTTCTGGCCGCATCGCTGGGCGCCTTGATCGGGCAACAGTTTGACGGCACGGTCTTTCCCGTAGCGCTTGGTTTTTTCTATTGCGGGCTTGTGGCGCTTGGCCTTGTCCTATGGTGCGAGAGGGGCAAGCTGTTCACGCGGCCCGGCACCACGCAACCTATTCCCGCCAACCCTCATAATTAACGCAAAGAAAAGGGGCACCGAAGCGCCCCTGTCCTATTGTTATTTGGCGACAACCTTAGTCCACAACTGGACCAGGAAACTCACCCATATCCGCCGCATCATCCATGCTTTGGTCATGCTGCAAGTTTGAGTTGCGCATGCCATAGATGAAATACAATATGATTGCCCCGACGAGGAAATATACGAAGAACAGCAGAACATTGTAAGGCACCGACGTGATCAGATACAAGCATGACAGGATGCCAAGGATCGGAACGACAGGATACAGAGGCACAGAGAAACCACGTGGCAATTCTGGTGCTGCACGGCGCAGGTAAATCACCGATAGGCAGACGATGGCAAATGCAGCCAATGTCCCGACCGAAGTCATGTCACCCAGAACGTTGATGTCAAAAAAGCCAGCAGCAACCGCGGTGATCGTGCCAACCAACATCGTATTGATATAAGGCGTGTGGAACTTTGGATGCACCTTTGAGAATATCTTCGGCAACAGGCCATCGCGGGCCATGGTGTAGAAGATACGGGTTTGCGCGTACATCAAAACAAGCACAACAGATGTCAGACCGATGATTGCACCAACCTTGATCGTCTTTGCCAGCCAAGACCATTGTGGGCCAAAGCTATCGACAACGACGGCTACAGGGTCTGGAACGTTGAGCGATGCATAAGGCACGAGCAAAGTCATAATTGCTGCAACCAGCATATAGATGACGGTGCAGACAACCAACGAACCGATGATACCAAATGGCATATCACGCTTCGGGTCTTTCGCTTCCTGACCAGCGGTCGAAACCGCTTCGAAGCCGATATATGCAAAGAACACGATGGAGGCTGCACGCATAATTCCGTCGACACCGAATTGGCCATCGCCTGTGTTTTCGGGAATGAAAGGCGTCCAATTCTTCGCCATCAATTCAGGCAGATTATTCAATACGATATATCCGCCCACCAGAATGAACGCAGCGAGCACGCTGACTTTAATCGCCACAATGACATTGTTTACCTTGGCCGATTCCGACACTCCAACCATCAGCAAAACCGCGAGCACCATGCAGATGAGGAAGGCGGGTAGATTGAAGATTGCTGTAACAGCTGCGCCATCAACCACCATCGGAACACCGTCTCGCATCACGGCATGTCCGGTGGGTCCGGTGAATTGCGGGGGAATGACAAGGCCGAAGTCCGCCAGCAGGCTGACGACATAGCCGCCCCAGCCAACGGCAACTACGGAAGCCGCCAAGCCATATTCAAGGAGGAGAAGTGCCCCCATGATCCAGGCGACAAATTCGCCCAGCGTGGTGTAGCTGTATGTATAAGCCGAACCCGACACAGGCAGTGTCGAGGAGAGTTCTGCGTAGCATAAACCTGCAAAAGCGCAGACGATACCTGCTACAACGAAGGACAACATAACCGCTGGGCCAGCATGCAAAGCTGCTGCACTGCCGGTACGGACGAAGATACCCGCACCAATGATGCAACCAACGCCCAACAGCAGAAGGTTCCATTTGCCCAACGAGCGCTTCAGTTCGCTATTCGCTGACTCTCTTTGTACTTGTGCGATCGTCTTGCGCGCGAACATGCGCTGCATCACGGATTGCTGCTCAACGGCCATCATATTCTCCCCGATGGATTTCTTATCGCGCGGAACCTAGCCTCAAATTGTCTCCGCGCAACTTAATTTCACCGAACAAGCATCGGTCCGAGCGGTTTTCCACCAAAAATATGGACATGAAGGTGCGGAACTTCTTGATGGGCATCAATTCCGATGTTGGCGAGCAGGCGATATCCGGTCTCAACCAGCCCCATTTCGCACGCAACATGGCCCACGGCCCTCACAAATCCGGCTATTTCGGCGTCGGTGGCTGTGGTGCTGAAATCATCCCAGCTGACATAGGCGCCCTTGGGAATGACAAGGACATGCTCAGGCGCTTGCGGGTTTATGTCGTGAAAGGCGAGTGCCCATTCATCCTCAAAAACTTGGCGGCATGGTATTTCTTTGCGCAGGATTTTGGCGAAGATATTTTGGTCATCATATTCCAAAGTCGGGTCAATCGGCATGTCTCACTCCCCAATATTGCTGCGCGCCGCCTTTTCGACGAGGCCGGACACGCCTTCCCGGCGATCCAGCTCGGCCAGCACGTCATCCCATGACACATCGCATTCGCGCAGCAATATCAGAAGGTGAAATATCAGATCAGCGGACTCTGCCGTTACCTGCTGCGCGTCCCCTGACAGCGCAGCGATAATAGTTTCCGTGGCTTCTTCACCAACCTTCTGGGCAATTTTGCCACGACCTTTGGCGAACAAAGATGCGACATAGCTGCTGTCCGGCGCGGCGCCAGAACGCTGCGCGATGGTGTGTTCGAGCCGTTTGAGTGTGTCGGGCATCAAATATCCTTTTGCAGGGCTATGACCATGGCCTTGTCCTCGGCGGGGATCAACCCTTCGAGGACACGCCAAAAGCCGGTAACGGACTCCTGCCCTGCCGCAGCATAAGCCGACGCAAGGCTACTCCGCAGGGCTTCAAACAACTGCGCTTCAAATTTAACGCCCTCCGGCGTCAGGCGCAGCAGTTTTTGCCGGCGGTCGATGGTGCCTGTGCGCGTTTCCACCAAGCCCTTGTCCGCCAAATCATTCAGCACGCGACCAAGCGATTGTTTGGTAATGGCCAGAATCTTTAGCAATGCGCTAATTGGCAGATCAGGCTGACGTGCGATGAAGTAGAGTGCGCGATGATGCGCGCGGCCAAGGCCATGTTCAGCCAAGCCATCATCAATCGCACGCGTAAGCCGCGTGTAGCCAAAAAACAAAAGCTCGACCCCACGCCGCACTTCATGTTCACGCAGGAACAGAGGCGACGCAGTCGGCGGGACAGAAACAGAAGATGGGACAGCCATATTGACGTATCTTGGCCTAGCCCATAGAACAGTGCAAGACCCTAATAGACGAGAACATTCATGACCGCTGGCGCCTTTCCTTTTGAAGCCAACCCGAATCGGGTTGATCCAGCCGAGCGCGCCGCGCGGTTAACCGACCCTGGTTTTGGTCGGGTGTTTACAGACCATATGGTCACAATCCGCTATTCGGACGCCAAGGGCTGGCATGATGCGAAAGTCGGGCCACGCGGACCATTGACGCTCGATCCTGCGACTGCCGTGTTGCATTACGCTCAAGAGATTTTTGAAGGACTGAAAGCCTATCGCCTCGCGGACGGCGGAATGGCGCTGTTCCGCCCAGAGCAAAATGCCCGTCGTTTCCAACGGTCGGCCAAGCGGCTAGCGATGCCAGAATTGCCTGAAGATATGTTCCTGCAGGCCTGCAAACAATTGATTGCGGTCGACAAGGAATGGTTCCCACCGGTGGATGGAGGCTCAATCTATCTGCGGCCCTTCATGATCGCGAGCGAGGTGTTTCTGGGGGTGAAGCCATCCGCCGAATATCTGTTCATGGTGATCGCGTCGGCCGCTGGCAATTATTTCAAAAGCGGCGCGCCCGCGATATCCATCTGGGTCTCCGAGCAGTATACCCGCGCTGCACCGGGCGGCACTGGCGCGGCGAAATGCGGCGGCAATTATGCTGCAAGCCTCGTGGCGCAATCGGAAGCCATTAAGCAAGGCTGCGACCAAGTTGTGTTTCTTGATGCAGCCGAACACCGCTGGGTCGAAGAACTGGGCGGCATGAACCTGTTTTTCTTGTTCGATGATGGGTCCATCATCACCCCGCCAGCCGATGGGACGATATTGGAGGGCATCACGCGCGATTCTGTACTGACCCTAGCGCGGGAACAGGGGTTGAATGTGCGCGAGGAACGCTATGCGATTGACCAATGGCGTGCGGATGCGGAATCAGGCCGATTATTAGAGGCATTCGCCTGCGGCACCGCCGCTGTCGTCACGCCTGTCGGAAAGGTGCAGTCCGCACAGGGCAGCTTTACCATAGGCGCGGGCGGTGCGGGGCAGATGACTCAGCAAATCCGGGCAAAACTTGTGGATATTCAGCGCGGAATTGCCGCAGATACCCATGGCTGGGTGCAGCGCGTCGATTAAGCTGTTGCGCAATAGGATTACCACGATATAAGCCGCCCGCAACGGCCAGATTACTGGCTTGCTGGGGCGTCGCCAAGCGGTAAGGCAGCGGCTTTTGATGCCGCCATTCGCAGGTTCGATCCCTGCCGCCCCAGCCATTCTTTAAAGAAATTCTAATGAATTTCGTAAGACCCTGTAAATCAAAGCAAAAGTTTCAACTTTTTCGGGTTGCCGGATGATTCATGACTTATTTACCCTTTTTAGTTCAAAGGGTTGGCACTTGGTGAAGGGTGGATTAAGTCATGAGAGTAGTTATTGCCGACGACCAGCCGGATGTCGTGGTGCACCTGAAAGAGATCATTGAAGAACTAGGGCATGACGCAGTCGGTTTCACTGACGGCGAAGCTTTTTCCGATTCAATATCACGCGAAATATTTGATCTTGTTATTCTGGATTGGAATATTCGGAGCAAAAATGGCACCCCCCTTTTCAATTGGATGTGCAAGGCGCTACCGAAAAGACCTCCTGTCATTATCATGACCAACCGGGCGGCAAAGCGCGATATCACAGAAGCGTTAACAGCGGGCGCGGATGAATATATTACGAAGCCTGAAGTCCGCTCCGTTATTGCAGCGCGGGTTAGTGCCTTGTTACACAAAAGTGCCCCAACTGGCGCCTTTGATACCGAGGTAAGCTACGGGCTCTACCTGATGAACAGGCTCGATCAGAGCGTTACCTTGCATGGAAAGACCATTCTCCTGACCGCTAAAGAATTTGAGCTTGCCGAGATGTTCTTCAAAAACGCCAATCGCACATTATCCCGCAATAATATCATCAAAACCATCTGGAGAACTCCGGAAAGTATGGCATCACGCACGCTGGACATGCACGTGTCGCGCGTCCGTTCGAAGCTGGACTTACAGCTTCAGAACGGTTTTCGGATTGTTACGGTTTTCGGCTATGGATACCGGCTTGAGTCTCTAAAAACATAAGGAGCGGCAGGTGCTAAAAGGCGGGCCCAGCCTAGGTTGCCTTTTTGGCGCGCTCAGTCATTTCCTGGTTCAGCATTTCAGCCAGCAGGAATGCCAGTTCAAGTGACTGTGCTGCGTTCAGCCGTGGATCGCAGTGCGTGTGGTACCGGTCAGCCAGACCTTCGTCGGTCACATCGACCGCGCCGCCCGTACACTCGGTAACATTCTGGCCCGTCATTTCGATATGGATGCCGCCACCGAAAGTACCTTCGGCACGGTGCACCGCGAAGAACCCGCGAACCTCCGCCAAGATGCGTTCAAACGGCCGCGTCTTGTAACCGCTGGCGGATTTTACGACATTGCCGTGCATCGGGTCGCAAGACCAAATGACGGGATGCCCTTCACGCTGCACAGCGCGCACCAACGTCGGCAACCCGCTCTCAACCTTGTCATAGCCATAACGCGAGATAAGTGTCACGCGACCTGCCGCACGGGTGGGGTTCACGGTGTCCAGCATGCGCAGCAAGGCATCGGGCTCAAGACTTGGCCCGCACTTAATACCAATCGGGTTACCGATACCGCGCAGGAATTCGACATGCGCCGACCCTTCGAACCGCGTACGATCGCCAATCCATAGGAAATGCGCTGAAGTGTCATACCATCCACCGGTCAGGCTGTCCTGCCGCGTCATCGCCTGCTCATAAGGCAGCAACAAAGCTTCATGGCTGGTATAGAAACTGGTGCCCTTAATTTGCGGCACGGTCTCTGGCGTGATGCCACACGCCTCCATAAAGGCCAAAGCCTCGCTGATACGATCAGCCGTTTCTTTGTATTTCTGCGCCCATGGAGACCGGCCCATATAATCATGCGTCCAGGCATTGACCTGCTGCAGATTGGCATAGCCGCCGTTGGAAAAGGCGCGCAGTAGATTAAGCGTCGACGCCGCCTGACTGTAGGCGCGGACCATACGCGCTGGGTCGGGCTCCCGACCTTCGGCAACGAATTCAATATCGTTGATAATGTCGCCAAAATAGCTTGGCAGCTCAACGCCATTGATCGTTTCAGTCGGCGTGGAGCGCGGCTTGGCGAATTGACCTGCCATCCGGCCAAGCTTCACAACGGGAAGCTTGCCAGCAAAGGTTAGCACGACTGCCATTTGCAAGATAACGCGGAAGGTATCGCGGATATTGTCGGGGTGAAACTCGGCAAAGCTCTCGGCACAGTCGCCGCCCTGCAGCAGGAACGCCTTGCCATCCGCAACCTTGGCGAGGTCCGCCGTCAGGTTGCGTGCTTCACCTGCAAACACCAGCGGCGGGTAATTGCGCAGCGTATGTTCTGTTGCAGCCAACGCAGCAGCGTCTTTGTACACAGGCATATGAATGCCCGTTGCGTCTCTCCAGCTGTCCGGCGTCCACGTCGCCATGGCGTATACTCCAACAATAATCGTTTAAAATTTGCGCCCTTTAGGCCCATTATGTTGCCATAAGCAAGCTTTTGCGGCCAATTTGCGTTGGTTTTGTAAAATGCAACTAAGCTGGCGTCATTTGTCACATTGGCGGCTAAATTCCTTGTTGGCAAATTGCTTGAAAGCCGTCTATCAGGCCGCTGAATCGCCTTAGCCATGCGCCGAAATGAGCACGCATGGCGAAAGCGATAGGATTTTGAAGATATTGCGCGGGCCCGTTCCGCGACGCAAAAAGGGCAGATTATGTCGACAGTCAAAAAGACGAATGGCGCAGGAAAAAAGCCTGCGAAGGCAGCCAGCAAGGTAAAGCCCGCAGCCCCTGTTGTAAGCGCGGCTCAGGATACAACCGAGGGTGAAGGCGTGCGTCGCCGCGATTTCATCCATATCGCAACCGTAAGTTTTGCCGGCGTTGGCGCCGCAGCGGTCGCCATGCCGTTGGTCTCGCAAATGAGCGCTAGCGCCGACGTGCTCGCGCAAGCCTCTGTCGAGTTTGACATTGCGGCTATCGAGCCTGGTCAAGCTATCAAGACCAGCTGGCGCAAGCAGCCCGTATTTATTCGCAACCTCACGCCTGCTGAAATCGAAGCGGCAAACAAGGTTGATGTGGGTTCACTACGTGACCCGCAAACACTTGCCGAGCGTACCAAGCCTGGCAAAGAAAATTGGTTGATCACACTTGGCGTCTGCACCCATTTGGGTTGTGTGCCGCTGGGCGCCGCCTCTGGCGAAGTTAAGGGCGAATTTGGTGGCTATTTCTGCCCATGCCATGGCTCGCATTATGATACCGCCGCGCGTATTCGGAAGGGTCCAGCGCCGCTGAACCTTAACGTTCCGGAATATGCATTCCTTTCTGACACAGTCGTAAAAATCGGTTGAGGAGCTAGAATCTAATGAGCTTCCCTTGGGCACAAGAGTATAAGCCGCAGGGCACGGTATCTAAGTGGGTGGATGAACGCCTCCCCTTGCCGCGCCTCGTTTATAACGCAGTTGGTGCCGGTTATCCGGTTCCGCGCAATCTCAACTATTTCTGGAATTTCGGCGTCCTTGCGGGCGTCGCTTTGGTTATACAGATTGTTACCGGCATTGTCCTTGCCATGCATTATTATGCAAGCGTCGACGGCGCATTCAACAGCGTTGAGCATATCATGCGTGACGTGAATGCTGGCTGGTTCTTGCGGTATGCGCATATGAACGGCGCAAGCTTCTTCTTTATCGTGGTGTATATCCATATCTTCCGCGGTCTGTTCTACGGCTCATACAAAGCGCCGCGTGAAATGATCTGGTTGCTTGGTGTTACTATCTTCCTTTTGATGATGGCGACCGCGTTCATGGGCTATGTGCTTCCATGGGGCCAAATGAGCTTCTGGGGTGCGCAGGTTATCACTGGCTTCTTCTCCGCGATTCCTCTGGTAGGCGAACCACTGCGTCAGTTGTTGCTTGGCGGCTTTGCGCCAGACCAAGCGGCTC
The DNA here is from genome assembly GCA_947470185.1 of Sphingomonadales bacterium. Lineage (GTDB taxonomy): Bacteria > Pseudomonadota > Alphaproteobacteria > Sphingomonadales > Sphingomonadaceae > Sphingorhabdus_B. Next base: position 42,854 of record CANIRZ010000001.1, on the reverse strand, counting down.
TGAACCGTTTCTTCTCGCTGCACTATCTGATGCCGTTCGTTATTGCAGGCGTCATCATCCTGCACGTTTGGGCATTGCACATTCCTGGATCTTCGAACCCAACCGGCGTCAGCGTAAAGGGCGAACAGGACACAGTTCCGTTCCACCCCTATTACACCGCGAAGGACGGCTTCGGCCTTGGCATCTTCTTGATCCTCTTTGTTGCAGTGACATTCTTTGCACCAAATATGTTGGGTCATCCAGATAACTATATTCCGGCGAACCCGCTTTCGACGCCAGCGCATATTGTACCTGAATGGTATTTCTTGCCATTCTACGCGATTTTGAAGGCATTCACCGTCGACTTCGGCATTCCGTTCACTGGTATTATCATTATCCCAGCAAAGCTTATGGGCGTACTTGCGATGTTTGGTTCGATCCTGCTGTTGTTCTTCCTGCCTTGGCTCGACACATCACCAGTACGTTCGGGTCACTATCGTCCGTTGTTCCGCAAGTTTTTCTGGTACGGCCTGATCCCAAGCTTGGTCGTCCTGACCTATTGCGGTGGCAAGCCGCCGTACACACAGTGGGTCGTGCTCAGCCAGATTGCAGCGGCGTATTATTTCGCCCACTTCTTGATCATTCTGCCGATTGTTTCGCGCATTGAACGCCCGCTTGCGTTGCCTAATTCAATCACCGAAGCCGTCACTGGCAAACCGCTTCCAGCGGCTGCGTAAAACAGGGAAAGCATAATCATGGTTCGTTTAATTGCTTTTTTAGTAGGCCTGTTTTTCAGCGGCATGCTGTTACTTGGTCTTGGGGACACGGTCGTTTCGGCGATTAAGGAGCCTGCTTTACCTACGGTTGAAGCTGGGTTCCACGAGGAGACCTTGCCGGTCACATTCGCGCATGACGGTCCGCTTGGCAAATTTGACCGCGGTCAACTGCAGCGCGGGTTGAAGGTGTATTCCGAAGTTTGTGCGGCGTGCCACAGTATGAAGCTGGTTGCGTTCCGCGACTTTGCCGCTTTGGGTTATTCCGAAGATCAGGTGAAGGCGTTGGCCAAGGGTTGGAAAACCGAAGTGCCAAGCATTAACCCTGAAACGGGCGAGCCCGCAACACGTCCCGGCATCCCCGCCGATAAAATTCCTTCGCCATTTGCGAACGAAACTGCGGCACGTGCGGCCAACAACAATGCGCTTCCACCTGATCTCTCCTTGATCACAAAAGCGCGTGAAGGCGGTCCTGCTTATGTGTATTCGTTGCTGCTCGGTTACCGTGATCAAGCTGGCTATAAGAATGAAGAAGGCAAAGAGCTGCTGAAGGAATTTCCTGACGCTGCCACACCTCCTGGCCTTCACTTCAACCCGTGGTTTGCCAATTTGAACATCGCAATGGCTAACCCAATCGCATCTGACGATTTGGTCACCTATGATGATGGTACCAAGGCAACCAGAGCGCAGATGGCGAAAGACGTCTCGGCTTTCCTAACTTGGACCGCTGAACCGAAGATGGAAAACCGCAAGAGCGCGGGTTGGGCTGCGCTCGGCTTCCTCTTAATCTTCACCATATTGGCGTTCATGTCATATCGGACCATCTGGGCAGATAAGAAGCATTGATGCCATATAACAGATAATGGACAGGGCCGCTTTTGCGGCCCTTTCTTTTGCAAATGAGGGCGTTGACGCTTGCGCCGGATAATGGCAATAGCTGCGCTTCCAACGGCCACTTGGTCCGTCGCGGGTATAGCATAGTGGTAATGCACTAGCCTTCCAAGCTAGCTAGAGGGGTTCGATTCCCCTTACCCGCTCCAACTTTTCTTGATTTCATCTCATTATTTGCACCGCTAAACTAATACAGCTTGCGACAAAGCAGCCATTGTCTCGACAGGCAGGTGTGAATGATACATCCTATAAAATGCGATCTTCAAATATGCAGATGATAACAAGGAGCTATGACGGTGAATAAACTCTCAATCTATACTGGCCTAATGATCCTCTCTGTTTCTTCCGCAGGGGTGCTGCATGCGGCACCAGTTAAAGCCGATGCAGACGGAAATCGCATTGTCACCAAGGCCGAAGCCATAGCAGCAGCAGATGCGCGCTTTGCCAAGATGGATCTAAATGGCGACGGCACATTAAACGCAGCCGACCGGACCGCCATGATGGCAAAGCATTTCGCGAAGATGGATAGCAATGGTGACGGCTCGATTAGTCAAAGTGAGTTTATGGCCATACATGAAGCAGGCGCAGAGCGACGTGCAGACCGACGCAAAAAGCGAATGGAACGCATCGGGGCGGGCATGCGTGAAGGCCGCCAACCTCGCCGTTTGGGCGCCATGGTCATGATGGCACGCGCCGATATCAATGGGGACAAGGCTGTGTCACAATCAGAATTTCGCGCTGCGATTGACGCACGCTTTAGTAATGTAGATGCCAATCAAGACGACAGCATTTCAATTGAAGAACGTCAGGCCGCGCGCAAGATGCGCTAAGTTTAGAGCGCAACCCCCGCGCGCTTATGGTTTCGTGCCCATATTGAGATGTACCGGCTTCCGGTGCTGTGTGGGTGGGCGGCATCCGGAAGCCGATATGTTCAAGCATGGCTGCCAAGCAGCGCAGCTTAATCGGCCAAATGAGGCCATGATTTCTGACGGTCCAGTGTCACAACATTGAAGTTGACGAAATCATGACCTTATGGCCTAATTCAATTATACGGCAGTTAATCCGACAAACTTAGAGACGTGGTTAATTTTTTTATGTGCCGCTATTTTGGTATTCCGATCTATCCCTGTGGCGCGCGACTGCATCTTGTCAGCGCGCTCCATTTTTAACGCAATAACCGTTTGTAGGTCGGCCGCGATACACGCTAATTGCCGCACGATAGGTTTTTAGTGAGGAGTGTCGCATGCGCATCGCGCTGTATCAGCCGGACATGGCCGGGAATGTCGGTGCGGTTTTGCGCACATCTGCTTGTTTTGGCGTGACATGCGACATTATCGAACCATGTGGTTTTGCGTTTTCCGAACGCACGCTGAAACGTTCCGCTATGGATTATATCGACCATGTGAAAATTCAGCGGCATCCCGATTGGACCGCGTTTCTGGGTTCATTGGAGGGCGCACGGATCGTTTTGATGTCGAGTAAAGCGTCTACGCCCCTGCCCCAGTTCGCGTTTCAACCTGACGACGTTATTTTGATGGGGTCCGAAAGCAGCGGTGCGCCTCCCGAAGTCCATGCACGAGCCGATGCGCGGGTATATATCCCCATGGCCGCAGGATTTCGGTCCTTGAACATTTCTGTGTCGGCTGGCATCGCTCTTGCCGAAGGTCTGCGACAAACTCATTCATTTCCAGGAGGTAATTTGTGACCCTGATCCTTGATGATCGCCAACAGGCCGCACGAACCTCTTTCGAATCGCTGCGCGACAACATCTGCGCCGCGTTTGAAGCCATTGAGCGCGAAGCAGGCTCGGACGCCTCGTTTGAATATATGCCATGGGATCGCAATGATCATGACGGCTCCCCCGGCGGCGGCGGCGTACGCGGCGTGATGAAGGGCAAGGTCTTCGAAAAAGTCGGCGTAAACGTCTCCACCGTAGGCGGCAGTTTTAACCCCGAATTTGCCAAAACCATTCATGGCGCGGCGGAAGACCCTAATTTCTTTGCTACCGGTATCAGCTTGGTTGCGCATATGGCGAACCCGCATGTGCCAGCCGTCCACATGAATACCCGCTATCTTGTTACGACGAAAAGCTGGTTTGGCGGCGGCGCTGACCTGAACCCTCCGATCCCCTATGAAGAGGATACTGCCGATTTCCATGCGCGGCTGCGTGCTGCTTGCGCGCCTTATGGCCCCGATGTGTATGAACGCTATCGCAAATGGGCAGAGGATTATTTCTGGATTCCGCATCGCAATATCCATCGCGGCGTGGGCGGCATATTTTACGATCATCTCGAAAATAGCAGCGATGCCTTGTTTGAACAAAATTTCGCTTTGACCCGCGATGTCGGCAATGCCTTTCTGGACATCTTCCCAAAGCTTGTTCGCCGCCGGATGAACCAGCCGTTCACAGCGGAAGAAAAGCAGGCGCAATTGCGCTGGCGCGGCCTCTATGCCGAGTTTAATCTGGTATATGACCGCGGCACGACCTTTGGTCTAAAGACCGGCGGTAATGTGGACGCCATATTGATGAGCCTTCCGCCGCAAGTTGCGTGGGACTGATCCCCAATGGTGTATAGTCCGATTGCCATTGGCGACCTTGGGGCAATTGTTACATCGCTGGAAATGACCAGCCGCCCGCCCCTGCGGGCTATGCCGGCGTCGGAATTGCAACTGGACCGGTGGCTGGCACCAACGGCCGAGCGATATCGCACGCTTTATCGTCGCATTGGTGAGCCGTGGCTTTGGTTCTCACGGCTTGAGCTGAGCGATGCCGATCTGTTGCAGATCATTCATGACCCAATGGTGCGCATTTGGGCCGTTCTTGACCGGCGGGGAATTGAGGTCGGCATTTTGGAACTCGACTTTCGGCTGCCTGAGCAATGTGAAATTGCCTTTTTCGGCCTGGTGCCAGAACTCACCGGCAAGGGGCATGGCAAATGGCTGATGGCGATGGCGCTGCAAATGGCTTGGGCAGAGGCTGACATGCAACGGTTGTGGGTACATACCTGCACGCTAGACGGCCCGCATGCGCTCACTTTTTATCAGAGATCGGGCTTCGTCGCCTACCAACGACAGTTGGAAACTTTCCCCGACCCGCGCATCACTGGCCTCATCCCCCGCGATGCAGCACCGCACATCCCGCTTATTGATGAGGGGTTTGCGCCGAAAGTTGACGGTTGACGGCAGCGAGCATCAAGATGAAAGCCACGGCCTCGACAGTGACGAAGAGCGCGCTAACGCCTGACTGAAGGATCGGAATCCCCGCCTCGCCTGCGATGGATTGGGAAACGGCATCAACTGCGCCGCCCGCGATCCCGGATGCTAGGCGCACTGCGAGCGCAACGAACAGCATCAATATCAAAATCGCCCAACCATAGTTACGCGTGACGTTCCAAGTGCGAAGGACCGATGCATGCATGCCGCGGCGACTATCCCCCGCGATCACCGCAGGCAGCAATGCAAACCGCCCTGACAGATAAAGCCCGGGTATCACGAGGAGGAAAAATCCAGCCAATGTGGCCCATCCCACCAACAAACTTGCCACCAGATAGGGCACAAACAATGCCGCCGCGACGCCAAGGGCGTCCCCTACTTTGGTCAAAGTACGCCCCGACAGCAGGACATAGAGCGACAAACTCCCATACATCGTCACCATCATGCTTGGCAGCAATATAGGCCAATTGACCTCAAAATAGCTGCTGAGCGTTGCAACTGCCGTGTCCGCATTTTCCAAAGTGTCGATCATCAATGGCGGCACCAGAAAACCAGAAATCCAAGCTGTCAAAAAGATGAAGAAGCCGGCGATTGCAACAATCGCGTCTTTGTCCGCCGCAAACATATTGCGCGCATCAGACCACACGGTCCGGTAATCAAGCTTCTTTGGCATTTTGTTCGTCTGCATAGCTGGGGCGTAGAGATAGACATATGCGGTGGCAAGGCGCTTGCGCCATGCTAAAGGCTGCTACATGATTTTGGATGGCAATATCGACTGGGACGTTTCCGAAGGCCTGACCCCTTACCCCGACGCGGTCGCGCGTATGGGAGCGTTGCAGGCTGCAATACGCGATACCGGCGCGCGCGAGCTTGTATGGCTGCTTGAACACCCGCCTTTGTACACCAGCGGAACGAGTGCAGACCCTGCCGAGCTGCTGAGCCAACAGTTTCCGGTTTATGACACCGGACGCGGTGGGCGGTACACCTACCATGGCCCTGGCCAGCGCGTGGGATATGTCATGCTTGACCTTGCGCATAGGGGTAAAGATGTGCGCTGCTACGTCCATGCGTTGGAAGGCTGGGTAATCGAAGCCCTTGGACATTTTGGGGTCGAAGCGCGCCGCGCAGAGGGCCGCGTGGGTATCTGGTGCGACACAAAAAACGGCCAAGAGGCAAAGATTGGCGCCATTGGCGTGCGGATCCGCAAATGGGTCACGATGCACGGCTTTGCGGTTAATATCGCACCCGATCTGAACCATTTTTCGGGCATCGTACCATGCGGTATATCCGAATATCCGGTCACGAGCCTTGCCGCTTTGGGTATTGAGGCAACGCTCGCAGATTTTGACGCCGCATTGCGCGCCACTTTTGTCAGCTTTCTCAATAGTCTTGCGAAAACGACCGGAAATTGTACGGTCGCGCCGAAATAGATGAACGAGGATATCATGCGCTTTTCCCGACTAATGCCGGCCCTTGCCCTACTGCTTCTGGTGTCTGCCTGCGGCAGTTCCAAGGAAGACAATCAAGTCACAGAAACACGTATGGATAATCTCGAAAGTCTGAAAGGTACGATCAGCGACGACATGATTAATACCGATGAATCGACCGACGAAGCAACGCTTGATGCCGCGCCTGCGGCTTCAAAACCAGCCAACGTCGAAGCACCAAAGACGGATGCCGCCAAAGCGCCACCGATGGAAACGGAACCCGCTGGCACCACAAAACCCGATACAGCAAGCGAACCAAAGTGAGACTAAATAGCACTTTGACAATGCCATGCGGGGCGGTTTTGAATAATCGTATCGCAAAGGCCGCGATGACCGAGGGGTTGGCTGATCCAATGGGTCGTCCGACGCCCGAACTGCAGCGATTATATGGCATTTGGTCAGATGGCGGGGCTGGCCTGCATATCTCGGGCAATATCCATATTGATGCCAATCATCTGGAACGTCCCGGTAACGTCTTTTTTAACGGACAGCCGGACGAAGAGATGATGGATGCGCTTCAGGCGTGGACTAAAGCAGCAACACGCAATGGCAACCATTTTTGGGCGCAAATTAGCCACGCCGGACGGCAAACCATGCGCGCGGTCAATCCGCACCCCAAGGCGCCTTCCGCTGTCAAATTGGGGCTACCGGGTGGACAATTTGGCATACCGGTCGCGCTCACCGAAGACGAAATTTTGAACTTGATTGGCCGTTTTGGTCAGGCGGCTTTGCACTGCAAAAATGGCGGTTTCACCGGCGTCCAAATCCATGCCGCACATGGCTATCTTATTTCGCAGTTTTTGAGCCCACGGTCCAACCAGCGCACGGACCGTTGGGGCGGAAGCCTTGTCAATCGCGCACGTTTTCTGATGTTCACGCTGAATACAGTGCGTACTTTGGTTGGGCGTGACTTCCCCATTTCAGTCAAATTGAACAGTGCCGATTTCCAGCGCGGCGGTTTCGCCTTTGAAGACAGCCTTCAGGTTGCACGCTGGTTGCAGGAAGCTGGCGTTGACCTCATCGAGATCTCCGGCGGTACCTATGAACAGCCAAAACTTCTGGGCCTCGAAGGCATGGAAGTCGAAGAAACGCAAAATGTGGCGGACACCACGCTCGCGCGTGAGGCCTATTTTGTTGATTTTGCGCAAGCAATGAAGGCCGAATTAACAATACCACTGATGGTGACTGGCGGTTTCCGCAGTGCATCCGCCATGGAGCAAGCGCTGCGTAACGGTGCCGCCGACGTCATCGGCCTTGCCAGGCCATTATGTGTAATGCCCGAGGCGCCCAAGCGGCTGCTGGGCGGCATGGCTATGCTTCCTAGGGTCGAAAACCAGTTGAAGCTGCTGCCCGAATGGCTTTCGTCCTTGCGCAAGCTCAAGATGATACGCGGCATAGAAGGTTTTGCGACCCAATATTGGTTCTACAGCCAGATTTATGCGCTTGGCCGCACTGGCAGGGTACAATCCGACCTCACGGTGTTTGCCGCGCTTCGTGAAGTCGAAAGCTATCAAAAAAGCTGGTTGAAGGCGCACCGCACCGAAAAGGCTTAGTCGCCCTCGCCGGGATCAGCGCTGAAATATTTGTCGAATTTGCCTTCTTCGCCCTTAAACTCATCTGCATCGGCAGGTGGTTCACGGCTAGTGGTGATATTCGGCCATTCGGCGCTGTAGGTGGCGTTCAATTCAAGCCATTGCTCAAGACCGCTTTCGGTATCTGGCAAAATGGCTTCTGCGGGGCATTCTGGTTCACAAACGCCGCAATCGATGCATTCATTGGGGTTAATGACGAGCATGTTGTCGCCTTCGTAAAAGCAATCCACCGGACATACTTCAACGCAGTCCATATATTTGCAGCGGATGCAGGCATCGGTAACAACATAAGTCACTTGCGGAACTCTCCTATAGGTGGCGGTACGTAAGCCACTTCACTCCGAGTGCCTATTGCGAGGCGCGGGGGGAAGTCAACGGCCGAATGCAAATGCCTGCCAATTTTTAGTCTATCAGTTGATAGCAAAGCTGTGCCTCAGACGCTGGACCCCGCCGAAAGGGCATCGAAAGAAGCTTTAGGGTCACAACGGTTTCACCAATTGGCATGGTAATGACGTCCCCCGTGACGATCGGCAGGCTTGCCTTTTCAACTCGGCGGCCATTGACGCGGATATGCCCCGCCTCGGCCCAGCCTTGGGCAAGCGTTCGGCTCTTGGCGAAGCGCAGAAAGAAAAGGAGCTTGTCGATCCGCAAAGTCGCCCCGACCGTCTAAAGCTTGAGGCCCTTAAGCGCCGCCAACTGCAGCGCCAAGGATGATGGCTGGGCATTTTGCTTTGGCGCAACAGGCATGCGATCTGGCTTGGCCTGCGGCTTACCTGCAGCGTGTGTTTTGTGATGTTGTGGCTTGGCACGCTGTTGACGCTGCTCGGGCGGACGCGGCTTTGGCAGGCCGACCCAGCGCCAGTGTGTGAGCGTGACAGCTTGCGGTTCGGGTGCAGGGGCAACGGTAGGTTCGGTGGCGATCGCCTCTTGTTCGCCAGCGACGTCGGGTTGAACATTTTCAGTTTCGGATGCTGGCGCAACGTCGCTCGCAACACCCTGCGCTGCGTCTGCCACCGCGTCAGATGCAGGCTCAGGTTCAGCCTGCGGCTCTTGTGCCTTTTCCGCAGGGCGGAAGCCTGCATCGCGCATCAATGCCTTTAACCCAGCCTCACTAATGCCCAGCGACGTTGCGAAGGCCATGTCCATGCTGACCAAATTGCCCTGCCCACGGGCTTCATGCGCTTTTTTAATGACGCGTTCGGCCAAATCAATGCGGACATACTCGTCGCCAATGCGCCTGTAGCCAGCGTTGCGTGCTTCGGATGCATTAGCAAAGTTCCACGCCTTCAAATGCACCGCGCTTTCAGGCGGAAGTTCGGGCATCGCAAGGCTGTCACGCGCCGCAAATAATGCTGCGCGCCATTTGGCCGCCGCAGGTTTCAACGCGGCGTGGTGATAAATATCAAGCGCGCCAAACACGATGCCGCCCTTGCGCGCTGCGCCGCGTGCTTCCTTTGGCAATGCCGCAATCGCATCGGCTAGATAGTGCCGGCCAGCGATACCGCCCTCGTCGGCTAAGCGCACCGCAAGTGCACGCACATTGCCGTCGACATCGGCTTGCTGGGCAAGGTCCAAAAGCCCGACGATGCCGCCCATTGCCTTGGCCAATTGCGCTTCTATCCAGCCTTCGGCGCGGGTGGTGATGTCCCGCAAAGCGTCGCCTTCAAGTCCGGAAACGGCCTTCACTGGGGTAAATGCGGGTTGAAGCAGTGTCCGACCCTTAGTCAACGCGCCAAGAAGTTCGCCCTTCCAGAAAATCGCGGGCTTGCCCTCTCCATCGGCTGCGAGCGAGAATTCGCTGTCCTCTGCCATACTTACGTCCTTTGCCTTTTGTCTCAAAATGGCTGCCAAATGCCGTTCGGCGGCAGCCAATAACAATTTACGGTCACCCGCTTTGGCCGCTGGGTCAACCCGAAAGGCGAAGCCCTGTAAAGTGCCAATGTCCTCGCCATCTACCAGAACACGGTTGTCCGCCTGAATCTCGACGGGCAGCAAACCGACATCTTTCGCGCCTTTCCGAAGCAACATTGATGTGCGTTTATCGACAAACCGCTGACGCAGCGCATCGTGCAGCGCATCAGATAATTTTTCTTCCAACGCTCGAGCACGTTCGGCCATCGCAGGCGGATTGGTCAGCCAATCGCTTCGGTGGGCAATATAGGTCCAAGTCCGCACCGCCGCGATTCGCGCCGACAACGTATCCACATCACCTTGGATGTTATCCAGCCGTGCAAGTTCGCTGGCATAGACGCCCTGTGGAATGACGCGTTCATTCTGGCCTAGATACTGCCACAAAGACGCGACGAAACGGCTGTGATGCTCCTCACCCATTTGCCGGAAGTCGGGCAGACATGCGACTTCCCACAGGCGCGCAACGTCGACGGGGTGGCGAATGAGCGCTTTCACATCGGGCAATTCAGCCAAGCGTTTCAACACCAACAGGTCGATAACCTTTGGCGCGGGCAAAAGCCCCGGACGATGTGGCTTTTTCTCCAGATCGGCGATCAATGTGGCAATATCGTTGAAACGCGGCTTTGCCTCCCGCCAAAAGAGCCAATCCAGACGTGGGAAGCTGTGCCCTTCAATCGCCAGAACTTCTTCGGGTGTGAATTCGCTGCCTTCGCCAGCCAGCGTCCCAAAACTGCCGTCACGTTGGTGCCGGCCAGCGCGGCCTGCAATTTGCGCCATTTCTGCAACCGTCAATCGGCGGCGGCGCGAGCCGTCAAATTTGGAGAGGCTGACAAAGGCAACATGGGCAACGTCAAGGTTCAGCCCCATGCCGATCGCGTCGGTGGCGACGAGATAATCCACCTCGCCCGATTGAAACATCGCCACTTGCGCATTTCGTGTACGCGGCGACAACGCGCCCATCACGACCGCCGCACCGCCACGCATCCGGCGCAGGGTTTCGGCCACGGCATATACTTGTTCAATAGAAAAGGCGACGATGGCGGACCGCTTTGGCAAGCGCGACAGTTTCTTGGCACCAGCGTAGCTCAACGTCGAGAAGCGCGGGCGGGAGATTATCTCTGCATCGGGCAGCAGCGACCGAATGATCGGGCGCAGGCTTTCCGACCCCAAGATCATCGTTTCCTCGCGTCCGCGCGCATGCAATATGCGGTCGGTAAAGATATGCCCGCGTTCGGGATCGGCACCCAATTGCGCTTCGTCAATCGCGACAAAGGCAAATTCTTTCTGGATGGGCATGCTTTCAACGGTGCAGCAATACCAGCGCGCTTGCGGCGGCTCGATGCGTTCTTCGCCTGTGATCAACGCGACATTCTGCACGCCTTTCATGGCCACAACGCGGTCGTAAATTTCCCGCGCCAGCAAGCGCAGGGGAAAGCCGATCATACCGCTGGAGTGCGCACACATCCGCTCGACGGCAAGATGTGTCTTACCTGTGTTGGTAGGGCCTAATATGGCCGTGAGGGCGGAACGTACCGGAGGCAAATGTTTAGGTGGCCGCCAATTCTGCGGCGAGTTCCTTCAAGGTAACAGCTGTGTCAGCCAATTGATCACCCGTGGGCGAAAGGCCATCGGTCACGAACAAACGGCCTTGCACATAATCCTTGGTGGCATTGACACAGTCGAGCGCGATGACTTTGCCCGCTTTTAGGTAAATCAGTGAAAAGCTGCGTGTGTTGGGGTCACCGCGCAATATGGTCGTATCGTAACCCGCACTGATCCCGACGGTTTGCAATCGCAGGTCATATTGGTTGGACCAAAACCATGGCACAGCGTGATATTGCGTAAGCTCGCCCGTCAGGCTTTTGGCCACAGCATTCGCCATGTCATTGGCGTTTTGCACAGATTCAACGCGCATGATGTTGCCGCCGGCAAAGGCGTTGGCGTGCGCCGCGCAATCACCGATGGCAAAGATATCTGGCAGCGACGTCCGGCAATAGGCATCGACATCAACCCCTGTCCCGCCGGCTGCGCCCGCATTGAGCAATGGCGCGACGGCGGGAATGATCCCAATTCCGACAATGACCATCTGCGCGGGGATCACCTCACCATCCGCCAAGCGAACGCCAGTGACAAAGCCCTCGCCTTCAACAGCGGTGATTTCAATGCCCAACCGAACGTCGACGCCATGCGCGCGATGCTCGGATTCGTAAAAGCGTGACAGCGGTTCGCCAGCGACCCGCGCCAGCACGCGGTCCATGGCCTCCAGCACAGTCACTTTCTTACCCATTTTGCGCAGCACGGCCGCCGCCTCAAGCCCGATATAGCCGCCGCCAACAATCGCAACCTCCGCGACATCATCAAGGCCATCAAGCATCCGGTCGACATCTGCACGGGTGCGCACGACATGCATACCGGACAGATTGCCCCCCTCAACGGGCAATTGCCGCGGACTGCCGCCCGTTGCCCAAATCATGCTGCCATATGAGATAATTGTACCGTCAAAAACGGTCACCTGATGAGCAGCGGGGTCAACGCTATCGACGCGCTGTCCCAGCATAATGTCGATGGCACGCTCGGCCCAAAAGGCTGCGGGTCGGATCATGATGCGTTCAAACGCCTTGTCACCAGCAAAATAGTCTTTGGACAATGGCGGGCGCTCATAAGGATATTCAGGCTCGGCATTCACTATGCCAATGCTGCCTTCATATTTGACCTGCCGAAGTGCAATTGCCGCTTGCGCGCCGCCATGGCCGCCGCCGACGATGAGAATATCATAATGCATCAGTGAAGATTCGCTCGCTTGGAAATCATGTTACAAGCGGTAGGCAAAAGGTAACTGACTGGCTAGCCCCATGCTTGCAGCATATCCAAATAAATGGCAGAGCGATGGGATGACAAGCATGACCTTAGACTTCGCTCTTGGCGAAAACGCCGACATGATCCGTGCCACGACCAAGCGGTTCGCAACGGACAAAATTGCACCGCTCGCGACCAAAATTGACGCGGATGACTGGTTTCCGCGTGAAGAGCTGTGGCCAGCCATTGGCGAACTTGGCTTGCACGGCATCACTGTGGATGAAGCGGACGGCGGTCTGGGCCTTGGCTATCTGGAGCATGTTGTCGCGGTAGAAGAAGTCAGCCGTGCCTCTGCCTCCATCGGCCTATCCTATGGCGCGCACTCAAATCTATGCGTCAACCAAATCGCGCGCTGGGCAACGCCAGAGCAAAAGGCGAAATATTTGCCCAAGCTAATTTCGGGTGAACATGTCGGCAGCCTTGCCATGTCTGAAGCGGGCGCAGGTTCGGACGTCGTATCGATGAAGCTAAAGGCCGAAGCGGTTCAGGGCGGCTATATCCTCAACGGCACCAAATATTGGATCACCAACGCGCCTTATGCAGACACTTTGGTCGTCTATGCAAAAACCGCACCCGAAGCTGAATCGCGCGGAATAACCGCATTTTTAATCGAAAAAGGCATGGAGGGTTTCTCCATTGGCCAGAAAATCGACAAGGTCGGGATGCGCGGATCGCCAACAGCGGAGCTCGTGTTTAATGACTGCTTTGTGTCCGAAGAACAAATGATGGGCCCGTTGCATGGCGGCGTTGGCGTATTGATGTCTGGGCTGGACTATGAACGCGTCGTTCTCGCCGGGCTTCAGCTTGGCGTGATGCAGGCCTGCCTTGATGTCGTCCTGCCTTATGTCCGCGAACGCAAGCAGTTCGGCAAACCCATTGGCAGCTTCCAATTGATGCAAGCCAAAGTTGCCGACATGTATGTCGCGCTGAATTCGGCGCGCAGCTATGTCTACAATGTCGCGCGTGCGTGCGATGCTGGACAGACCACCCGCTTTGATGCCGCAGGCGCAATCCTGCTCGCCAGCGAAAGCGCGGTGAAGGTTGCTGGCGAAGCGATTCAGGCATTGGGCGGCGCTGGTTATACCAAGGATTGGCCAGTTGAACGTTATTGGCGCGATGCCAAGCTGCTCGACATTGGCGCGGGCACAAATGAAATCCGCCGGATGTTGATTGGTCGGGAGCTGATCGGAGCGGCATGAACCATCCGGTGAACAGGAAGTAGCGCGGGAGCCAGCAGAATGAGCCGTCCGGTATTGGGTGTCATAGCTTGCAATCGCATGGTCGGGAGTGAAGGCGCGCAAGCGGTGATGAACCGATATATCCGCGCCGCGATGACCTATGCCGACGTAGCGGCGTTAATCATCCCTTCGCTTCCCGACCTGATGACCGCCTCAGATGTCGCCCCGCGCATCGACGGCATTTTGCTCACGGGTAGCCCGTCGAATGTCGCTACGCGCCTCTATGGCGAAGATGGTGGCGATGGCCCATTCGACGATGGCCGCGACGAAATAGCAATATCGATGGTGAACCGCATGATCGATGCGCAAAAGCCTGTGTTTGGTATTTGCCGCGGCTTTCAGGAAATCAACGTCGCTTTGGGCGGTACACTGCGCCGCGACACCAGCGCCAGTGATGACCTCATCCGTCACCATGCGCCGGACGACGTTTCCTTCGATGCGATGTTTGGCCACCGCCATGCCGTAGACCTTACCGATGGCGGCATATTGGCCAGCGCCTATGCCAAGAGCGCGCTGGACGTGAACTCCGTCCATTATCAAGGCATTGGTGAGCTCGCAGATGGCCTGAATGTTGAAGCACGCGCGCCCGATGGCCTTGTCGAAGCCTATAGCGCCCGGCCAAATGGCGCGCCCTTGCTTGCGGTGCAATGGCATCCCGAATGGGGAACCGAAAATGATCCAGATTCGCAAACCTATTTCCACCTTTTGGGAAAGGCGTTAAGAGGCAATCTGTGAATAGAACCGTTACCCGCTTTAACCGCTACCAAGCACGGATTGGCTTTTCGCCTTAAATTCTGGCGTGCCTTTTCCCTTCACCCCTTCTGATAAAAGCAAGGGTAAGAAAAAGGCCTGAAACGGTGTGCCGCGCACTTGGCGGGCGCCCTCCCCCAGTCCTTCCGACATTCAGGAAGGGAATCCAGACATTCAAGGAACCAATTTATGCCACGCAATTACGATATCGCCGAACTTCGCCGCATGGACATCGCCCACCATTTGCCCGCGCAAGCCGACTGGCAAGAAATCGAGGATTTGGGCGGAAGCCGGATCATCACCCATGCCGAAGGTTGCTACATCCATGATGGCGATGGCAATCGCATCTTGGACGGCATGGCCGGTCTGTGGTGTGTGACCGTTGGCTATGGCCGTGATGAATTGGCTGAGGTCGCGCGCGAGCAAATGCTTGAGTTGCCTTATTATAACAGCTTCTTCAAAACTGCGAATGCGCCAGCGATCATGCTCGCGGACAAGATTTCCAGCCTCACCGGTGGCCGCTTGCCGCATGTGTTTTTCAACAGCTCCGGCTCCGAAGCCAATGACACGATTCTAAGGATGGTGCGCCATTATTGGCAAGTGAAGGGCGAACATAGCCGCACCATCATCATCAGCCGGCACAACGCCTATCATGGCTCCACGGTGGCTGGCGTCAGCATGGGGGGCATGAAATCCATGCATGAACAAGGCTTCCCAGCGCCTGGAGTTTTGCCGATGCCCGGCATTGAACATGTCCGCCAACCATATTGGTATAATGAAGGCCGCGACATGACGCCGGAAGATTTCGGCACCGCATGCGCGCAAGCCATTGAGGACAAGATATTAGAAGTCGGTCCTGAAAATGTCGCTGCCTTCATTGGTGAGCCGGTACAAGGCGCGGGTGGCGTTATCATTCCGCCGGCAAATTACTGGCCACAGGTTGAAGCGATTTGTCGGAAATATGGCATATTGTTGGTCTGTGACGAGGTTATCTGCGGCTTTGGCCGGACGGGCAATATATGGGGCCACGAAACCATGGGCATCCAGCCGGACATCATCGCGATGGCCAAAGGGCTGTCGTCGGGTTACCTGCCGATTTCCGCCGTCGCCGTCAGTGCGGAGATCGTAAAGGTCATTAAAACGGGCGGCGATTTCGTCCATGGCTACACCTATTCAGGGCATCCCGTGGCGTCAGCGGTAGCCTTGCGCAATATCGAAATCATGGAGCGCGAAGGTCTGTTCGAGAAAGTCCGCGACGAAACCGGCCCTTATTTGGCCAAAAAGCTGGCGACTTTAAGTGACCATCCGCTGGTCGGCGAAGCCCGCTCAATCGGGTTGCTGGGCGCAGTGGAGGTTGTTGCCAACAAAGCCACAGGCGCCCGCTTTGGTGGTGCCGAAGGGACGGCAGGCCCAATGGTCCGCGACATCTGTATCCGCAACGGGCTGATGGTGCGGGGCATCCGCGACACCATCGTCATGTGCCCGCCGCTGATCATCACGCCGACGCAAATCGACGATTTGGTGGGGATTATCCTCAAGTCGCTCGATGAAGCGGAGCCGAAATTGCGGGCGATTGGGTGAAGGCGAATAAGAAACCATAGTGCTGAGCCCGTTCATCCATTACCGAGGACAATCATGACATCACCAACACTACAGCGCGCCTTGACGACAGCCGCCCTCACCCCCGCCCTGCTCCTGCAATTTGCCGCAGCACAGGCCGCCGCGCCCGTGGCGGCTAAGCCCAAGCCGCCAGTGCTTTCGTGCACGACAACAACCGCTGAAGGTCTGTCCTACACTGTCATCAAGCCGGGCAATGGTAATCGCCCAAATGCCGAGTCCAAGGTCGTGGTGAATTACAAAGGCATGCTGACCGCAGACGGCACGCAATTTGACTCAGGGCAAGCGTCGGAATTTCCCGTTGGCGGCGTTATCCCGGGCTTTGCACAGGGACTACAACTGATGCAGGCAGGCGGAAGCTATCGCCTCTGCATCCCATCCAAGCTTGGCTATGGCGAAGCCGGAACGGGGCCCATTCCCGCAAATGCCGATTTGGTGTTTGAGGTTGACCTGCTCTCCTTCACCAGCCCGCCGCCAAAGCCGGTTATTCCGGTTGCTGAGCGCAATTGTACGCAGTTCACGTCATCGGGCCTTGGATTTGATATCCTCAAGGCTGGCACCGGCAAAAATCCGACCGATGGCGGCTTGGTGCTTGTCGATTTTACAGTGTTCGACGCGACATCCGGCGTGGTGCAGCAAAAGAGCGAATGGGAGAAAATTCCACTGCGCCAAACGTCACCCTTTTTCAGCGAGAGCCTGAAAATGATGCAAACGGGGTCAACCTATCGTTTTTGCATGCCCAAGGCCGCGAATTCAGATTCTGTAAGCAACATCATCGTTACTTTGATTGACCTGCGCCCCGCAGCCTCTGCGGATAACTGATTCGGCTGGTTCGGCGTTTAGCTTAACAAAACTACGGGGCTGTCTGCGCGCCAGTGCATGCTGACCTTGTCATCCCACGTGAAGTCTTCTTGGTCATGGCGGGACAGATTTGGGCGGCTGACGCGGATGATGTGACCACCCTCAAGCTGGATGTCATATAGCGTCACATCGCCAAGATAGCTCATGCCCTTAATCGTGCCACGCGCAAGATTATGGCCATCAGGGGCATCTTGCGCCGCGGCGCGCACCGCCTTGCCTTCGCCGGGGACGTGGAGGTAAATCTTTTCAGGGCGCAACGCGATCCACACATTGGCTCCGTGCGGACCGGTTACGCCATGGTTGAGGTAAATCTTGCCAAGCCCGGGACAATTAACCGCAGCTTTATCTGGTTCGTCCAGCGTTAGCCTGCCTTCGAATATGTTCACCGAGCCCACAAAGTCCGCGACAAAGCGGTTGGCGGGATATTCGTACAGGTCAGATGGCGGCGCGAGTTGCGCGACTTCGCCTTTGTTGATCACCGCAACGCGGCTGGCCATCGACAATGCCTCATCCTGGTCATGGGTCACGGTGACGAAGGTAATGCCTACCTTGTCCTGTAAATCCGCCAATTCGAACTGCATTTGCGCACGCAGTTTTGCGTCGAGCGCGGAGAGCGGCTCATCCAGCAGCAACACCTTGGGCCGCATGACCAAGCTGCGCGCAAGTGCTACGCGTTGACGCTGACCACCCGACATTTGATCGGGCATCCGGTCTTCAAACCCGCCAAGCTTTACGAGTTCAAGCGCTTCGGCAACGCGGTCGCGGGTCTCCGCCTTCGATATGCCCGATATCCGCAAGCCATAACCCACATTGTCGGTAACGTTCATATGCGGAAACACGGCGTAGCTTTGGAACACCATGTTCACGGGCCGCTTGTTCGGCGGGACAAGGCTCATATCCTGTCCGTCGATGATGATCTGCCCTTCGGTTGGCATTTCGAACCCGGCAATCATCCGCAGCAACGTGGTTTTGCCACAGCCAGATGGCCCAAGCAGAACAAAAAATTCCCCAGCGCGAATATCGAGACTGATATTGTCTACCGCCGTCACTTTGCCGAAACGTTTGGACACGTTGCGGATTTCAATGATGGGTTGTTTGCCTTCGGTCATAAGGATCTGCCGCTTCTAATGGGTTTCAGCGATGCCCTTCACGCCCTGATATTTCAGCGCGATGAAGGTCAGGGCGACGGTAAGTATGATCAAGATTGTGGACGCGGCGTTAACCTCTGGCGTGACCGAGAAGCGCACCATTGAATATACCTTCACCGGGAAGGTGATCGTATCCGGGCCGCTGGTGAAAAAGGTGATGACGAAATCATCAAGGCTAAGCGTGAAGGCAAGCAAGGCGCCGGCGACCAAGGATGGTTTTATATGCGGCAGTAGGACATCGCGAAATGCCTGCCATTCGGTCGCGCCAAGGTCCTTGGCGGCCTCTTCCTCTTCCCTGTTAAAACTGGCCAGCCGCGCGCGGACAACCATCGCGACAAAGGGAAAGCAGAAGGTGATATGGGCAATCGTGATCGCAGACAGGTTCAGCGGCCAAGCCAAGTCAGTGGGCCAGTCGAGTTTGGCAAAAAAGATCAAAAACGCGACACCCAAGCAGATTTCGGGCACGATAATCGGCAGTGACATCGTGCCCTCGACCAGTCCCTTGAACGGGAAGCGAAAGCGCCAGAGCATGACCGCAGCCAAGGCGCCAATAACCAAGCTGATAATCGTCGCCAAAAATGCGATGGTTAGCGAATTGACCATCGCCTCGACCAGACTGTCGTTGTTCAGCGCCTTCTCGTAATATTTGAGGGTAAATCCCTTCCACACCACGTTGCGCTTGCTGTCGTTGAAGCTGAAGATCATTAACACAACCAACGGCGCATAGAGGAATAGCATCGTCAACCCGACCCAACTGCGCATCCATAATTTGCGTGTATATTCTAGCGGCGCGATGGCGGTGCGGTTAAACATTACCCCGCCTCCTTCACTTTGTTCGCGCGCATGGATTGCAGCGCAATCAAAATGAACATCGCGTAGATGAGCAAGAAGGACAAAGCGGCGCCGAAGGGCCAGTCGTTTGCGCGCTTGAACTGCCGCTCAATCACATTCGCGATCATCTGGCTATCTGTGCCGCCCATGAGGTCGGGGGTAAGATACGCACCCAATGCGGGAACCAAAGTAATCATAACACCCGCGAAAATCCCCGGCGCAGCCAGCGGCACGACGATTTTCATAAAGGTTTTGAAATGTCCCGCGCCAAGGTCAAGGCTGGCCTCAATCAAGCTTTTGTCCAGCCGGTCGAGCGCCGAATATAAAGGCAAAACCATGAAGGGCAGATGGACGTAGACAAGCCCCAAAACGACCGCGAAATTATTGTACAACAACTGCACGGGCGTCCATGCCTCAAGCGGCTGCATGCCCACTAAGGTGCGCAACCAGCTGGCACCGTCCCACAAGCCGCCAAGCCCTTTGTTCATATACCCATTGCTGCCCATCAATGCCATCAGCGCGTAGGTGCGGATCAGGAGGTTGGTCCAAAAGGGCAGCATGATTCCCAGCAGCAACCAAGGGCGCCACTTCGGCGCGGCGAAGGTTATCGCCATCGCGACCGGAAAGCCGATAATCAAGCAAATCAACGTGGTGAGTGCGGCGACTGCAAAGCTTTTGAGGAAAATGGAAAGATACAACCACTCGGTCGCGCGTTTGTAATTGTCGAGCGTGCCCGAAATATCGATATCCGCAGGTCCGGCATTTTGACCGAAGCTGTAGAGCCAGACGATGGTCATAGGCGCGATGAAGAACAGGCCAAGCCAGAACACCGGTGCCGTTGCAACTGCGGCAAAGGGTTTCTTCTGGCTTTTCCAGTCTTGCAACGCGCCTGACATCAATTAAGCCGCCCGAACGCGGGTAAACGCCTCCTCATATTTCGGCTGAAGCTCGGGATTGAATTTCGCGTATTCGCACTTCGCCAAGATATCCGCGGGCGGGAAAATGACCTGATTATTCTTATAATCATCTGGCATCAGCGCCTTCACCGCAGCATTAGGCGTTGGATATTTAATCGTCTCGGTGATTTTTTTGCCTACCTCGGCATCCAGCAGATAGTTGATGAACGCATGGGCATTTTTCGGGTGCGGCGCGCCCTTTGGAATGCACAGATTGTCCGAATTCAGCTGGCTGCCTTCCTTGGGAATGACAAAGCCGATGTCGGGGTCTTCCGTCGTGATCTGGGCAATGTCGCCATTATATTCGAGGACAAGGTCCACTTCACCTTTAAGCAAAAGGTCCTGACCATTGTCTTCGTGGAAAGATTTGATGTTTGGCTTTTGCTTGATCATCATGGCTTCGATTGTTTTCAAATCGGCATCCGTCAGCCCATTGACCGATTTGCCTAGATATTTGCCGTAGAGCCGGAACATGTCGCCAGCCTCGGAAAGCACAGCGATGCGGCCCTTATATTCGTCGCTGTCAAACAGGACTTTCCAGCTATCAGGTGCCGAATTTACCTTCGACTTGCGGTACCCAATGCCAAGCGCCAGCCATGTGTACGGCATCGAATATTTCCGCGCGGGATCATAAGGGACGTCCTGATACTCAGGGGCGACATTTTTGAAATTGGGAATTTGGGTCTTGTCGATTTCAATCAGCATGTCCGCTGCGGCCATGCGCTCGACAAAATCGTTCGACGGCACGATGACGTCATAACCCTGATTGCCGGCACGCAGCTTGGCAAACAATTCGTCATTGCTGGCGAACAAGGTCATGCTCACGTCAACGCCGGCGCTGTCCTTATAATCTTCCAACGTGGTCTCACCGATATAGGTGTCCCAATTGTAGAAGTTCAGCTTGGCCTCTTCGCCATTGGCGAGCTTTGCCGCTTCTTTCTCTCCGCAACCAGCCAGCGCGCCCGTCAGTGAAAATCCAACGGCGGCAACACCCATGCCCTTAAGCATAGCGCGCCGATTGCTACCTGCGTGCAAAAACGTTTTAAAATCCATGACAAATCTCCCGCTGAACTACGAAACATGAAGATGCCATGCTGGACTAATATGAAGCCTTAGAAAAGCCCCTTTTTTCCGCACTTTGCGGCGCAATCTAATTACGAATATGCGTAATTATTCTGCGCCGCAGCATGTTTACTTCAGTACTGGCTTTGCTTCCGCATCGACAGCAGCCTGAACCGCTTTATAAAATGCTTCGCGTTGAACGCCAACGGTGTCTGGGTCAGTCGCCTTTGGCCAATTGCTGTTCGATGCGATCACGAGGTTGCGCTTGGGGTCAATGAAGATGCCCTGCCCAAATATGCCCTGCGCCGCAAAGCTACCGTCGTCATAGGTCCACCATTGGAAGCCATAGCCTTTGCCGGCCATGCCAATGTCCGCCTGCTTGCTTGTTGCAGGGGCAAGCCAATCGTCAGGCAAAATGCCAACGCCGTTGATTTTTGCACCGCCCATTATGAAGGCGCCAAAACGCGCGTAATCACGGGTCGATGCCTGAATGCAGCAGCCGCTAATTTCATGCCCAGTTGAACCCAAAAGCCAGGTTGCGTCCTGCTCCATACCAAATGGTGCCCAAACCTTCTCCGACAAATAGCTGGAAAGCGTCTTTTTCGTGGCCGAACTGACCAATACGCCAATCAAATTGGTTTCGCCGGTTTTGTAGACCCATTTGGTTCCAGCTGGTGCCTCACGCGGCAATTTGCGCATGTAACTGACCGTCACATCCATGCCTTTTTCGGCCATGTGCAAATTGAACAAAGCAACATCGGATTTAGGATCGGTATAATCCTCATTCCATTTTACGCCCGAGGTCATGGTCAGCAGTTGCTTGATAGTCACATCGTCATACGCCGAGCCCTTAAGGTCCGGGATATATGCGGAAACCTTATCATCGATGCTCTTGATATAGCCATCCTTGATGGCCGCGCCGACCATGGTCGACGTAAAGGATTTAGCGACCGAAAAACTGGTCCATTTGCCCTGCGCCGTGAAATCGAGACCGTATTTCTCCATCCGCACTTTGCCGTCCTGCAAAATGACAAGACCGGCCGTGCGTTGCGCTTTCATATAGGCATCGACGTCCATGCCGATTTTCAGCGGCTCGCCGGCAGGCAAAGGATAAACCGTATCGCCTTTTGCAATGACGTTGGCCTTTGCAAGAATCGGAATGCGGTCCATTGTTCGGAAACCGGCGTCGCGTTGCTCTACGCTCCAGAACAGCACGTTAGAGTCCGTTGGCAAATGGGATATGAGTGCCTTCATATCCTTGTCTGCACTCACCCAAAAACCGCCCGCTGCCGCTGCAACGAAAAGTAACGCCCCTAATATCCATTTTTTCATCCTACTTCCCCAAAGATCATCTTTTAACCAAAGTCTCCTGAGCGACATTAATGCCGCCGCTGCTGAACCCGCCTTCGCTTTACATCAGATAACAGCGCCAAAGCGAAGTGAATTTATCGCCAAAGCCGGTTGGTAAAATTCATTGCGCAAACAACTGTAGTCATTGCGAAAGGCCTTAGCGCGCCTTATGTACCTAACACACGCCATGTAAATGGCTGGATTGATAGGCAGTTTGCCAAGTGGAGGAGCGCGTTAGATGCATAAGAACTTTTTGAAATTTCTTCTGGTACCCGTTGCTGCGGCTTCGTTGGCCGGATGCGGAATCAACAGTGTTCCCACGGCCGAAGAAAATGCCAAGGCGAAATGGGCTGATGTCCAAGCCGCGTTCCAAGAGCGCGCGAACCTGATCCCCAACCTTGCCAATGTTGTGAAAGGCGCAGCAGCGCAAGAAAACAAAACGCTTACTGAGGTCATTGAAGCACGCGCACGTGCCACATCGCCGAACATTCAAGTGAACCCTAACGACCTAAACGATCCTGCAAAAATGGCGGCGTTTCAGCGCGTGCAGAACCAGTTGTCGGGAAGCCTTTCGCGCTTGCTGGTTTCGGTTGAGCAATATCCGCAGCTCAAAAGCCAGGAAGGTTATCTGAAGCTGCAGGATCAATTGGAGGGTCAGGAAAACCGCGTGCGCATCACTTTGCGTGATTATAACGAAGCGGTGCGTGGCTATAACACCACCATTCGCACTTTCCCGGACATCATCGGTGCCAAGATCATCCACGGTGCCAAGCCCATGATCCCTTATCAGGCAACAACGCCCGGTGCAGAATCCGCACCGAAGCTAGATATGGCGCCAGCGACCTAATCCTGTCCGGGAATTGAACATGAATAAGGCCCTTGGCCTGCTTATTGCGTTGCTGCTGGCCCTCACCGGTCAAGCAGCAGTTGCGCAGAATTTTCCAAAACTGACCGGCCGTGTGGTTGATCAGGCCAATTTGCTTGATCCGCAGCAAGAAGCCGCGCTCAGCGCCAAACTGGAGGGGCTGGAAGCCCGCACTAAACGCCAGTTGGTTGTGACAACGCTGGCCAGCCTCGAAGGCTATGAGATCTCCGATTACGGCTATCGATTGGGTCGCGCATGGGCAATCGGGCAGGATGGCAAGGGCGAAACCGAAAAAGACAATGGCGCAATCCTGATCGTTGCGCCGAACGAACGCAAAATGCGAATTGAGGTCGGTTACGGCCTTGAGCCCGTGCTAACCGATGGCTTGTCTTCCACAATCATCCGCAACGACATCACCCCGCGCTTTAAGGAAGGTGATTTTGCCGGTGGCATCAGTGCAGGCGTTGACCGCATCGTGACACAGCTTGAGCTGCCTGCGGACGAAGCGGCCAAGATAGCAAGCGCGGCACAGCAAGGTAACAAACGTGACAAAGGCATACCCTTTGGCGCGATTATCTTCATCTTGTTCATGATCTTCTTTGTGTTCCTACCAATGATCCGTTCCACAAATGGCGGCGGGCGTAAGCATCGGCGCGCCGGCATGGGGCCAGTGATCATCTGGGGCGGCGGAGGCTTTGGTGGCGGAGGTTTTGGCGGCGGCGGATTTGGCGGCGGAGGCTTTGGCGGCGGTGGCGGCAGCTTTGGCGGCGGCGGCGCATCGGGTGGCTGGTAGGAATATTGAACATGGGCTTACGTAAAATCAGTCAATTCACCGAAGCCGACCATGCGATAGTGGTTGCCGCAGTCGCGGATGCAGAACGGCTAACAACCGGCGAAATCGTCACGATCGTGACTGACCTGTCGGACCATTATGACGATATCGCTATGGCTTGGGCAAGTGCGATCGCGTTCATTGCCTTGGTCAGCTATGCGACTTTTCCTGAATTTTACATGGGCCTAATCGATAGCTTTTCGGGCGGGTGGCGCCACGAATATACGACGGCGGAATATGCAGCATTTTTGTTGGCGGCAGTTGCGCTCAAATGGATCGGGACATGGTTTATCCTCAAATGGATGCCATTGCGCCTCGCCCTTACGCCGAAGGCCAAAAAGCTAGCGCGTGTCCGCAGCCGCGCCATTAGCCTATTCAAAGTAGGTACCGAATCCAAAACGGTGGGTCGGACGGGTGTGCTATTGTATTTGTCGATGAAGGAGCATCGCGCCGAAATCGTGGCTGACGCGGCCATTGCTTCCAAGGTTGCACCCGAAATATGGGGTGACGCGATGGTCGCCTTGCTTGATCAAGTAAAGGCTGGAAACCCCGGCGCTGGCGTAGCCGCAGCAGTGACGCAAATGGGCATTGTGCTGGCTGAACATTTTCCTAGGGGTGCCGACAACCCCAACGAACTCCCCGACAGGCTAATCCAGCTATGATGGAACAAGACGACGCCGAAACCGTGATGTGGCAAGGTCGCTTCATCACGGCGAAGACGCGCGGAAAATGGGAATATGTCAGCCGCGCGCGCGGCATCAAGGCGGCGGTTATCCTTGCAATGGAAGCGGATCATGTCCTGCTCGTCGAACAATATCGCGTGCCGCTGGGCGCAAATTGTATTGAACTGCCCGCTGGGCTCATTGGCGACCATGACGAAGGCGAAGACACACTGGCGTCCGCTGCGCGGGAGCTTGAGGAAGAAACCGGCTATCGCGCAGACCGTCTGGAGATTGTCGGCGAGTTTTTCTCGTCGCCCGGCATGGTCAGCGAAAGCTTCTCGCTTGTGCGCGCCCGTGGCTTGACGAAAGTCAGCGAAGGCGGCGGCGTGGATGGCGAGAATATCACTGTCCACCGCATTGCCTTGGGGGACCTACCCCATTTTGTTCAGAAAAAGCGCGCGGAGGGTTGTGTCGTGGACGTTAAACTTTTGATGCTGCCCGGAATGATCGTTTAGCGGAAATTATCCGCATAGGCCTGCAACTTAAGCGTCTTGGGCGGTGTGGGCATATAGGTGGCAACTATCCCCTTTTTCTCCGCATAAGCGCGTGCCGCATCCAGGCTTGGGAAGGTCAATTGAACCTGCGCCTGCGTGTCGCCTGATCCAGCCCAGCCCATCAATGGGTCAGCCTTGCGGGGCTCTGCTGGCACATGTTCAAGCACCCATTCATCATTGCGCCCATGGCCAGACTGCATGGCATTTTTGGGACGCTGAAAGATACGGGCGGACATGGTGCAATTCCTGACGGTTAAACTAGATGCCGCTTTGCCCGAACGGCACCAGATTCGTCAAGCGTTGCGGGCTTGTGCCTTTTTGGTCTTAAGGCTCGCCACGCTTTCCCACGGCGCGTCTGGCCAATTGTGCTTGGGGTAACGGCCGCGCATTTCCTTGGCGACGTCACGCCAGCTTCCACGCCAGAATTCGGGCAGATTGCGCGTTGTCTGGATGGGACGGCCCGCAGGTGATGTAAGGCTTAAGACCAAAGGTAAGCGGTTGGCACCTACCAAAGGATGGCTATCAAGACCGAACAATGCCTGAACGCGCAACTCAACCGTTGGACCGGCTTCGGCGGCATAATCAATATGATGTTCCGTGCCAGCAGGGCTTTTGAAGGAAGTGGGTGCAATTTGGTCGATGCGGGTGCGCGTATCCCAACCGAGCATATTGTCGAGTGCATTGGCCAAGCCCGATGGCGCGACGTCGCGCAGACGGTTGACCTTGCCCAACAACGGCAGAAGCCATTGCTCCATGGTCTCCGCCAACGCATCGTCACAAAGCGAAGTCACTCCGGCAAAGTGTGCGCGTTCCCGAAGCGCGCGCGCGGACGAAGGCCAAGGCAGCGCGTCTATACCCATGTCTTGCACTGCGGCCATCAGTGCGCTCGCAACGGCCTGCGGGTCGGGCTTTTCCAGCCGCCCTTCGCTCAATACTATTGCGCCCAACCGCCGTTGGACACGCGCATCGACGCGATCCGTGCTTTTGTCATAAGTTAGGATTTGCTTGCTTTCGATACGGTGCCCAAATCGGTCAATAATTTCGGCTTCGGTCAACGCGGCCGCAGACAATATGCGCGCACCCGATGCAGCGCCTTGAACGTCTGCTACCGCCAGCCATTCCGCGCGCGCCAAAAGCGATGCTGCGTCAAGCTGAAGACCGCGGCCCATGGCGCTGATCCATTTTTCGCCCTTGGCATCACGGCGTTTGGCGATGCGATCAGGGAATGCGCTGCCAATCAGCCCGCCGATGCTGAGCATTTGCTTATCCCCGCTAGCGCCACACAGGCGCGCAATCCGCTGCGCCAGCATGCGGGCGGCATCTGCCTTTGCTCCGCGTTCACGCACGAAGCGTTCAAAGCGTGTCTCAATATCCTCACCCTGCCCGCCAAGACCGCGTTCTTGCAATAGAACCGCCAACATCGCCGCATCCTCCACCTGTCCGCTCTGCGCTGCTACGGCAACCATATGGGCCAAGTTTGGCGGCAAGGGTAAATTGGCCAACATAGTGCCATGCGGGGTGATGTGTCCTTGCGCATCAAGCGCATCAACCGACATCAACAATTTGCGCGCTTGCTGCACGGCGGCGGCGGGCGGAAGGTCAAGCCAGCGCAGCTTTGCAGGGTCATTCTCGCCCCAGCGCGCGCAATCCAGCAATAATGGCGCAAGATCGCTTTCCAAAATTTCGGGTGGGTCGAACGGAGGCAAGCCGCCATTTCCGGCTTCCTCCCACAGCCGATAGGCAATCCCCGCCTGTTGCCGCGCAGCGCGCCCGGCCCTCTGCGTGGCCGCAGAAAGGCTCGCCCGCTCAGTCACAAGGCGTGTAACACCGGCCGCCTGGTCAAAGCGTGCGCGCCGCGCAAGGCCGCTGTCAATGACCACGCGCACACCATCTATGGTCAGGCTGGTTTCGGCAATGTTCGTGGCGAATATGACCTTGCGCCGCCCCGCAACATCGCGCCGGACGGCAAGCCGCTGCGCCGCCGGGTCAATCTGCCCATGCAGTTTTTGCACAACGATGTCAGGGCCGCAGGCCCCTAAGGCGTCAAAGGCGCGGTCAATCTCGCGGACGCCGGGCAGGAATACCAGTAGGTCGCCCTGCTGCTCTAACAGCGCTTGGCGCACTGTGCGCACGATATCGATTTCAATGGTCTGTTCGGTCCGGCGACCAATATAAAGATATTCCAGAGGCCATCTTTTGCCTTCGCTTTCCAAAACGGGCGCATCGTCCATCAACTGCGAAAAGCGTGCACCGTCCAAGGTGGCTGACATCGCCAACAAACGCAGATCGGGCCGGAATGCAGCTTGGGCCTCAAGCGCGAGCGCGAGGCCAAAATCGCTGTCGATGCTGCGTTCATGGACTTCGTCAAACAGCACAGCGGAAACGCCTACAAGCTCTGGATCACTAATGATCCGGTTGCGGAATATCCCCTCGGTCATCACCAATATACGGGTTTTGGGACCGTGCTTGCTGTCCAGCCGCGTCGCATAGCCAACCCGTCCGCCGACCGTTTCGCCTAAATTTTCGGATATGCGTTCCGCCGCCATCCGCGCGGCCAAACGGCGCGGTGACAGCAACAGGATTTGACCATCGCAATATGGCTCATCCAATAAGGCTGGAGCCACCATCGTGGTTTTGCCCGCTCCTGGCGGCGCGATAAGCACGGCATTGGGAACGGTCCGTAATGACCCCAGCAGATCTTGCAGCACCGCCAAGACGGGAAATGCATTGTCTGCTATATCAGCGGACGGCACCGCCTTATCCGTCAATATGCGCGGGCTATTGCGAATTCGACCGCCTCTGTCAGCGCCGATTTTGCTTCGCCCGTCGGGAAATACGCAATCGCATCAATCGCCCGCTGCCCATAATGCCGCGCGCGATCCAAGGTGTCATCGATGGCGCGGTGTTCTCGCAGCAAGTTTCGCGCATGTGCCAAGTCGGCATTACTAATCCGGTTACCAAGCATCGCATCGCGCCAGAATTTCTGCTCTTCGGCGTTGCCACGGCAATGTGCGAGAATGACGGGAAGCGTAACCTTGCCATCGCGGAAATCGTCGCCGCTGTCCTTGCCCATTGTTGCACCGTCCGACACATAGTCGATCGCGTCATCAACAAGCTGGAACGCAATGCCAAGATTTCGGCCATAGGCGTCAAGCGACAGTTCCTGCGCGTCACCGCTTTCGGCAACGACTGCAGCAATTCGGCACGCCGCCGCAAACAAAGCCGCCGTTTTCGATCCGATGATTTCGAGGTATTTTTCCTCAGTCGTCGAAATCTGCCGTTGCGCGGTCAATTGGTGGACTTCACCTTCTGCAATAACGGCCGATGCATTGGACAGAATTTTAAGTACCTTAAGCGAGCCGTCCTCAACCATGAGCTCAAACGACCGGCTGAATAGAAAGTCGCCGACAAGTACAGCGGCCGGATTCCCGAATATCAAATTAGCCGCGGTCTTGCCGCGCCGCATATCGCTTCCATCTACAACATCATCATGCAGCAAAGTCGCAGTGTGGATAAACTCCACCGCCGCCGCCAGCTTGTGATGTCGGTCGCCAGGATAATTTAAGAGCCGCGCGCACGCCAAGGTGAGCATAGGCCGCATACGTTTTCCGCCGCCTGCGATCAAATGGCCAGCCAATTCCGGAATCAGCGGGATTTCCGACTGCATGCGATCAAGAATCACCGCGTTAACCTTGTTCATTCCTGGTGCGACCAGTTTAAGGATTGGGTCAAGCGATGGGGCCTGATGTCCGCCGATTTTATGGATGGTTGCCGTCATAACGTCACCGCTCTGACGTCAGCATCGTCGCATGGCAAGTGCAAATGGCGCATTTTCCCTTGTCCCTTGCGGTCAATGTCGGCACAGAATGACAATATGAACGACGCAGATACCTTGTCCCACTTTCGCGACAGCATCGATAACATTGATGCTGCGCTGGTTTTCATGCTCGCAGAGCGTTTTAAGATAACGCAGGCCGTGGGCGAATTTAAGGCAAGGTCGTCGCTGCCACCGGCTGATCCGGCGCGTGAGGAGAAGCAGATTGAACGGCTGCGGCAATTGGCCCGCGATGCCAAGCTTGATCCTGACTTTACAGAGAAATTCTTGCGCTTCATTATTGACGAAGTGATCCGCCACCATCAGCAAATCCGCGACGGCAAGTAATCAGCCCAGCGCTCTCGGTAAGCGCAGCCTGACCAAAAGCCCGCCAAGGTCCTCGCTTTCCTCCAACGCGACGGTCCCGCCATAAATTTCGACAACGTCGCGGACAATGGCAAGGCCAAGCCCAGTTCCCGGCTTGCCAGTGTCCAGGCGCGCACCGCGGTCAAACAACCGTTCGCGTTCGCTTTCGGGAATGCCAGTGCCGTCATCCTCAACGATGATTTCCACAAATTCGCCCGCTTCTTCGACCGTGACAAACACGCTGCCACCGCCATATTTGGCTGCGTTTTCGATTAGATTGCCAAGCATTTCATCAAGATCCTGTCGCTCAACGCGCGCCGAGATTTCCTGATCGCCGGCCATATCAAGGCGGATATGCGCGTAGAGCCGGCCAACGGCGCGTTCTACAGATTCAAGGCTGCCCCAGACCTGCGCGCGGCTATGGCTATGCCCCCGGCGGCCCACTGCACGGGCGCGGGCAAGATGATGGTCAACCTGACGCCGCATGGTCGTGGCCTCGCGGATGACCGTTTCCGACAGATCAGGCGACAGCGCCGTGGCGCTGTTCATGATAACGGTCAACGGCGTCTTCAGTGCATGGGCAAGGTTTCCAGCATGCCGACGCGATTCTTCTGCCTGTTTTTCATTATGGTCGAGCAAGGCGTTTAGCTCGTTCACCATCGGCATCACTTCGTCGGGCAACGCGTCGGTGACTCGGCTTTCTTTTCCGCTGCGCATCTGGGCAATTGCCATCCGCACCGCGCGCAGCGGCCAAAGACCATAAAATGTCTGCAATGCCGCCAATATGATCAGACCAAGGGCGAGCAGCAAAAAGCTTGTGATTAGAACCGACCGCAATTCTCGAATTTGGCCATCGAGGCTATCGCGGCTTTGGGCCACCATGAATATCCAGGCGACGTTGGAGTCCGGCAGCTTAATGGCGCGCTCTGCGATGCGCAGTGGTTCGTCAGGAAATTCACGACTGTTGCGGAAATGCACAGCCTGGTCATTATGTTCGACGGGCGGCCTCAGCCCGCGGTCCCACAAAGAACGGGACGGGAATGGCATAGCCCCCTTCCCCGTGATTTGCCAATAAAGGCCGCTGTTTGGCTCAAGGAAGCGCTGGTCGCCCAGTGGCCGGTTCATGCGGATTTCGCCATCGGGACCAATTTCGGCCGAAGCAATCATTGCGGTCAGGACATATTCGAGTTGATTATCGAAATTTTGTTCGACTGAATTGACCAATACCCGGTCAAGCGCTGCACCACCGCCAATCAGCAATATCGTAATCCACGCGGCCGCCGTCAGGATCATCCGGCGCGTGAGCGACCCCGTGCTTTGAAACTGGCTACGCCATGTTGGCGGGTCGGCTTGATCAGCGGCTATGACGACTTGAGAGTTCAGCTTACGGGTTCCTCAAGGCTGTAGCCAAGCCCCCTGATGGTCGAAATAACCTCCTGCCCCAGCTTTTTACGGATGCGCGTTACGAACACCTCAATGGTGTTGGAATCTCGATCGAAATCCTGATCATAAATATGCTCAATCAACTCGGTACGCGACACTACCTTGCCCTTGTGGTGCATAAGGTACGACAGCAATTTATATTCCTGCGCCGTCAACTTGACGGGCTGCCCATTCAGTGTCACGCGCCCTGAACGCGTATCTAGCCGAACGTCGCCGACGCTGAGCTCGCTCGACGCATTGCCCGATGCACGGCGAATGAGCGCGCGCAACCGAGCAATCAGCTCCTCTGTCCGGAACGGCTTTGCCAAATAATCATCGGCACCTGCATCAAGGCCGGCGACCTTATCTGACCAGCTATCACGCGCCGTGAGGACCAATACCGGGAATTTCCGTCCTTCCTTGCGCCACCGGTTGAGAACAGTCAGTCCGTCAATCTCCGGCAAACCAAGGTCAAGAATGACGGCGTCATAATTTTCGGTCGAGCCCATATAGTGGCCGTCCTCACCATCAACCGAAAGGTCAACGGCATAGCCGGCCCCTTCAAGTGTTGACTTGAGCTGCTTGCCCAAGGTGGGTTCGTCTTCCACGATCAAGATGCGCATGCTGTCCCCTTACCTTGTAAAAATGTCTTTCGGAACGCGGCTAGCAGATTAGCCCGTTGCTACAAATTCCTATCCGCGTTGGCGTATTATGTTCCCCGTTCGAGCATCAACGTCGACGAAGATGACCCGGCTGCCGTTGATAAACTTCAACCGATATACCTGCGCGGCCGGATCATATTCAGGCCCGAGATACTGCATTCCGCGCATCCTTGGCACAATGATCGCCTCAATTTCGGGAAGACGTTTTATTTTCCCAGCAACCATATCCTGCCGCGCATCATCCTGTTCCCCGCGACGCGCCTCCAATGGAATGGCCGTGAGTAACGCGATTGCGGACAACGCAATAAAGACTGAGTTTCGTAATAACATGCCGACGCGATACCCCCATCGCATTGAACCTAAAGTGAATGGAGCATCACCCCGTTTGTTCAATATGATGCTCCATATCGCTTATTTCACCATTTCGAAAGTGAATGACATATTTGCCCCGATGCTTAATTCGCCTGGCGAAATCGGCGTCGATTTTTCCGACGCGTCCATAGTACGCATGACCATTGGACCTGACGCATAATTACGGCCGTAATCGCTCTCTTCAATGCGCAAAACACGCACGTTGGGATATCCGGCCTTCTGTGCCAGATCGCGCGCATGGCTTATAGCCTTGGTCCACACCTTGTCGCGGGCGGCCGCTTGAAACACGCTGTCATCATCAATGCCAAAGGTGGGTCCATTGAAATTGGTCGCGCCGTCAACGGCAAGTGCATCAAGAAATGCGCCAAGCTTTTTCAAATCGCGCAGTTTTGCATTCACCATGTTTGACGCCTGATAGCCTTTGAAAATCTGCTGCCCGTCGCGATAGTCAAATTGCTGGTTCAAGCTGATCTGTGTCGTTTGGATGTCTTTGTCAGCAATGCCCAACTTCTGTAGCCGCGCAACGACCGTCGCCATCTGAATATTGTTGGCGCGCACAGCCTCAGTTGCAGTGGGTGCCAGATTTTGGACACCAGTGGTGAATGTCGCAATATCTGGACGGGCTTGAACAGTTTCGGAAATGTTGAGGTCAATGACCGGATTTGCCGTGGTGATGTTGACCTGAGTCGCCATCGCGCCGCTCGCGGTCATACCGCCTGTTGCCAACAAAACCGCAATAATCAATTTACGCATATGGAACTCCCGTTTTTGCCAACAACTTAAAGTGCTGTTCGGCGCGCCCATTCAATATAAGCTTGGCGAAGCTGAACGGTTGCCGAACCGGGAACGCCATTGCCAATCGCGTGGCCGTTAATCCGAACCACTGGCATTACAAAGCCTGAGGCCGATGAAACAAATGCCTCCGCCGCTTGTTCCGCCTCGCTGACTGAAAACGGCCGTTCTTCTATACGTTGCGCTACAAGAGGCAGCACCGCCGCGCGGGTTATACCATGCAGAATCTCGCGATTGAGCGGATGGGTAATCAAGACGCCGTCATGCTTAATGATATGCGCATTTTGCGCGCTGCCTTCGGTAATCCAGCCGTCGCGTTCCATCCACGCATCATCAGCGCCCTGCGCGATTGCCGCATTCTTCATGAGCGATGCGTACAACAACTGCGTCGTTTTGATATCCGCCCTGCCCCAGCGCAAGTCTGGTACTGTCACTACGCTTAACCCGCGCTCTGCAACTGGATTATCCACAAGCGTCCGCGATTGGGTGAAGGCCAGAACTGTTGGGGGCGTGTCGGCGGGCGGGAACACAAAGTCACGGTCGTCGGGCGTGCCGCGCGTGACCTGCCAATAAATCATGCCCTCTTCCACGGCGTTGCGCGAAACCAGTTCTCGGCAGATGCCCAGCCAAGCGTGCGCGTCCGGCGCGCCTTCAATTCCAATTTCGCTCAGCGAGCGGGCGAGGCGTTGCAAATGGCCTTCAAAATCGACAAGTTTGCGGTCTAGGACCGACACAACCTCATAAACCGAATCCGAAAACAAAAAGCCGCGGTCAAAGACGGACACTTTGCCTTCGGTTTCCGGAATATACTGCCCGTTGAGATAAATTATGCGCGTCATGTGATTACCTTGCCTGAGCGCGCCAATTTGCGTTGAGGCGCTTCCCTTGGCCTCAAATGCACGAAGTAAGATACTGAAACAAGTTCAGCATGACCAAGCTGGATTTCGTGACATCGATCCGTCCAAATACCACACCGTCACCCTGAACTTGTTTTAGCGTCTGAATTTCCACCGTGACGGTTGCATTACAGCCCCTTGCGCACTACCGCCCGTGACCATGTCAGCACCCCCCATTTTCGCATTTGAAAGTCTCGCGCTACAGCAAGGTGGCGGTTGGCTGTTTCAGGATATCGACTTATTCATCGGCGCACGCGACCGGCTAGCGCTTATTGGCCGTAATGGCGCGGGCAAAACGACGTTGATGAAACTGGTGGCTGGCACGGTCGAGGCCGATAAGGGCAACCGTGTTGTTGTGCCCGGCACCAACATCGTGATGTTGGAGCAGGACCCCGATGTCAGCTCCTTTGCACGGCTCGTTGATTTTGCAATTCATGGCGAAAAAGGCCCGCCCGAATATGCGGTGCGCGCCATTGCCGACCAATTGGGTATCAATTTGGACCGTGAGGCCAAAACCGCAAGCGGGGGCGAAAAACGCCGCGCCGCGATTTGCCGTGCGCTGGCGAGTGAGCCTGACCTGTTGCTTCTGGATGAGCCGACGAACCATCTTGATTTGGCTGCGATTGAATGGCTGGAAGAATGGCTCACACGCTATCGCGGCGCATTCATGGTCATCAGCCATGACCGCACGTTTTTGACGCGATTGACGCGGCAGACATTCTGGTTGGATCGCGGCCTGCTGCGCCGCAACGAAATCGGCTTTGGCGGATATGATGCGTGGACCGAGCGTGTATTTGCCGAAGATGCGCGCAACGCAGACCGCCTTGACGCAAAACTAAAAATCGAGGCGCATTGGCTTGAACGTGGCGTTACTGCGCGGCGGAAGCGCAACCAAGGCCGGTTGGCAAAGCTATGGGAAATGCGCGCCGCGCGTGCAGCCATGATTGGCCCACAAGGCACAGCCAAGCTCGCTGCGTCAAGCGATGACAGCAAAACAAAAACCGTCATCAGCGCGCAAAGTGTCGGCAAAAGCTTCGGCGACCGAACAATCATCAAGGATTTTACGCTGCGCATTCAACGCGGCGACCGCATTGGTATTGTGGGCGCCAATGGTACCGGCAAGACGACGCTCATTCGCATGTTAACTGGCGAGGCGGAACCAGATACCGGCAGCATCACACTCTCGCCAACGCTGACGGGCATCGTCATCGACCAACAACGCAAATTGCTCACACCTGAAAAGCGGGTGCGCGATGTGTTGGCAGAGGGCAGCGACTGGATCGATGTGCGCGGGGTGCGCAAGCATGTGCAGGGCTATCTTAAGGAGTTCTTGTTCGACCCCGCACTTATCGAGGCGCGGATCGGGTCCTTATCCGGCGGCGAGCAATCGCGCATCCTGCTTGCCCGCGAATTTGCGCGTGAGGCCAATTTGCTGGTGCTGGATGAGCCGACCAATGATCTCGATCTGGAAACGCTTGATCTGCTGCAAGAGGTTATCGCCGACTATGACGGCACGGTTTTGATCGTCAGCCACGATCGCGACTTTCTCGACCGGACAGTGACATTGACGCTCGGGCTGGATGGTTCGGGGTATGTCGATATCATCGCGGGCGGATATGCCGATTGGGAAGAAAAACGCGATAAACGCGACAAGCCCTCCGCCAAAAAAGTGGATAAAGGCGTTTCGGTTTCACCATCTGCTACGGCCCCCTCTGCACCCAAAAAGGTCAAGCTAACTTACAAAGACCAACGCGATTATGACTTGCTGCCGAAGCGCATTTCCGAAATCGACGCCGAAGTTGCCGCAGCCGAAAAGGAAATGAGCGACCCGGCTTTATACGTGCAAAAGCCAGCCCGCTTTGCCGAACTCACCGCCAAAACCGAAAGCCTGCGTGCCGAAAAGGATGCGGCGGAGGAACGCTGGTTGGAACTGGCCATGATCGTTGAAGAATCGGCCTCCTAACCAGGAATACGGTAATAAACCGCGAGCCGGTCCAATGCGATTTTTAACACTAGTTTTCCTGAACGCACGGGCCATGACATCTCGCGTTCGGCAATCGGCACGCTTTCGCCAACACAAATGACGCGCCATGCAATATCTGACAGGTCGGGACCAAGCGCGGTCAAAGCGTTATCGAAGCGTGCCTTTGCACTCATCATCCTTTCAGTGCGGTTTAAGCCTGATGGTGCGCTGCGTTTTTGCCGGCTGCGCGGAATATTCTCCCACGACATGGTAACATGTGGCGCAAGCGCCGCTGACTCATAATCCCCCCGCAAGGTTTCGCCCGCCAACATCTGCCGGTTGGACAAATGGCCGCGCGCGTGCAGCCAGGACAAGGGCGATTCAGACAGGTTTATGGTGATGGTACGGTGGGCTATGCTTTCACCATTTTCGGCCACGGCATGCTCCACCAACATACGCGGATCATGGAATTTACGTTTGGAAAGCGACTTGGCTGGCATGGGCATTCTCCTGTGACTACGCGAATCACCCTTGCCATGTGGTAAATATTGTAGGAAAGAAAAAACCTATTTGGTGAAGGAGTAATTCATGCAAAGTCGAATTCGCGATGTACGAAGGGCCAAAGGCCTCACGCTTGCAGATGTGGCTATGCGCTGTAATCCGCCGACGACTGCGCAGACCATCGGTCGCCTTGAAACAGGGATGCGGGTGCTGTCGCTGATCTGGATTAACCGTATCGCGGACGCTTTGGGTGTGGAATCGAGTGACCTCGTTGCTCTGCCTGACCAGCAATATCTTCCCGTCGCTGCTATACTGCATGATGATGGCACGCACGCTCCGTCTAAGGAGGAACGTATAATGGTTCCCAATGTCGGCGCGACGATGGTCGGGCTTCGGATTGCGACGGCATTGGGGGAATATCGGCGCGGGGACGAATTATGGCTTGAACAGCTTCAGCCCGACGACTTTGCCTCTGCGCTCAATCTGGACGTCCTTGTCCCGCGCCCTGGTGGTCGCTTCATCTTTGGCCGCTTGCTCGGCCGTGACGCAGGGAAGTTGCATCTGTTGCCACTTGAAGCTGGAGCACGACAACAAGTTGTCGCCGATCCGGCTTGGATTGCAAAGGCAGTCCGGCTCGTGCGCACATTATAAAACAGGGAAATGCGCGCGCAATTGCCTTCCGTTTCGGCGAACCACCGGCCGTACTGAAGCGTTAAGGCTTCGCGCCGAAGTTTTCGCCGATCCGCTCCGCCTTTGAACTGGCGTCATCGGTTGGCACAAAGCTGTGCGAGCCGACTTTGAGCCAGATCAATATGGGGGCCGCCTGATAAATCGAGGAATAAGTTCCGACGACAATACCAAATGCCATTGCAGCGCTGAAACCGAAGATAACATCCGGTCCAAAGAGCACCAATATGATCAACGGCAGCGAAATCGATACGCTGGTCATCACCGTACGAGACAAGGTTTCGTTGACGGACAGGTTCAAAAGCGACGCCATTTCCATTTTACGGAATTTCATCAGATTCTCGCGAATACGGTCATACACAACAACCGTATCGTTCAAGGAATAGCCGATAATCGTCAGCAAAGCCGCGATGATGTTGAGGTCAAACTCCCACCCTGTAAGCGCAAACAATCCGAAGGTCAGCGTCACATCGTGCATCAGCGACCAAATCGCCCCAACCCCGAACTGCCATTCAAACCGGAACCAGATATAGATCGAAACACCCGCCATCGCCGCCAGCAATGCAAGGACGCCCTTGCTAAACAATTCCTGCGAAACCTTGCCAGACACAGAGTCAACGCCGTCAATCCGTAAATCGGGATGATCGGCCTTGAGCTTGTTCGTGATTTTTTCCGCCATTGCGTTAGCGATCTCGGGATTCTTATCCGCGCCGGCGGGCAACTTCATGCGGATTGAAACCTGGTTCTCGGCGCCAAAACGCTGAATGGTCGGGTCGCCAAAACCAAGACTGCCAACTGTTTCGCGCAGTTCGGCCACAGGTGCGGCGGCCGTCTGCGTGAACGTCGCACGGATCATCTGGCCACCGATAAAATCGACGCCAAAGTTCAAACCCTTGGTGGCAACCAACCCAATCGATGCAATCATGAGCAACAAACTGACGCCAAAGGCCAAGTTCCGCCATTTGAGAAAGTCGATGTTGGTATCGTCAGGAACGACTTTGAGCAGTTTCATATCAATATCCTCAAATCGTCAGTTCAGTAGGACGGGTGCGCTTAACCCAGCGCGATACCCACATGCGGGTGATGGTCACGGCGGTGAACACCGACGTCACAATCCCGATCATCAGAACCACCGCAAAACCACGGATTGGGCCCGAGCCAAAGATAAACAACAGAACGGCCGCGATTACGTTGGTGCTGTTCGCGTCAAAAATCGCGCGGCTCGCTTCTTTGTAACCAACCTCAATCGCTTGCACGATGCGCCGGCCCCGTTTCAATTCTTCGCGAATACGCTCGTTAATCAGAACGTTTGCGTCCACTGCTGCCCCAATCGTCAGAACGAAGCCTGCGATGCCCGGCAAGGTCAATGTCGCATTCACGAGTGCCATCACGCCCAAAATCATGGCAATGTTAATGACCAAAGCAAAATTGGCATACATGCCGAACCTGCCATAGACGAGGAACATGAGTACGAGGATAGCGGTCGTACCAATAACCGCCGCCAACACGCCGCGGCGGATGGAGTCAGCGCCAAGGTCTGGACCAACCGAACGTTCCTCAACAATTTTGAGGTCGACCGGCAAAGCACCCGAGCGCAGCGAAATGGAGAGCGCATTGGCGCTTTCTGTGGTGAAGCTGCCCGAAATCTGGGAAACCCCGCCGAAGATTGGCTCCCGAATTTGCGGTGCGGAGATAACTTGGCCATCCAATATGATGGCGAACAGCTTGTTCACATTTTGCTGGGTCATCCGGGCGAATCTTTGGCCGCCTTCGGAGTCGAACTGAATAGTGACCGCAGGTTCGTTGGTCTGTGAGTCAAATGTGGGATCAGCCTTAACCAGCTTATCGCCAGAGATGCCACCCAGACGGCGCACCGCGATATTCGGCAAACCGGAAGGATTGTTCGGATAGGGCAGAACTTGACTACCGACACGGGCCTTACCCTTTGCGGTTTGATCAGGGTCGGCCATTTCATCAACCAGCTTGAATTCAAGTTTTGCGGTTTTACCGATGAGCGCTTTCAAGGCAGCTGGGTCATCGAGGCCAGGCACTTGGACCACAATCCG
Organism: Sphingomonadales bacterium; assembly: GCA_947470185.1. Classification (GTDB taxonomy): domain Bacteria; phylum Pseudomonadota; class Alphaproteobacteria; order Sphingomonadales; family Sphingomonadaceae; genus Sphingorhabdus_B. The sequence continues at coordinate 3,885 of CANIRZ010000001.1, read as the reverse complement.
ATTATCGCCTTGACGAATGATCGTTGGCTCAAGCGTTCCAAGCGCATTAATACGGCGATCAATAACATCCTTGGCTGTATCCATTGCCTGATCAAGGGCGTTTTCGTTACCCGTCCCCTCTGGCGTGACGATGAAACGATTGCCATCGGTGACCGCGATATTCCAGTCGCGGCTGCCCAATGTGTTGCTCGTTAAAGGGATGAGCGCCGTGCGCGCTGCATCGACCTTAGACACATCGGTGACCGTAAAACTAAGCTTCCCATCGGCCCGCGACACATCGGAAATGGTGATCTGCGGTTCTGCGCGGCGCATTGCGGTGCGCACGCTATCTTCCAATGCCTCAAGCCGCGTTTCGCCGAGCTGCGATGTATCGGCTTCAAGCAGAATGTGACTGCCACCAGCTAGGTCGAGCCCAAGATTAATCGCTGGCGCCGGCACAAATTGTGCAAGTTGATCGCGCATGTGCACCGGAAGAAGGCTGGGGATAGCAAAAAGCACACCGAAAATGATGAGCGTGTTGAGCATCCATACGCGCCAACGGGGAAAATCAAGCATAGGCTGGGTCCGAACGAACTGGAAAAGCAAAAATTGGGGTTGGGCCGTCAGCCATTCAACCCCAGCGGTTAATCATTGGCAGCTTTGGTTCCGCGTGATTGCACGTTGGCGATGGTCGACTTCACAGCCTTCACCCGCACATTTGGTGCAATTTCGACTTCAACATAATCGTCAGCGACCTTGATCACTTTGCCCATCAAGCCGCCAGCGGTGACGACTTCGTCATTCTTTTGCACCGCGTTGATTTTGGCTTCATGCTCTTTCGCGCGCTTTTGTTGCGGGCGGATGAGGAAAAGGTAAAAAACGACAAAGATCAGCAGGAGCGGAAACAACTGCACAAAAAATGCAGAACCACCAGCCCCACCAGCGGCGACGTTCAAGATTAGAGACTCCATGGAAAACCCTCGCAAGTTGTATAATGTGACGCCCGATAAAAGCGTTGCCCTAAAGCAATCGGGCGCGATTATCACCTGCACCTCATTGACGCAACGTCAAAGCGTCGAGAGCGCGCTTGCTTTTCAAAAACCAGCGCCATATACGCGCGCTTCCACTGACCTCAGCGAGGACAGCGGCGGTCGGGACGTAGCGCAGCCTGGTAGCGCATCACACTGGGGGTGTGGGGGTCGCAGGTTCGAATCCTGTCGTCCCGACCAATTAAATTCCTAACATCATAACATCTCGGACCCGCAGCCACCGCGCCAGCAACCGCCGTGCAGATTTTGCTTTCCTACAAATAACCATATGGGTTATTTGTTGATTCGAAAGTGAGGGTGTTTTGGTGATAGACCATATTGACCAATTGATTGACGAACTGATTGCCCGCGAAGGCGACTTTGTGGACCATCCGGCGGACAAAGGTGGCCCAACCCGGTGGGGTATTACGCAGGCAGTTGCCCGCCGTCACGGCTATATGGGCGACATGAGCACGCTACCGCGCAACGTCGCCGCCGCAATGTACAAACGGTTATATTGGCGGGCGCCAGCCTTTGATCAATTGGAACGCCTTGCGCCGAAACTTGCGGCGGAGATGTTCGACACCGGCGTCAACATGGGTACAGGAACCGCCATCGGATTTTTGCAACGCGCGCTGAACGCCCTCAACCGCAATGGCCGCGACTATGCCGACATCGCCGTCGACCGGAAAATCGGCTCCGAAACGCTGCGCGCCGTGCAAGCATTCTTCCGTTGTCGCGGCCCCTCTGCCGAACCTGTCCTGACAAAGGCGATCGATGCCTTGCAAGGCGCACATTATGTCCACTTGGCAGAATCCCGCCCCGCGCAAGAAGCGTTTTTATACGGCTGGCTCGCAAACCGAATTGGCTAAGAACATCTAAGGAAGGAATGTATCATGTCACTCCTCGAAGGCATAATTGGGCCAATCGCAAACCTGATCGATAAGATCATTCCTGATCCAAGGGCGCGCGATGCAGCCAAGCTTGAACTCATCAAACTGCAAGGTAGTCAGGACATGGATGCCCTGCGCACGCAACTATCCGCCATTCTTGCCGAGGCGCAGTCGGCGGACCCGTGGACCAGCCGCGCACGCCCAAGCTTCCTGTATGTGATATATATCATGCTGTTATGGTCCATACCCATGGGGCTAATCGCCGCTGTCGCGCCTGACAAAGCCGCTAACATTGCTTTGGGCATGAATGCCTATCTCAATGGCCTTCCCGAACCGCTATACGCGCTGTTTGGCACGGGGTATCTGGGGTACACCGCTGCCCGCCAATGGGGTAAGTCGCGGGGTACAGAAAAATAGTTGCGGAAGGCAGGCTTCATACCTTACGCCTGTACTCCCGCTAGGATTTATATGGGACTCAGGAGAAACAAAATGAAGAAATTAGTCGCAACTGTTGCTGCTCTCGCATTTGCTGCATCGCTCACCGCATGTGGCGAAGCTAGCGAAAAGGCAGCCGAAGAAACCACAGAAGCAGCAGACGCAACGGGTAACGCCATGGAAGCTGGCGCCGAGAACGCCATGACATCTGCTGAAGATGCCGCCGACGCAACCGCAGAAGCAGCCGATGAAGCAGCGGACGCAACTGCCGGTGCAGCGAAAGAAGCCACGGCAGCCACAGGCGCTGCTGTTGAAGCAGCTGGTAAGGACATGAAAGAAGCCGCCAAGTAATAGGCGCTTTCTTAAGCGAAATTGGCCCGCCCTGCCCCGTGCAGCGGCGGGCTTTTTCATGTGCCTAAATGCGGAATAGGCGCGACGTTCCTATTCCGCGAGATCATGCCGCGCAAGAAACTGCGTCAGCGCAAACGGCAAGATTACCCCACCCAGCTGCCGTGCAAAACAATGGCCCGCCAAAGGCAGGAACAGAAATCCCTAGGGCTTCAGACGATTGATTTAGCCGAATTTTAGTCAGAACTGGGGGGGGGGAGACACCGCCAGCGGCGATGCGCGATCATCGGCTTGTTTTTAAATTAGTGTCTGTTTATGAACGCAAAATGGTAAGCAAACCTTATCTATGAAACCTATGCCTTCCGACATCTGCACCCAAAGCGGCGTAGGTTACAAACTACGCACAACTGTTGGAATTATGCTGGGAGCTAACGCTTCACGATGACATCAAATACTGATTTTGTAACTATAGCTTCAATGTTTCAGTACTTCCTTATGGGAGAGCTTGTGATTTTCTCGATCTGTCTCCTTGTGATACAGATTAGAACGCGTGCAGTGTATATTTGGCTATTTTCTAACGCCGTAGCACTTTTGGGTAACTTATTTGTAATGCAGGTTATTGGTGCTGTTGAAGGCATTACCAGTCCATTAGGTGAGGCATTATTATTCTTATCTTCAGCGCTTAAAGCAATGAGTTTTGCAGACCGGGGCCTCACCCGAAAATCTAACCGGATCGCAACTATTTTTCTGATAATTGGCCTTGCTCCGATAGTAATAGGTTTTGTTTTAGGAGAAACAAATTTTCGTCTAATGCTGATCTCAATTTCCGGTATCTTTATTTCAATATCAGCCATGCTTTACCTGATACGTAACAAATATTGGATCGGTCTGAGTCCTCTAAAATATTGTGTTTCCGTATTGTTTTTTTATTTTGTGATTTATATTTTTACCTTGTCTACCGCTTATCCAATCGGAAGTATAACACGATTCATACCAGTTGACGGCGTTATCCCATATACAGTCATCATTGTGGCGGTGCTGGCATTCTTCTTTCACATGGCCTTTATCGGGCTCATCATCGGCAGGCAGACACGCGAAAACAATTTCAAATTGCGCAAGTCCCTTCGCATTCAGCAGGCAAGCAACCAAGCTAAGACCAACGAGAAAGCGAGCGCTGCGCTTGCAGAAGAGCGGTATCATCT